>JBBRZE010000056.1:0-37092 GCA_038236995.1 Bacteroidales bacterium | reverse complement strand
TTCGCTGAGTACAATATTCTTTCCTTTTGCAACTTCATGATACCTGAGATCACCAGCAATATTACGGATAAAGGCCAAACTGTCAATCGTCTCCCGTTTAACCAATAGTTCATGATTTTCTGCCTGGGTGAGTAATCTATGAGCAACAATCTCATCAATAATCTGCTGACTAAGTGATGCTCCCATTTGAATGAAATCTTGCTGTTCCTCTTTATCAATAGAGTCAAATATTTCAAAAAAACCATGAACCCCGGAAGCCGCATTCATAATGTCGTGAAAGAATATTTTTTCAATGATAGCCCTTCGTTTACGATCAGTGATATCGAGGAGTGAAAAGATCGTAAAGTTTTCATTTTCATGAATAAAAGGTGTTGCAGTAACTTCAATATCAAGGAAGTTCTCGGTTCCATTTAACATTCTTCGGATTCTGCATTCCATCGTCGTTTTGGCACCCGTTTTCTGGCTTTCCAGAATTACATTGACAGCTCCGCAATAGCGGCATGTTTCTGAAGTTCCACATCCTCCCTCTTCTTTATCCGAGTAAAGGCAGTTTATCGCTTCGCCAAAGCGTTTACCAAGGATCTGTTTTACAGTATCAATTCCTAATGTTTTTAGAAGAATATCATTAGTGAAAACAATCTGTCTGTTTTTATCGAGTATGCAGAAAATAAAGGAAAGCGAGCAAAAGATTTCATTTAAATATTGAATCTTTTCAAGACTAAAATTACTGTTCAGGATACTTTCAAGCGTACTTCTGTCGGCAGGTGCAAATTTCGATTCCATAGTTTACTTTTACCTGTGCAATTTACTTTTATTTTGTAATTTTCCAAATGGACAAAGGCGATTCTGGTTTCAATGTATTTTATGATATACACGTATTTACAAATATCTTAAAACAATCAATTCAGTAATTGGTTACTTGATTAGTATTCATTAATATATACCATGAAGATTATAGATAAAAGCAAACCTGTTCTTGTTACAGGAGCAACAGGATATGTTGCCGGATGGATCGTGAAACGACTCCTGGATGAAGGTCTTACCGTACATGCACCTGTCCGGAATCCGGACAATGCTGAATCATTGAAATACCTGAACGCAATTGCTGCGAATTCGAAAGGAACGATTAAATATTTCAAAGCTGATTTACTGAATGACGGTTCCTATGATGAGGCAATGAAAGCCTGTGAACTGGTGTTCCATACGGCATCACCTTTCATCAATAAGGTAGACAATCCTCAACGTGACCTTGTCGATCCTGCGCTGATCGGAACCCGGAATGTTTTGGCATCGGTCAACCGGACACCATCCGTTCAGCGCGTGGTTCTGACGAGCAGTTGTGCGGCAATTATTGGCGATTCAGCCGACTGCCTGGCTTATCCCAATGGCGTAGCAACCGAGGAACAATGGAATCTGACTTCTACGATTGATCATCAACCCTATTCCTACTCCAAAACAGTAGCCGAGAGGGCAGCCTGGGAGTTGAATCAAAACCAATCGCGCTGGGATTTAGTCGTTATCAATCCTTCACTTGTGATAGGACCGGGTATTAATCCTGCATCAACTTCTGAGAGTTATAATCTGATTCGGCAGTTAGGTGACGGGAATATGAAATCAGGCGTTCCTGAGTTTTATATCGGGGTTGTTGATGTGCGCGATCTGGCAGAAGCTCAATTTAATGCAGGGTTTATTCCTGATGCAAAAGGACGGCATATTCTTTCAGCCGCCGAAACCTCTTTTCTTGCCTTATCTGAAATTCTGCAAAAGAAATTTGGAAATACTTATCCTTTGCCGAAGAAGACTTTACCAAAGTTTGTTGTTTGGCTGATGGCTCCCCTGGCCGGATTCAAACGCAGAATGATCGCCAAAAATGTTGGCTATCATTGGCTGGTCGATCATTCGAAAAGTATAAAGGAATTAGGTGCGAAATATCGGCCAGTTGAAGAATCAATTATTGATTTCTTTCAGCAGATGATTGATAATAATGTGTTTAAAAAGATAAATAAATAGGAGTTTTTGAACACGCTCAATTGTTTTCAAAATATTTGATGTTTAAGATGAAACATTTGGCTCTATGACGGATCGTGTGGGTAAATTTTGCGACTACTTTCAAATTGTTTATACAATCAGCTACTGGCTTTTGGCAACTGGCATGATAGTTCTAACTATTTGACCAATATCCTTTAAAAATTAATATGACACCTGATTTTTTTAGTAATTGAGTCCGCCAGTTGCCAGTCACTAATAGCCAGCTGCAATTATTACAAATCCCAATTACCCATACCAAACGTCATAGAACCAAACATTTGATGTCAATGGTGACACAGCGCATGTTTGAGATGAAACATTTGATGTCTAAGAAGGAATGGTTGATGTTTAAGATGAAACATTTGATGTTTGAGAAGGAATGGTTGATGTTTAAGATGAAACATTTGATGTTTGAGAAGGAATGGTTGATGTTTAAGATTAAACATTTGATGTTTGGGAAGGAATGGTTGATGTCATTAGTGATCTAACGCATGTTTGAGAAGGTTGCCCGTTGTGCGTGATCACATACCGGATCTGAGATAATACAGTGGGAAACCGGGAGATAATAAAAAGAAAGCGCTGCAATCATCTGATCGCAGCGCTTTCTAAGTTATTTGTAGAATTGATTCTTATACTGTGTAAGTCGAGGAAGCGGTGTCGCCGCCACGGCCGGTCCAATTGGTGTGGAAAAACTCACCACGTGGTTTATCAACTCTTTCGTAGGTATGCGCACCAAAATAGTCGCGCTGAGCCTGAAGCAGATTGGCAGGAAGTCTTTCGCTGCGGAACCCATCGAAATAAGTCAATGAAGTAGCAAGACATGGAGCAGGAACGCCATTGATTATGGCGGTTGCTACAACTCGACGCCAGCCAGCCTGTGCTTTTTCGATGGTTGTTTTGAAGTATTCGTCAAGCAGTAAATTTTCGAGTTTTGGATTTTTGTCGAAAGCTTCCTTGATCTTACCGAGAAACACCGAACGGATAATGCAGCCACCACGCCACATCAGCGCAATACCACCGTTATTCAATGTCCATTTATACTCCTTAGCTGCTTCAGCCATCAAGTCATAACCCTGGGCATAAGAAATAATTTTGGCACCTAAAAGGGCATCTTTCAAATCGTTAATGAATTGCTTTTTATCACCTTTGAAAAGCTTTTCGGGACCATTCAAAAATTTCGATGCTTTCACACGAAGATCTTTTTGTGCGGAGAGACAACGTGCAAATACCGATTCGCCAATCAAGGTGAGCGGAATGCCAAGGTCGAGGGCCGCTACTCCGGTCCATTTTCCGGTGCCTTTTTGTCCGGCAGTATCAAGTATTTTTTCAACCAAAGCCTCACCGTTTTCATCGCGGAAACCTAATATATCGCGTGTGATTTCAATCAGGTAGCTGTCCAGATCGCCTTTGTTCCATTCTGTAAATACATCATGCATCTCGTCAGCATTCATCCCTAACAGGTCTTTCATCATTTGATAGGCTTCGCAGATAATCTGCATATCGCCATATTCGATGCCATTGTGAACCATTTTCACAAAATGTCCTGCCCCGTTTTCGCCTACCCAGTCGCAGCAAGGTTCACCATCGACCTTGGCAGCAACAGCCTGGAAAATTTCTTTAACGGCTGGCCATGCTGCAGGTGATCCGCCTGGCATCATTGATGGCCCTAACAAGGCGCCTTCTTCACCACCTGAAACGCCTGTTCCGATGTACAATAAGCCTTTGCTCTCAACGTATTTAGCACGACGGATTGTATCCGGGAAATGTGAGTTTCCGCCATCAATAATGATATCACCGGCTTCAAGATGTGGAATTATCTGCTCAATAAAATCGTCAACGGGAGAGCCTGCTTTAACCAGCATCATTACTTTACGTGGTCGTGCAAGGTTGGCGCACAAATCAGCGATGGAATGGCATCCGATGAAATTCTTCCCGGCTCCACGTCCTGCTATAAATTTATCTACTTTGTCGACAGTACGGTTAAAAACTGCGACGGTAAATCCTTTGCTTTCCATATTCAGCACAAGGTTTTCGCCCATTACTGCAAGGCCTATCAGGCCAATGTCTGCTTTTTTCATTTGTTTCTATTGTTTGAAATGTTTCTGTTGTTTTAAATCAAAGTTTGAATCCAAGTTTCTTTAATTTGCCAATTGTTTTAATATTGTTGATCTTACACAGGATATTAAACGTAGGGAACTCACGTCTCACAGGATAATCACCACGTTGTTTTTCGAATGTTTCGACGGAAGATCTTAGTCGCTCGTCGTCTTTGCGGATATCGTAAGTTGCGAAAATAGCTTCGGCAAGAACTTGCTGTGTTGTTTTTCCGGTTCCGTCAAGAAATATTTCGGTCGATTCCGGAAGCTCAATTCCGGTGCATTTCCAGTTGTTGATGCCCAGATTGAAAAACTTGCTTAAAGCCCTTACACTCATACTCGTTCCGTTGGCTTTCCCATCTTTTGAATAGCCGGCAATATGGGGTGTTACTAAATCAGCAAGTGCTAGCAATTCGCGATCTAATGCTGGTTCATTCTCCCAGCAATCAATCACTGCTCCAGAAATTTGACCCGATTTGAGCGCTGATTTGATTGATATTGTGTCGGTTACTTCGCCACGGCATGAGTTAATAATTATCGGCTGTTTTTTAGCTTTTGAAAAAAATGATTCATCAGCGAGATGGTAAGTTTTATCAATACCATCCGGATTTAAAGGGACATGCACCGTAATGATGTCTGCTTTTTCGAGAATATCATCCAGTTCAACAAAACCTTTTCCTCCTTCGGCTCTTGATCGTGGCGGGTCGTTGAGCAGCACTTTCATTCCCAATATTTCGCAAAGCCGGGCCACTTTTGAACCTACATTTCCAACTCCGACAATACCGATCGTTTTCTCTGTGAGGGAAAAGTTCTTCTTCTCAGCCAATGCCATCAATGCTGATGCGATATATTGCTCAACCGATTTTGAATTGCATCCCGGAGCATTGGTCCAAGTAATTCCTGCTCGTTCACAATAGGTTGTGTCAATGTGATCGTAACCAATCGTTGCAGTTGCAATGAATTTTATGGTTGAGTCCGCCAATAGCGCTTCATTACAGATTGTCCTGGTTCGTGTGATAATTGCGTCCGCATCTTTAACCACCTCGGGAGTTGTCTTATTCCCGGGAAGGTAAATTACTTCTGCGAAAGGTTCAAGTGCACCTTTGATGTATGGAATTTTATCGTCTATAATGATCTTCATCAAATTCAAATATTTTTTCTAATCTTTCCGGTAATAGCTTTTAATCATTTCGTCCATTACGCGGTTTGTGCGGGCAGCTGATTTTCCCGTCGATGGCGCTTCACCTTCTCCGCGCAACGAAGCAACAATTTTTGCCATCAGGTTGCTTTGTACATGTGCCGGTCTTTCAAACGGAAATTCCTGACGTCCGTCGTTATTTTCAAGGATAACGGGTGTAAAGTCAAATGTTGAAAAAATAATCCTTCCCTGATCTCCAATAATTTCCACTTCATCCAGCACGTTTTTATCGGAAGTCGTGAAACACCAGGCGCCAGTTCCTGCTACACCACATTCGTGTTGCCAATTGGCCAGTACAACATCTTCGGCGGGGTAGAGGCCGGCCTGGTTAAAGGCGTTGGCCTTTATTCTTCCAATTGCTCCGAATACATAATCGAGGTAATCGAGCGTATGCGATGCAAGATCGAAAAGAAGACCTCCTCCGGAAACTTCCGGTTGAAAACGCCAGGGTACATCATTTTCCAGAAGTTCCTTACCCAGGGAGCGGTAAAACCGGACGTTTACCATCCGAACTGACCCAATCGCATCCGATTCAACTAATTCCTTCACTTTCATGAATCCTGGTAATGCCCGCCTGTAATAGGCAACATAAATTGGCATACCTGTTTCTTCAGATACTTTAAGCATTTCCTGACACTCGGCAAAGGTCCTGGCCATTGGTTTTTCAACATAGACTGGTTTACCTGCCCGCATCGCTTTTATCGCATAATTCGAATGAGCATCCGGTGGAGTGGCCACATAGACAGCATTCACATCCGGATCATCGATCAACTCATCAGCATCGCTATACCATTTTGGAACATGATGGCGTTTGGCATAATCCTCCGCAAGCGCAGCATTACGGCGCATTACAGCTACCAGACTCGAGTGTGGTGTCAGCTGAAGCGGTGGACCACTCTTTACTTCCGTGACACTGCCACTGCCTATTATTCCCCATTTTACTTCGTCAATAATCATAGGCGTTAATCTTTAAAGCGTTCACGAACGGCCCATAAACCAATAGCCGGATTAGAAATGTAATAAAACTCTTCTCCGTTAGCAGATTTATTCCAACCATCTTTCAGATTGGCAGGATCATATTTCTGAATCATTTCATTCAGTCTGCCATATTTAAATCCTACACTTTCAATTTCTTTTTGTGTCAGATTTTCCTTTTCGTTTCCCGGACAATAAGTAATTGAGAAGCGTCCTTCTGAAGAGCCATGTATAAGATGAGCAGCTGCGCTGAGATTATTTTTCAATTCTTCATTTTCACGAACAGCTTTCAATGTTTGGGGTGTACCAAAATAACCGTATTTACGAATTAACCTGTCAATTTCAGAATCTTCACCAAACTCTTTGAGGGCAGGAGCGAGGACGATCAATTCACCGCCATCTGCAATTGCCATCCGTGTACGGTAAACCGATTTATTTCCGAGCCAGGTTGATTTGAATTCAGTCGGATCAAGATAAACAACCACCTTTTTCATCGGATGGTCAAGCATCGTAAAGTTTACTTCGAGCGAAAGTGCAGCTGCAGCTTTAAAAACTTCTTTATCATCTCCCACATACAATCCGCGAACCTTTAGTGATCCGTCTTCCTTATCCATCCCTACAACTGTAAGTATATATAGAATAGGAAGATGCTTTGCAAAGTGGTGACTGGCATAGTCAAAAATCTTACGAACAGGCGTTTTAGGACGTCCCATCATCTTTTCCATTCCAAACGCTGCTCCTATAAAATGGCTTTTATTGATTCCTTCCGCACCTCCAGTTCCTACAAAGACATTCTTGTTATGGTTGGCCATCCCGACAACTTCATGAGGCACTACCTGTCCGATTGAAAGGATCAGGTCGAAACCACCTTCTACAAGGAGTTTGTTTACCTGTGCCGGCCAGGCGAAGTCAACCGCATCGCCAGATACTTCGCGAACATATTCTGCAGGAACCTCACCCAGTGTGACGACGTCATTGCGCCAGTCATGCACCCGGAACAACTCTTTTGGAACATCACCAAACATCTCGGTGATCTGATGCTCTGTCATGGCAGAATGCGTCCCCAAAGCCGGTAAAATATCTGTCAGTTTGTCGCCGTAGAAATTCCATACATATCGTGTCAACTCACCGGCACGCGAGGGGAACCGGGTAAAATCGGGGGGAATCGCCAGTATTTTTTTCTTTTTTCCGAGCAGCGTTAAGGCTGTATATAAACCTTCCCTCAAATCATCGTGTGAAAGTGAGGCGGTTGGTGAACCTGTTTGAAAATAGATCATATTTTAAGATTTAAACTTAGCAAATGTATTTACAAAGCTAAGCTGGTTATTTCCTAAAAGTAAATAATTAAAGCATATCTTTTGTCAGAAGGAAACTATCTGATTGTTTTATCGTTTCACCCTTGCATTGCCTTTCCATATGCTCCATACCATCTCTTCATCGGCAGGTTGTGCGTAATCGGTCAGGAAAGTTGTTGCCAATGCACCTTTTGCCCATCCAAACTGAGGCCACTTTTCGGGTGTCCATCCTTTGAGAATTCCATACAATAAACCACCAACGAAACCATCACCACCACCGATACGGTCTAAAACTGTAATTCTGCGTGGTTCAATGACATGCCAGTTTTCTCCTTCGAGCATAATAGCACCCCATAAATGTTCATTCGAACTTATTACCTGGCGAAGTGTCGTTGCAAATACCGAGGCATTTGGAAATGCAGCTTTTACGCGTCCTATCATTCCTTTAAAACCATCGATCTCTGATTCAATTCCTTTACCGCCAGCTTCAGGCCCTTCAATGCCCAGACAAAGTTGGAAATCTTCTTCATTTCCAATTAATATATCTGATAAAGAAGCTATTTCAGCAAATATTTCGCTCAATTCTTTTTCGCGGCCTTTCCAAAACGAAGCGCGGTAATTGAGATCGAATGCGATACGTGTACCGTATTTCTTGGCAAATCGGGCAATCTGAAGGCAAAAATTGCTGGTTTCGGGCGATAACGCTCCGATCAATCCTGATAGGTGAACGATCTGTACTCCTTCTTGTCCAAAGATCCTTTCAAGATCGAAATCTTTGACATTTAACGTTCTTCCTACTTCGCCGGCACGGTCATTCTGGACGCGTGGACCACGTGTTCCAAAACCGCTGTCTGCAATGTTGAATTGATGGCGGTAACCCCAAGGGTCTCCCTGCGGAACTTCTGGCCCTTCGAAGGTCATGCTCCGGCTTTTCAGATTGTTTTTTATAAACTGAGCAATCGGACTGTCTTTTACAAATGTGGTGAGCACTTTTACTGGAAGTCCAAGATAGGACGAAATGCTTGCAACATTGGTTTCAGCACTCGAAGCGTACATCTGAAACAGATCACTGCTATGTACTGGCTGGCCGTTGGCGGGTGTAATTCTTACTCCCATACTTGTTGGAACAAGCAAAGACCAGGTAAAATCTTTTTTTAATTGAAGGCTCATAAGATTTATGAATTATGATTTATGAAATTCAACAAATTAATATTAAAAATAATTCCAATTAATTAAACTCCGCTATAGGCATTGAAACCTCCATCAACCGGAATCACGATACCTGTCACGAAAGAAGAAAGGTCGGAAAGAAGGTATAAAGCAGCACCCTGAAGATCATCAGGATCGCCAAATTTTCCCATCGGTGTGTTTGAGACGATTTTATTTCCGCGTGCTGAATAATCGCCGGTTTTCTCATCAAGAACAAGGAAACGGTTCTGATTGGTGATGAAAAATCCCGGTGCTACCGCGTTAACCCTGATTCCTACTTTTGCAAGATGAACTGCAAGCCATTCAGTGAAGTTATTGACCGAAGCTTTGGCTGCAGAGTAGGCTGGAATTTTTGTTAATGGGTGGTAGGAATTCATCGATGAGATATTCAGTACAACACCTGATCGTTTTTCAAGCATGTCTTTGGTAAATACCATGCTTGGAAGAACAGTCCCTTTGAAATTAAGCGCAAATACTTTATCGAAGCCTTCCATCTGAAGTCCGTAAAAGGTCTTGTCAAGGTTTGATAAATCAACTTCTTCGATTTGTTCTACTTGTGTTGTCGCCTGTGGGGAATTGCCACCGGCGCCATTAATCAGCAAATCAATAGGACCAAGTTTTTCGTTGATTACTAATTTTGCACTTTCGAGTGATGCTTTATCAAGCACATTGGCTTTAACACCAATGATATCCGCATTAAATACATTGGCAAGTTCTGCTGCTACCTTTTGGGCAAGCTCTTCATTGATGTCGACAATGGCAATTTTCGTTCCGACCGAAGCAAGGGCTCTGATAATTGAGACACCGATAACACCAGCTCCACCAGTGATTACACATACTTTCCCGTTAAGGTCGTCAAATGATATTTTCTTCATCGTTTAAAATATTATTATTTAATTGATTATAAAATCGTTTTTTATATAAAATTAGATCGAAGAGTAATATTCGAAATTCTCTTTGGTTATGATATCGATCGAAGTATAATTGGCATTTTTCACCTTCTCTTTTCGTACAATTTGATCGAACAGCAAATTGGTGGCTACATATCCCTGCGATTCAGGTTTCTGATTAAGCAGAAAGTCAATTTTACTATGAAGTAACAACTCGACGTTTTTAAGAATTAAATCGTATCCTATAATTTTGGGACGATCATTAAACTGGTCAAAAAAACCGGCTACAAGGTGCACTTTCGAATTGGTGACAAATACTGCATTTATTGATTTATTTTCTAAGATGCAGGCGGTGAGCTTGTTGTAAATTTCAGCCTCATTGTTGGGAACTTCAATCTTAAAGATCTTGTGCGATTTATTTTTAACCGTTTCGAAGTAATCGAGGAAGCCTCTTTCCCGTTTTAATAAAAGATCGGCATTTTGAAGGTCTTTCGTGATATGGATCAACAGAATGTTACTTTGAGGGGCTATTCCGTAATCAATGAGTTTAGCAGCTAAATAGCCGCTTTGCACCGAATCCTGAACAATAAAACTAATCGGATTGGCCTCCTTCAGGTTTGAATCGATGAATACATATGGAATCGCGCGTTGGTCCAATTCCTGTGTGAATTTTAATGATTCACGTTTTGCCCAGGGAGCCAAAAGTATTCCGTCAGGTGACAATTCAAGTATTTTCTCAGCTTCCTTCGTAAATGTCTCAGAATCTTCCATTTTAAAATTAAATTGCTGAAGTCTTACGCCATATTGCCGAAGTTGGTTGACTGCTTTATCGATTCCCTGCTGGGGTTTTGACCAAAAAGAGTCTTTATCAGGAGCCCATGGTATTAAAGACACAAATTTGATCACCTTTTTTGAAGCCAATGAACTTGCCAGAATATTGGGACGATAATCGAATTCACGAATTATTTTCAGGATTTTGTCCCTCGTTTCCTCTGAAACTTCACCACGATCGTGAAGAACCCGATCAACTGTACCAATGGAAACTCCGGCTTTTTCAGCAATATCCATTATCCTGATGTTCTTTTTCATTCTTGTATTTGTTGAAATAGATTAAGTTTGCAGACAAAGCTACTTGGTTTTTTTTAGAAATCGTGTGCGAACACGGAAAAAAATGTTTTAAAACATATAAGGCATATAAATACACCATTTTATTGCTGCATCAATAAAAAGGATATATATTCGTGAACGAACACGGAAGAATATTTGAATGTACTATTGTGTTGGTTTGATGTGTTTTTGATTGGTTTTTTTATTTGATATAAAGTAATATAAACAGATAGACTATGAAAATTGGAAAGTACAGTTTGGGAATTGGTGACCGTTTCGGCCATCAGGGTGAAGCACAATTAAGAGCAGTCGTTAGAGCAGCTGCTGCCGGAGTTGAAGTTGTTCCTGTGTGGAATAAATCGAATCGTGAGCATTCTTATATTCATTCAAAACCAGGTGATACAAGAATTGAAGCCGATGCTGCAGTTAAGACTTTATCCTTTTCAGGTAACTATTTTGTGGATGCAGATCACATCAATCTTTCAAATGTTCAGGGATTTATTGCTGCATCCGACTTTTTTACGCTTGATGTCGCCAGCAAAATTGGTACAGCTTCGGGCGATGAGCAAATCGCTGCTTTTATTGCTTCATGTAAGAATTATTCAGGAATTTTGAATATTCCAGGTATCGCACATCCATTCGAAGTCTCTGATCTGTTATTGAATAGCATTGCCAAAAAATTTCTTGCTGCAATTGCTGAAGCCGAAAAGATATATAACTTTATAAAAGACCAAAAGGGTGCAGATTCTTTTGTTACCGAGGTTTCGATGGACGAGGTTGAAACACCTCAGACACCAGTTGAGATGTTCTTTATCCTGAAGATGATCGCTGAACACGGTATCCCTGTTCAGACAATTGCTCCAAAATTTACAGGTCGTTTTAATAAAGGTGTTGATTATGTGGGTGATGTGGCTCAGTTTGCGCGCGAATTTGAAGAAGACGTACTCGTTATCGATTATGCAGTCAAGGAATTTGGATTGCCGGACAACCTGAAGCTGAGCGTTCACTCAGGATCAGATAAATTCTCGATTTATCCCATTATGGGACAGATTATTAAAAAATACAACAAGGGAATTCATGTGAAAACAGCTGGTACTACCTGGCTTGAGGAGGTGATCGGATTGGCACTTGCAGGAGGAGAAGCGCTGGAATTGGCCAAATCAATTTACAAGAGCGCATTGAATCGTCAGGAAGAATTATGTGCACCATATGCTGATGTAATTGATATTAAGCAAAATGAATTACCAACTGCGGCTGAAGTTGATAAGTGGGGAAGTGAGAAATTTGCCAATACGCTAAGACATATTCCTGGTCATCCTGACTACAATGCTAATTTCAGACAATTAATACATGTGGGTTATAAAATTGCGGCTGAAAATGGCGTTAAATATACCGATCTACTTGATAAATACCACGATCTTGTTGGAAGCTGTGTCGAAGAAAACCTTTTTGACCGTCATCTGAAAAGACTTTTTGGATTGTAATTACCAAGGTGATTAGGGTAAGTAGGCTGTAGGGTAAGAGTTAAGCATTTCGAATTAATGCAGATTCAAATGACGCTTACCTTTTCCCTTTATCCTATAACCTTCAATCTATACCCTTCAGCCTATATGGCTTTATCAAAATTTAATAATTTACTCATAACCTGGAAGAATTATGAAACCATTCATGGATGACGACTTTCTGCTGCAGACAGAAACAGCTAAACGATTGTATCATGAACATGCGGCAAAAATGCCGATTTTTGATTACCACTGTCATATCAACCCGAAAGATATCGCCGAAGACCGGAGGTTTAATACAATTACTGAAATCTGGCTGGCTGGTGATCATTACAAATGGCGTGCAATGCGAACCAATGGGATCGACGAAAAATATTGTACCGGCGATGCCAGCGACTGGGAGAAGTTTGAAAAGTGGGCGGAAACAGTTCCCCAAACATTGCGCAATCCTCTTTATCATTGGACACATCTGGAATTGAAGAAATTCTTTGGAATAAATGAAGTTCTAAGTCCCAAAAATGCCAGGGCGATTTATGATGCATGCAATGAGAAACTGCAGACTCCTGAATACAGTTGCCGGAATATCATCCGGATGGCAAATGTACATACCATATGTACTACTGACGATCCG
The DNA here is from genome assembly GCA_038236995.1 of Bacteroidales bacterium. Classification (GTDB taxonomy): domain Bacteria; phylum Bacteroidota; class Bacteroidia; order Bacteroidales; family Prolixibacteraceae; genus JAAFHB01. The sequence goes on along the minus strand of JBBRZE010000056.1, from coordinate 24,161 downwards.
ATTGATTCGCTCGAATATCATCAGAAAATCGAAGCTGATGGATTTGAGGTGGCGGTTCTTCCTGCCTGGCGTCCGGATAAGTCCATGATGGTTGACGATCCTGCATTTTACAATAGTTATATCAATCAATTGGCCAGTGTTTCCGAAATGGAAATCACTTCCTTTGACCACCTCATCATTGCTTTGAATAAAAGACACAACCATTTTCACCTAAATGGTTGCCGTTTGTCTGACCATGGATTGGATACCGCTTTTGCTGAGGATTATACAGCGGATGAAATTGACACCATTTTCACGAAGGTCAGAACCGGGTACCGGCTTACTTTAAAAGAAATTCTGAAGTTTAAATCATGCATGCTTTACGAATTTGGAAAGATGGACCATTCGCGCGGATGGGCTCAGCAATTTCATATTGGAGCATTACGGAATAACAATACCCGTTTGTTTAATCAGGTGGGACCAGATACGGGTTTCGATTCTATTGGTGACATGCCGATTGCCGAACCGTTATCGAAATTACTCAACCATCTCGACACTGAGAATAAATTGTGCAAGACCGTTCTTTACAACTTAAATCCTCGAGATAATGAATTGTACGCCACCATGATCGGTAATTTTCAGGATGGAAGCGTTCCGGGCAAAATACAATATGGTTCAGGGTGGTGGTTCCTCGATCAGAAGGACGGAATGGAAAAACAGATAAACTCCTTATCAAACCTTGGCTTGTTAAGTCGTTTTGTTGGAATGTTGACCGATTCGAGAAGTTTTCTTTCATATGTCCGTCACGAGTACTTCCGCCGTACCCTTTGCAACATCATTGGAAATGATGTGGAGAACGGAGAAATTCCGAATGATATGGAATTACTTGGTAAAATGGTGGAGAACATTAGTTTCAATAATGCAAAAAACTATTTTAATTTTTAAATATTGTCGTTTGTCCCTCCATTTGGTACAAAACGAAGTTGAGGGTTTGAGTAAAAATAGTAGATTTGCAATCGATTGCACTCAATCATTTCTTAAATAATATATTTTTGTAATTTGTATTTCAACGGTTTGATTATGAATAAGAAGATTGTTACATTCGGAGAGATCATGTTGCGTTTGGCGACTCCGGGTTACCTGCGTTTCAGTCAGGCAACAGAATTCAATGCAACATTTGGTGGAGGTGAGGCGAATGTCGCCATATCGCTCGCCAATTATGGACTTCAGGTTGATTTTGTGACCCGTTTACCAAAAAATGATATCGGCGAAGCATGTCAGATGGATTTGCGCAAGTATGGTGTCGGTGTCGATAACATCATCTGGGGTGGTGAACGTCTTGGTATTTATTACCTTGAAAGCGGCGCTGTAAGCCGCGGATCAAAAGTCGTTTATGACCGTGCGCACTCGGCTGTCTGCGATATTCTGCCAGGAATGATAGACTGGGAAAAGGTTTTTAAAGGAGTTGGCTGGTTTCACTGGACGGGCATTACACCTGCTATTTCGCAGGGTGCAGCCGATGTATTGGCCGAGGGGATAAAAAAAGCAAATGAAAAAGGAATCACCGTTTCGTGCGATCTCAATTATCGTAATAAGCTTTGGAAATACGGTAAAAGCGCACTCGAGGTCATGTCTGTATTAGTAGGTGGATGTGATGTCGTTCTTGGAAACGAAGAAGATGCCGAAATGGTATTGGGTATCAAACCTGAAGGCGTTGATGTAACTTCTGGTCACGTTTCAGCAGCTGCATATGAGTCTGTTTCAAAACAGATGATGGCGAAATTTCCGCGCATTAAAAAAGTAATTACCACGTTGCGCGGGTCGGTAAGTGCAAGTCACAATACATGGACGGGTGTACTTTGGGATGGGAAAACGCTGTTCGATGCACCGACTTACCAGATTACCCACATCGTTGACCGTGTTGGCGGAGGCGATTCATTTATGGGTGGTTTGATTTACGGTTTAATCACGTGGCCTGAAAATGATCAGAAAGCATTGAATTTTGCCGTAGCAGCTTCCTGCCTGAAACATACAATTTATGGCGATTACAACCTGGTTACTGTCGATGAGGTTGTCAAACTGATGGGCGGAGATGCTTCTGGCCGTGTCGCCCGATAACTCATAACTTATAATTCATAACTCATAACTTTTTAATGAATTTATGGCACAATTTACAAGAATAGAAGTCGCATTAAAGATGAAAGAGACCGGAATGATTCCGGTGTTCTATCACAAAGATGCTGAGGTTTGCAAAAATGTAGTAAAAGCCTGTTATGACGGTGGTATACGCGTTTTTGAATTTACCAACAGGGGCGATTTTGCCCATGAAGTTTTCAATGAAATCAATAAATGGGCGATCAAAGCGTGCCCTGAGATGATAATGGGAGTTGGTTCTGTAATTGATCAGGGAACCGCTTCGCTGTATATCCAGATCGGAACCAACTTTATTGTTTCTCCGCTGATCGATGAAGATATGGCCAAAGTTTGCAACCGCCGGAAAATCGCATGGAGTCCGGGTTGCGGTTCTGTAACTGAAATAAACAGGGCACACGAACTGGGTGCTGAAGTCGTTAAGATCTTCCCTGGCTCATCTGTTGGCGGTCCCGATTTTGTGTCAGGTGTTAAAGGGCCTATGCCATGGGCGAGCATCATGCCTACAGGTGGCGTTTCGCCTGACGAAGCCAACCTGAAAGGATGGTTTAAAGCCGGTGTTCATTGCGTTGGAATGGGATCACAATTGTTCCCCAAAGACGTGATCGAATCCGGAAATTATCAGGCGATCACTGATAAATGCAGTGAGGCACTTGCGATTATTCAAAAGTTAAAATCATTATAATCAACTAAACTATAATAAATGAATAATCAAACAACCACAGTAGGGAAGTTTCGGTTTCGGATACTTGCATTGCTGTTTTTCGCCACTTCAATCAACTACTTCGACCGGAGTATTATAGGTGTAATGGCACCCACACTGCAGACGCTTTTTGGATGGACCAATCAGGACTATTCATGGATTATGGTATCTTTTAAAGTTGCATATGCGTTAGGTTTATTGTCCATGGGGGGAATAATCGATCGTATCGGCACCAAAAAAGGATACATGATTTCGATCGGTTTGTGGAGTATGTTCGGTATGCTTCATGCCGTTATTCGTCCTGCCTTCAGTTTGATAGGTTTTATCATGGCCCGGTTTGGACTTGGTTTTGGCGAATCTGGTAACTTTCCGGCGGCAATTAAAGCTGTTGCAGAATGGTTTCCTAAAAAGGAGAGAGCTTTTGCTACCGGTATTTTCAATGCGGCAACCAGTGTTGGAGCAATTGCAGCTCCATTTGTTGTTGGTGCTATTGTTCATTTGGATGGCAAGAACTGGCAATATCCTTTCCTGATCACCGGTGTATTAAGTGCAATCTGGGTTTTACTTTGGGTAAAAACTTATAAGAAACCGGAAGATCATCCGAAAGTAACGAAAGAAGAATTGGACTATATTGTTAGTGATTCAGAAATTGAAAATATTGAAAAACTTCCCTGGAAAAGTGTTTTGCCTAAAAAAGAAACCTGGGCATTCTCTTTGGCAAAAATTACGGATGGTGTCTGGTGGTTTTATTTGTTCTGGGGAGCTAAATTTTTAGCAACTAAATTTGGTGTTAATCTAACTGATATAGCACTTCCGTTCTTTGTTATCTACATTATGGCCGATGGTGGAAGTATTTTGGGCGGTTATCTTTCCGGCGCTTTAATGAAAACTGGATGGTCAGTTAACAAAGCCCGGAAAATTACGTTATTAATTTGTGCGTTAATTATTCTTCCGGTAAGTTTTGTTGCGATTACCGATAGCAAATGGTTAGCTATTTTTCTGATTGGAATGGGAACTGCCGGTCATCAGGCCTGGTCAGCCAATTTATTTACCCTGGTATCCGATGTATTTCCTAAAAAAGCGACTGCTTCGGTGGTAGGTATTGGTGGAATGGTTGGTGCCTTGGCAGGTATGCTGGGTGATATTATGCTGGGATCAGTATTGGATAAAGCAGGAAACAGTGGTTATTTCTGGGCATTCCTGATTGCAGGTTCGTTGTATCTGATCGTATTAGGTTTGGTGCATTTAATTATGCCAAATATGACACCGTTGGATGAAAACCTGAATTATGTAGTTAAAAAGTAACTTATTAAAAGCGCGATTAGCGTTTAAACTATAGAAAAAGCGGGTGAAAGCCAGCTTTTTTTATGGCAGAAGGTTATTGATAAATTTCTGAGTTAAAATTGTACAACATTTATAATGATCGTAACTACCATTCTTCATAAATCTCAACCTGGTAGATCAAGAACGCAATCTGGCAGAGCAAATGCACGAGCTGGTAAGTCCGTGACACGATCTGGCAACATAAATCCGCATCCGGCAAGTCAAGGACACAGTCTTGCAGGACAAATGCACAAGCTGGTAAGTCCGTGACACGATCTGGCAACATAAATCCGCATCCGGCAAGTCAAAGACACAGTCTGGCAGGACAAATGCACGAGCTGGTAAGTCCGTGACACGATCTGGCAACATAAATCCGCATACGGCAAGTCAAGGACACAGTCTGGCAGGACAAATGCATGAGCTGGTAAGTCCGTGACACGATCTGGCAACATAAACCCGTGTCTGGAAAAATAAAGGCACAGCCTGGCAGGTCAAAGACACTAAACGGAAGCCTAAATTTGAAAATCTATCTGGCCATTTCTGCCGAAAACAAATCAACATAGAGCAATCATAAAAAATCAATCGAACGGTTTCCGGACTCAATACCATATTGTTTTCACTTATCGCTTTCAATTTATCAAGATATTATTTTTAATCTCTCTAAATAAATGTATTGAGCGCATAAATATGCAAAGTATCGACATTATTATGAAACTTTTTTATGTTTTTAGGGTATCATAGATACAAATCACTACTTAAAATAAATCTTTATGAACTTAAAAGGGAAAACTTTTTGGGAAATGGAGAAAGAATCGATTTCCTATGCATTGAAGAATGAAATGGTGTGGAAGAACCTGGCAGTAATTGCTGCCAATGTCAAAGGGCTCGAAGAAAATGAGCGCGAATTGGACCTTGCTTTTAAAGCGCAGGATGAGAATAATCCTGGAGGATATGTTAACCAGAAAAACAAGCAGTTGACTGTATTTTTCCGGAAGATTTACAAACTGGAATGCAAGCTGTCGTTTTATGCAAAGGTTAACGGGGATCAGGAATTATTGAACGATGTTTCAATCCCTGAATCTACGTTCGATGACATATCCGAAAAGAAAGCGCTGATCAAATGCAGCACTATTCTTAAGCGTGGCAATGAATATCTTTCGAAAACTGCCGATTATGGTATTACTACCGACGAATTGGAAAACCTGACCAAGGAACTTTCCGATCTGGAGAAAATGCATCCAACGATTGGATTGATTACCAACGACCGCAAGAGTGCAGGCCGTTCGATTAAGAACTTGATTGCCGAAGGTCGCCTATTGCTCGACAAACAGGACGATGCCTTCGAAGGGATGATTGATGACGGTGCTTTTATTGATGGGTGGTTTGCAGTCCGGAAAATAAAAGGGCGTAATCTACTCAAAAATAAGGATCAGAAAGGTCTGGACGAAAATAATTGACTATCCTTGCTTAAAGCCGCTTCAAGGGTTTTCAACCTCTTGAAGGGCTAAAGAATGGATTTCCAGTGACCGGGTGAGTGTTTTTGATTTGAACACTCACCAGGTTACTTCTTTTTCTCCAATATATTAAATTTAAAGGTAATGGTTGGCCGAATGTGCCATTGAATTGGCTACTGCTTTAGCTGTAGGGATGATGAGTTTAATTCCAACCTGGCTTTAGCCGAATTTATCATCAAATAACAGATTTCCTTTGTGTTTCAATATTTTGGCTGAAGCCAATTTGTATTTTTTGAATCTGTCCACTGGCTATAGCCGAGTGTCAATTCCTAAAAGTCTATGTCATTAGACTCCCATCATATTTTGAAGTTATACTTCAATGAATTAGGATAAAACGGTTCTTATCAAAAAAATACCCCTGCTTTGGGCCTGGGCGATTCAAAGGTTATCTATAAAGAGCCTAAACCCATTTTATAATTAAAACAACCTTCCAATCTCCTTTTTCAATTCATTCATCGCAATCACAATTGCCTCGTTCTCGTCTTCAATATAGATCTCGATGATCTTTTTACTGAGTGAGAGGGCAGGAGCATCACCTCCAACTTCCTCTGCCGATCTGTTAATGATTCCGATCAGATTTTCGCGTGCTCCGCGAATGGTTTCCCAAAGCATTGGAGAAACATAAATTTGCTGTGACAAATTATGCTCGAATTCCTGACGGATATGCGAAAGCAATTGCTGATGATACTCTGAGGTATTCATTTCGTGTGGCGATACGCGCATTAATAATGATTGCGGTGAGATGCGTTCAAGCACCAGCGCAAGACGCTCGTAAGCCTGTAACCGGACCGGGGTTACCTTTCCACTGTTTTTTACCCTGAACTCAAATTCGCGTTCTTTTTGCGCGTTTTCGAGCATATCCCTGAAAAGGAAATAGGCGGTAAGAAAAACAATGAGCGAGGGGAGAACTATTTTCAGAATGTCCCAGAATACGTTGATATCACTTCCCATAATGCTTATCTGCAATTAATTAATTTATTGTTTTTGCTCTGTCGGCGTGTCCGATTTTATCGTTATCTCTTTGGTTGCCGATACCTGTGTATAGAGAAAGAAGGTCAGCGTGAAATAACAAATTGTAAGAATGGCGAGTAAAGCATAACGCTTTTTCTTATATTGTAACATCAACAGCGAAACAGCGGCAAGTGCTCCTCCTGCAGCCGTTTGCCATCCGGTCGAGATAAGCATTGAAGCCATCGTATTTGTTTCTGCCAAAGTCTTTAATCCACCGAAAAGGTTAAAATAGAGCGCTGCCAGACTGGTTGCAATCAGAACAATCCAACCGAGGCGTGTCCAAAGATCCTTTTTATCGACGTATCCTATCGTTAATAAAATAACGCCTGCAAATATTCCCCACTGAGGCAGAACGGTCGGTAGATACAACTGAGTGCTTATCATTTTTCAAATCTTAATTTTCCGATGCAAAATAGCGAATTTACTTGCTCAGTTAAGGTATCTGCAGTTAATTATTTTGCACAACCATTTAAAAAGTTTGGTGTCTGCTATTGGCTATTGGCATTCGGCCACTGGCACCAATCAATAAAAGATATTGAAGTATACTCCTAACTATTTTATAAGTATGATATTATGGTTTTTTGTCATGAGGAGTATTTTTAATGGAAGCACAAACTGCCAGTTGCCAGCTGCAAACAGCCAGCAGCTTTATTCTTAAATTAGCTACATTAAATGTCAATTTCCCCTTAACAATTTGATAAAACTGTTGTCCGCATTTATATCCTTATTTTTGAGGATTAAATATTGTACAATTCATGATGAAAGAATTAACTAAAAATCCCAGTGCGAAGGGATTGATCTTCGATATCGACGGAACGATTTGCGATACGATGCCCGTTCATTTCATTGCATGGCGTGAGACTGCCGCGGAGGAAGGAATTGATTTTACCACTGAACTTTTTCTGGAAGTGACCGGAATACCCGCATTACAAACCAGTGAATACCTGCGAGATAAATTTGACGCTAAATTTGATGTGGTCGAATTTACGCGATTAAAAGAAGAACGTTTCGAACAAAATATGCATAAGGCCAAACCAATTGAACCCGTTATAAAAATTATCAGGGAAAATAAAGGGAAGCTTCCGATGGCTTGCGGAACAGGCGGATCGCAGTACCTTGCCTGGAAAACGCTTGAAATTGCCGGGGTTAAAGATTGTTTCGAACATGTGGTTGCCGCTGAAGATGTGATCAATCACAAACCTTTTCCCGATACCTTTTTAAAAGCCGCGGAACTGATTGGCGTTGAGCCTTCGGATTGTGAAGTTTTCGAAGACGGGGAACTTGGATTGCAAGCTGCCATCAGTGCCGGAATGATGTGTGTTGACGTTAAGCCATATTACGAAGTCACGATCGGACAGGAATTATGAGGGAGATAGCGAGAGGGGGAGACTGAGAGAGGGGAGATGAGAAAAGTTGATTGGGAGTAGGGATATCAAACTTCGTTTTGTGTCAATTAAAATGTAAGCCAAGATCTATTTCTATTGCATGGTTTTTACCCTGAAAGGGTTATATGTCAATAGTCCCGGGTAAGGAGGTGCGACGCAACCCGGGGCAGGAAATGAGATAAAAGAAAAAGGCGCATCTGGAAAGGTGAAATAAGTATAGAATAGCTGTTTGCGCCGCAGATAGAAACTCAAAAGTAGATCTTACTAATTTTGAGGTCCCTTCTATTTGCTGAACTTTTTCTTTCCTCACCAACCCTTCACATTTATTGCTAATTTCGTCATTCGGTTAAGCTTTTGCGAATATGGATTTCAAAATAGTATCAGATTATCAGCCTACAGGTGATCAGCCCGAGGCAATTGATCAGCTTGTGAATGGGCTTGTTACGGGTATTCCTTACCAGACTTTACTGGGCGTCACGGGTTCAGGGAAGACTTTCACAATGGCGAATGTCATTGAGAAGGTTCAGCGCCCGACTTTGATTTTAAGTCATAACAAGACGTTGGCTGCACAGCTTTATGGCGAAATGAAGCAGTTTTTCCCTGAAAACGCGGTGCAGTATTTCGTTTCCTATTACGATTATTACCAGCCCGAAGCCTACATTCCGTCGTCCGATACATTTATTGAGAAGGATTTATCGATCAACAAAGAGATCGAAAAGCTTCGGTTAAGCACCACCTCTGCATTGCTTTCCGGTAGGCGGGATGTTGTTGTTGTTTCATCAGTATCCTGTTTATATGGAATCGGAAATCCCCAGGATTTTCATGCAAATGTGATATCGCTCAAAGTGGGTGAAGTTGTCAGCCGAAATGTATTTCTGCGTAAGCTGGTTGATTCGATGTATTCACGCAGTGAAATTCTGTTTCAACGCGGGAATTTCAGGGTGAAAGGTGACACTGTTGATATCTTCCCGGCCTATGCTGATGAAGGGATCAGGATTGTATTTTTCGGAGATGAGATTGAAGAGATATGCATCTTCAGTCCCGACAGTGGTTATGCGATTGAATCAGTGAATAATTGCACGATCTACCCTGCCACTATATTTGTGACGACGAAAGAAAGCATTCAATTGGCGATCCGTAAAATACAGGATGACCTTGTACAACATGTCGAATTTTTCAAGAAGTCAGGAAAATTTGTTGAAGCAAAAAGGATTGAAGATCGTGTAACTTACGATCTTGAAATGATTCGTGAGCTTGGATATTGTCCTGGTATTGAAAATTATTCAAGGTATTTCGATCAAAGGGAACCGGGATCCCGCCCGTTCTGTCTGCTTGACTATTTCCCCGAAGATTACCTGATGGTGATCGACGAGAGCCATGTAACGATGCCCCAGATTCATGCAATGTACGGCGGCGACCGGTCACGCAAGGTCACGCTGGTCGATTACGGTTTCCGGCTTCCCGCTGCCATTGACAACCGGCCATTGAAATTTGAGGAATTCGAGGATGTGGCCCGTCAAATTGTTTTTGTAAGTGCGACACCCGCTGATTATGAATTGCAAAAAAGTGAAGGTGTGGTAGTTGAGCAGATCATCCGTCCAACGGGATTGCTCGATCCTATGATTGAAATAAGGCCCCGGATTAATCAGATTGATGATTTAATGGAGGAGATTCATATCAGGGTCAGTAAGGACGAAAGGGTGCTGGTAACCACGCTAACTAAAAGGATGGCGGAGGAGTTGTCGAAGTATTTCGACCGGATGAATATTAAATGCCGGTACATCCATTCCGATGTCGACACGATGGAACGAGTTGAGATTATGGAGAATTTGCGAAAAGGTGTTTTTGATGTTTTAGTTGGGATTAACCTTTTACGTGAAGGGCTTGATTTACCTGAAGTTTCACTCGTTGCAATATTGGATGCCGATAAGGAGGGCTTCCTTCGTTCAGAACGGTCGCTCACGCAAACGGCAGGTCGTGCCGCACGAAACCTGAATGGTCTTGTGATCATGTATGCTGACAAAATTACCGATTCGATGCAGCGCACAATTGATGCTGCCAATTACAGACGGATCAAACAAAATGACTATAACCTGGCGAATGGAATTACGCCGACTCAAATAATTAAACCGACACGCGAGATTATCGGATTGGAATATCGTCCGGATCATTCTGCAATGGGTCGCGCCTATGTTCCACCTGAACGCACCGATGTGGCTGCCGATCCTGTAGTGCAGTATATGAGCTTGGAGGCTTTGGAAAAGACAATTCTGAAAACGAAAAAAGAGATGGAAAAGGCCGCGAAGGAGCTCGATTTTATCGAAGCTGCCCGTCTTCGCGATGAAATGTACCGTTTAAAGGAATTTTTAGCACAACGACAAAATGGATAATAAAATCGCAAAAGTTGCATTCGCCATGATGGAGCGGAATTGTGGTGATATCAAACGAATTGAGCATACGCTCAAAGTCTACGGGTATGCCCAACTACTCGGAGTCGCTGAATCACTCGATGAAAATACACTTGAAAACCTTGAGTTAACTGCATTTCTTCATGATATTGGCATCCATATAGCAGAAAAAAAATATGGCAGATCATCAAGTCACTACCAGGAAACGGAAGGTCCACCGGTTGCACGTGACATATTGACATCTTTGGATTACAATCCGGAAACCGTAGATCGTGTTTGTTTCATTATTAGTAAACACCATACTTTTACAGCTGTTGATGGAATTGATTTTCAATTGCTCGTTGAAGCGGATTTTCTCGTAAATTCAATTGAGGATCATCTGTCAAATCACCAGATCGTTCATTTTGCAAAGAACATCTTTAAGTCTGAAAGCGGATTAAAGTATTTGAAGATGCTGTATCCAAACATTGAATTGTAAGAGAAATGTCATTAAAAAAAACAAGCCCTTTTCTTTAGAGGAAAAGGGCTTATTTATTAAAGATGTCATTTTCTGACTATCCCAAATAAGTTTTGAGTAATTTGCTCCTTGATGTGTGACGTAAACGTCTGATTGCTTTTTCCTTAATCTGTCGTACGCGTTCACGTGTCAAACCGAAACGTTCTCCGATTTCCTCCAGCGTCATTTCCTGACAAGCTATTCCGAAAAACATCCTGATAATATCTGCTTCACGCTCTGTCAATGTCGTTAAAGAGCGATCGATCTCACGTGAGAGAGACTCGTCGATAAGGACTCTGTCAGCACTTGGTGAATCGTTATTGATTAAAACGTCAAGCAAACTGTTGTCTTCGCCATCTACAAACGGAGCATCAACTGAAACGTGTCTTCCCGATACACGCAATGTATCAGCAACTTTATCTGCAGGTAGTTCAAGCTGTTCTGCAAGTTCTTCAGGTGAAGGTCTTCTTTCGTGTTCCTGTTCGAATTTAGAATATGCTTTGTTGATTTTGTTTAACGAACCAACCTGATTCAGAGGAAGACGCACGATTCTGGACTGTTCGGCCAAAGCCTGAAGAATTGATTGACGAATCCACCATACAGCATATGAAATGAATTTGAAACCACGTGTTTCATCAAATTTTTCGGCAGCTTTAATAAGTCCTAAATTACCTTCATTGATTAAGTCGGGTAGGCTAAGGCCTTGATTCTGATACTGTTTTGCAACAGAAACCACAAAGCGTAAGTTTGCCCGTGTAAGTTTTTCAAGAGCAGCCTGATCTCCTTTCTTGATGCGTTGTGCTAATTCAACTTCTTCTTCAACCGTAATTAACTCTTCTTTGCCAATTTCCTGAAGATATTTGTCAAGCGATGCACTCTCGCGGTTCGTAATAGATTTTGTAATCTTTAATTGTCTCATGCTCTCCGATTAAAAGTCTGCAAAGTTACAAACATTTGTGGTCTTGTACAATACCGAAACAACGGTATTTCCCTTTTATTTCACCTTTTATTTCACCGAAAGTTACTCTTCCAGTTTGAAAACATAATAAGTCCATTCACCTCCGGGATAAACTCCTTCTACCAAAATTGGTTTTTTATTGCTGGATTGTGATAGTACTCTCTTTACATCTTCAACACTTGAAACGGAACTTTTGTTTATATCAGTGATGATAAATCCTATTTTTACACCAGCTTCTTTTAATTTGCCGCTGGATAGATTTACAACTTGAATTCCTTCGTCTATTTTGAGGCGTTCCTTGTCCTTTTCGGTAATTGGAGCAAATTCTGCACCCAAAATTGAAAAGGATTCCTTAACGATGGATGTATCACCTTTCGTATTTCGTAATACGACATTGAATTGTTTTAAATCGCCTTCTCTTTTGACTGTAACTGCAACTTTATCACCAGGTCTGTATTTTCCGATCTGCTCCTGCAATTGTTGAGGCGCATTAACTTGATTTCCATTGACTGCTGTAATAACATCTCCGGCTTTTATTCCAGCCTGTCTTGCAGCACCATCATCTGTTATTCTCACAACATAAACTCCTTCAATTTTACCCAGCTTTTTCTCCTTGGCAAGGTCGTCATCGACTGGTTTCATTTCTACGCCTAAAAGGGCTCTCTGAACACCTCCAAATTGTTTTAGATCATCAACAACTTTATGCGCAATAGACGACGGAACTGCAAATGAATACCCTGAGTAGGAGCCTGTCCTCGATGCGATAGCGGCATTGATACCTACAAGTTCACCACTGGCATTTACGAGAGCTCCACCGCTGTTCCCTGGATTCACTGCAGCATCGGTCTGAATAAACGATTCGAGCGGCATCATTTGTCCGCTGATAATTCCAATATTACGTGATTTGGCACTAACAATTCCCGCTGTTACAGTAGAGGTGAGATTGAACGGGTTTCCGACGGCCAATACCCATTCACCCAATTTGAGCATATCTGAATTTCCCCAGGTAAGGTAGGGAAGTTCTTTTGCTTCGATCTTTACTAAGGCGATATCAGTATTAGGATCACGTCCAATTACCTTCGCAGTAAATTTGCGGCTATCATTCAGAATAACTTCAATATTATCAGCATCTTCGATCACATGGTTATTTGTGACAATATAACCATCAGGAGCGATGATTACACCAGATCCAGCTCCCAGGTTGTACTCTGGTTCCTGATTGTTGCCTCTCGGCTGTTGATTGTTACCTCTTGGTCCGAAGAAAAAATCATAAAGTGGATTATCCATGCCTCCACCATAAGATTGAGCTTTCACTTTTGTTGTGATGTGAACTACCGCATGTACACTCTTTTCTGCCGACAGCGTAAGATCCGGTAATTGTGCCTGAGGACTTGCGGGCGCAACGTAACTTGTTAATTGTACTTGTGAAGCTCCCTGATCCAATAGCACCTGTGACGGATTATTAATTTTCGAATATAATAAGATAGCTACGAATGCTCCGGCAAAAGCAATTGCCAGGAATGATGCAATTTTTTTAACGTGGTCCATAACTCAAAAAATTTAAAATTATTACCATTTAAAGCTACAATTTGCGTACCAGTTTCATGCAAATGTATCGATTAGATGCCTAATGCCCTTAATAGTTTAGCTTGATTAACATACTTTAACGTCACTTTTATTTTGCGGTCAGTAGTCGACCGGAATGTCAGGAATCGGGGGAACATTATATTTTTCAATGTATTGATAGTACTTCTTTTCCTGTTTGTTATCAGTTCTGACACCAGTATTTGTGAAAAGACCACCAATAAAAATTTTTACCCAGTAGTTGACAAAGCCCCTTTCCGGATTTCTTTCAGCATACACTTCGCCCGAACCATCCAGGTTTTTATTATTCACCATCCGGTTCGCAAAGAACGAAATCAACCTTGATTTCAATGATCGATTTTCTTCAATTCCTTTATTAAGATATTGTACATTCAAATTGTGATAATGCATTTTCATAATTCCGTAAGCCACATATTTTTGACCAACAACACTCATTCTGATAGTATCAAGATATCCCCTTTTTATAAGCGCTGAAGCAAAGGGTTTTAACAATGGGTTAAGGGTTCTTAGATTAAATGAGCTTGCAATCATTTTAAGCTGAAAACTTGAAAGACTATCTGTATACGATTGAGCATAACTAGTCCTCAGGTCGGTGGCATCCATGAACCTTGCATATAAATTGAATTTGATACTATCTGTTGGCAAAAAATCGTCGCTTTTAACACCAGTTATCACACCTCTCATTTTGCTCAGTTTTACTATTCCAACCTGTTGCGTTTTATCATTAAATTCCTCGTATACAATACCTGCATTTTTTAAAAGGATTGAATCGATTAAAATCTTTGGTTTGATTCCTTTCAGCAAATCTGTAAGAAGGGGTTTTTCGATGCCATATTGAAAGGGCAGTCGTTTATCTTTGTAATCGTAAAAAAACAGATCATTGATGGTTATTTTTTTAGAATGGAAAATAGAATCGTTGATTAACAGGTTAAAATCAATGTCTTTTACTTTGATTAAGCCAGTATTCAGCTGCATAAAGTTACTTTGATATTGCCTGTCCTTTATAAATTCATCTTTGTCAACTAAAGGACGAAAAGATAAGCTGTCTATTCCCAGGCTATTGGACGATTTGTCGAGCGTTAAATTGAATGCCTCAATTCTGGTTTTGCTATTTTCAATGGTAATATTACCGTCAGATACCCGGAAATGATCATTGTTTTTGTCCAGTTCATGAAGATCAGTCACATTTTTATTATTCAAAATCAGGTTTTCAAGGTTTAAACTGTTAATCGCAATTTTTTGTCCATTAGTATCTGAAGTAAAAGTATTAAACCGTAGTCCGGAAGACTTGATCGTGTTCATTTTAACAGACCAATTGTCGTTATTATCCTGTCCTCCACGATTGAATTCGAAATCAGAACCAGTAAATGAAACAGATTCCTTCCCTGTTGAAATCATGTAAATTTTATCATTGCGGAAGTTGGGTTGCATCAGTGTAATTTGGATACTATCAGCATTAATCGTTTTACTGTTAGAATTTAGTCCGATCAGATTCCAATTCGACTTTCCTGGATCTATCATCATATTTGCTGGTAGATTACTTGCGAGACTTGTAAATTTAGGTTGTTCTATTGTCAATCTTCCAATATCCATAAGCGGAAATCCGCGATGTGCTTCCTTCGTTTTATTTTTAAAACCTTCTGGCAGAGCAGTAAATGAAATGTCTGGCTTTTGAAGTTCAATAAAATCAGCTGTTAGTTTTCCATCGATGTTTTCAAAAAGATCTGCCGAAAAAACCAGCTTTGGAACAACTATGTTTACTAATTCTTTATTTAAAGGTAATCTGATTATCACGTTACTTAGGGTCGATATTTTGCGATTGTAAATATTGAAGCCTGAAATACTTCCATTCAGCTGATTCTGGTTTAGCATAAATGACTGGCCATCGATCGTCAGATCTGCAATTTTAGGTTCATGATCATTCTCAAATACCATTTCATTCGTCGAAATATGATTAACCAGAGTTGATGCTTCGATATTAGTTCCGCGAAAATTCAGCAAAGTTGGTCCACCAGAAAGATGTCCTATCGTAATTTTAAAATCTGATTTAGGTTTATTTATAACTGCTTTCTCATTTCCACCGTTTCCAGTATTCATGGTTAAATCTGCTTTTTCCCAAGTAAATCTATCAACCGAAATTTTTTCCACTGACTTAATTTTAATTCCTTTTAGATTTACATTGTCCATTTTTGCCAGTATACTTTTATCATTGGTTTCCCCGATAATCTGACTTAATATCAGTGAATTGCTCTCTTTTGAAAAACTTCCCTCGTTAATTAAAAGTTGAATCGACGGATTCTTGTATTCTCCATTATTAAAAGTAAGGGTGTCGAGTGCATCCAACAATCCGAATGCATCTGTCGATTTCAATAATTGATTTACATTTAATCGGGCATTTAATTGGTTGATGGAAAAATTCGTTCCTTTTAAATCTTCAATGCTTATTAATCCATCTTTAATGAATATGTCATCAATTTGAACCTTTTTCCTGATTTCTTCAAGCGTTCTAAATGGGTTCTTTTTGTCAACAGCCACTGTGATGTTTTTTTTCGTCCCGGGAAGTTTAAAATACAATTCTGGTTTTACCATTATCACATTGCCTGCTACTATTCTGCTTTCATACAGCAGGATAGCCCAGTTTATGTTGTTGAATTCAAAAGCTTCCATACGAACCTCCTTGCTGAGAAGTTCGTGATTAGACGCAGTTGGTCCAATCCTGAAATTTAAAAGTGAAATCTTTTTATTCAGAATCTGAATATTATCAAACCTGACAACATATAAGCTGTCAGGACTATAGCCCTCATAGTTGCGCACATCAAGATTAAACCGGCCAACCTGAATCGGCACCTTAGGATCACTGTTAACGAAAACCTTTTCAATGCTAAAATTGCTGTTCGTAGTGCTATATACCTTTGATTCTGTGCCTCTTTTTGTGACAATTTTCACCTTGGCATTTTTGATTGTCAAGTAACCGATATCAAGATTTCCCAGCATCTTTTTTACCACGAAATCGAGGGAGTCTTTATTAATAAGATCATCACTAAATGCATTCTTCCTTTTTCGTTTTTCTTTTAATGGTATAAGAAAAGTGATTTCAGGATTAATGCACAATGCTGAATCCATTTTAAGAATGTCATTCTTCGCCAATTGATTAAGATCCAGCTTCGAAATCCTCACCGTATCAACGAAACTACGATAATCTCCAGCTGATGAATCCGATTGTTTTCCGTAGATGAAACAGCTATCCAGTTTAATGGTCTGGTTTAGGGTATTAAGACTAAACCGTTTAAACTTTATACCATGAAATCCATCTGAGAATACGATATCCTGATTGAATACTTCGAGTAAAATACGGTCAGCGTACAAAAACCTGTTATCACCAGGCCCCTTTTCAGAGGTAACTTTATTAACGGTCAGATTAAGATGTGAGACCTCAACCGGCTTATTGGACGGATTTATGTAATCGAATATTTTAAACCTTGCTGAATTAATGTGTAAATAATTGAGGTTTAGTACGTTTAATACTATTTCGAGCGATTTGTAAACTTTGCTCATTTCTTCAGGCAGTGAAACTCTCTTTTTGATCGTCTCTTTATATTTAAGTACATCTATTTCAGGATTTAAGATAAGGACCGAATCGATGATAATAAGCTTACCCAGAAGGAATGGGATGAATGATTTCGCTTTGAAAGATATACTATTTGCCCTTATATGGTAGCCGGTTACTGTGGAGATAGTGTCTCTGGTCTGAAGTTCAGGATGCCTAAATTCAAATCTCAAATGTAAGATATCGAGTTTTACCTTATCAACATTGAAAATTAATTCTCCGTTCGATTGACCTTTTACAAGTTGTTGCAATAAAGATTCAGCACGATTTATGGCGATAAAATAAACCATAAAGACCGTGAATACAACAGCGAATGTTACGATAGCAGGGACAACTAACTTTTTTCGTTTCAAGTTCTGCATCTAATTGTCAATCTTAAAATTTAACGAAATACTGAATACTTATTAAATACTTTCTGAATAACAAAAATAGGGGAATAATTTCCCCTATTTTTTAATGATATTTTGCAAAAATATTAAAGCCGATGAAATAGTCTCCTTGCCTCGCCAATCCAAAGTACAAATGAGGTGGCTCCAATAATGATACCCCAGTCTTTTAAAGAGAGAGGTACTGTTCTAAAGACTTCACCGCCAAATTCTACGATCAGAATTTGTCCTACAAGAATTATGGCTGCCACTATCTCAAATCCGATGCTATGTCCCATATTGCTAAAAGCAGATTTGCCAGTAGCAAAAGCCTTGGCATTAAACATATTCCAGAATTGTAGTAAAACAAAAATTGTAAAGAAACGAGATAAATCATATCTGCTTATTTCCCCTGATTCATCTGTAAAATAATATAAGAGGCCCATCAACAACGCAACAAATGCAAATCCGACAAATAAAATAGTGGATCTCATTGCAGGTGTGATGATGAAATCAGTTGACTTACGAGGTTTACTTTGCATCACCTTTTTGTTTGGAGGAAGAGAGGCGAGAGCTCCGGCTGCAAATGTATCCATGATCAGATTAACCCAAAGCATCTGAGTAACAGTTAATGGAAGCTCGTGTCCTATTATTGACCCGAGCAATACAATGACCAATGCCGCAACATTGATGGTCAATTGGAAAAGTATAAAGCGTTGAATATTCTGATATAATGATCGACCCCACATTACAGCTGTAGCAATACTGTTAAAGGAGTCGTCGAGTAATGTGATGTCACTGGCCTCTTTGGCAACCGAAGTTCCTGATCCCATTGATAAACCGACATGCGCAAAGTTCAATGCAGGTGCATCATTTGTTCCGTCGCCTGTAACGGCAACCACCGATCCTGACTTTTGAAGTAATTGAACCAGTCGTTGCTTATCTGTTGGCCTTGCCCGGCACATAATTTTCAGGTGTTGAACCCGGCTTAAAGCGACTTCATCACTCAAAGCTTCAAATTCAGTTCCAGTAATAATGTTGTGTAATTTATCGCTGTCGTTCCAGATTCCAATTTGACGACCTATTTCTCTTGCTGTTCCTGGTGTATCGCCTGTGACGATTTTCACATCAATGCCTGCATTCAAACACTTTTGAACGGCTTCTGGCACATCTTCCCGAACCGGATCTGAAATTGCCACAACACCAAGATACGTTAAATTGGTGTTTGCAAGATGGCCGTTCACAAACCGCGCATTTTCATCATCGATGATTTCGTATGCAAAACCTAAAGTCCGCATCGCCTGATTCTGGTATTGTAGAAGGAGTTCTTCAATGGACGCCTTGACCGCGACAACTGGCTTATGCTCACCTTCGTATAGAACATCATTACATTTTGAAAGAACGATTTCCGGAGCACCTTTTACGTATAGTACTTTTTTGTTGAGTAATGGGGAATCTACAATGGTAGCCATGAATTTCCGCTCGGTCGAAAATGTGAGTTGCTCAGTGATTATGGCATCTTCCCGTAACTCCAGATAATTGATTTTTTTGGCATTTAGCCACAACAACAATGCTGCTTCAGTTGGATTCCCTAAAGTTTTGATAGTGATATTATCCGAAAAATCAAGATAGGCAGTTGAGTTTACGGCAATCCCTTCCTTGATTAGATTACTTAATTCATTTTCGTCCATCAACTGATTTTTCAACCCGAAGAAATTGGTATTTGCTACCTGCATCCGGTTCTGTGTTAAGGTACCGGTTTTATCAGTACATATAACGGTGGTTGCCCCGATGGTTTCGCAGGCATGCATTTTCCTGACCAGGTTATTCGCCTGCAGCATTTTACGCATACTTAATGCCAAACTTAGCGTGACGCTCATTGGTAATCCTTCAGGAACTGCAACTACAATAAGAGTTACTGCAACCATGAAGTATTGCAGAATCCTACCTGCAACCTCAATACTTACCCACGATGCATTATTCAATGGATCAATACCAAAAGCATAACCCAACAAAAACAGTACAATAAAAGTAAGGAAACCAAAACCGAACCATTTGAACCATCCACCTTCATCGACACTTTTGGGAAGTTCTTTTTTGATTCCGACCAATTCATATCCATCATATATGATAGGCATCCAGACCTTTGCGAGAGCAACCATGGCAGCAATAATTACAATGCCGACAGATCCCAGTTGAGTTAGCGTGTAAGGGGTGGTTCCAAGGAACAAATCTTTAATAAACAAAGCACTGAAGGTCAGCACGGCCAATCCGAAACCAACAACCCCGATGAATTTAGCCAACCCATCGAGTTGTTTATTCAATGGTGTTTCTTCACCAGACATTTCGGTTGATTTCTCTGCCACTTTGCCATATTCGGTGGCATCTCCCACAAATTTAATCTCCATTACCGCATGACCATCCATTACTTTAGTGCCACGCATGGCCCAATTCGAAGCATAGGTCGATTCTTTATCGAATTCTGTTGGATTTGTTGTTTTATCAATGATTGGTTCACCTGTAAGACAAGATTCGTCGATTTGTAATGAGATTGCTTCAAAAAGCTCACCGTCAGCAGGGACTTCTTCACCAGTTCCCAATAAAACGATGTCACCAACAACAATGTCTTTCTTCGGTATTTCGCTTACATTTCCGTTCCGAACAACTTTAATCAGTGTGTCGTCATTTACCTGGTTCAGAATGTCAAACTTTTTATTGGCATCCATTTCGAACCAGAAAGCAACACCGGTTGCCAGGAAGATCGCGCAAAAAATACCGATTGTTTCGGCAAACTCGTTGTGGACAAATGCAATACCCAACGATAGAAAAGCTGCTATTAAAAGAATCCTGATTATCGGATCTTCAAATTTTTCGAGGAAAAGTTTCCACAAGGACTCACGTTTTGGTGGAGTAAGCAGGTTACTTCCATATTTTTTTCGGCTTTCAATTACTTGCTCGCTGTTGAGTCCTGTGTAATGTTTTTTGTGTTCCATCTATTTATTCTTGTGATTTAAAATGCTATAAAATCGAGTCTAAAGATACTCAATTCTGAATATTAGGCTCATGCATGAATTGCAAACTAATTAAACGTTGAAGGATACGTTTTTAGGTGGTTGCCAAATCGGGGTGGGATACTTTGAAATTAAAATGCAGTTCTGAGGAATGCGAATTTGATATACATAATCAGCTTCAGGAAAAAAATCAGAAATTTGATTGATTTGTTCATCATCAAATGAATCTACGTCCGAAAATGAATTGTTCCCCACACAATTCTCCACAGCTGGATGCTTTATGATGGTTGCCTGGATATAGTTATTGGAATACACATTTATCACATGACAGAAGAGAACTGCCAGCAAAAAAATAATTCCGAGTAATATTTTACTTTCTCTCGTCATAATTCTTCCTTATTCTGACACCAACGCCTCAATTGTCCGCAGGTTGGCAGCGTATTCGGGGAATTTATAGTATTCGTTTCCTAATGCCTTATAAAATAATTCATTAATGAATGCTTTACTTTGTTTTTGAAGGAACAAATGGCATGCTTCTGGATTGCTATTCAGAATATACTTAACAATCCGTGTATTAAATTTAAAATCTTCCTGATGAACAATGGAATAAAGATCAGAAATATGCTTAACAAAGAAATGGTTCAGATAGTTCTCTGTTTTAGGACATATTGCCGGATCTGTCAATTCTGCGAAATAAAGCATATAGCAATGATTCTGGATACCAAAATCATCTAACATCTTGATAATAATCCGCTCATGTGTTCCTGTTATTTTTATATCATCCAGAAAAATAAGGATTTTGTTTTTGAGGAGTTCTTCATCTACATGAAATTTATCACCTTTGATCAGATTGTATCGTTCTTCTGCAGTCATCTCGCCATAGTCTTCACGATAAGTTATACTTCTGCTGATCTTTCCTGTCTCGACGGGTGAAAAACCGTTTTCATAAAGAAACTGATTGAGTTTATCTATAAAATGAATTGTCATAAAATAGGAGGCCGTTGGGATATGGGAATAGGCACTTGGTAATACAACAATGGGTTTTCCTGTATAACTGAATTTAAATAATTGATTGATAAAACGATCGGCAAGCGTATAGCCAAATTCTCGGGCAATATTTGTCGATCCGAATTTGAATTTCGAATATTTCTCGGCTGGGAAATCAAAATTTTTAGGGTCTGAAACCTGGAAGGCACTAAACTTCTCTACCGTTCTTTTGTAAGTGTCTTTTAATATCATTAATTGTATATTGTTGATTATTAATATGGAATGCTTCGAATCCGTATTTCAGTGCTCCTTCATAATCTGCCTTTAAATTGTCGCCGACATGGAGCACTTCCCATTTTTCCAAACCTGTTGGTTCAAATACTTTTTCGAAAAATCCCGGAGAAGGTTTCGATAGTCCGATTTCGTCGGAGAAAATGCAGAAATCAAAATATTCAAAAATGTTTAAATTTTTTAATGTGGCAACGATTGTAGTCCCTTCAATGAACCCTGTGTTACTGCTAATGTTTAAGGTGTAGCCTTCTTTTTTTAGAGAATGCAACATTGACTGAATTGACTCGTTCAGAAAATCAGGCGGGTATTTCATAAACAGCTCATTCACCTTTAATTTGATTCCTGTGTACACATCATCAGTGACACAGTTCGGATCGTATCCAAGTTTTTGCAAAATCCGACGGTACATCCATTCCGTCGGAACTTTTTTACCATTAATTTCATTTAACCTGTCGCTGACTTTGTCGACAGATTGCACAATTTCCATGATTTTTTTCGCAGAATAGCCGAATGGATTGAATTCCTTTCGCAGAAATTTTGCCCGATGTTCTTTGAATTCAGTATGCGATTTAATCAATGTTAGCCAAAGATCGAATGAGATATGTTTTATCAAATTTTTCGTTTTAGTGATAATTTTTTATCCTGTAACCAGCTGAACGATAATTAACCTGCCGCCTTCTTCCTTAGACAGCAAGATCTGTTTGCCATCTGTAAGTTCAACGGCCTGATTGATTGGAATTACCTTACCCTCGCTTTTATCTTCCAAATCGTTTAGCCGCTGATTGATCAATAACCATTTGTTATTGTGGAAAACAAAATAGCCAACCGGCTTTTTTTGCTCCTCTGTCAGGCGTTCATTTGGTGAGATATTTCTATTCACATGCCATTGATAGAGGTATTGGTTGTTGTACACCATAAGCCGGTAGTTGTCGGGTGTAAAAGTTCCGGCACGACGGGACGAATAGAGGTTGAGCACCGGCAACTGACCTTTATAAACTGTTCCGCAGAACGGACATCTTGGTTGTTTTGTATTATCGAAGATAAACCATTTATGCCAGCATCCCTGATTTTGACACGGTTGCATTAAATCTACCGTTTTCAACAGGGCATCTTCCCATTCATTGGCAGTTGGCCTGGCCGCCGGATTATGAAGTCCTTCGATAAATGCTTTGTCAAACAGTATTTTGAGATAGGGTCCGCAAACTGTATAAGGGGTTTTATTCGGATCGCCCTGAGGTAGCTGACTTGGATTCAGTTGGTTGACTTTTACCTGATTGCTTTTGTCTGTCGGATGCTCAATGAACAGCGCTTTGGAGCCCATTGAGTACTCCTCATCCTTGGCACAGTCGAGGTCGTTTACCTTTCCGCCTCTTAGCGGATGGCGGTAAAGCAGGTACATGTAAATCATCACCGCAAGTGCATGACGGTCGGTTGCTATGCTTGGAACCTTTCGGGCAGGATCTGTAATTTTCAGGTGCTGTGTTTCTATTACTTCAGGGGCAATAAAGTCAGGAGTTCCCAACACGTCGGGCGGATATTTTCCAGGTACTACCAACCCGTCGATATCAATTATTGCAGCTCTACCTGTTGCCGGGTCGACCAAAACATTTTTATATGAAAGATCGGAATGGGCAAGCCCGGCAGCATGCAAACGCTTAACTGCGCGGCTGATGCGAATGCAGATCTGGAAATACTTAAACCAGTCGCCTTTCTCTTCAGGTGCGAGGAATTTATTTTGGTTCTTCGCAGAAGCAAACCATTTTCCCTCTTTCTCTTTACCTTTGATTCCTAAAAAATCGTTGTTGACCGATCCTTTCGAAAAAAAGAAATGCTTTTGGTAAGTGGGGCAGACGATTCCCAGTTTGCCATTGTATTCGACAATTTTTGTGGGCCAGCAATACAGATCCTGCCAGTAATCGCCACCTTGCTGATTGAAAATTCGATCGCGGTAAACTCCTGTAATATTCTGGAGACGGTCTTTGGCATTAAAATCCTGCTTGTCGCGGAAAAATGCTACGACATAACTTTTGTCAGGACTAAAATAGACATCTTTCATTCCACCGGAGCCGATCATTTCGTCCACAAATTCAATAGAAGAGCCGTCGGTTGCGTTGATTTTTACTGTTTTGGCCATAATCAGAAAAGTATTGCAATCGTTCTGTCGTCGTGATTTCCCGGTGACCAGAAATCTAACCATTTCAGGAGTTGTTCGGCCGATTTCTCGTTATTATCTTTGAATTCAACCTCCTTCGAAAGATCAGCCCATAATTCATCCCACTTTTCGATCTTCAGCAGATTGGCATCGGTTTCGAATTTAGGGTCGGTAATGCCATCTGACATTAAGATCAAAGCCGTGAATTCATCCAC
>JBBRZE010000055.1:0-38359 GCA_038236995.1 Bacteroidales bacterium | reverse complement strand
TTAAAGCCAGCTCGAAAAGTGAAAATATTAAAGAATACAATCATCCAAATGAAATAAAGACGATAGAAGATTCTTCAAGTTGCAAAAATTGCATTTTGCTGAAAAGGGAGTTGGAAATGAAGATTGCATTGATCAAACTACAAGATAAGCTGATAGCCGAATACGAGATTCAGCTTGGAAAAAAGAAGAATTCAAATTGCGGATAGTGCATCGAAGGGAATAAAAAATTAAAAATGAAAGAATGAATATCAACGAATTGAAAGAGCATTTGAGACGGGTTACTGTAACAAGAGACAGATTAAGCGAGTTGAAGAAGAATGATAGCTCATTGTACACTTTGCATGACTTTATTGAAGAGTTTCGCAGTCAGCTTTTTAATACTGACCATGGAGAAAGAGATCGTTTTGCTGAACCTGAACGAATAGCAAACGATAAATTAAGTGATCTTGAAGATATAGGCGAAGAAAAATTAAATGCTGCCTTTGCAGGCAATAAAACTAAGCTTCTCGCAATTCTGAATCGCTACATAAAGGATTTCGCCATCGGAGTTCAGGCAAACGATTAAGGAACAAAGAGAGTTCTTCAATATTGCGATAATACATTAGGCCAACGTAAGTTCGTCTATCAACGCGGAGATGAAAACCTTTTAATCCATTACGGTCTGAAAATATAAGTTTGTATTCTCTCCATCCTATTTTACGGGAATAACAAATAAGTTGGTGTTCATCATCTCCTGGCCATAAAACTCTTACTTCGAACATCCGGTAAAAATCGTTTGACGCAAAAAATTGTTTTAATTCTTCTTCCATGATGATTGATTTTGAATCAAAGATAGATTGCCAGTTGGAGTTGATAAAGGACAAAATAATGCAGATCAGGAGATCAAGAAGGTAATTGTCTGTGAATTTAAATCGAATAAAAAAGACACCAATAAATACATGCCGGAGCCAAAACACACGAAATACAAATTTTAAAGATTTAGTTTACAGATAGTTGCAGACCTTTGCAGGTTCCCCGCAGCTCCACTGTAAAATGGCTGTAAATCTATTGATTTACAGCCATTTTACATTTTAAGCCATTAAAGATAAACAGAACAGCTGTTTTGATGGTTTTTTCAAAAAATATAACCAATTTTGGAGGAACCCTCATAAACTACGAAACCATGATTAACAGAGTATTGGCTTTCCTGTGTTTTACCACTTTTATCACCATTTCATGCAGCAATCAGCCGAAGAAGGATGCCGCAGAGTCCACTTCAAAGCGTGCCTTCAATGATACTTACCGCGAAAATAATTTAAGTCGTATCGCTTTTCCCATTGGTGGATTGGGAGCAGGAATGATTTGCATGGAAGGTACGGGCGCTTTTTCGCATGTTTCGGTACGCAATTCTCCTGAGGTTTATAATGAGCCGCTTATGTTTGCGGCTATCTCAGTAAAAGGGAAAGAGAATGGTGCGAAAATTTTGGAAGGGCCGGTACCGACATGGAAATACTTCGGAAGTCCAAACACAGCAAATGGCGGAGAACGAACTTCTTATGGCCTCCCACGCTTCCAAAATACTGATTTTAGTGCCCGTTTCCCATTCGCTACCATTCATTTAACAGATCAAGACATCCCGGTAGCGGTTAAAATAACCGGTTGGAGTCCCTTTATTCCCGGTGATCCCGATAATTCGAGTCTTCCTGTCGGAGCAATTGAGTATTCGTTCAAAAATTTAGGTTCATCCAAAATAGAGGCCGTATTTTCATTTAATTCCGTCAATTTCATGAAGAAAGGTGAGGGTATAAACTCTATTCAACCCATTACAAATGGGTTTGTACTCTCACAAAAATCTGATAATAAGAACGTATCGGATCAGGGTGATTTTGCCATTTTCACAGATCAGCCATCTACTGTTGTTGACCATTGCTGGTTTCGTGGCGGTTGGTGGGATCCGCTTACAATGACATGGGAAAATACTGAGCAGCAAAAAATTAAACCGGTTGCCGCTATCGCAAAGGATGCGCCTGGTGCTTCCTTGTACGTTACTTTAAACCTTGCTCCCGGCGAAGAGAAAACAGTAAAACTCCTTTTTTCGTGGTATGTGCCAAATTCAAATATCAGGGTGGGTGAAGATCCCAAAACTGCCACAAAATGTGATCCATCCTCGGGTTGTTGCGCATCTCCTTATTATCAACCCTGGTATTCAGTGAAATTTGCCAATATAAGCGAAGCCGCCAAATATTGGAGTTCCAATTATAACGAACTGAAAACCAAATCGCAACTTTTTACAGATGCTTTCTTTAAAAGTACCTTAGCACCTGAAGTGATCGAAGCTGTTTCTGCCAATCTTTCTATACTTAAATCGCCAACTGTTTTGCGCCAGCGCGATGGAAAACTCTGGGCATGGGAAGGTTGCAGCGATAATTCGGGTTGTTGCGAAGGCTCCTGCACGCACGTTTGGAATTATGCACAGGCAATTCCTCATTTATTCCCTTCGTTGGAAAGGACGTTACGCAATACTGAATTTACGGTGAGCCAAAATGATGATGGTCACCAGGCATTCAGGTCAGCCTTACCCATCCGGCCGAAAATTCATGATTTTTATGCCGCTTCAGACGGACAATTGGGTGGTATAATGAAAGTTTACCGCGAATGGCGGATAAGTGGTGATAGCCAATGGTTAAAGGAACTGTTTCCCAAGGTAAAAGCAAGCATTGACTATTGCATCAATACATGGGATCCGCGCCACAAAGGGATTCTTGAAGAGCCTCATCACAATACCTATGATATTGAATTCTGGGGCCCTGAT
Source organism: Bacteroidales bacterium (assembly GCA_038236995.1). Classification (GTDB taxonomy): domain Bacteria; phylum Bacteroidota; class Bacteroidia; order Bacteroidales; family Prolixibacteraceae; genus JAAFHB01. The sequence goes on along the minus strand of JBBRZE010000055.1, from coordinate 35,568 downwards.
GGAATGTGCACCAGTTTCTATCTTGGAGCGCTATTATCAGTTTCTCAAATGGGTGAATTCCTCAAGGAAGATGTTTCCACTTACCAAACACTGCTCAAATCGGGTAAGGCGTTTATGCAGGACAGCCTTTATAACGGCGAATATTTTTATCAGAAAATTCAATGGCAGGGACTTAAGGCGCCCAATCCAATAGAAATGTCGAAAAATATGTGGAATTCAAATTATTCCGAAGAGGCACAGGTATTATTGAAGAAAGAGGGTCCGAAATACCAATATGGCAAAGGTTGTCTTTCGGATGGTGTGCTTGGATTTTGGCTGGCACGGATGTGTGGTCTGGAAGATCCGATGGATTCTGCATTGATTAAAAGTCATCTTGACGCAGTTTATAAATACAATCTGAAACACGATCTTTCAGACCATGTTAATCCCCAGCGTCCGTCGTATGCATTGGGAAAAGAGGGAGGTCTCTTACTTTGTACATGGCCAAAGGGAGGCAAATTGTCATTGCCTTTTGTATATAGTAACGAAGTGTGGACAGGAATCGAATACCAGGTTGCATCACATCTGATCCTGATGGGAGAAGTTGAAAAAGGACTGGATATCGTTAGAACTTGCAGAGAAAGGTATGATGGACAAATCCGGAATCCGTTTGATGAATACGAATGTGGTCATTGGTATGCTCGCGCCATGTCGAGTTATGGACTGCTCCAGGGATTAACAGGTGTAAGATATGATGCAGTAGATCATATATTATACATCGATTCGAAAATAGGCGATTTTGAAAGCTTTATTTCTACTGAAACAGGATTTGGAAATGTCAGCTTAGAAAATGGAAAGGCTTCATTGAATATGGTTTATGGGAATCTTGATGTAAAAAAGATCATTGTATCGGGTGCTGAACAATCGTTATAGGTATTTATAAATTATGCTTTTCTGAATTCTTCAGAAACATCACTTAATTGGAACGTGAAATTTTACTATCCCAAGAATGAACGGAGCAGCTTACTTTTATGGGTGTTTTTCAAGTTTTTCAATGCTGTTTCTTTCAACTGCCTAACTCTTTCGCGAGTAAGTTGCAGTAATACAGATATTTCGTCGATAGACAAAGGATGTTCACCAATTAATCCAAAATAATAACGCAGAACTTCGGCTTCGCGTTCGGATAAGGTACCGAGTGCTCTTTCAATTTCAACTTTTAATGAGTTATTGATAAGTGAAAGATCCGGACTTGGCGATTCTTCATTAATTAAAATGCTGTAAAGTGTATTTTCATCCCCATCGCTTTCGTGCATAGGTGCATCTGTAGAAACGTGAAAATTTGACATTTCCAAAGCCTCTTTGACAATTTTGATTTGTAATTTTAGCAAATCTGCAATTTCTTCAGGTGTCGGCTCACGCTGATAATCCTGTTCGAGTTTTGTGAATGCTTTATTAATTTTTGATAACGCCCCAATCTTGTTTAATGGAAGTCGTACAATTCTGGATTGCTCTGCAATAGCCTGTAATATTGATTGTCTGATCCACCAGACAGCGTAGGAAATAAATTTAAATCCCCTGGTTTCATCATATCGTTCAGCAGCTTTTATGAGACCTAAATTACCTTCATTTATTAAATCGGGTAAAGTCAATCCCTGGTTTTGATACTGTTTGGCAACAGAAACAACGAACCGAAGGTTTGATTGTATCAGCGTTTTTAACGCTTTCTGATCTCCAAGTTTTATTTTTCTGGCAAGTATAATTTCCTCATCTATAGAGATAAGATCTGTTTTTCCGATCTCATGAAGATAGATGTCAAGAGATATATCTTCTCTGTTGGTTACTTGTTTAGCAATTCGAAGATGCCTCATAAAACAATCAGGTTAGGAATTGATTTAAAGTTGCAAATACTTAATTTAAATACTGAAACTATACAAAATTAATAAAAAATTAATAATATGACATTTGTCTTTATTTTTTATGGAAATAATTGCAAAAGAACAATTCTTTAGTAACTTTGTCTTCCAGTTGATTATATCAAAAAAAAAATACGATAATTTGTGAATTCAAATCTATTACGTATTTTTGCAGTGGATTTCGAATTCAATCTTTCACGTAATCTTTTTTGAATCCCGATTTACTTCCAAAAAATTTAATAGAATTTAAGCTGTTAGCTATTTGCCATCTTTATCTTACTTGACAAAAGTTAGGCGATCAATAAAAAATCAATAATACAACATGTACGACATTCTTGAACTAAGCAAGAAACTATTGCCCGAATTACGCGAAATAGGCAAAGAGTTGAATATTAAACGGGTAGAATCGTTTAAAAAGCAAGACCTTATATATAAAATACTTGATAACCAGGCGATTATGGCATCTGGGATTAAGAAGCCTGAAATTAAGGTTGTGCCCAGATTAATCAGAACCGAAGATTCCGATATTACAAACAAAGAAAATTCAGCTACTAATGTAGTTACGGAGAAAAAAGCCTCGGCTGATTCGACAGAGATCGCCGATAAACAAGTTGTGGCTGAAAGACAACCTTTAATCAGACCATTTCCGAAACGCATCGAGAAGCCACGACTGGAATCACTTGACTCGAAAGAAAGACGTCCACGCGTATTTCGTACCGATCCGCTTATTATAACCTCCAGCCCAAAATTGAATCCTGAGGTTGAAGGTGAACCAAAGACTAAGGAACCTGAAGTGGTTTCACCAATTGTCTCAGAAGCACCAAAGGAGGTCAGGACTGAACCAGAACAAACCACACGTCCTGTTTTTCAGAAAAAAAGCATTCAGTCCTCCGGAATTATTCAGCCTAAGCCTGTTCATCAAACACAAAAACCACGCGAAACTGAGAAGTCATATGATTTTGAGGGAATTATAAGTGCAACCGGCGTTTTGGAAATCATGCAGGAGGGTTACGGATTCTTACGCTCTTCCGACTATAACTATCTGACTTCTCCTGATGATGTTTACGTTTCGCAATCTCAAATCAAACTTTTCGGATTGAAGACTGGCGATACCGTCAATGGGATCATCCGTCCTCCGAAAGAGGGTGAAAAATACTTTCCCCTCGTTAAAGTTGTTGAAATTAATGGTCGTAGTCCTGAATATATCCGTGACAGGGTTCCTTTCGAACATCTTACGCCCCTATTCCCTGACGAGAAATTTAATATTACGAGTAAATCAAGCAGTTTATCCTCTCGGGTAGTCGACTTGTTTGCTCCAATTGGTAAAGGTCAGCGCGGATTGATAGTTGCTCAGCCTAAAACTGGTAAGACAGTATTACTGAAAGATATCGCAAATGCAATTGCTGCTAATCATCCAGAGGTTTACATGATCGTATTGCTCATCGATGAAAGACCTGAGGAGGTTACAGACATGGCTCGAAGCGTGAATGCTGAAGTAATCGCTTCAACATTTGACGAACCAGCTGAAAGGCATGTGCGGGTTGCCAATATGGTTCTCGAAAAAGCCAAGCGTCTTGTAGAATGCGGTCATGATGTTGTTATATTACTCGACTCAATTACCCGTTTGGCAAGAGCTTACAATACAGTGGCTCCGGCTTCCGGTAAGGTGTTATCCGGTGGAGTTGATGCCAACGCACTTCATAAACCAAAAAGATTCTTTGGTGCTGCCAGAAATATAGAAGAGGGTGGTTCACTTACAATTCTTGCCACTGCATTGACAGATACAGGTTCGAAGATGGATGATGTAATCTTCGAAGAGTTCAAAGGAACCGGTAACATGGAACTTCAGCTCGATCGTAAACTTTCGAATCGCCGTATCTTCCCATCCGTCGATATTATTGCCTCCAGTACACGCCGTGAAGATTTATTGCTCGACAAGGCAATGTTGGATCGTATCTGGATACTCCGCAATTACCTGAATGGAATGAACCCGGTAGAAGCAATGGAATTTGTAAAAGACCGGTTGGTGAAAACATCGTCTAATGAGGAATTCCTTGTTTCAATGAACAGTGATTAATTCTTTGAAATTTAAATAGAATCAAAAGGGACTTTCGGGTCCCTTTTTTTATTCCCTGGCATTCACAGATACGCTGTGAGATACTGTTTTGTTAATCCCCAATGCCTAAATTGATTATTTTTAATAAATATAAATAGCAGAAATAGCACAAAATGCAAACTCCAGATAGCAAAATGGTCGTCTAATTGATTAATTTTGTCCTGTTAAACGCTGAAGGTGGAATATTTTTTCGAAGCACATAAGGTTTTAGTTGACGCATCATCTGATTTGATAGACAGAGAGTTGTACCACGAAATTGACTGGTCTAACCGGCTGATCGGAGTCAAAGGATTTCGTGGTGTTGGTAAGACCACTTTTCTGTTGAGCTACATCCGAAAAAATTTCGGCAATTCACGTGATTGTTTATACGTGAATCTGAACGATTTTTATTTTGCAAAGAGGAAGATTTTTTCTTTTGCCGATGAGTTTTACAAACGCGGAGGAAAGATCCTGGTTCTTGACCAGATTCATAAGTACGAAGATTGGTCGAAAGAATTAAGGCATTGTTATGATGAACTTCCTGATCTTCAGATTGTTTTTAGCAGTTCACCTGTCCTTCGTATTCTCGAGGGAAATGATGATCTAAAAGATATCGCAAAAATATACCATCTCGAAGGCTTATCATTCAGAGAGTTTCTCAATTATAAGACAGGACAGGCGTTTCCCAAACTTACCCTCGAAGATATCTTAAATCATCATCGCGAAATCGTTCCTGATATTATTAATAAGGTACGTCCATTGGCCTATTTCCCCGAGTATTTAAGAAACGGCTTTTATCCCTATTTTATTAAAAACCCCGAATTTTATAGCGAGACCTTGCTCCGCCATGTTAATCTTGCACTCGAAATCGACGTGACTTACCTTAATCAGATTGAGTTAAAATATCTTCCAAAACTGAGGAAGCTACTTCAACTGATTGGTGGGCAAATGCCTTTTTCTCCAAATGTTAGTAAAATCAGTGCCGAAATTGAAACCTCGCGGGCAACAGTGTTAAACTACCTGCGTTATCTGAAAAATGCACGGTTGATTAATTTGCTTTTCTCGAATGGTACAAATGGTCAGCTTCAAAAACCTGATCAGGTCTATCTTCACAATACCAACTTATTACATATCGTTGCACCCGACAATATCAATAACCGGAATCTGCGAATGACTTTTTTCTATAATCAGGTAGGATATCAGCATAAGGTTACAAGTTCAAACGAATTCGATTTTAAAGTAAGTGACAATTATGTTTTTTGTGTTGGCGGAAAATACACACAGGCAGAAGGTGAAAACCGATATGCCGCGGCAGATATGATTGAAATAGGAGAGGGGAATGTAATTCCGCTCTGGCTTTTTGGTTTCCTGTATTAATGTTCAGAATATAAATAGAATACAAATTTAAAATAGAATAAAAACTAAAGTAAAAAACGAAATGGCAAAAGAAAAAAAGTTTATTACATGCGACGGTAACTATGCTGCTTCCTATATAAGCTATATGTTTACTGAAGTAGCTTGCATTTACCCTATCACGCCTTCGACAACAATGGCCGAAGTAGTTGATGAATGGGCTGCCAATGGCCGCAAGAATATTTTCGGACAACCAGTTCGCCTTGCAGAAATGCAAAGTGAAGGTGGCGCCGCAGGTGCTGTTCATGGTGCTCTTCAATCAGGATCATTGACTTCGACCTACACCGCTTCACAGGGACTGTTGTTAATGATTCCTAACATGTATAAAATAGCCGGTGAATTATTGCCGACAGTTTTCCATGTTACTGCCCGTGCACTGGCCAGTCATGCACTGTCGATTTTCGGTGATCATAGTGACATCTACGCTTGTCGCCAGACAGGTTTTGCAATGCTTGCATCGGGTTCTGTTCAGGAAGTAATGGATCTTAGTGGTGTTTCGCACCTTACTTCTATCAAAAGCCGCATTCCGTTTATTAATTTCTTCGATGGCTTTCGTACTTCACACGAGATTCAGAAAATTGAAACAATAAATCAGGATGATTTGGCTGCATTGATTGATCAGGATGCACTTAAGGCTTTCCGAAATCGGGCATTGAATCCTGAACATCCGGTAACAAGAGGTACTGCCCAGAATCCTGATATTTTCTTCCAGGCAAGGGAGGCTGGCAACAAGTTTTATGATGCAGTTCCTGATATGGTTAATGATTATATGCAAAAGATTTCCAAAATCACTGGCAGAGAATATCATCCATTTTCGTATTACGGTGCGGCCGATGCCGATAATATTATTGTTGCAATGGGTTCCGTTACTGAAACCATTCGCGAAACGATAGATTATTTGAACGCCCATGGTAAAAAGCTTGGTTTGATAAGTGTTCATTTATATCGTCCTTTCTCGCTTAAATATCTTTTCAATGTATTGCCTTCAACCGTAAAACGGATTGCTGTGCTCGACAGGACAAAAGAACCAGGCGCGAATGGCGAACCATTGTACCTTGATTTGCGCGATGCATTCTATAACAGAGAAAATGCCCCAATCATTGTTGGGGGACGTTATGGCCTTGGATCTAAAGATGTGACTCCTTCTCAGATTATTTCGGTTTACAAGAACCTTGAAATGAAGGAGCCTAAAAATCAGTTCACAATTGGTATCGAAGATGACGTTACATTCCACTCTCTTCCTTTATTGGCAGAGGTGAAGGTATCTGCTTCAGATATCTATGAAGCAAAATTCTACGGATTGGGTTCTGACGGAACAGTTGGTGCGAATAAAAATTCGATCAAGATTATTGGTGCAGCTACCCAAAAGTATTGCCAGGCCTATTTTGCATACGATTCAAAGAAATCGGGAGGTTTTACTGCTTCTCATTTACGTTTCGGTGACAGTCAGATCCGTTCAACCTATTTGATTACGACTCCTGACTTCGTGGCGTGTCATGTCCAGGCATATGTTCATCTTTACGATGTTTTAAAAGGATTAAAGAAAGGCGGTTCATTCCTCCTGAATACAATTTGGGACGAGGAGGAAGTAAAGCTCAGATTACCAGATGTAATGAAAAAATACCTGGCTGAGAATGAGATTAATTTCTACATTATCAATGGTACCCAACTTGCCGTAGATCTTGGTCTTGGTAATCGCTCAAATACGATCATGCAGTCGGCTTTCTTCCGGATTACTAATGTAATTCCTTACGAGCTGGCTCAGGAGCATATGAAGAAGGCAATTGTGAAATCATACGGTAAAAAGGGCGAATCTATTGTCAATATGAACTTTGCTGCGGTCGATGCCGGCGGTAATAATGTTCAGAAAATTGAAGTACCTTCCGATTGGGCAAAAATTAAAGTTGGAGCGGATGATGAAACAAGCAAACGACCTGCTTTTATTAAGAATATTGTTGATGTAATCAACGCACAGAAAGGGGATACGCTTCCGGTTTCAACATTCAATGGAAGAGAAGATGGTACTTTCAATGCAGGAACCACTGCTTTTGAAAAACGTGGTATTGCAGTTGATGTTCCACAATGGATTCCTGAAAACTGTATCCAGTGTAATCAGTGTTCGTATGTTTGTCCTCACGCTGCTATCCGTCCGTTCCTGATTAACGAAAAAGAATTGGCTGCGCTTCCAGATGGTACTGCCACGATTAAAACTAACGGTAAACAGTTTGCCGGTCTTCAGTTCCGTATTCAGGTAGCTCCACTCGATTGTACGGGTTGCAGTAACTGTTCGGATGTATGTCCTTCTAAAGAAAAGGCTTTGGTGATGAAACCGCTTGAATCGCAACATGCAGAAATAGAGCGTTGGGATCATTTTGCAGCAAACGTTACCTATAAGGATAAATTGGTTGAAAAAGATAAAACGGTGAAGAATTCGCAATTTGCCCAGCCATTGTTTGAATTCTCAGGTGCTTGTGCCGGTTGTGGAGAAACGCCTTATATTAAGTTGATTACACAGCTGTTTGGCGAGCGGATGATGGTAGCAAATGCCACAGGTTGTTCCTCAATTTATGGCGGATCTGCTCCTTCGACTTCATACTGTAAAAACGACGAATCGGGGAATGGTCCGGCTTGGGCAAATTCACTGTTCGAAGACAATGCTGAATATGGTTTTGGTATGTCGGAGGGTATTGCTGCAAGTCGCGACAGAATTAAGTCTATCATGACTTTAGCCATTGAAGCAGGTGTTTCGGAGGCAGAAAAAGCAGTCTTTACCGAATGGATTGAAGGGCGCGATAATGCAGCTGCATCTGAGACTGCAACTAAAAAAATTCTGGATGTCCTAAAAGGAAACAATGCAGTTTATGCTCAGGAGATCTTATCATTGAGCCAGTATCTCATTAAAAAGTCAATCTGGGTCTTTGGTGGCGACGGATGGGCATATGATATCGGCTATGGTGGTCTCGATCATGTATTGGCTTCCGGAAAAGACATCAACGTTCTTGTACTTGATACAGAAGTTTACTCAAATACGGGTGGTCAGGCCTCCAAGTCAACACCGGTTGGAGCGGTTGCTAAATTTGCAGCCTCAGGAAAGAGGATTCGTAAAAAGGACCTTGGAGCAATATCAATGACTTATGGTTATATATATGTTGCACAGGTTGCAATGGGCGCAAACCAGGCTCAATACCTCAAAACAATCCGTGAGGCTGAAGCTTATCCAGGCCCATCGCTGATCATTGCTTATGCTCCATGTATTTCTCATGGATTGCGTTCAATGGGTCTTACACAGGAAGAGGAAAAATTAGCTGTTGAATCAGGATACTGGCACCTTTTCCGCTTCGATCCACGATTGGAAGAGGAGGGTAAAAATCCATTCCAACTCGATTCGAAGACACCTGACTGGAGTAAATTCCAGGCATATCTGAACAGCGAGGTTCGTTATACTTCACTTAGGAAATCATTTCCTGCTGAAGCGGACGAATTGTTTAAAGCTGCTGAAGAAAATGCAAAATGGAGATATCGCTCTTACCAGCGTTTAGCTTCAGAGAATTGGGCTATTGTTACTGAATAACCCACGATATAATAAGTAAGAACGGCGCTCAAATTTGGGCGCCGTTCTTATTTTGTCAAAATGAATTGAGCAATTCGAATATGAGTCATTGATTTTTTGGAAATCAGATCCTTTTCAGCAGTTGATATGACTCGACGTGTTTCTCGTTAGTTTATATCTTAAAGCTGTCCATTCAATCTCTTTGTGCGGTCTGCCGGCAGTATGATCACCTCTTCAATGAAAGATAATCTTCAATCATTTTATTGTACAGTTCCTGTAATTTGATAAGCAAGGGCAGATCTGTTTTATAGATGATATTGTCAATCGAGGAAATAGGAAGTATCTTAGGTGAAGTCCCTGTAAGAAAAGCTGCTTCGTATTGATCAAGTGAGTTAAGCGGGATTGCTGATTCAATAACATAGATTCCGGCTTTTTCGCAAATCTGCATTACCTTCAACCGCGTAATTCCCTGAAGAATATTTTCGCCGTGCGTTGAATAAAGCGTTTTATTTTTAATGAAAAACACGTTCGATCGGCTTCCTTCGGTTATATTTCCTTTTGAATCAATGAGAAGTACTTCAAATAGTCCGTTTTCCGAAATTACCTGGTTCGCCCGCTCCCTGATATCTGAATTTTGAACTTTTGCATGTGGAATTGGACGGACAGCTTTTAGCAATCCAACTTTCACGCCATTCATATATTCATCCGGGTTGGGGTAATAGTGTGGAATAAAGTTCAGTTTGCATTGAGGTTCGGATGTAGAATTGGTGAAGGAAAAACTTAGTTTAATATTTCCTGCTGCCTGATTCTGGCCTGTGATATATTCTTTAATCATCGCCACCAGCGAATCAGAATCCGGTAGGAGTTTCATCCCAGTCAGTTGTGCAGAATGATACAATCGGTCGAGATGGTCTTCAAGGAATATGGGTATTCCCTCAGTGATTCTGATAACTTCATAAAGCTGAATTGCATCGGAATTTATTTTAAATACTGGAAGCTTTGTCATCATTTAATTTTAAAAACAATTAAATTAATCCTTCAAGAATCCAAAAACCCTTGAAGCGATTTTCAATGTTAAAGGTAGTATTTAAATTTTGTTGTGATTTGAAAAAGAATTGAGCGGGAGACGGGACTCAAACCCGCGACCCTCAGCTTGGAAGGCTAATGCTCTATCAACTGAGCTACTCCCGCTTATATCTTAATTTCTTGGAGTTAAAATGTGGGGAGAGCAGGATTCGAACCTACGAAGGCGTACGCCAGCAGATTTACAGTCTGCCCCAGTTGGCCGCTTTGGTATCTCCCCAAATAATAAGAAACTTTATTTAGGGTGCGGTCATCCAATTCTGGAGCTTCCCCGTAATAAAAAAGAACTTTTGAGCCGAATGTCAGATTCGAACTGACGACCCCGAGATTACAAATCACGTGCTCTGGCCAACTGAGCTAATTCGGCAAGTGGGTAAGCTACCTACATCGCACCGCTACGACTATTTACCCTTGCTGCCTTCCGGCCCTGGGGGGGTTCAACAGGAGCTGATCGTGCAGGACTTACCCGCCGCAAAAGTAGAAAAAAAACCTCTTGTACCAAATAAAAAAAAAGTTTTGTGACGTTTTTCCAGAAAATAATATTTAAGATGTTTATTGTCAGTGTTTTATAGCTCAAAACAAATTTGAGGCTGTTGTTTTTGGTTGAATTGCTTGATGAAAATGAGGTTTATTTGTTATATGTTTGTATCAAAACCAATAATGTTATGGAAGAACAAAGTAATTCAATTACCCCTATAGCCATGAGCCACGGCCTTTATATGGGTTTAGCGCTTGTCCTGAATTCTGTTGTATTTTATGTGATGGGTTCACTTTTTTCGAACATCGGCGGATATATTGCGTATGGAATCATTATTGCCGGAATTGCCTGGACAATGCGAACCTACCGAGACAATAACCCTGAAGCGGGATTATCCTATGGTCGTGCTCTAGGGCTGGGGACTATACAATCGTTATTTGCCTCTCTTATTTTGGGGTTTTTCACCTTCGTTCTTTTTAAATTGGTTGATCCAAGCCTTCTTGATAAATTTTTCGCTTTCTTCGAAGAGCAAATGCTGAAAAATGGAACATCCGAAAATCAGATAGATACATTGATGGGATTTTACAGAAAAATGACAACACCCCTAACCTATTCTTTGGGACAGGTCTTTTCGGTTACATTATTTGGGTTCATATTCTCTTTAATCCTTGCAATTTTCTTTAAAAAGCAGTCGACGGATCCTTTTCACGGGGTTGAGTAATGGTTGGCGCCTAAAAATTATCAAATGGACATATCAGTTATCATACCCCTCTATAACGAAGTTGAATCGTTACCTGAATTACACCGCTGGATTTCGAAGGTCATGGAGGCAAATAAGTTCACCTACGAAATAATCTTGATTGACGACGGTAGTAACGACGGATCGTGGAATTGGATTGAAAAAGCTTCTATTGAGGACCTTCATGTTAAAGGAGTCCATTTTCGCAGGAATTACGGCAAGTCTGCAGCACTTCATACAGGTTTCGAGGAGGCTCAGGGGGATGTTGTTATCACGATGGATGCTGATCTTCAAGATAGTCCCGACGAAATACCAGGTCTTTATGCGATGGTTAAAGAACAGGGTTATGATCTTGTTTCAGGCTGGAAAAAGAAACGTTTTGATCCGCTTTCCAAAACAATCCCCAGTAAGCTTTACAATGCAACGGCCAGCTATGTTACCGGAATAAAATTGCATGATTTTAATTGCGGATTGAAAGCGTATAAGCTGGAAGTTGTCAAAAGCATCGAAGTATATGGCGAGATGCACCGGTATATCCCCTATATGGCCAAACAAGCCGGCTTTTCGAAGATCGGAGAGCGTGAGGTGCAACATCAGGCCCGGAAATACGGGGTCACCAAATTTGGTCTCAGTCGCTTTATATTCGGATACCTCGATTTGATGTCGATATCGTTTATCTCGCGCTTCGGAAAACGTCCGATGCACCTGTTTGGCACATTGGGTTCATTGATGTTCTTCTTTGGATTTATCGCAATCGCAGGATTAGGGATCCACAAAATGTATAACCTGTGGAATGGGATTCTGCTTGAACGGCTTACACAGAGTTCCTATTTTTACTTATCACTGACTTCGATGATTATAGGTACGCAGCTATTTCTTGCCGGATTTCTGGGTGAACTTATTTCGCGCAGCTCCGCCGAACGCAATCTTTATCTGGTTGATAAGCGGGTAAATCTTTAAAATAGCGGCTGGCAATTAGCAACTGGCAGTTGGCTTCAACTGTTACCGGGAAGTAGCAAGTAGCAACTGGCATGCTGCCAGTTGCAGATCCCGACTCAATCAGGCGGCAGTTAAAATAGCACATTGCGCTTTCCCTTTTTGCCAGTCTTTATTTTTTCCCGGCAATAACAGTGCTCATCGATTCCGGTGCCAGGTATTTTCGGGCAAGTTCCCTGATTTCGAAAGGAGTTGCTGTTTTGATAGTATTGATCAGTCTGTTGTAATACCCAAAATCCAGGTTGCATTCCCGGAGAGAAGCGAACGTTTGTGCCCTGGCAAAAGGTCCGTCAAAATCTTCAAGAATTCTGCCAAGCATGTAGTTTTGAATCGGAATTAATTCTTCTTCGGAAATTAATTCAACGGTAAGTTTTTCTATTTCGAGAAAAATCTCATTTACAGTTTCTTCAGTCTTGTCTGTCTTTACCTCTGCAAATACAAGGAAGATTCCATTGTGCAAAAAGGAAATTGGCGAAGCCTGAATCGAATAGGTATATCCTTTTTCTTCGCGTATATTCGACATTAATCGCGATCCGAAATAGCCACCCAATATAGTGCAAAGAAGTTTTAGTCCAGGGTAATCAGGATGATTTTGTGTAGGAAAAAGCTTGCCGATTGTGACTGCATTTTGGTTTGCTCCCTCTTTTTCGATAAACATCGACTTTTCAATAATGGGTAACCGATAGTTATTCGTTCGTTCTGCCGGATCTGAACCTCCCCATGTTGAACTGAAATTATCTTTGATCAGTTGAATGACTTCATTATCAATGAATCCTGAAGCAGTAACTGCCATTCGGTCGGGAAGGTAATACTTAGTGAAATGTGATTTAACACCCTCGAGTGAAATTGTATCGTAATATTCAGGAGAAGCGACAGGAGAATAGGGATGTCCTTCTCCAAATAAATTTCGTAAAAAGTTTTTTTGGGCAATTAATCCAACTCTTCCGGAGTCAACAATAGCCCGCTGCTTCCTTTTTGCACGTAATATTTCGAACTCCTCTTCGGGAAATGATGATTCGCGAATGATTTCCGAAACAAGGGGAAGTAGATTGGGAAGGTATTTTTTTAACGAAAGGAGACTTATATAATTGTTATCGTAGGAAGAAGCAGAAGAAAATTGCGCTCCATAAAAGTCGAATATATTGGCAATTTCAGATGCCTTGTGGTGGGAGGTTCCCTCCTGAAGCATTGAAGCTGCCATTGTACTGTCCAATCTTGAATCGCCATACCAACTTCCCGCTTTAAACGATAAATCGATTTTGACTACTTCCTGATCGCCGCTGTTCATTGTAAACAGTTCGACGCCGTTTTTTAGAAGATGTCGGATTGGTTCGATATATTCAACGCGGTCCACACCAAATACTTTAGGCGGGATATTTCTTTTAAAAGTCATTAATTATTTTTTTAATGATAGATAATTCAATGTATTGCAGTTTCCAACACGAAGTATCTCGGAGGCAACTTTGCGAATATCTTCTGGCGTTACGTCACGATAACGTGCCGCCTGTTCGTTGATATGACCGGCATCTCCAAGAATTTCATAAGCAGCCAACTGCATTGCCTTTTCTAAATATCCAATCTCATTGAAAACCTGTTCAGCTTCAACTTTGTTTTGAACTTTTTCCAATTCATGAGGTGTTATCAGTGAATCAGCGGTTAGTCGAACTTCATCGATCATCGTATTCCGGGCAAACTCAAAATCTACTCCCTCATTAATTTTCCCTGTTGCAACAAATAGCCCAGGCTCATTTTCACCACTTAAAAAAACATCTGCTTCTGTGAATAGTTTTTGCCCTTTGACGAGTCTTTCTTCAACACGTGAAGAATTTCCTCCCGATAAAATATCCGAAAGAAGATCAGCTGCATAAAAATCTTTGTCTAATCTGGAACTCATATGCCATGCGACGTAAAATGTGTCAACCGGAACTTCACGGTATACAGTAATTTCACGATCGGCTGTTTGCAAAGGTTCGGGAAGAATGATGTTGTTCGTTATCTCTCTTTCAGGGATATCGTTGAACCATTTTTCTGCCAGCCGTAAAGCATGATCCGATTGGATATTACCTGTAATTACCAGAACTGCATTGTTGGGAGCATAGTGATGGAAGAAAAAGTCTTTCACCTCTTCCAGTGTTGCTCTTTCGATATGTTCCGGAATCAATCCGATGGTTGGCCATCTGTATGGATGAACTTTATAAGAAAGATCACGCAACAAATGCCAGGTATCACCATAAGGTTTGTTCAGATTTCGCTGTCTGAACTCTTCTATCACCACATTTCGTTGTACTTCAAGCCCTTTTTTTGTGAATTTGGGTCCCAGCATCCGATCCGATTCGAGCCACAAAGCTGTTTCAATATTGTTGGCTGGAATTGTGATGTAATAATTGGTGATATCGTTCGTGGTGAAAGCATTATTTGTACCTCCGGCGTTTTGTATGGGTGTGTCAAAATCTGGAACATGTTGTGATCCTCCAAATGTGAGATGCTCGAAAAGATGTGCAAAACCTGTCCTGTCGGTATCTTCGTGTTTTGCACCGACATTGTAACAAACATTTACAGCCACAAATGGAGTGGAGATGTCGGTATGGACAATTACACGCAATCCATTTGCAAGTGTAGTTTTTTCAAATTGAATCATTCGTTGTCGAATTGGTATAACGATTTGTTTTGCAGTATCCTAAGTGCTGTTTGATACTCTGCAAGGATATTATTCATGATTTCTGTAACCGGAAGAACGTTGTCAATGAGTGAAGCTACCTGGCCGATTTCAAGCTCGCCTTCATCAAGTTCACCATCAAAAATTCCTTTTTTCGCACGCCCTTTACCCAGTAGATTTTTAAGTTCGTCAACCGAAGCGCAATGGTTTTCAGCATCGCGGATCAGATCGAAAAATTTATTTTTAAGCAGCCGTACAGGTGTTAAGTTCTTAATTGATAGTAAAGTATCTCCTTCTTTTGAATTGACCACAAAGTTCTTGAAATTTTCGTGCGCTGACGATTCGTTCGAAATTGCGAACCGAGAACCAATCTGTACACCATCGGCGCCTAAAATCATTGTAGCGAGCATTGCCCTGCCGGTAGCGATACCTCCGGCAGCGATCAATGGGAGGGAAGTTGCTTTTCGAACTGAAGGAATCAATGTTAAAGTGGTGGTTTCATCGCGGCCATTGTGTCCTCCGGCTTCAAAACCTTCTGCAACAATGGCGTCCACACCCGCTTCTTCACTTTTAGCTGCGAATGATGCGGATGACACAACATGAGCAACGAGAATTCCATGATCATGAAGTTTTGAAGTCCATTTTTTTGGTGATCCCGCAGATGTGAAAACTATTTTAACCTTCTCTTTTATAATGATATCAATAAGACGATCGATCTCTGGATACAGCAATGGAACGTTTACTCCGAATGGATGACTGGTCGCCAATTTTGCTTTGCGGATATGTTCTTCAAGAACATCAGGATGCATTGAACCTGCACCAATCAATCCAAGTCCGCCGCAATTACTGACAGCAGAGGCAAGTCGCCAACCTGAACACCAGACCATTCCTGCCTGAACAATTGGGTATTTAATTCCAAATAATTTACAAACTCTGTTTTCAGACATACATTCTGATTTAATCGCCAAAGATACGCATTATCATTTCAGGTCAGCTATGTATTAAGGTGCCAAATATGCTTTTATATCAGTCGTTTATGATTTATATATAATATGATTTTTTATTTTTGCCATTGAATACCGGTTGGCGAGGGATTTAAGCAAAATTATTAAGGTCGACCTGTATCGATTTCAGCCAACTTATTTATAATTTTAGGTGTTTATAAAATGTGTAACCAATATTATATGCAATGAATGACAATCGCAAAGATAATGAAGGCAAGCGGGATAATGAAGGCGCTAATAAGGCTGATGAATTGATCGAAAAGGGCAAGGATTTCGCTGATAAAGCCGAAGATTTTTTTTCTAAAAAAACCAACGAATTGAAAAATAGCGATATGTTTGGTAAGGTATCCGGCTTTTTTGGAACAGTTGAGGAATTTATGGAAGATAAGGCCGAAAAATTTCAAAGTGGCGAAATGGGTGCAAAATTTGAAGCTTTCAAAGATAAGACGGGTGATCAGGCTAATGAATTATTGAAGAAAGCAAAAGAAGCTGGTCAGAAAATAGGTGATCAGGTTGACGATACAATTGATAACTTTAAAAGGAAAAAAGGATCGTCGAACAATCAAAACGGTGAAGGTATTTGAGAGGGAGTGACTTTGAGACGAAGAAGGTGGACCGAATAAATAAAAAAAACCTGCCAGAAATAATCTGACAGGTTTAAGAAATTATTTAAACGGGAATACCCGATTAATTACTTGTGGTCAACAGAGAACATGTACTCAACTAAGTCAACAACTTTGTTTGAATAACCCCATTCGTTGTCATACCATGATACAACTTTAACGAAATGATCATTCAAACCAATACCCGCACCTGCATCGAAGATAGAGGTACGTGGGTCGCTAACGAAATCAGTTGAAACAACTTCGTCTTCAGTATACCCAAGAATTCCTTTTAATTCACCTTCTGCTGCAGCTTTCATAACAGCACAAATTGCTTTGTAAGAAGCTGGTTTTTCCAAACGAACGGTAAGATCAACAACTGAAACGTCAGGAGTTGGTACGCGGAATGCCATACCAGTTAATTTACCATTCAATTCAGGAATAACTTTACCTACTGCTTTTGCAGCTCCGGTTGATGATGGGATAATATTTGCACCAGCACCACGGCCACCACGCCAGTCTTTCATTGAAGGACCGTCAACTGTTTTCTGAGTTGCAGTTGTAGCATGAACTGTAGTCATCAAACCTTCGATAATACCGAAATTGTCATTCAGTACCATAGCAATAGGAGCAAGGCAATTGGTTGTACAAGAGGCATTAGATACAAAATTCACATCAGAAGTATACTTCTTGTTATTTACACCCATTACAAACATAGGCGTATCGTCTTTTGATGGTGCAGACATAATAACTTTCTTCGCACCTGCGTCGAGATGAGCCTGACATTTGGCTTTATCAAGGAAAAGACCTGTTGATTCAACAACATACTCAGCACCGATTTCACCCCATTTAAGGTCTGCAGGATTTCTTTCAGCGGTAACACGGATTTTCTTTCCGTTTACTACCAATGCACCGTTTTCAACAGAAACTGTACCAGAGAAACGTCCATGTGTTGAATCATATTTCAGCATGTATGCCATGTAATCAACGTCAATAAGGTCGTTGATTCCAACAATTTCTACATCTTTTCTGTCAACAGCTGCTCTGAAAACCAGTCGGCCGATGCGACCGAAACCATTAATACCAATTTTAACTTTAGACATAATTTATTCGTTTTGAGAATTATAGAATGAATTGAACCTTCTTTAAATTTCACGGCAAAAGTAACAATTTTAATTTTAATTTGTCAAATTAATAACAGGCAAATCGATGGTTCTTTACAAATTGTTAACTTAGCATTGAAATGTGACGATTGGTTTGTTTATCGCTTGATCCAGATTGAATTTGTTTTGGCTTTCGGAGGTTGAAAACCACATTTGCAGGTTTTGCACCTTACAAGCAATAGTGCCGCCACTAAAATCATTATAGGAATGATCAACTTAGTTTTCATTTCACAAATATAATAAAGATTTCGTCATGAAATGAACTTTTTTAACTGTCGAATGGAAATCGGTTTCGAAATATTCAGGTTTTCATGAACTTTTAATTCATGCTCGTATCATTATTTCAATTCGTTAAACCAATTCGGGTAATTGGTTTTCTATCTTTGCACTATCAAAATAATAGAAATATGATAAAGCAATTGTTGTCACACCGGACAATACGAAAATATAAGGACGATATTGTTGAGGAGGATACGATCAGAAAAATACTCGAGGCGGGATGCAGAGCTTCAACTACTGGCAATATGCAATTATACAGCATTGTTATAACGTGCGAAGAGGCTGGTAAAAGGGCATTGGCTCCCTGTCATTTTAATCAGCCGATGGTGTTAAATGCACCTTTGGTTCTTACATTTTGCGCAGACTTTAATCGTTTTAATATATGGTGTAAACTAAGTAATGCTGAACCCGGTTACGATAATTTCCTATCATTTGTAACTGCTGCTATTGATGCTTTACTTGTCGCTCAAAATGTTACAGTTGCAGCTGAAAGTGAGGGACTTGGTGTGTGTTATCTTGGAACGACAACTTATCTGGCGTCTAAGATCATTGATGTTCTGAAACTGCCGAAGGGAGTTGTTCCTGTCACAACCCTGACTATTGGCTGGCCCAATGAAGATCCAGGGCAAGTCGATCGGCTACCATTGGACGCCATTATTCATAGAGAGACCTATAGTGATTATTCGGATGACCAGGTTATTAATGCTTATCGCAATATGGAGAACCGCCCTGATAGTAAACAATTTGTTGCAGAGAATAATAAAGAAAAGCTGGCGCAGGTATTTACCGATATAAGGTATAAAAAAAGCGATAATGTTGCATTTTCGAATATGCTGCTTGAAGTTTTGAAGGAACAAGGGTTTATGAATCAATAAATTTTGAATAATACTAAAGAGTTGCAGAGCAAAATTTTAAAGGATGAGCAAGAAAATTAAATATGAGGTTGCCCCTGAATTCGGAGAATTGGAATCGTGGATCAGCCGACTCCCAAATGACTTTTCACAATCAGGTGAAACAATTTTTAAGTCGCGGAATGAAGTCAAGGTTTTCACTGTTGGTAATTTTCAACTGAATGTCAAGGCTTTTAAAATTCCAAATCTTTTTAACCGGTTTGTTTACGTTTATTTTCGGGGTTCAAAGGCCGCCCGTTCATATCGTTATGCTCGGAAATTTCTTTCGCTTGGAATCGCTACGCCAATGGCGATTGGATATGTCGATTGTATTAAAGGTGGGTTATTAAGTGAAAGTTTTTATATATCAATTCATTACAAGAATGAGTTTACGCTCCGTGAAGTTTTGAATTATCAGGTTGCAGATCATGATGCCATTCTGCGTCAATGGGTTCAATTCACTTACCAAAACCTTCACCTGAATAATATTTTTCATCTTGATTATTCTCCCGGAAATACTTTGATTTGCCGAAAAGACAACGAATTTGATTTTCAAATTGTTGATCTAAACCGGATGCGTTTTGGTACCGTCGATTTCGAACGTGGGCTATTTAATTTCCGACAGCTTGACACTGATCGGCAAACACTTGAATTGCTTGCTGCCGAATATGCATCTTTATGCCATAAAGACGCAGGCAACGCAATGAAGCTACTTATTGATTTTGATCGGAAAAATAAAGAAAGTCGAAGCCGGCACGGAAAAATTAAAAAACTGATTGGATCAATTTTTAGATTCGGTCGCGTTGCTTGATAATCTTTTTCAGATAATACAAAACGGGATTTTTATATTTTAGATTTTTCCATGGTCTGCTGCTGTGGGGTTTATGTACCACCGGTAAGCTCTTAACAACATAGTTACTAAAGCCTAATTGCCTCGATTTTCTCGAAATAAATACATCGAACCAATCCATATTAAGCGGCAGTTCGTTAAAGTCGAATTTTTCAAGCATTCTTAGTGAAAGTACAGTACAGCAAAAACTTACGCTTTTGGCTGATGCGAAGATCGTAGGCTTGTCAATTGCAGTAGCATAGGTATACGGAAAATTAATTTCTCCGGCATTATCGACTGTTACCGATCCCACTAACCCTGCATCAGTCAGTTCCTCTGCCAGTTTATTGAGTTCCAGTATCGTTTCGTACCTTGCAAATACATCAGATTCAACAATTGCGAGATGTGCACCATTTTCAAGGGCCATTTTTTGGGCAAGTATCAGGGTCGTCCTGTAGTTGGGAGAGGATTTCTTGGTGTGTTTTTCAAGACCAATTACTTTATATCCGTATTGCACGGAATTCTCCTCAAGCCAGCGCCGGGTTTCTTTCGAACTGAAATCGTCAAAAATGAAATATGGTATTTCCTGATTGTTAGATCTCAGTGAACTAATCATTTCACGCGTTGTTTTAAGCGAATCTTTTACAGGCGTTATGAGAATTGGATTTTTCACAAATGGAATAAAAAATAGTAAATCAATTATTTGCAGATATTAAAGATGAACCTTGGGTTTCTTCTCTTTCACTTTTAGCAAGTTGAATTTGAGCAGCGTTTTGATTACATCCTGAGGCTTTACCATATCCATACACTTTGGTGTTGGAAATATACAAGGTTTATTTCCGTAAACAGAACACGGGCGACACTTCAGCGAACTTGCAGGTGTTTGAATGTGATATTCTGATGGTTGTCCAAGCGCAAAGAAGCCGAATGCCGGATGTGTTCCTCCCCAGATTGATACTGTTGGAATACCTGACAGTGCTGCAAGATGCATATTTGAAGAATCCATTGAAATCATTAAATCAAGCATTCTGATCAACGCCAGTTCTTCTGAAAGTTTCAATTCTCCCGCTACAAGATGTATATTTGGACTATATTGCTGAAAATCATTCAGTAAACCAATCTCGTCTGGTCCCCCTCCAAATAGAAAGAATTCTACATCGTGCTCTTTATTAATTAGTGTTATCAATTCCCTGAAGTTTTGTATTCCCCATATTTTAGGTCGAAGTGTAGCAAACGGTGCAAGGCCAATTTTCAATTTGCCGACACTGATTGCGTTATTTTCGAGAAAATGAGTGGCATTCAGTTTTGATTCTTCCTTAATATTGAAATAAGGAGCTTTTCCGATCTGTCCTTTAAAACCAGCACTTATAAAAGTCTCAAGATACCTTTCAGTGGTGTGTTTTAACATTCTGATGTATTTTGATTTGATCAGGAATTTCTTTTCTTTTCTTCCTTTATCGATCGAGAAAGTGGGAGTCCCTGAATTTTTGAATAAAAATGTAATGATGCTTGTGCGGATAACTCCATGTAAATCAATCACCGCTTCGTAGGGGCCTTCTTTCTTTAGATCAGAATATAACCGGAACAAACCAAAGAATCCTTTGTGCTTCCCTTTAAGTTCGGGAAACAAAAGCTTCAAACGCGGGATTCCATAAAAAAATGGTGCAAAGAATTCACGAGTAACCAGCGTAATTTCAAGATCTGGATTTGCTTCGATAACCCCTTTAATGGCAGGAACAGTCAGCGAAACGTCACCCATTGCAGATAATCGGAATGCGATAATCTTTCTCATCTCTTTTATTAAAAGTATTTGTTGATTAAATGAAATTACTGATACTGTTCGTAACTTTTCTCTTCGGTAAGATTTGAGCCTGTCAGTTCATTGATTTTACGCTTGACATCGGACCTCTTATCGTTGATAAAATAGACCGACCTCGCTGTTTGAATAAAATCATCATCAAAATTTTTGGCACGCTCAAGATCCCTGATGTGATCTTCAATATCCCATAACTGGTTATTAATATTGTATAAATCAAGGTATAATGGGTGCTTTTTATCGATGATAGCGGCAACTGCATTATTGAGTATTTCGTATTCCTTGCGCAGATTGGCCAGTTTCAAATCGTCTTTGATCCTTCCTAATTTGATTTCAATAATTGCCAGTTTATCAGCTATTTCGCCGTTCGATACTTCAATTTGCATGTCATTAATTTTAAGCAAAGGTAACTTTTTAATCTTTATATTTCTCCCGCCAAACCGGTTTACCGTCTGCGAAAATCGCGGGCGCTTGCCTGATCAGTAGGCATTATTATCATTTCATCGATATTGGCATGATTTGGCCTGGAAGCCATAAATAGTACAGCCTCAGCAATATCTATCGCATATAGCGGAGTCAGACCCTTATATACATTTTCGGCTCTTTCTGCATCCCCTTTGAAACGGACCTTCGAAAACTCTGTATCAACCATTCCTGGACTGATGCAACTCACTTTTATTCCAAATGGGAGGAGTTCGATACGCATGGCTTTGGTAATAGCCTGAACAGCATGTTTCGATGCACAATATGCAGCACCGTTCGGATAGACCTCGTGACCTGCGATTGATGATAAGTTAATGATATGCCCGCTTTCTTTTACAACCATCCTGGGAGAGATTAAACGCGAAACATAAAGAAGGCCTTTAACATTTGTATCAATCATTCGTTCCCAATCATCAACTACGCCTGTATATACAGGCTCGAGTCCAACGGCTAAACCGGCATTATTGATAAGAAGATCAATATTTTCCCACTTCCCATTGAGCGAATTGATCGCCTCTTCGACTTTATTAAATTCTCTAACATCAAAGCAAAGCGTTAAAACCTCTGCGGTTGTTTCTTTTATGATCGTTGATGAAAGATCGTTCAGCAAATCTTCACGACGTCCGGTGATGATAAGATCATATCCATTTAAAGCTAAAATTTGAGCGGTAGCCTTTCCAATGCCAGAAGTTGCACCGGTGATCATTGCTATTTTTTTCATTGAATTAAAATATATGTTCTGCTAAAATAGTAAAAAACGAATACTTTAAAGGATTAAATAATGTCTTCGTTAAATTTAATCTATTAAATTTGTCTAGTTTTTTATTAAATCAAAGCAAATGTCTGAAACAGAAAATAAAGTTTTCACCATCGACCAGGTTCCGGAACCAGATGACTTACGAAATGTTATCTATTCGATGGTTGCAATTCCACATTTATCGCCTGTAAATATATTTAATGAATTCGCATCCCCAGCAATCGAATCAACCCAGGTTGGTAAAGAAGATTTAAGTAGTGCCGGCATTTTCCAGATCGATGATGATGGAAAGCTTTTTTCACAGGTAATTTACGCTGATTACAGACGTCTTGCGGTCGATCCGTTTATTGCGGCTCAGATACTTGTTGCAAAAGCGGTAAGGCGACTGGTGTGTTATGGCGCAGAACCTGTTGCGATGAGTGCTTTTCTTAATAACGTGGAGTTTGCAAGTCCAATTGCCGAAGAGATGGTAATGGCTGCCCGGTTAGGTCTCGATGCTGCAGCTACTGCTTTTAATCTGCAATTCTCTAATCGGAAAATATTCTACGATTATTCTAATAATGAAGGTCTTGTGCCTCCAACACTGATTGTTAGTCTTGTTGGAAAATTGAAAAACCACGATCAGTTGCTTACTCCGCAACTGAAGCAAAAGGGTCACAATATATTGCTGATTGGAAGATCATTTAACGACATCAATGCGTCAGAATACCTTGATCATTTTCATGAGATTAAGGATTGGCCGTTGATGCACTTTAATCTTTCAAGTGAAAGTAAGTTGATGGTTGCAATGAAGGAGTTGATTAAGAATGATTTGGTCGTTTCTGCCAGTCCCGTTGGTATCGGTGGACTATTTTTCACACTATTACGCGATGCTTTGCCGAATGAGTTGGGTTTTGACATCACAACTGATGCTGAAATCAGAACTGATGCCTTTCTTTTTGGCGAAGGTATGGGGCGTATCGTTGTGACGGTGGAAGAGGAAAAAGAAAATGAGTTTGTTGACTATTTGTACGATCGGAAAATACCGGTTATGACATTGGGCCATATTACGAAAGGCGAAATCCGGATCGACGATAAATCTTTGGGATTTGTTGACAAGGGGATTGTCGGCTAATTCGAAGATTCACAATTATGACTGAAATAAAACCTTATATTAATTCATCTAAAGGGAAAAAGGATCAGGTAGCAGAGATGTTTGATAACATTGCTCCCCGTTATGACTTTCTGAATCACTTTTTATCTTTTGGAATTGATAAAATCTGGCGCCGAAAAGCAATTCGGCTGTTGATGAAACATTCTCCATCTAATATTCTTGATGTTGCCACAGGAACCGGGGATTTTGCCATCGAATCGCTTAAAACAGGTGCTCAGAAAGTGATCGGTGTTGATATTTCTGAGGAGATGCTTGTTGTTGGAAGGGCTAAAATTAAAGCGTTGGGGGTCGATCACCGGATATTTCTTCAAAAAGGGGATTCGGAAGCGCTTGAATTTTCAGATGATTCGTTCGACGCGGTAACTATCGCTTTCGGCGTACGTAATTTTGAAAATCTTTCAAAAGGGATCGACGAACTTTTTCGCGTATTGAAACCTGGAGCCATTATTTGCGTCCTTGAGTTTTCGAAGCCAAAGCATTTCCCGGTAAAACAGATGTATAGCTTTTATTCATTTTACATCCTGCCTTTTTTGGGACGATTATTTTCGAAAGACAAGTCAGCGTACAGATACTTGCCCGAATCGGTAGAACAATTTCCTGACGGGGAGGAGTTTTTGAAAGTTCTAAAGAAAAGCGGTTTCACTCAAACGAGAGAATACCGTCAAACTTTTGGTGTTGCAACCATTTATACTGGAATAAAGTAGCCGCTAATTTCTTGAACTGATATTAGGGAATACCATTTTGTAAAGCATTTTATGTTTGTAATACATTGATTACTTGCTATATATATTCACCGATAATAATTTGTAGTGAATTTGTTTAGACTGAAATACTTTATACTTACTCTTGCATTAATGGCAGGTTTTTATCATACTTCCGGTCAACGAAGGAGTGTTGATAACCTTACTCATTTTGATGAGCGACCTCTTCATTTTGGTTTTTACCTGGGGTTGAATACGATGGACTACAGGATTTCCAACTATACTGACGTCTTTGAGAATCCCGTATTTAATGATCCAACACTAAGGGAAAAAGCGCAAGCGATTTATGGAGGAAAGACCAGCTTTGCAGCAGAGGTTTATACTATTCTGCCTGGTTTCACAGTCGGGGGAGTTGTTAATTACAGGCTTAGCCGCGACTTCGATCTTCGTTTAACACCGGGCATGTCGTTGGGAAGCCGGAGTTTTAAATACTTTATCAAAATCGATCCTGAATTGGTTGCACAAAGTTCCGGTATAGATGAAAACACCTATCTTACTACGCCTTCTGCATATGTTGATATACCATTTGGTATCAGGTACAAAGGGTTCCGTAATCATAATGCCCGGCCTTATATATACTTAGGTGCGGCCTTAAGACAGGATCTTGAGAATAAAAGGATTACTGAAAGTGTTGTCCATCTGAAGAAGAACGGAGGATATGCTGAAATAGGTCTGGGACTCGACTCATACCTCGAATATTTTCGTTTCACTGCTGAGTTCCGATTTTCGTATGGTTTAAATAATCTTATCAGGCATGATACAGATCAGGAAAAGCAAGTCCCTTACTATGGTTTCATTTTTAAAGAGTTAAATTCGAATATCTTTACTTTGATCTTTTATTTTGAGTAATTCTTTATATTGCCCCTTCGGATTTTTAACATTTATATTGATTCTACGTAAAAAGGACATACTAATCATTGAAAATCTGTTGTATTGAAAAAGGAACTAAATATTGCCGTATCTCCTGCTCAGGCAAACGATCTGTCAAAACTGAAAGCAGTCGTTTCAGAAAATCTTAAAGTTGATATTACCCGCATTCAAAGTCTTGTTGTAAAGCGCCGGTCAATTGACGCCAGAAATTCGAATATTCGGATTAATCTGGGTTTAGATGTCTTTGTCGACGAACCGATGCAATTGGCTGAAAAACCATCGTTCACCTATCCGGATGTTTCAAAAAATCCCGTGGTCCTGATTATTGGTGCTGGTCCGGCTGGATTGTTTGCTGCTCTTCATCTTATTGAACTTGGTTTTAAACCTGTGATCTTTGAACGCGGGAAGAAAGTCAGCGAGCGGAAACGTGATATTGCTGCGATACATGGAGAGCATATTGTTGATCCTGATTCAAATTACGGTTTTGGAGAAGGTGGAGCCGGTACTTTTTCTGATGGAAAATTATATACCCGATCGAAAAAGAGGGGAGACGTACGAAAAATCCTTGAAGTATTTAATTTTCATGGTGCACAGGATGAGATTTTAATTGATGCACATCCTCATATCGGTACAAATGTTTTGCCGCGTGTAATTGTAGCTATCCGCAACAGCATCCTCAATGCCGGCGGTGAGATTCATTATAACTCACGTATCACAGACCTTTTGGTCAAAAATCAGGAGGCTAAAGGGGTGATACTCCGCGATGGTTCAATCGTAGAAGGTATTGCCATTGTTTTGGCGACAGGACATTCATCCCGTGATATTTACAGAATGCTTCATGAAAAGGGAATCCTTCTCGAAGCGAAGTCGTTTGCGGTTGGAGTTCGGGTAGAACATCCACAGGAGCTGATTGACAGTATACAGTACCACGGCACCAGGAGAGGAGATTATTTACCTGCTGCAAGCTATTCGTTTGTCGAACAGGTTAACGACCGTGGTGTCTATTCATTTTGCATGTGCCCAGGTGGCATGATTGTCCCTGCAGCAACTGCTCCTGGCGAACTTGTGGTGAATGGGATGTCGCCATCCGACAGGGGTGGTCTGTTCGCAAATTCAGGCATGGTTGTTGAAATCAGACCTGGTGATCTATTTGTAAAAGGTAACCTTCAGGACATATTTACCGGCCTTCGTTTTCAGGAGGATATCGAAAAATTGTGTTATAAGATGGCAGGAAATACGCAATTTGCTCCTGCACAACGTCTTGCAGATTTTGTAAGTGGCCGGAAAAGCGTGAATCTGCCTGTAACTTCATACAAACCAGGACTAATTGAGTCTCCCCTTCATGAATGGTTGCCGCGCTTGGTTGGATCGGGATTGAGGGAAGGGCTTAAATTGATTGGGCGAAAAACAAAAGGTTATCTTACCAATGAGGCAATTGTGTTAGGTGTGGAATCCAGGACTTCTTCACCTGTTCGGATTCCGAGGGATCTGGAAACTCTTGAACATGTGCAGATCAAACGGCTTTTCCCATGTGGTGAAGGGTCAGGTTATGCCGGAGGAATTATGTCTTCGGCGGTGGATGGTGAACGTGTGGCCGAAATGATTGCTAATCTCTACAAATAGTTCTTCTGCGAAATTCGGAGATGATAATAGATGTGGCCATAGCTACATTCAGCGATTCGGAGGTTGCAACTCCGGTTGGATACGAAGGGATATTGATCTTCCTTGAAATATAGGAAGCTGTATTTTCAGATATCCCATTCCCTTCGTTTCCCATGATTACCAATCCATTGGCTGTTAAATCACATTCGTAAAGATTTTCACCTTCGAGAAACGTACCATAGATCGGAATGTTAGATTGTTTAGCATGGGTCATGAATTCAGGTAGAGAAACGTAATGCACTTTTACACGTGCAAAGGCACCCATTGTGGATTGGACGACTTTGGGATTATATAAATCGGCACTATCTTCCGAACAGATTACGTTGCGGATTCCAAACCAGTCGGCAAGTCTTATGATGGTTCCCAGATTGCCAGGGTCCTGAATAGCGTCAAGAACAAGTGTAAGATCTTCAGCAATTTCATTCCAGTTGATCTCCGATTTCGGAATATTAAAGACCGCAACTATATCGGGAGTTGTTTTTAAGAAACTAATCCTCGAGAGCTCTTCTTTATCGACAATTTCAATTATTAAATCATTTTTATGGGTGGTTATTTCAGACGCTATTTGCTTCGTGCAGAATAATTCAGCAGGTAGAATTTCTGATTTGAGCAGATCTAAAACAAGCTTTTTACCTTCGGCAATGAAAAGACCTGTGATTGACCTGTTTTTTTTGAGGTCGAGTGATTTGATCAGCTTTATTTTATTTTTTGACAGCACTTTATAGGATGATTTGGAACATGTCAAAAATAATCCATTTTTAATTTGACAGGTTAATTATCTTTGCTTAAGTTTTATAAATACTACAAATTTGGGTTTCCGAGATAAATATAGAATTGCAATGGTGATAGCTGCTTTTGTGGCTATGGGATTGACTTCGTGCCGTACAGTCAAGTATGTTCCTGAAAATCAGTATTTATTGTCAAAGTCAAAGATCTCTGTTGATAATAAGTCAATTAATAAAGTTGAATTAAAGATGTTTATGAAGCAAAGGCCAAACACCAAAATTCTTGGCTTTTGGCGGTTTCATCTTGGTCTGTACAATCTTTCAAGCAAGAATAAGGATGATGGAATTTTTAAAAGGATAGGTGAACCTCCGGTAATTCACAGCGTTTATCTTACCCAAATGTCAAAAGAAGAATTTCAGCGGTTTATGCGCAATAAAGGGTTTTATCAGGCAAAGGTCACTGATACAATTATTTATAGAAAGAATCAAAAAGCGGAGGTTTACTACACGATAATTGCAAACGCACCACACCGAATTAAATCCTATAAAACCGAAATTCTCGATGACTCTATTAAAGCATTGAGCAAAGGTGATTCCGCGAAAACGGTGATTAAATTAAATGGGCCTTTTGATACCGATGTTTTGGCAGCTGAGAGTAAGAGGGTATTGAATCGTTATCAGAATGAAGGGTTTTTCCGGATCAATAAAAACGAGATTTATTTTGAAGCAGATACTACAAAAGCTCCGAAGAGTGTGAATCTTAATCTTGTAATCGAGAAGGAAAATATTTCAAATGATCCTGCTGTTGTTCAGGAACGGAATCATCAGCGTTTTACTTTCCGCAATTTTTATTTTTACACAGACTACGAAACGCAAAAGCCGCTTTTTTCGGAGAACCGGGAAGAGGCAACTGTTGAAAAAAACGATACAGTAAAGGTAGGTAACCAATATTTTATTTCGCATGGGAAGATGAAGTACAATCCGGAGATGCTGATGAATATGAATCATATCAAAGATAAAGGGTATTATAGTATTGATCTTGTAGAACGAACTTATAATGAGCTGTTTTCATTGCGATTATTCAAGCTGATTAACATTCGGTTTGTCGAAACAAGCATTGCAGACTCACTCGGAAACCCCACGCTTGATTGTATTATTCAACTTTCACCTACTGTTCGACAGTCGTACTCTGTTTCACTTGAAGGAACCAACTCGCTTGGGAATTTTGGAATTGCGGGAAATCTGGGATATCAGCATAAAAACATTTTTAGAGGAGGAGAATTACTCGATGTTGTCCTGATGGGAGCCACTGAAAAGCAGAATTATAAAACAGGTACTTCAACAACTACATTTAATTCTTTTGAGACGGGCATTGGCACGAAGATTACCTTGCCGAAGTTTCTGGCTCCGGTGAAAACGAAAAGACTTTTTACCTACTCAACTCCGCAAACACTGATGAACCTATCTTATAACTATCAGCGTCGCCCCGACTATACGAGAACAATTCTTAGTGCAAGTTTAGGATATCAGTGGAAATCATCGGAATTTACAACTCAAAGGATTAATCTCATCGATCTGAATATGGTCAGGATGCTTGCCTTTGACTCAGCTTTTGTGGCACGTATCCAAAATCTCTATATCAAAAGTTCCTATACCGATCACTCCATTTCTGCCTGGAACTACAGTATTACCCGTAATACACAGAATATTCAAAAAAGGTCGAATTACAGTTATTTGAGAGCTTCTTTCGAGACGGCAGGAACAATTCTTAATGGAGTAAGTAAGCTATTCGATCGCACGCTTCATTCCACCGATTCAATTGGCGGTTCGAAATATTATTTTCTTGGAACACCATTTGCACAATACCTTAAAACCGATTTTGAATACCGGAGGGGATTGCTGATTGATAAATTTAATGCGGTGGTATTTCGGGCATTTGGTGGTATGGCAATTCCCTATGGCAATTCTGATCAGGTTCCTTTCGAAAGAAAATACTTTTCAGGAGGAGCCAATGGTATCAGGGCCTGGCCGGTTCGAACTCTGGGTCCCGGCTCCTACAAGGCAGGCCTTAATGAATTTCCCAATCAGTCAGGCGATATTAAGCTGGAGGCAAATGCGGAGTACAGGTTCGCTATGATCGGCGATTTCGAGGGTGCATTATTTGCTGATATGGGAAATATCTGGTCATTAAAAGATAACCGTCCCGGGACGGAGTTTTCGTTTTCAAGATTTTATAAGGAGATTGCGATCGGAACCGGTGCAGGTTTGCGTTACGATTTTTCTTTTGTTATTATTCGTGTAGATCTGGGAATTAGACTTCACGATCCTTCTCAAGGTCTTGGCGAGCGTTGGATTCCGGTAAGCAATTGGCTTAAAAAGGATAACTACAATATCGCTTTTGCAATTGGTTACCCATTCTGATCTTTATTGTTCTGAAATCTCCATAAACGAAATAAAATATTGGTGGGAAAAAGTATTTTAATTTTTTGTATCTTAGTTGTTTAGATCAGGAAAATAAAATATGGCCCAATGAAGACTAATTGGATTCGTGAACTATTCACCTTTTCAAAAAAAGAGCGTTCCGGAATAGTAAGTTTACTCCTTATTATATTCATTTTAATTGTAATCGGGAAGCTGATTCCCCGCTTTGTTCCTTCAGAAACAACCAATATCTCGAAATGGGAGGCAGAAGTAAACGTCTTTTTGGAAAATTCAAAGAAGCAAATCCCTGAAGAAAGATCACTTCGGCTCGTTGCCTTTAATCCTAATGAGATCGATTCTATTCATTTAATTGACATGGGAATTCCTCCAAAGGTTGCGGCTAACTGGTTAAAGTACCTTAAAAAAGGGGGAAAGTTCAGGGATAAAGAGGGAATAAAAAAAATCTTTGGGATGACTACTGGTCTTTATGAGCAACTGGATAGCTTCATTGTCTTCCCTCAGGCACGAAATTCGGTGAATTCAGATCGCAATGTTATCATTGTAAAGTCCGAAAATAATCATAAACGCGATACAATTTTTAAGTCGACCTTTACAGAAAACAAAAAAGCGCTCGTGAACAGACTGGAATTAAACAGTGCGGATTCGCTTCATTTACTTGAAATTCCGGGTATAGGTCCTGTTTTTGCTTCCAGAATTATCCGTTATCGAACGTTACTTGGCGGATATTATGCCGTTGATCAATTAAGAGAGGTATATGGTATGCGTGAGGAGAATTTCATGGCTGTTGCGCAATATTTTACGGCAGATCCATCATCACTCAAAACATTTAATATCAATTTTTCAACAATTAAGGAACTAGGACGTCATCCGTATGTGGGATTCAGAACTGCCCGAAAAATATTCAATTTAAGAGACAGAATCGGGAAGTTTTCGTCGCCGGATGATCTTACACAGGTAGTGGCATCAGATTCATTAAAACGGCTAATCCCGTATGTGAAATTCATTCAATGATTTATTGGAATATATTTCCTTTTTCAATTTTGAATATTTTTTAACTTCATAGTTTGATTAATAATAGAAAATTCATAAATTTGCCGTCCGAAATACAGAGAAATTTAAATAAAATAAAACAACAAATAGTATGATTGTTATTCCAGTAAAAGACGGTGAAAACATTGAGCGTGCATTGAAACGCTTCAAAAGAAAAATCGAAAAAACAGGTGTTGTGAAAGAGCTTCGCATCCGTCAGGCTTTCGAAAAACCATCAATAACCCGCCGTACTGAGATCAAAAAGGCGATCTATATCGAAGATTTACAGCGTTCAGAAGAATAAATTCCCCGAAAGGTGAGATTTTAGGAAGAACAGTTTATTTTTCGTATATTGAGTGCGGAAATCATTGTCCCCTTAAATGTTGAATACTGAACTTTTTCTCAGCTATCTGAAATATGAAAAGCGGTATTCGGAAAATACCCTTACCGCTTACGAAAATGACCTCGACCAATTTATTTTGTTTGGAAAGAAATTGGTTGAGGATTTTTGTGTTGAAGAAGTGGATTACCATCTTATTCGTCAATGGATTGTATATCTGATGGATAATGGTATTTCTGCCAAAAGTGTGAACCGAAAGGTCTCAACATTGAAGACATTTTTTAAGTTTTTAATGCGTGAAGGGGTAATTGAGAAAAATCCCACAGATAAGATTGCTATTCCTAAGATGGGCAAGAAACTGCCGGTTTTCGTGCAAGAAAAGGAGATGAACCGATTACTTGACGGGCGATTTTTTACGGAAGATTTTGAGGGGCGACGCGATAAAGCAGTGGTAAGTTTGTTTTATGGTACTGGAATCAGATTGTCGGAATTAGTTGGTATCCGGTTTTCGGATCTTAACCTGAATGAGAAAATGGTAAAAGTCAACGGGAAACGCGACAAACAGCGCTTAGTCCCTTTTCCGTTGGAAATTTCTACAGTATTAACTGATTACATCACTCTTCGAAATGAACTTTTCCCCGACTCTGGAACTTTTCTCTTTCTTACCGAGAATGGGGATCCGGTTTACAACAAATTGATATATCGTATTGTTAAAAGACAGTTGTCGCTTGTTACGACAGTTGAAAAAAAAAGTCCGCATATACTGCGGCATAGTTACGCGACACATCTGCTCAATCGTGGAGCCGATCTGAATGCAATCAAAGAGTTGCTGGGACATGCAAATCTCGCGGCTACTCAGATTTACACGCATACTACGTTTGAACAACTAAAAAAAGTTTACAAACAAGCTCATCCGAGAGCTTAAATTAAAGGAGGAAAAATTATGGACGTAAAGGTACAAAGTGTTCATTTCAAAGCCGACCAGAAGTTGATCGACTTTTGCGAAAAGCGAATTAGCAAACTTGAACTTTTTTTTGAAGGGATTATCGGATCAGAAGTGATTCTTAAACTCGAAAAGGACGAAGATCAAGAGAATAAAGTGGCTGAGATTAAACTTTCAGTGCCGTCAAATGAACATCTTTTTGCAAAAAAACAGGCAAAATCCTTCGAGGAAGCTGTTGATTTGGCTGTGGATGCACTTCGTAAACAGTTAGATAAATACAAAACGAAAGTCAAATCCAAATAATTTTTAAAAAAGTATATTAATAGGCTTTTTAGAAAGAAAAATAGATTAAATTTGCAGACCATTTTTGAGGCGCGATTCTTTAAAATGGTCTGTTCTTTTAAAGATTGAATTTGTGTAGTTCTAAAGAAGCGGCGATAGATATTGCAATGTATTTGCCAGGAGGAATTCCCCTCAAAGCAGTCAGCAACATTGATCTAATTGAATCTAAATGAGTTTTAATTAACGTGAATTTCGAAGTATCATTTTAAACACAATATTTGGGGAGATACCAAAGCGGCCAACTGGGGCAGACTGTAAATCTGCTGGCGTACGCCTTCGTAGGTTCGAATCCTGCTCTCCCCACCACTTCTTTTTGGAATTTTTTCGGCAAACCTTAAAGGGGGAATAAGCGGGAGTAGCTCAGTTGATAGAGCATTAGCCTTCCAAGCTGAGGGTCGCGGGTTTGAGTCCCGTCTCCCGCTCAAGTTTGCCAGTGTAGCTCAGGGGTAGAGCGCTTCCTTGGTAAGGAAGAGGTCATGAGTTCAATTCTCATCACCGGCTCTGATAAGATGAATAGAATAAATATTAAACGTTAAAAAAAATTAAGTTATGGCTAAAGCACATTATGACAGGTCGAAACCCCATGTAAACATTGGTACCATCGGTCACGTGGATCACGGCAAGACAACTCTTACCTCTGCTATTACTATGGTATTGGCAAAAAGAGGTCTTTGCGAAATTAAATCTTTCGATTCAATCGACAATGCTCCTGAAGAGAAAGAACGTGGTATTACTATTAATACTGCACACGTTGAATATGCAACAGAAAATCGTCACTATGCACACGTTGACTGTCCTGGACATGCTGACTACGTGAAAAACATGGTAACGGGTGCTGCCCAGATGGACGGTGCTATTATTGTTGTTGCTGCAACTGATGGTCCTATGCCTCAGACACGCGAACACATCCTTCTTGCCCGCCAGGTAAACGTTCCTCGTTTGGTCGTTTTCATGAACAAGGTTGACATGGTTGAAGATCCTGAAATTCTTGAACTTGTTGAAATGGAAATTCGTGATCTTCTCACATTTTATGATTTCGACGGCGATAATACTCCTGTTATTCAGGGTTCTGCACTTGGTGCATTGAACGGTGAACCAAAATGGGAAGAAAAAGTTATGGAATTAATGAATGCTGTTGATACATGGATTCCAATTCCTCCACGTGATGTTGACAAACCTTTCCTTATGCCTGTTGAAGATGTTTTCTCTATCACTGGCCGCGGAACTGTTGCAACTGGTCGTATCGAAACTGGTAAAATTCATACCGGTGACGAAATCGAAGTTATTGGTCTTGGCGCTGAAGGTCGTAAAACCGTTTGTACTGGTGTTGAAATGTTCCGTAAGATTCTTGATGACGGACAAGCTGGTGACAACGTAGGTTTACTACTTCGTGGTGTTGACAAAAAGGAAATCAAACGTGGACAGATTCTTGCTAAATCAGGTTCAATCACTCCTCATACCACATTTAAGGCTGAGGTTTACATCCTGAAGAAAGAAGAAGGTGGACGTCACACTCCATTCCACAACAAATATCGTCCACAGTTTTACATCCGTACATTGGATATTACCGGCGAAATCAATCTTCCAGAAGGTACTGAAATGATTATGCCAGGTGATAACGTTACAATCACAGTAGAATTGATCTATCCTGTTGCTTTGAATCTTGGTCTTCGTTTCGCTATCCGCGAGGGTGGTCGTACAGTAGGTGCAGGTCAGGTAACTGAGATTATTAAATAATCTGATTTTCAATATTTAAAGTAATACAGTCCTAAACTTAGGTTTGGGACTGTATTTACGGATAATACGGATAAACTCATAAAGGGGAGTAACGTTAAGTTCGATTCTGGCTATCCGTCAACAATAAATTTTTTGTAACGAAATTCGTCTCAATTCAAATGAATTTAACTAATTATTTAAACGAATCCTACAACGAACTCGTCCATAAGGTTTCATGGCCTACATGGGGTGAGTTACGTAATAGTGCTATAGTAGTAATGATAGCTTCCTTTATAATCGCACTCGTAATATTTTTCATTGATTCCGGCTTCCGAGGTTTGATGAAATTGATTTACAGTTTTTTCTATTAATTATATTTCTGGAGGTCCGTAATGAGCGATAATCAACGTAAATGGTATGTTCTTCGAGCTATTGGTGGTAAAGAAAAGAAGGTCAAGGAATATATCGATAATGAAGTAGCGAATTCTGGGCTTCAGGAGTTTGTATCCCAAGTCTTAATCCCTGTGGAGAAGGTCTATCAGATCCGGAATGGGAAAAAGGTTGCAAAAGACCGCAATTTTTTCCCCGGTTACATTCTGATCGAAGCTGCACTGGTGGGCGAAATATCCCATATGCTTAGAAATGTACCCAATGTTATTGGTTTTTTGGGCGACACAAAAGGGGGCGAACCTGTTCCCATGCGTCAGTCTGAAATTAACCGTATCCTTGGGAAAGTGGATGAGCTCCAGGAAAGTGGAGAAGAATTTGATACCCCATTCATTGTAGGCGAGACAGTAAAAGTGACTGATGGGCCATTTAACGGTTTCAACGGAACCATTGAGGAAATCAATGTCGAGAAG
>JBBRZE010000054.1:0-38400 GCA_038236995.1 Bacteroidales bacterium | reverse complement strand
ACTGTATTGATCTTTACCGGACACCAATGTTTCTATAAATTCAAATCACCTTATTTCCAGATTGCTGAATTGCTGTACTGTCAAATTAACTCATAGACGATTTAAACGAAATAATCCTTTCCTGAAGCATCTTGATCTTCTCTTCTGCATCAGTTTGCTTTTTACGTTCCAGCTCAACTACTTGTGCAGGAGCGCTGTTCATAAAACGTTCGTTGCCTGTTTTCTTCTTTACCGATTCAAGGAAACCAATCGTATATTTGAGCTCTTCTTCAATTTTAAGGATCTCATCTTCAATATTCACAACATCACCAAGCGGAATGTAAAAAGCCGAAGTATTAACCCTGAACGACATGGCTCCGTCAACTTCCTGATCAGTAATTTCAAGTTCTGAAAGGTTTCCCATCTTCAGTAAGATAGGGTTATATTCAGGAATATAACCTTTTTCTCCGGGGACAATAAATAACTTGAGCAACTCCTTATTAGCTATATCTTTCTCCTTACGGATGGCACGAATGCCCGTAATGGCTTCTTTGATCAGCTCAAACTTTTCGCATATTTCTCCTTGATCTGAAACAGGTTTTGGCCATTCCGAAATCATGATCGAATCTCCGTGTTTCCTTTCTTTTAGTAATTGCCAGATCTCTTCCGAGATAAATGGCATAAAAGGATGTAGCAACCGTAGTACTTCGTCAAATAATTCACTGACTTCCTGAAAAGTCTTTTTGTCGATCGGTTGCTGATAAGCCGGTTTAATGATCTCGAGTAACCAACCCGAGAACTCGTCACGAATCGTATTGTAAATGGTAATCAATGCATCATTGAGGCGGTATTTATCGAAGTGGTCATCCATTTGTACGATCACTTCGCTCAATTTTGCCTTAAACCACTCAATGCCTAACCTTGAATGTTCGGGTTGTGGAATTAACGGATCAACTTCCCAGCCATTGATCAAACGGAATGAGTTCCAGATTTTCGAACTGAAATTACGACCCTGTTCGGTGAGTGATTCATCAAAAAGGATATCATTCCCGGCAGGTGAGCAGAACAACATTCCAACCCTTACCCCATCGGCACCATATTTGGCAATCAGATCGAGCGGATCGGGCGAATTACCCAATGATTTCGACATTTTCCGGCGCTGCTGATCCCTCACGATACCAGTGAAGTAAACGTTTTTGAATGGAAGTGCATCACGGTATTCGTATCCGGCAATAATCATCCTGGCTACCCAGAAGAAAATGATTTCCGGGGCCGTAACGAGATCGTTTGTCGGATAATAGTAATTAATCTCTTTGTTATCGGGATTATTGATCCCGTCGAATACAGATATTGGCCAAAGCCATGACGAAGCCCACGTATCGAGCACATCTTCATCCTGACGCAAATCACTTAATGTAAGTTGATTATTTCCTGTTTTCTGACGTGCTTGTTCAAGAGCATGCTCTTCACTGTCGGCAACAACAAAAGAACCGTCGGCAAGGTAATAAACCGGAATACGATGTCCCCACCAGAGCTGACGCGAGATGCACCAGTCTTTGATATTCTCCATCCAATGGCGGTAGAGGTTCTTAAATTTGGCGGGATAGAATTTGATCTCATCATTCTCGACTGCAGCGGCTGCCGGTTTGGTGAGTTTGCTCATTTTAAGAAACCACTGCGCCGATAGTTTTGGTTCAATCGGAACGTCAGTCCGCTCCGAATAGCCTACTTTATTATTGTAATCCTCAATTTTAACCAGATTTCCGGCCGCTTCGAGCATCGGGATGATCTGTTTCCGTGCTTCGAACCGATCGACGCCCACAAGCAACTGTGCTTTTTCGCTCAACGTACCATCGTCATTAAATGTATCGATTACTTCGAGGTGGTGACGTAATCCAATTTCATAGTCATTGATATCGTGCGCCGGAGTAATTTTAAGACATCCCGTTCCAAATTCGATATCAACATATTCATCCTGGATAACCGGGACAAGCCGGTTCACGAGCGGAACAAATACTTTCTTTCTGACAAGATGTTTGAAACGGTCATCATGCGGATTCACGCAAACTGCCGTATCGCCCAGAATCGTTTCCGGTCGTGTGGTGGCAACAGTCACATATTCTTCGTTGCTTCCTTCAATTTTATAACGTACGTAATAGAGTTTCGATTTTTCTTCCTTGTGATTGACCTCTTCGTCCGAAAGGGCAGTTTTGGCAGCCGGATCCCAGTTGACCATTCGTACACCACGGTAGATATATCCTTTGTTGTATAGATCGACAAATACTTTGATGACCGATTCGGAGCGGATCTTGTCCATTGTGAAGCAGGTACGTTCCCAGTCGCACGAAGCACCGAGCTTTTTAAGCTGTTCGAGGATGATTCCGCCGTGTTTGTCGGTCCATTCCCAGGCATGAGCGAGAAATTCATCACGTGTTAGACTATCTTTCGAAATTCCTTCTTTGCGCAGTTTATCAACAACCTTTGCTTCCGTGGCAATTGATGCATGATCAGTTCCGGGTACCCAACATGCATTCTTACCCATCATACGTGCCCGACGAACAAGAATATCCTGTATAGAGTTGTTCAGCATATGTCCCATGTGCAAAACACCCGTCACATTCGGTGGAGGAATCACAATGGTATAGGGTTCACGTTCATCGGGTTCTGAATGGAAGAAGTTTTGCTCCATCCAGTATTTATACCATTTATCTTCAACTACCGAAGGATCGTATTTGCTCGGAATTTCAATCATTGCCATTTCTGTTTTATCGTTCAAATTATCAGTCAAATGATTGTGACAATACGCCTCATCATTTAACAAGGGAACAAAAATAGGAAAAAGGAGAGAAACGGAAAGGATTCAGCGGTAAAGAATGGGTTTTGTAAGCGAAGAAATAACAGGCTCTATGACGTTTGAAGTGGATAATAACTTATTACTATGAATTCAATATTCCAATCATTTACTGGCTTTATATAATTTAAAGGAAAAGTAACACAATGTTTCACAGCGATCACACTGTGTCACACAGCGTTTTTCAGTAATCTTTATTTTAAAAAAAATCTAAACCCATACAAAACGTTATAGAGCCAAATGGTGCGAAATGTTGTGGTTTTTACCGGATGTTATACTGTTCTGTCAATTCACTGAGATACGCTGCGCACCCCGGATCGCCTTCCTTTGGAGCCCATGATGCGAAATTCTTATCCGAAATCTGCTGGTAAGGTCCATCTTTGAGCTCATAAGCTACGGTTCCGGTTGCAAGTGAAAAAACAGAATGCCATATTCCGGGCGGAATTTCAATGGCATGGTTCCCTTTCTGCGGATCAAGCAAAACAAAATCGGTTGGATTTCCTGATTCATCAAATATTACCACAACCAGGCTTCCGCGCAGGATGATAAAAACCTCGCGCTTATCAGGATTTTCATGTTTATGCGGCTGAATATACGTTCCGGGTTCGAAAGCGTTCAGCATCCGGTTGATCGGATCAGCCAGATCTTCATGAAAATTGAAATTAAGCCTTAAACGCGGTGAATTTGCTGCCTTTTGACTCAATTCGGTGAGTGATTCTTTAGAAACTATTTTCAGCATCAATCAAATTGGGTTTAAATAGAGATGAATTATAATCATATAATAGATCTCCATTACCCTTTGTTACCAAAGGATTATCCATTCAGTTTCCACACTTCGATTTTGCTTCCCGAACAACTTGTTCATGAGTCCATACTTCTCCTTAACCGGCATCTTTTAATCCCTGAGCAATAGAATCCCGGATTTAAAGTTTAGCTCGTGAAATCTCAATACCGGCGGGATACGATATATTGCCTTCGTTCTCCGCTGTTATAAATATTTCGCGGGGAGTAAAGGGTGTTAATGCTTGCAATACCGCTTTTTTAGGATTTTTAGTGTTCATTTGTCCAATATTTTTCAGACCGTTATCCTTTGTTTCAATCCAAACAACATAGGTTTTCATAGGTGTTTGAAGTCGTTCAGCACGTGCCAGATAATTTGCAGTAACAGAAATTGCGTAATTATTGTTTTTGTCCTTTTTCATTTTAGCCTTTATTTGAGCGGCAGGTGTTACGCTTGATACCGGAAATTTTGCGGTTGTAGCGCATGATGTGATTAAAAACATCACGAGAATACTAAAAATTGCATTTTTCATCGCGTTTATTTATTAAAAGGTTTATACTCAATTCCGACTCTCTGTTTTTTCGGATTTCAAGCCATAGAGATACTCGGTCATTTTATATTTACAATCCTACTATAGTCTAACGTATAGTCCGTTAAAAGGTTTATATTTTTCTCCTAAATTAACAGGGCATAAGAAATAAACCGTTTCAAAGTTACAATTTAATCAGGTCGGACATTAACAGTAGTGTAGATTACAAACAATAAAACCTGTATGATTAAAAAGTTCTTATTAATTTGACAGAAAGCCGGAAATTAAGAATAACGCTTTAAGAGTTGCTGGTAAATAACCTCCGATTTTAACCGGAGGAAAGTGAATACGACGCTAAATCAACTCCGTAGGTGTTGCCCCGGACAGTTCTGTTGCATCAGTAGTTAATTTGATTTTATTTACTTTGTTTAGGGAAACCCCGTCCGGGGTTTCTGATTTTTAGTATTTTGCTTATCCCCCAGTTTCCACTGGGGGTTATTTACAGGTTACTCCTACGGAGTGGAAAGATATGTTTATTGATTTGTGTTAGTTTACTTCTCGTTTTCATTGGTTTTCTCCGTTTCTGTTTGATTTCATATTATATTTCTCTGCGCTTGTTAATTGATTTATAGTAAAATAGATTAACTAAAACTCTGTAAGAGTTGCCGGTAAATAACCTCCGGTTTCAACCGGAGGAAAGTGAATATGACGATGAATTAACTCCGTAGGTGTTGTCCAACAGCATCAAAAGATATATCGCTCATCTACTTCCACTCCATGATCCTTTAGCAAAGCTCTGTATTCATCCTCAAAAGTTACATTTTTATGATGCTCTTTTTGATTCTTAATATAGTTTACGATTATTCCCTTATCCCGAAAGGTGTAGGTTAATGAACAGGAACCTTCTGACCAGGAAGTAAATTTCGGATACTTCCCGGTTTCTTTCATCCAAACATTGGAAGCTGTTTTAATCTCTTTAATAAAATCAGCAAGAGCAACGGTAGGATGCAAGTCGGACAAAATATGTATATGATTTTCCATCCCGTTTATTCGATATAAAACGCCCTTTCTTTTTGTGATTATTCCCCAAATATATTTGTATAGGGCTTCTTGTTGGTCATCAGGGATCGTGTTTTCCCTCTTATAGGTGCAAAATACGATATGATAAAGTATTTGTCGATAGCTGTTCATAATCTGGTTTGTTTAGGGAAACCCCGTCCGGGGTTCCTGATTCTTAGTATTTTGCTTATCCCCCAGTTTCCACTGGGGGTTATTTACAGGTTACTCCTACGGAGTGGAAAGATATGGTTATTGATTTGTGTTAGTTTACTTCTCTTTTTCATTGGTTTTCTTTGTTTCTGTTTGATCTCATATTATATTTCTCTGCGCTTGTTAATTGATTTATAGTAAAATAGAATAACTAAAACTCTGTAAGAGTTGCCGGTAAATAACCTCCGGTTTCAACCGGAGGAAAGTGAATACGATTCTAAATCAACTCCGTAGGAGTTGTCCCAAATCGTTCTGTTAGTAGATATTCAGTTTTTTGGTTTTCTTACTTTAGCCTCCATCAATTTCTTTCAACATATTGGCAATGCTAAAAATCATTGAGGAGATTGGATCTGAATATCCGCACCCCTCAATACAAAATTCGGCACTTTTTCATACTTATCATGAAGTTTTTCATTCTTAGTTGCTTTCGCCTTATTTTACAGCACGAAACTCATGATTTCATCACTCCAGATGCGTGATGGATCACTGCCTGCACCGGCAACTCGGAATCCATATTGCTTACCACTGACCAATCCACCAATTTCCAGTTTACGTTTTGTCGATGTTTTAGGAATCCAGATGCTGTTTGCATTAATTGGTGATTCTGCGATGGCAAATTCATAGAATCCTGCATTTTCTATCACATCACAACTCACGACCATGGTCCCTTTATTATTCCCTGGTCTTACGAGTAACCCTTCAGGTCTTGCTAAAGGTCCGACGACGGTTGGCTTTTTGTTCGTATCGAAACCGCTGCTTAGAATAATGGCTTCCTCACCTTTGCTTTTTAATTGAATATAGTCGGCTAAATCTTTCAATGTTTGCACTAGTACAGCACGCATACTATTTTTCTTCGCGGTGTCTTCGGTTTTGCCATTTTCCACCTTATTCAATGCCAAAATAAATTCG
The DNA here is from genome assembly GCA_038236995.1 of Bacteroidales bacterium. Lineage (GTDB taxonomy): Bacteria > Bacteroidota > Bacteroidia > Bacteroidales > Prolixibacteraceae > JAAFHB01. Next base: position 32,082 of record JBBRZE010000054.1, on the reverse strand, counting down.
GTTTTTGCCTTTGCAACAGGAGCGAGCAGGGTACCAACATCCGGAAAATTGGGATTCCCATCCAACTTATCCTCAATGTGGTTGGTTTTAATAACAAGTTCCGAATCACTGTATTTGCCCGGAGAGAAAGTTCTCAAAACTTTAAATGTTTCCATTTTTAATTAGTTGAAATTGTTAATGATTTAAATTAGAGAAATATATAGTGAATGAATGGCAAAATTGACCAGTCATTTCCTTGATTTTTTTCACCAAAAACGTGTCATTTCTCCTAAGAAATGCGCTATTTCTTACCAATAATGCGCCATTTCTCCTAAGAAATGCGACTTTTCTTACCAATAATGCGACATTTCTCCTAAGAAATGCGACGTTTCTTACCAATAATGCGACGTTTCTCCTAAGAAATGCGACGTTTCTTACCAATAATGCGACGTTTCTCCTAAGAAATGCGATGTTATTCACCAACAATTTGCAATTATTCTGCTGTTTTTTACCCCTATTATTTACAAATGAGATGGAGTAGGGTAGGGTTAAATTGCCATGACTGAATAACCCTTTTTCATCGGGGAAACGAAGAACGGTGCCGTCCGGCAGTGAAACGGCTGTGCTGAAAATTAGGATTACAGAATCGTGCAATGTGACGCTGGTATTCATGACCTGTTAAATTTTAGATGCAGAACCTGGTATTCGGATGATTCGCTGACGATTATTAGTCGCTACACAAATAAAATTATTGTTAATTCAAAAATAATTTGGTAAATTCGAAGGCGCAATAGTGATAAATCATCATTTTTAGATATGATTTTTATCATGTTTTACGGTATTGCACTGTTTCCGGGAGAAATAGCCTAATCTAACATACTAGCAATGAGTATCATCAGTAAGATTTACCGCGATGAGGTTGAATCGCGTTACCGGATTTATCCCGAAGGCTATACCTGCAATGTGAATCAGGCGGACTATACCGCTTTCGAGGCAAAAAAAAAGTACCTGTTGAGAGCTTCGGAGTTTATTAACAGCGCTATTGCCATCTACGACCTGCACCACAAGGCTTACCTGGGTTTGCGAACTGATTTTTACAAAAGTTCGGAGAGTATTTTTTATGCGGAGGTCAACAACCGGAAGGAGCCGCTGTGGTTTTTACCTTTTTTGTCAAAGAAAGACCGGTTTTTTGTCTACGATTCAATACTGTCGGTATTTGATTTTCTGAACCTGCAGCATTGCAGCCAGAGAATGGATTACAAACTGATGCTGGACCTTGTGCTGACGCATCCGAATGGCAGTTATTGCAGGATGATTCTCAAGCTGATGCCCGTTGAGCTCGACAGAGATGGAAATTTGTGGCTTATGCTGGGCAATGTGAATGTGACTTTGCTGAAAAAAGCCGATGACCGTCCGCCGCAGCATCAACTGATGAACATTAATACGCGGAAAGGGGTCTTTTTCGAGCATTCAGTAAACTGTCAGCCACTTTCAAAGTGCGAAATCTCAGTGATCCAATTGGTTTCGCAAGGGTTCAGCAGCGATCAGATCGGAGAATACCTGCATACCAGCAAATTCACTGTCAATAACCACCGGCAGAATATCCTTCAAAAAACCTTTTGCGAAAACATGACCCAGGCGGTCCTTTATGCCAGACAGATTGGGGTGGTGTAAAAAATCAATGATAATTAAGTTTGCAGCATAACCCTTGAGTCCATTCCGATAAGTCAAAAGATAAAGAATGCCACTAAGTCTCCAGGACACCGAGGTTCACAAAGAAATGAATATTAGATGTATCAACTTAGTGAGTCTTTGTGATTTTGTGCCTTGGTGGCGAAATAACACTTTTCGGAGTAGACTCACCCGTTAAAATTTTCAACTGATCGGCAGCAATCATGATATTGAATAGGATTGTAGGCTAATACTAGCCTTTCGATACCGAAAAATAGTCTTATATTCAAGCAACCGATAAAAGTTTAATAAGAATCGAATCATATATTTAATAATCTATAAATATTGTTATATTTGATCATAAATAATGCGCAATAAAGTTACGCCTATCCTGCCAACGTGGTATGACAAAGGGACGGTTATTGCGTTATAAACGAGTTGGCTACAATTTTAAAACATACTATGGAAATAAAAGCACATTTTGAAAATATCAGACATGTGGTTTTAGAAAACTTAATTGAATCCAAGGAAGAGATTCAAATCGCAATGTCTTGGTTCACTAATCACGAAATTTTTGAATTGCTAGTCAACAAAGCAAATGAAATACCTGTTCATTTGATAGTTATTAATGACGATATCAACAATAGGCTGGACGGTCTAGATTTCCAAATCTTTATAAATAATGGAGGTAAATTTTATTTTGGACAACAAGGAAACCCAATGCACAACAAATTCTGTATCATTGATGGTCAAGTCTTAATAACAGGTTCCTATAACTATACATACTTAGCAGAGACAATTAATAGTGAGAATATACTTTTATTTAAAGGTGTTTCAGATATTGTTGAAAGTTATAAAAAGGAATTTTTTAATATTATTTCCAAACTTAATCCAATTGATTCTGTTGAAGAATATCTGAAAGCGTTTCCATATCAAAAAGACACATTTGCTTTCAAAAACTATGGAATACGTGACATTTATGCACACACCCAGTTGCTCAAAATGGAAGGTTTTTTTAAAGAAGCCAATTCAATTATCAAAGAAGTTGAAAACAAATCAGAGCTTTCAAAAGAAAATAATTTTCAAATCAATGATGTAATTTACAGACAGTGGAAGCAAGACTATTATACTGATAAAATTCAAGTCTTAGACAATCAATTGATATTGTATTATAGAACTATTTCAGATAGTGGAGGTTGTTGGGTCAACGGACCAAAAACTAATCACGCTTGGACTCTTAGAAGTAGCTCTAATCAAAAGTTGACACGAAAGGCTACCCGAATAACCAACATTAAGATTGACGGCCAAAAAATAATTACATCAACTGATAAAGAAGAGATATTTTATTTTTCCAAAGAAGGTAAATATGACGGAACAACCGATTTAGGATACAAATTAAACGAACAAAAACAACTAATTAAGAATGACGGAAAAATTGTGCCAATGAAATTCTTCAAAGTATCTAAAGACCAATTTGAATTAACGTGTGAAATACATTTCGAAATTGCAAATTTTCCCTTAAAAACAGTTGATTTATTGGAAGGTATTGGAACTGATGAAATGGACAATCACTGGCATTGTTTTGACATTAATTTAAGGTTGAATAGAGAAAAACTGTAGCTAATAAATAGGAATATGAGCGGTCTGCAAGACCCAGCGATTATTCCCGGTTGAACTACATCCAGGTAAAAAGTGATGGATTTTAGCTCTATGTAGTTACTGACGATTTTAATTATTAACTATTGAAAACCAAGAAGTTAATTAGTTTCTTTTAGAGATGAAATGCAGTTCAAACTGAACTATCAGATAAATGTAAGAATTTATATAAGCGAAGTTTTTCCATTCAAAGGAAAAAGAAAAGAAGGGAAATGCTTCGATTGATTTTATTTAAATGAAATGTTCAGTTATTTAAAATGGATAATTATCTTTATAGAGCTATCCCGCAGTGATTTAGTTCAATAGCACCTACAAGAAATTGGCGGTTCAGTGGTTAAATGAAGCTTTGTGCTTCGTATTAAGTTTTGTGCTACGAAATCGCCAACTTCTAGTAGCTGCAAACAGTTATAGCACATTTAAAAATGGCATACTACAAAATGGATAAAGACACTCAAAAGATATTTAGAGTCATTGGCAAACTAATAAAAAGATTGACCAAACTCACCTACGAGTATCAAGGTGAAATCTATCATAGCTGTCATTTTGTAGAGAATAGAGACGAAGACTCAAGGGTAGCTTTAATGGGGTTTATCAGAGGAGAACTAATTTCAACATACTTTCAATATTTAAATCTGTTAAACCTCCATCTTGAACCGCATAAAAAACTTGAATACCTAAAACATACTTTAGGAGAAGTATCTGTGACCAATGATTCAATAATCAATATATTGAATTCGCATTTGAGACGAAATTTCACAAACAATATTTATTCGCTCTTAGAGTCAGGGAATAGAAAATTTTACCAAGGGAGGAATTTTAATGAATACAAGTTGCAATTTCCTGATAATCCTGTCAAAGGTTTTGAGATCCTAAGACATTTAAGAAATTCAATGCACTGTAATGGATTATTTCAACCAACGAATAAGAATGATTTTAACTGCTTTTATAGAGGATATGATGTTGTTTACTTAAACGGTGGATTTGTAACGACAAATTACAAATTTATATATTGGATTGTAAGTGACTCTTTGAGACTATTTAAGGAAATGGCTTTATATGATTTAGACAAGAATCCTTCTTTCGTGCCAATCCTTCAAGATTATAATATCGAAACTTATGATAAAAAAGAAAACGTGCTATAACAGCAAAATACCCGCAATTCGGGTTATGGTTATGGTTCTTTGTTGACAAGAAATTAGTTATAAAGTAGGTTTAAAAAATGGAATAAGGTTTTTTCTGTCCATCCGGGGGTTGAGAACCTTATTTTCTGAACCTAACCTTAGTAGCAAAGCAAAAAAACCCGCCATTCCCTACCTTATTCCTTATTAATCAGTAATCGCCGATCGGTTTACCGTGAAATATAAATATGCATTGGTTGTTGTAGTGGATAAAATAAGGTAATAAGGTTCTATTTTATGGTTTATACTCCTGCTACTAAGGTTTAAAAAATAAGATTGCGAAACTGTTTTAAATTTTTTGAAATACATTTTTCTGATCGGAAATTTAAAATCGATGAATGTGCCGGAGGCACAAGATATTGGTAGAATATAAAGTGGAAGTGGTATATTTCGTCCCATCTGGGACGAAACCTTGCCTTCTTATCTATTTTCTACCCATATTTAATCCCTTACGGGATCATAAGATCTAATTTTTAAACAGTTTCTAAGATTTTTAATCTGTCCAACAGGGGTTGAAAACCTTATTTTCCGGAACTCCACCTTAGTAGCAAAGCAGACCCCCGCCTTCATCCACCTTATTTCCTTAATAAACAGGATTGATCGCCTCAATTACGGAAGTATTTGTAATCAGCATACTGCAAAATTCGGTTTTAATGGGTTACTGGTTCATCTTGAATTCGCTACCTTTGCATCCTATTCGTTAATATGAACCATGGACCAGTCGGATAAAGATACTTTTGCCCCTTATTACCAGTTGCGTACAGAGATTGATGCGTTGAGTGAATCGCTTGAAAAACAGCATCAGAAACATCTTAATTGTAAGAAAGGGTGTGACCTGTGCTGCATGGCAATTTCGGTTTTTCCTGTTGAGTTTTATGCGATCAAAGCAGAATTTGACATGAAACCGGTTGCTGAATTACCTCTTTCTCAAAACGATGAAGATTGCCGGTTTCTTGTTGATCACAGTTGTGCAATTTACCCGTCAAGACCTGTGATCTGCCGTACACATGGTTTGCCATTGCTGTATATGAGTCTGGATGGTGATGATTATGAGTTGTCGTGCTGTGAATTGAATTTCACAGATTTTGATTTTGACGATTTTGATCAGGAAAATACCTACCCGATGGACCGGATTAACAGCCGTCTCTATCAAATCAATAAAAACTTTGTGGCTGGTTTCGAAAATGGGAAGTATTCCGAAACGGACCGGATACCGCTTGCTGACTTAATCGGTTCTGGCTTTTAGAAATATGCTTCTGGCAATTAGCTGCTTGCTACTGGCTTCCATGAATTGCCACATGGCTTTAGCTTGTGGACTTTATATTTAAAATTCAAAATGGCTTTAGCCAAAATATTGAAGATCAAAACAAATCTGTTAGTTGATGAAGATTTTGGCTAAAGCCAAATGGGAATTGAAATTTAATCCCTCCTGCTAAAGCAGGATAGGAATTAAAATCTTATTTTCCTCCAGCTGAAGCAGGAGGCTATTCAAAATGCTGCCATCGAACTTCCCAACATTATCAGACTATTAAATTCATTCTTCCTGCCTTCTCTCTCCATCTTTTTATGTATTTTTGCTTTTGGTTATAGAATGAATGATCTTTAGAATGAATTGTTTATCGTATTAATAATCATATAGATATTTTAATCATGTCAGAATTTATTTATCAAAAACCTTTCCCGATTAAGAAAGACACTACAAAGTACCGGTTACTGACCAAAGACTTTGTTTCGACGATTGAAGTTGAAGGTCGTAAGATTCTAAAAGTGGCACCCGAAGGACTTGAGCTGTTAGCCAAAGAGGGTTTTGCTGATGTCTCGTTTTATTTACGGGAAGCTCATCTCGAAAAACTGGCTGCTATTCTGAAAGATGAGGAAGCAAGCGACAACGATATCTTTGTTGCTTACACCATGTTGTTGAACCAGGTTGTTTCGGCCGAAGGTGAATTACCTACATGCCAGGATACCGGGACAGCAATCGTGCTTGGGAAAAAAGGGGAGAATGTATGGACAGGCAGTGATGATGCAAAATCGTTGTCAAAAGGAATTTATGACACCTACCGCGATCGTAACCTGCGCTATTCACAGGTTGTTCCGTTTACGATGTTTGATGAGAAAAACACAGGTACAAATCTTCCGGCACAGATTGATATTTATGCCACCGAGGGTAACACCTATGAATTTCTTTTTGTTACCAAAGGGGGCGGATCAGCAAATAAGACATTTCTGTATCAGCAAACCAAATCGTTGTTGAACGAAGAGGGTCTTGCTAAATTTATCAAAGAGAAAATCAAAGATTTAGGAACATCTGCCTGCCCTCCTTATCACCTTGCGATTGTGATTGGCGGCACATCTGCCGAATCGAACCTGTCGACTGTTAAGAAGGCATCAACGGGTTATTTAGATCACCTTCCCACCGAAGGAAACGAAGGCGGACAAGCTTTTCGCGATCTGGAATGGGAAAAGAAAATCACAAAGATTTGTCAGGACAGTGCGATAGGAGCACAGTTTGGCGGAAAATATTTTGTTCATGATGTAAAGGTGGTTCGTTTACCGCGTCATGCTGCTTCATGTCCGGTTGGAATTGGGGTAAGCTGCAGTGCCGACCGCAATATCAAGGCAAAAATTACAGAAGATGGGATCTTCCTCGAAGAACTGGAGCGTAATCCAGCCCGGTTCCTCCCCAAAGAGGCTCCTTTTATGCAGCCTGCGGTAGATATCGACCTTGACCGGCCAATGGATGAAGTTCGCAAAGAGCTTTCGAAATATCCCGTTAAAACGCGTTTAAACCTCAGGGGAACATTGATCGTTGCACGTGATATTGCACATGCCCGGATTAAAGAGATGATCGATGCCGGTTTGCCAATGCCCGAATACTTCAAAAAGCATCCCGTATATTATGCAGGGCCGGCAAAAACTCCTAAGGGAATGGCTTCAGGTAGTTTTGGTCCTACAACAGCTGGTCGGATGGATAGCTATGTTGACCTTTTCCAAAGTCTTGGAGGGTCATTAATTATGCTTGCAAAAGGTAACCGTTCGCAACAGGTGACCGATTCATGCAAGAAACATGGCGGTTTCTACCTTGGTTCCATTGGAGGCCCGGCTGCTATCCTTGCAAAGGACAGTATTAAATCAGTGAAGGTTATTGATTTTGAAGAATTGGGTATGGAAGCTGTCCGTGAGATCTATGTTGAGAATTTCCCGGCTTTTATCATCGTCGATGACAAGGGGAATGATTTCTTTGCGGAGTTGAAGTAAGCTGATCGCTAAGTGTTTCTTAGCTTTCGATGAAAAATTAAACAGGGTGTCTCAATTGTTGCGACACCCTATTTTGTATATTGATTTATTGTTTGTTACGGCCCGAATTTATTGTTTTTCAATTATCTCGTCAGGGCTATTTTTCTTAATTCCTTTTACATTAAAATCCTTATCAAATGTTATTATGGTCAAATCATATTTTTGAGCAATTGAGAATTGATATGAATCATCAAAGTCAAGTTTGTATTTCTGTATATTGGTTATAACATCTAACAAATCAACAGTGTCAAGAGATAATAATTCCAATTGTCCGTTTACAAATAAATCTTCTATGAACTTTTCAAAAACGTCAAATTTCTTTAATCTTGATAAAATTACTCCTATTGAATGTATAGAAAAATCACTGACGAATAGCTTATCAGTTGGAATTAAGTCAAGAAATTTTGATGCGATCTCAGATTTTTCCTGATCTAAAAGTCGCTCTAGCCAAACATTGGTGTCAACGAGGTATCTTACTCTTGTCTCCAATCTAATGCTTTCTTTTGTAAATCAATAGATGGCATTTGTATATCTTTTAATCCACCAGCCCAATCTTGTTTTAATTTTCCTGGTTTCTGAACCTCACTTTTATTAATCAAATAATCCAAATAATGGTCTAATTCTTCAATTAATCCAGGAGACAATTGGCTGATTTTTGATTCAATATTTTTTAATGCTTTCATAAAACAAAGATACTAAATTAAAATATTCAAAAATACTTGCTAAAAATGCACGCTTTATCAAAGGCTAAAGTTATCAGGTAAAAGATGTTTCCTTTTCATTTCATCATGACTGATGAGATTATCCGGATTATCACTTTCTTCAAGCGATAACAGGAGTTCTTCCTGCTCCTGCTTTGTGAGCTTTACCCACAATTGTCCATCCTTGGCAGAGGATCTTCTTTTAATGATATCATAGAAGTTGATAAGAAGATTTTCATTATCAATGCTATCAATAAGAAGATGAAAGTTTTTTTTAAGATTAGAGGTGTTCATATCTATCTTCATTTTTTACAAACCTATTTATCCTCAGTGGTTATTGTTTACTGAGATACAGATTCTTTAATTACTTCTTGTCTTTCTCCTAATTCAAAGAGGAATTCCGGTGCAAAATCAGCCCCATTACTCCATTCAATTGTATTGTATTTTATTGTAAATGTTTTAAAGTAAGATTTATCCTTAAGAGGTTCAAATACTTTCCCATGCAATTCAGCAGATAAATCAACAATTTTAGACGCACCATTATTAAAAATCAGGTTAATCCTGTAATCACCCAAATATTTTGCTTCCGTTACTTCTATAAACATAGTTGTTCTTTATTTTAAGGGTTCAATTTTCCTCAGCGCTTCACCTTTTTGCGCCAAATGCCAGTCAATAAGTAGTTCATCTCTATGTAGATCTAACCAGTCAAAGATCATTTTTAAAGCTCTTTGCGGCATCTCTCCTTTTACAATTCCGTCATTGATTGTCACAATTGCTTTATACTCGCCATACTAAATATGAAAATGAGGTGGTGCATGATCTTTAAAGTTCATTAGAATAACGAGTCCGTAAAATGTACTAATCTCCGGCATTTTTTATTTCAAAGGTACATTTTTTCAGGAATGTTTCAAAACCACTACTTTATATAAATGAAAAGCCAATTGCCTGATTTGAATCATACAACTGGCTTTCTGAAACTGAATTCATTAATCGTCATCTATGGGTAATAAATACATCTACATCCTTTCCGGAACTTCAATACCGAGCAATGAAAAGCCATTTTTGATGGTCTGACCAATTGTTTTTGCCAGCAGTAACCTGAACTTACGAATATCCTCATCCGGCTCATTCATAATCGTAATATCGTGATAGAACTGGTTGAACTCCTTCACAAGTTCATACACAAAATTGGCAACAAGGGCAGGACTGTGGTTCTCACCGGCCTCTTTCACTGCATCGGGGAATCCACTTAAGATTTTAATCAGCGCACTTTCCTTGTCATTGAGGGTGATTTCGGGAACCTGTTGCGGGATTACAATACCAGCATCAGCCGCTTTTCGTAAAACACTTTGAATCCTCGCATAAGTATACTGGATAAACGGTCCTGTATTTCCATTAAAATCAATCGATTCTTCAGGATTGAACATCATCGTCTTTTTCGGATCGACTTTAAGGATAAAGTACTTGAGTGCTCCGAGTGCCACCGTATGATAGATCTTCTCTTTTTCCTCACCCGTATAACCATCGAGCTTTCCAAGTTCTTCGGAGACTTTGCGGGCAACATCAATCATGCCGGCAACTAAATCATCTGCATCAACGACAGTACCCTCACGCGATTTCATCCTGCCCTGCGGCAATTCGACCATTCCGTAGGAGAAATGATAGAGATCTTTACCCCATTTATAGCCTAATTTGTCAAGAAGAAGTGACAATACCTGAAAGTGGTAGTTTTGCTCATTTCCAACGACATAAATCATGTGATCGATCGGAAAGTCAGCATACCGTATTTTGGCTGTACCGATGTCCTGCGTCATATAAACCGATGTTCCGTCGGAGCGCAAAAGAATTTTTCGGTCGAGACCGTCTTTTTCAAGATTGGCCCAGACGGAAGAGTCATCTACCTGTTCGAAGATGCCCTCTTGTACGCCCCGCAGTACTTCATCACGACCAACAGTGTACGTGTTTGACTCGTAGTAGATTTTATCAAAGTCAACGCCCAATGTTTTATAAGTCTCATCAAACCCTTTATAAACCCAGTTATTCATCCGTTGCCACAGATCACGCGTTTCGGGATCATTGGCTTCCCATTTCCGTAGCATTTCGCGGGCTTCGTTGATGATAGGCGATTTCTCTTTTGCCTCATCTTCACTCATGCCATCAGCAATTAAACCTGCTACTTCGGCTTTAAAAAGCTGGTCGAATTTCACGTAGTATTCGCCGACAAGGTGATCCCCTTTCTTACCTGATGACTCGGGTGTTTCGCCATTTCCCAGTTTCTGCCATGCAAGCATCGACTTGCAAATATGGATGCCACGGTCATTGACAATATTGGTTTTCACCACTTTATTGCCATTGGCCTTCATTATTTCGCTGATGGAAAATCCGAGCAGATTATTTCGGATATGCCCAAGATGGAGCGGCTTATTCGTGTTGGGGGAGGAGTACTCAATCATTACAAGCTCTGACTTTTCACCGGAAGATTTAAATCCGTATTTTTCATCATTGGCTGCAATGTTGAGTTGAGCGATCCAATAACTATTGTCAATCACAAGATTGAGAAATCCTTTTACAATATTAAAGGCAGATATTACAGGTATTGTTTTTACAAGATAGGTTCCGATTTCTTCGGCAGTCAGCTCGGCGGTCTTTTTTGAAAACCTCAAGAATGGAAAAACCACGAGGGTTTTATCGCCCGTAAATTCCTTCCGGGTCGTTTGAACCTGCACCTGTTTTTCGTCAACATCCTGTCCGTAAAGGACTTTTATTGCTTCAATTACTTTATTCCTGATTAAGATTTCCATTACTTTTGTGTTGTCATTTTGAGAGCGCAAATATAGAAAAATAGTCCCTATTTTTATTCGCGCAACCAGATTGCCTTATGTTTACTTAAAAATCAGTGTATGCAAAAAAATATAATTGCCGGTCAGGAGGAACAAATTAACGCGATTATTGAACGAATTTGTGAGATTGCCGGAAAATCGTTGCCGGTTGGTGATACAATCGGGATGATTGGAAGGGTGATACATATGCGGGAGATTGGAACTGATGAGGTATCGGTACGGAAACAGGTATCAGGTGTCACCGGAATTGGTTTCAATGATATCCGCATTGATGAAATTCTTTTTGAAATAGAAGAACAGCCTGAACAGAATACCTATTTACCTTTCAATAACAGTCAGTTTGCAGACTTGAAATCGAAAATGGATAAAGAGGGGGAATAATTTATGATTTAGGATTTATGAATTATGATTTAGGATTTATGAATTACGGATTTTTCATTTCTTCATTTTCTTTACGCTAATGTATGCTCCAAAACCATTTTCAGGCAGAGCAGGAGTCAGTGGTAAAAATCCGCTTACAATTTTTCCATTGTCGGCTATGAACGGCTCTTTCCGCGTCATCTCTTCACAAAATTGCGCAAAATGTCCTCCCTTAACGTGTGTGATCCGGAATTCACCAATCGATTGTTCCGCAAGGTGAGTTCGTAAACTTAAGGCAATCGCGCCCATCGTAAACCGGCAATTAATTTCGAGACAGGGATGGAACTTCAACTTTCCGTCTGTTGCTCTAAAGATGATGGCATCTACGCCAAACCATCCGTAATAGTCTGCCGAATAGTTACTTGATGCTAACACTTGATAAAGTACTGTTTTCACGTTATCAAGGTTTTCAATCAAAAATTCTTTTAATTCAGGAGTGGGTTCAGGAGGTAGTTCCACCAGGTAATTGCCAATGTAACGGCCTGAATGATCCGTCGAAAAAGTGGTCAGACCCCGATATTCTATTTTCCCGTTTCCAAAAGAGAAAAACTGGAACGAGAGATCCAGAACTTTATTGTGCCATGGCTCCACGATTACAAACCCCTGTTGCTTCAGATAACCTGTTATTACCTGACGGTTTGTCTGGTTGTATTCATTGGGTCTCAAAATCTGCAATCCACGGCCCGAAGAGCTCCAGGGTGCTTTCACAACTACCTTACCCCATTTATGTTGTAGCGCGATTATCTGTTCATGACCCGTACAGACTTCAGGCAGATCGTTTAAGGAAAGTATATGATTTGAATGATTTTCAGTGGTAATGCGTTGAAGAATTGTGAGTGCAGATTCCCGGCTGTACAATTCACGATGTACTTCATGCCATTCTGCAACCGGAGCGTTTAAAAATTCAGGGCAGCACGTTGGTTTTAAAGGAGAAAGCAGTTTATGCGCTGCCGGACTCCATCCCCATGGAAGAAGAAAACCTTTGTCAGCCGACGAAAAAGAAGGATCAGATAATGAACTTTCTTTATTCAGAAAAATGGGAAGCCTGAATCCGGCAGTTTCCAGCTGATCAGTAAATTGCTGTGAAGGAACCTTATCAACCAGAATGATATCCTGAGACCTTGCAAGCATCCACGGAAGAGTACCCAGCTCATCTTCAAATTTACGTAATTGTGCCGGAGCCATATAGTTTTCCGAACCATTGGCCACTGCAAGCTCACATGTCGGGTTAAATAAGTAGATATCGGGCTTCATCCTGCAAAAATATCTGAATCTGATCATTACTCGGGGAATATCGCTCAAAAAATCTTTAACTTGCGCCAAAATTGATAAAGCATAACGATGAAAACTTCAAAATACCTGATTTGTAACGATATATTGGCCGCTGAAGGTCAACCGGCAGAGTTTATTCTTCACAATCACCATCCACGGTTTTTGGCAAAAGTTGAAGAACTTGATTTTGATGAGATTGAAAACCGGCCGGAAAAACCGTTTGCCGATATACTTTATGTGAATGGAGATGCTGCAATGGTGATTTACCGTCTCACGTTAACCGAGCTTTATGAACGCGCCGAAGATGATGATGTCCTTGATGAACTATTTCCAGCCCGCGATTACTATACCCATTACCTTGAGGAAATTGAAGCCGAAGATGGCGGGAAAAAGGGTTTTCCGGTTAAGGACTTTAGTCCGGAACTGCCAGGTTTGAAGATATTGCAGTCTTCCTCCGAAACCTGGACGGTTATCTACAATGGCGTAATTGCAGAATTCACTTCCGAAGAAGATATGGATGAATTTTTGGAACACGATCTAGATATTGAACCTGTTATGCTTGACCAGGGTGTAATTAATCAGTTTGAAATAGAGGCTATTTGTAATATTTCAGACTCCTTTTTCTTAGGTAATAGTGATATACGGGAAATCCTAAAACCGAAATAAGGATAATTGCGGTACCAATATAGAAACCACCGGTCATGTGCTCGGTCTCTCCGAATATGAAATAAGCCATCACGATTCCGTAAACCGGCTCAAGATTGATGGTTAAAGCTACAATATAGGCCGACAAATGCTTCATCACATCTACTTGTACCGCAAATGCATAAGCGGTGCATATCGTCCCTAGTACGAGTAAATAAACAAAATCCATTGGTGAGGGAAGTGCCAGCGGTGATTCGCCAGATCCGGAGAACAACAGGTAGATCGTAATTCCGGTTAGTCCACCCAGCATCTCATAGAAACTGATCACAGTTGCTTTCTGGTGCATCACCATTTTTTTGTTGATCACCGTGAACAACCCCGCCAGAAAGGCAGAGATCAGCGCAACGATGATTCCCAAAGAATACCTGGTTTCGAACCTGAAAATCAAGTATAATCCCAAAATAATCAACAATCCGACAATTACTTCAATAGCATTAATTCGTTTACGGAAGAAAAAGGGTTCGAGCAGACTTGTAAATAGGGTGGCGGTAGCCAGGCAACCAAGCGTGACCGAGACATTCGAGATTTTTATCGCACCAAAAAAAGTGATCCAATGAATTGCAACAATGATTCCGATCCCAAATAGTTTAAAAAACTGTTTGCGGCTGATTGAGAGATCTGTTTTGTTATATCGGATGAAGATATAGAATGCAACGACCGCAATCAACATTCTGTACCACACCAGTTGGGCCGCAGGAAGGCTAATCAACTTTCCCAGAATGGCTGTAAAACCATAAATCAGTACGACAAAATGGAGTTTAAGATGACTAGAGAGCAGCTGATTTTTCAAAGCATAAATTTTGGTCAAATATAGCAGTTGATTTCCTACAAAGTGGTACTTAATTGGAGGATAAAACAGAATGGCTGATAAAAAATTGACCCCGGTAGTTGTATACCGGGGCCGAACTAACATTGAAAACCTACCAAAACCAACCAAACCAAATCATAGTAATCCAATAAATATACTTCGTAAACAACCGGAAATTAAAAAGGTTCAGAATTCGTTGCAATTGAGTATTGGTTTGCTTTATTTACTTATTTTTATCATCATGCAAATCATAAAATCATTTCTAATGAAGCGAGTCTGTTTTTTCATCTTGTTGTTTGTATTGACGAATAGTTTGAACGCGCAAACCATGCTTAACGGTTTGATGGACAGTTACCGGTTTACAAAAATGAAAGATGGCATTTATACTCGTTACAATCTGAAAATGTCTGAAATTCAAGGTACACCATATCTTGATGAGGAATTTATCACGGGGATAATTATAACCCATGATGGTGTAACCTACGAGAATATACCGTTGAGATACAATGCCTATTCCGATGATTTGGAATTTCAGAAAGGTGAAGATATTTACAACATCGATCCTAAGACAATTATCAGAAAGGCAGAGTTTGGAGGTGCTGTTTTCGGTTGCATGAAATATGATTCTTTTGGTAAAACTCAAAATGGATTATTTGAAATGCTGACTGAGGGAAAGGCCACCCTACTGGTAAAATATACGGTAAAGTTCCTTGAAAAGGAGAAAGTACAGGCTTTTGCAGATCCAAAACCCGCCCGCTTTGATACGCCTAAAAAGGAGTACTATATGGTAATCGATGGCGCACCCGCTAAATTGTTTACAAATAAAAAGAGCCTGCTTGAATTATTTGGAAACCGAAAGGATGAAATGGAGACCTATATTTCAAAGAATAAGCTTTCAGTGAAGGATAATAATGAGTTGATTAAAATTGTTTCGTATTTCAACTCATTGTAATTATGCTATTTAATGTATATGGTTTCTAGTCGCTTTTTAGTTTTAAGATTCCGGCCATTTTAAAATATAGATATTGGTAAGAACCAATACCTGAAATAAGTCATAGTTGACAATCAAACAAATCTTTCTGTTTTTTGTATTTTTGTCAGACAAATCCGATTGAACATTAAACTTTATGAACGTGAGAAAATTACTTATTCCTTTGGCTGTCATTTGTATAATGACTTCCTGTACAAAACAAGAGAAAAAAACGACTGTGATGAATCCATTTTTTGAGGCTTACAATACGCCTTTCGAAGTTCCCCCGTTTGATAAAATTCAGAACAGGCATTATTTGCCCGCTTTTGAAGAGGGAATTAAACAGCATGATGCTGAAATTAAAATTATTACCGATTCGGATAAAGCGCCTGACTTTGCCAATACGATTGAGGCACTTGATTATAGCGGATCGCTTTTAAAACGTGTTAGCTTGGTTTTCTTTAATTTGAAGGAAGCTGTTACAAACGATTCGCTGCAGGAAATAGCCCGAACAGTTTCGCCATTGCTATCGCAACACAATGATGCAGTAAATCTGAATGAAAAGCTTTTTGCCCGTGTTAAGGCTGTAAACGATCAGAAGGGTTCACTGAATCTGAATCTAGAGCAATCGAGGTTGCTTGAGGAGACCTACAAAGGTTTTGTCCGTGGTGGCGCGAATCTTCCGGCAGACAAGAAAGAGCAGTTGAAAAAAGTCAACGAAGAGCTTTCGTTGCTTGAACTTAAATTCGGCGATAATATGCTCGCCGAGACAAATGCTTTTAAAATGGTGATTGACAAAAAAGAAGACCTGGCAGGTTTGCCCGAATCTGCTATCGCCGGCGCTGCTGATGATGCAAAAACGGAAAAGATGGATGGTAAGTGGGTTTTCACGCTTCAAAAACCAAGCTGGATTCCTTTCGTTACTTACGCTGAAAACCGTGGTTTACGCGAGAAGATTTACAAAGCTATGTACAACCGTGGAAATAACGGTAATGCCAATGATAATAAAGCGGTGATCAGTAAAATTGTCAATTTGCGGCTTCAGAAAGCTAACATCATGGGTTTCGACAGTTGGTCAGCCTTCACACTTGATGATAATATGGCCAAGACACCGGCAAATGTTTATAAATTACTGTACCAGGTCTGGACGCCTGCCATAAAGAGGGCAAAAGAAGAGGCGAAGGATATGCAAACGATGATCAACAAAGAGGGCGGGAAATTCAAACTCGCAAGCTGGGACTGGTGGTACTATTCCGAAAAAGTCAGAAAAGAAAAATATGATCTTGATGAAGAGCAGATTCGCCCATACTTTGAGTTAAACAACGTGCGTGATGGCGTTTTTGCAGTTGCCACTAAGCTGTATGGCCTCACTTTTACCCGTTTGAACAACATGCCCATTTTTCATCCCGATTGTGAAGTTTATGAAGTAAAGGATGGCGATGGTTCCGAAATTGGTGTGCTCTACATGGATTTCTTCCCGAGAGCTTCCAAAAAAGGGGGCGCATGGATGACCGTTTATCGTGAACAGTATATCACAAAGGATGGAAAAAATATCCGTCCGATCGTATCGATCACCGGTAATTTTTCAAAACCGGCCGGCGACAAACCTGCTTTATTAAGCTACGATGATGTGGAAACACTTTATCACGAGTTTGGTCATGGTCTGCACGGTTTGCTTTCGCAATGTCATTACGAAGGACTGGCAGGAACCAATGTAGCACGTGATTTTGTCGAACTTCCGTCGCAGGTGATGGAACATTGGGCTGCAGAACCTGAAGTGCTAAAAGTCTATGCCAAACATTACAAAACAGGTGAGGTAATTCCTCAGGCATTGGTTGATAAAATTGTGAAATCAGGTAAGTTCAACCAGGGTTTTGCAACCGTTGAATACCTGGCTGCTGCTATTCTCGATATGGATTATCACACAATTACAAAGGGTGGCGATATTGATGTTGAACAGTTTGAAAAAGCTTCGATGGAGAAACTGGGATTGATTCCGGAGATTATTCCTCGTTACAGATCGACCTATTTTGCACATGTCTTCGCGAGCAGCGAGTATTCAAGCGGTTATTACAGCTACCTTTGGGCTGAAGTGCTTGATTGTGACGCATTCGAGGCATTCAAAGAAGCAGGAAGTATCTTCGATCAGAAAGTTGCTACATCGTTCCGCAAAAATCTGCTTGAACGTGGCGGAACCGACGAAGCGATGAAACTTTACCTTAATTTCCGCGGACATGAACCGGGAATTGAGCCATTGCTAAAAAACAGAGGTTTGAATTAATTGATATTCAGATTTAAGAAATAGAAAATCCCGGACGTTGGTTCGGGATTTTTTTGTGTAGGTTGTGAATGTCTGCTAAACTGACGGATCAATAAAAGTAGGATTTATCAGGACGTTTCATTCTTATTTTGAACGTGCCTGAAGATACTTCGTGATAATTGCCACCTGCTGATCGTTACATTTTGCTTTTTTCTGCATTTCCGGCATCACTTTTACCCACTCGGCAGCTGTGTACCGCTCCGGCTGATAAAGGCTGTGGCAACTTCCGCAATTATTCACATACAATTTTCTTCCAAAGGCAAGCGAATCCGTTGAAATACCTGCTTTTTGTGAATCGGTGAATGTTGGGATATACAATGCCTGACTGCATCCAATAAACACCAGCAGTATAACCATAGAAAATAATGTTGGTTTGTATTTAGAATACATAGGAGAATATTAACCGCGTTTGTAATTTTTCATGGTCATTAAGTTCCAATCCGCCACCTTTCAGGTTCGCTATTTGTGGCATAACCGTTAAATTTACCCAAAAGCCACTGGTTGAATAAGAAATACACGGGCCCAACGTCAAAACAGAATTCTCCCATTTCGATTCGGCAATCTGATTTTGGTTCATTGCTTCCAGACCGACGGACAGGTTATTCTTTATTCGATACGACAGACCGTAATTCAGTTCAACCGTTAATTCCCGCTCATTTTCCGTCATTAACCTTGTCGCGTCGGGTGTAAATATTTTCCCCACTTCGTATTCTCCGACTAAATTAAAGGCATGCGTAAAATTTCCGATTTGTTTGTCCAGTATGATTTTGCCTTCGAGTCCGGTTTCATCCGGAGCCAATGTGTATTCAAAATAGAGGGCAGAACCGATACGATTTGCAACCGGATCAGAAAGTTTTAGTTTCCATTCGTTTGAAAAGCTGTATTTCGTATCATTTTTCAAACTCTGGATGCCATTTTCTTCCACAACAGATTTGCCGTAGCCATAATTCAGATAAAATGAAGTTTGTAATTTTCCGCCCAGACCAACTTCATATTCCATTCTGTGGTTGATGCTTCTGTAGAAATCAGTTCTTCCGGTGGCTATGGTTGACCAAATTTCAATCTCTTTTTGTCCCTTGTTCAGGACCCCGCTTTGGTACGTGTAATTAAAAACCCTGTCCTGAGCATTAACTTTTACAAAACCCACAATTGCAATTAAAAGTAAAATAGTTCTCATCAATATATATTTGATTATTAATGAGACAAAATTAGATCTTACCGATGCGGGCTACAATCCCATGATATAATGATTTATATAAGATCGGAGGTGGTGATCTCGTCGATATCGATGATTTTCATTAAAACGGCATACATCGTTAAGCCAGATGCCGATTTTACACCCGTCTTTTCGGATATATTCTTTCGGTGCGAAATTACAGTATGGATACTAATACATAGCTTATCAGCCACTTCCTTGTTTGCCAATCCTTTTGCGACCAATTGCAGCACATCAATTTCGCGCTTCGAAAGTTCACTTATAGTTCTGTCATCGGTTTTGGCCCCAAACGAGTTGAGCAACTTATTTACCTTGCTAATGATTAATGCCTGATTGTCATGAATATTAATTGACTCGTCCGAAATTTCCGGTTTTTCATCATAACTAAGATGTAAATGCTTTACCTTGTTGGTATTGGTGATGATCCGCTTTATAAAATCATCATTTTCCTTTAAGATTTTGGAGGGCATCACAAACAGGATGTATCCCGATAAATGGGGATAATCAATCAGCTCATTTGTCTGATGTAACAAAATAACTTCATCCGAGTTACTACCGGCTAATATTTCCGCCATTCCTTTCAGTACAATGTCGGAATTGCAAATAACTACAATCTTGTAGGTAGGGTTATTCATCTTTCTTAACCAACTTTTCAAGCTGGATGACTTTCGGGGTTAAAATTTTGTCTTCAATCCGTGAATGATTGATCATGTCTTTTTCGAACATAAAAAGATTCGTCAACAGCGAATTTCCGATGTTCATGTCATAGTTTGGTGGTAAGTATTTTATAATGATATTCTTTAGGTCAAACATCTTTTCATCCATATTTCCATGTTCTTCATCAAATCCTTTAATCGTGAAGACAGGGAACTGTGCTAAAAAAATACTTTTCTTCCCAGGGTTCTGAATCGCATCATTTAGCGCAAGTATGTAAGGAAAAACCTGTGTTTCTTCGAACTGTAAATGATTGATAAACTCTTCCTTAAATTGATTATAAAATTTTTGTATCAATTTAATTTCTTTGCATCCGCTTTTGCATTTTAACAGGAATAAATCAATCAGCCTTTCCTGCTCGGGTATCACGTAATCAAGGTAATACCGGTGCGTTTTTTGAAGGTAATCAATTACAATGGTGACTGAAAAGTCACGCAGTTTTTTTTCTGAAAAATAGTTTTCGTCATGAAAGACATTGATGATTTCCATAAAAAAGGTGGTGTCAATGCCTTCTTTATTGCACAATTCCTTGATGGTTAAATCTCCGAAACCCAGTTTTA
Source organism: Bacteroidales bacterium (assembly GCA_038236995.1). Taxonomy (GTDB): domain Bacteria; phylum Bacteroidota; class Bacteroidia; order Bacteroidales; family Prolixibacteraceae; genus JAAFHB01. The sequence goes on along the minus strand of JBBRZE010000054.1, from coordinate 11,775 downwards.
TACCCAACCTGTTGATTACCGGAAGTAAGGTATGGTCTTTATGGATGACAATTGCAAGCTTACTGTTTTCATTAAATAATTCCATAACGGGACTGTGTTTCTGAATAAAATATTTTCACCGGTTGTGAAAGCCGGTGCCGCTTTTCAACCGCAATAATACTTCTATTTACCCTCAAATTACAATAAATGACGGCGGTTTGTTCAATCCGGCGCAATTGCTTTACTGATTTTGATGTATAGACAGACTGCAAATAAATCTTATCAGATTATCTAAAATCCAAACAAAATCGATAATTTTACGTTGTTCTCTATTGTTTAACTATTCAATTTATAGCAACATGGCAAAGAATCATCGTTTGGGACAAAGCCGGAGGCAGTTTATTCAGACTTCGTTCACCGCAGCTGTTGGATTAACAATGGCACCAACGCTTTTGCAGGCCGGTAATTTTTCATTACCCGATGCACCTCTTCGCAGGCGCTTTGGGAAAATCGATTTTATGGTTACGACCCTTGGTCTCGGCGGGCAGGCCTCTATTCAGTGGACCCCCGCAGGGATCGATCCGGTTGCCATCATACTGAAAGCCCATCAATTGGGAATCAATTACTATGATACTTCCAACTACTACGGACCCAGTCAGATGAATTATGGCAAAGCTTTCCGCCAGCTTGGACTTGCCCCGGGTCAGCCAAACTATGATGCTAAAAAGCGGAAAGCGATCTTCGTTACTTCAAAGACAGGACTTCGTTTTGGAAAAGGGGGCGATGACCGTAAAGCTGTTCATGGCGGCACAAATGGTCCGGCAGGTTCAAAAGCGATCGATGATGTCCGGCGCACCCTCACGCAGGTTTTCGGCGATGGTACGGGTAATTTTCCGAAAGAGGCTTACCTTGATATGGTACTGATTCACACACTTAATAATATGGGTGAGGTGGACGCCCTTTACGAAGGATATGATCATCCGGATCCCAACGCGCCATCAATAGGAGCGCTCGCAGCATTACGTGATGTACGAGATGGTACAAACAGGACAGGACTCAACCCTAAAAACGAAAAACTGATCCGTCACATTGGTTTCTCCGGTCATAAAGATGCGGCGGTGATGATTGAGATGATCCAGCGCGATACCGAAAACCTTCTTGACGGCATGCTTGTGGCTATTAACGCCAACGATAAGCATTTCTTTAACATGCAATACAATGTGATTCCGGTGGCAGCGGCCAAAAATATAGGGATCATTGCAATGAAGGTCTTTGCAGATGGTGCGATGTACACCAAAAAAGCCGAATGGTCGAATACACCGGCACATGTGGTGTTGCAGGTTAGCAGTCCGGAATTACCGGCGAAGAAACTGATTCATTATTCGCTCACTACTCCCGGAATACATACCGCCATTATTGGCATCGGACAAATCAGTGACGACCCGCAACAATGCCAGTTAACGCAAAATTGGATGGATGCCCAGGTGAAGCCAACCGATTTAAGTCTTGCTGATCGGAAAGCGATTGAGGAGTTGGCAGCTCAATCGAAGGGTGGTAAAACGAACTACTTCCAGAACCCTTATCAGGAGCTGATGGCTCCACGTGAAGCGAAAGTAACGGTTGAAAAGGGTGAAAAAGCCCTTGTTACATGGCATACAGCTTATGCAGGTGATGCGGCGATTGATCATTACGAAATCTGGCGCGATGGTGTGAAGGTTGAAAGCATTCCTTTTGCACCGCAGACATCAAAAACGCCTCACACGTTTACAGATAAATTTGGCAAAACAACGCCGAAACAGTATGTCGTTAAGGTTGTTGACAAAATGGACCGGGTTGCCGAAACCATTCCGCTTTTAGCGTAGTATCAGATATTTCTACCCAGGCTCCCCCTCGTTTGCAACGAGGGGGAGATGGTTTTGAGTTTGTAACTCCTTGTCTTGTTTCTGTTTTAAAATTTAACATTCCTTAGGTTTCCGAATAGTCATTTGCAAAACAGATGACTTGGCCTATTTATCGTTACAAACAACTGATAACTTACCACTCGTTACAAATGAGGGGGATCGCAGGGCAGCTTACGCGTTTAACAGGTCCTGTTGACTCGTTAAGAGATCTTTAATAATCGCATTGATTGATCGTCCGGTCATTTGTGCTTTTAGTGCCAATTGACTGTGTAACTCTGATGGAATTCTGATATTAAGCGATCCGCTGTATGGTTTTTGAGGTTTTATACCTCGCTCCTGACAATTTTCGAGGTATAAATCAATTCCAGCCTCAAAATCAGCTTTCAACTCCTCCACTGTTTTGCCTTCATAGGTAATAACATTTTTATTCATACCAATTACCTTACCGAACAGGCAATTATCATTTTCGTTGTATTCTACTGTTCCTGAATAATCTTTATATTTTAATGTTCCCATAATGTGTTCTATATAAGTTTGTTCGATGTGAGAAATTCCAGGACTTGCTTCATTACATAGCTTTTTATTGTGCTGTCGGGGTGGGGTTTATGAGCACCGTATGAGAGTTCTTTTTCGTTGTTGACAAACTCAATACGTGAGCCGGATGTTTTTCCTCTTTGACTGACCTCAAAACCAAGAACCCCAAACAGACGTGTTAATTCGTCAAAAGAAAAATCTTTGGGCTGTCTTTTAAACCTTTCTATCAGTTTTTCTTTTGTTCCCATCCGTTTGTATTTATAGTGCAAATGTAACTAATATTAGTTGCAAACAGTAGTTGACTGACAAATATTTTGATTGAATTCAGGCTCCCCCTCGTTTACAATCCCAAAGCATAAGCGATTTTTTATATGCATTTAAATTTAGTAAATCGAACATCAATGTACCAATAATCATTTATATACAATTCTAAGAGCAAATATTAAATATAGCGGATTAATCTTGGTGTATCTTCATGGATTGATGGCAAGGAGAACGGAATGCCACAAAGTCACCAAGGCAGAAAGGTTCACAAAGAACCGTTTACAGATAAATTTGGCAAAATAACACCGAAATAGTATGTTGTGAAGGTTGTTGGTAAATTGGATCGGGTGGCCGAAACCATTCCGCTTTTAGCGTAGCATCAGATATTTCTACCCAGGCTCCCCGTCGTTTGCAACGAGGGGGAGATGGTTTTGAGTTTGTAACTCCTTGTCTTGTTTCTGTTCTAATATTTAACATTCCTTAGGTTTCCGAATAATCATTTGCAAAACAGATAATATGGCCTATCAGTTACAAACGACTGATAACTAACCTCTTGTTGCAAACGAGAGGGAGCGCAGGGCTAAAAAAAGGATCTTGCGGTGTAAAAACACCAAAGGAGTTAAATGTTATTGACCCCCAGTGAAGCTTGCGAAACTGGGGGAAAATGGACATAACGCGGAAACAACCCGGTACGGGTTGAATATAATTTCACCAAATATTTCTCATCAAAGTCAACATCCTAATTGAATAACATTTAATTCAACCCGTTTCGGGTTGGGGTTCAGTAGTTGTGCGAACCCCTCAATAAAAATTGGGGGTCATTAATATTTATCCACCTTCGGTGGAATTATTGCGATATCAGACAGATTAAATATCGTATCATTTAAACAATTACATTCTAAATTTCTATATTATCAAATCCATAGGTATTCTGGTTTGAAGTTCGATTTCAAAATCGAGTGGACTTAGTAGCCGGATACCCAGCCCCACACCAATAACCTTATTTTATTCAATGGCGCTTAATTCGTGATTTTTGTTTTGACGATTTCAGGTCTGCCGACGCTGAAAAGTCTGGTATGTCGTTTAACCTGTCAGCGTTAAATACCCTTCACTAAACGACATTGATATTTTATTCTCAACTTGTCAGAGATTAAAAGGCTTTTGTGGTATATACGATCAATCAAAAAAACTCTTAATTCGGAATTCGATACCATGTATTATTTGAGTGTTTAAACCCTTGCCTTAATTGGTAGGGATTTTTTAGTATTTTGAAGTATTGAAAAATATATGATAATTAATGGATTATTTATTGGCGGTTAATAATTTTGTTTGGTAGTTTTGGCGATAATTAACTCAATTACCTAATAATGGAAATCAAGAATTATAAAATAATTGGTCGTAGTAAGGATACAAACAGAAAAAGAACTATTGAAATTAAAGCCATATCAAAAGAACAAGCTTTACAAACTGCCAATGAAAAAGGTTTAGGTGAAATTATTGAAGTAATCCAATTTGAGCGTTTACCAACAGAAAATCAAATAAGGTATGCTAATGATTTGCATATTAAAATCACCGAAGGATTAACGATTGACGATGTATCAGCCCTGATTGATAAAAAAGTCAATAACGACTTAGACCCTAAAGCTGGATTAATAGATTTTGCCAATGAAAGAAAATTAGGCTTTTCAAAATATATTGGAGAGATGAGTTTGTATAATTTGTTGTTTGATTGCTTGGATGGAGTTGATAAAATTGCATTTTTCACTCTATCAATATATAAATGGGTTGCAGATGATAATCAAACGAATCTTAATAAACACGTTCATAAAAATAAATTTTATCAATTTGCAACAGCTTTAAAGGATGATGAACAATTCTTGAAGTCTATGAATAAATATTCAGGACAAGACTTACTATACTTTGGAGATATGACCCAAGGTAATGGAGTTATTGTTGCAAATGGTTACTCAAGAAATACAATCGCTTATAAAAAGGTTGCAGAGTATTTAAAAAACGAATTTGGTGTCTCCAAAACTAAAAACGAAAAAATATCACGTAATATAGGAAGAGAACAATTTGGAAGCAAGAATAAAGGTTGTTTAGTATTTTTGATGGTTGGACTGTTCTTACCTATTTTATATCAAATTAGTGTTTATATTATGAATGTGTTAATTTAATCATTATTAGTTATTTGATGCCGTAAAATAAACTCTGTTTACGATGTAAATTGTTATTAATAAAATTTAGACTTTTGTGGAATTTAGTGTTTTAGTGGCAAAAAAAATCATAGTCTAAAATTTGAAATATTGATATACAACATTTCTTCTGTTCTATTACTTAACAGTATCGTCCGAATGGAATTTCTTTTACCTCAAATTCCCGGTTTATGGTGAATAATAAAACCCAGGCTCCCCCTCGTTTGCAACGAGGGGTTGATGGTTTTGAGTTTGTAACTCCTAGTCTTGTTTCTGTTTTAATATTTAACATTCCTTAGGTTTCCGAATAGTCATTTGCAAAACAGATAATGTGGCCTATCAGTTACAAGCGACTGACAACTAAGTATCAAAAGATTTTACCACAGATTGCACAGATCCAGTAGTTTGGTGATCTGTGTAATCCGTGGTATTTTTTTTGAAAGCCCTTAAAAGGTGAGTCGATTGAACGCGTAAATTTCCTTCTGCTTAAGTATGTTGCTAAAAAAAAGAGGTTTGACTTTTGCCGGAATAATCCTGACTATTTTGGCTAAAGCCAATTTGCTGTTGCAATCATTAATCCACTGGCTAAAGCCACTGGCAATTCATCCTATTTTACTATCCTTCTTTTAAATGACTGAAGGTTTTTGACATTGGATCAATCAACATCTTTGTTTTGGATTTACCTCCCCTGAAATGCCTCCTGCTTTAGCTGGAGGATAGATGAAATTGAAAAGCAAAAATGGCTTTAGCCGAAATATTTATTGTCATGTTGATCCAAGCTCCCCTTATTTTCAACAAGGGGTTTATGATTTTTAGTTTGTAACTTTATACAAAAGAGGGAATTGCAATTTCAAAGATTTGTAGTAAAGTCAATTAAAATCTTCAAATATTTCTCCGGATTCGATTCCAGCAGTTCGAAGGCTTTTTGAATCTCTTCGACAGGCATTATTTCAGAAATCAATGCATCGGGATGCAGGTTTCCCTTTGCAAGTTGGTCGATCGCCTCTGCAAATTCGCCATGGCTTACCCGCGAGGTAACGATTTTACCCTCTTTCCAGATTAATTCCTTGAAAACAATCGGTGCTGCTTCGTCAGATAATCCTAAGGTACAAACTGTGCCGCCACCTTTAATGCTTTGGATACAACCTCTGATCGGGTGAACCACCCCTTCCACCGGATGTGCATGTCCAACCGCTTCGAAAGCAATCGTAACCCCTTTCCCTTCGGTATATCTTTTAATAGCCTCCACCGGATTTTCAAGCAACGCATTAATAGCGATAATATTGTTGTTTGATTTTACCGCGACGTCGAGCCTGCTTTGGATAATATCGACAATATAAATCTTCTCTTTTGTTTTGGTCCTTGCTGCCTGGAGGATCACCTGTCCAACCCGTCCCGCGCCCCAAATTGCAAGGGTATCACCACTTTTCACCCCGGCTCTTTTGTTGGCATGAAAACCTATTGAGTAAATTTCAACGAGTGCTGCGTATTTTGAGGAGAGATGTTCCGGTACTTTGTAAAGCATCGATTCAGGTACCGCGACGTATTCGCAAAAACCTCCGTCTTCATCAATTCCAATCAGTTTCAACGAGGTACATGCAGGATAATGTCCTTCGAGACAGGCAGGGCAACTTCCGCACCAGATAATCGGATCGATGGCCACCTTTTCACCTTTGACAAAGTTTTTCACCCAGTTGCCTGTTTTCTCAATAAAACCAGCCATTTCGTGCCCGGGAATGAACGGGACAGGGGTTCGCGGGTGAAAATCGCCTGTGAATATATGCATATCGCTTCCGCAAATACTTGCATATTCAATTCTTACCAGCACTTCGCCTGACTGAATTTCGCGGACAGGCATCTCTTTTACCTCAAATTCACGGTATTTGGTTAATACGGCAGCCCTCATCTTGATTATTTTTTGGATATGACGAAATTAGTAAATCCCTTTGTATTTTTGACGGCCGGAAATTAAATGCTTTTCCGGTATGTAATCACTTTCGATTTTTAAAGACATATAAGAAACGACGATAGAAAATATGATCCATATCCGGAGGCAGTACGAACAACAGATAGAAGCGATTGAAACAGAAAGCGGAAAGCTTTCGAAGAAAGAGAAATATTTGCCTTTGCTGCGATTCATCTTCTTTATATTGTCTTTGGTCCTGATTTATAATTACCTGATTTTCATTAATGCAACTTTTGTAGTTCTCTCTGTGGGTGCACTTTTGTTATTTGTGCTTTTAACCTTGCGCGATAACGTTTTGAAAGGCAAAATTGAGCGTTGCGATCGTTTGATACAGATTTGCCGGAATGAAATCAAATCGATGAACGGCGATTATTCCCCTTTTGAGGTGGGGGATGCGTACATCGATCCCGATCACAGCTATTCCTACGATCTGGATGTATTCGGAAAGAATTCGCTTTTCAATTGCATGAACAGGAGTGTTACAATATTTGGAAAGAACAGGTTGGCCGATTATTTCAGAAATTCCTTCGATTTTAAGGACCAACTCACTGAACGGCAACAATCGGTCGCTGAATTGTCGGAAAACATTGGTTTCCGTCAGCAGATGCAGCTGGTTTTCTTCGGACAAAAATGCGTCGAAAAGGACAAACAGGAGTTTAGTGAATGGCTCGCCAGCGAAAATTCACTGTTGCAGAACCGCATCTTCAACCTGATCAGATTTATTTTGCCGGTAATAACAATTGCGTCGGTAGTCTTATCGATTATGAATTTGGTGGTTGTTCAGATTCCGATCATGATGGTCATCCTCCAATTGCTGATTGTCTCGATGTATGGCCGCAAAACGATGAGCGTTCAGGCGTTGCTCACCTCAAAAGTGGGCGTCATTTCAAAATATGCCCAATTCCTGTTACTGATCGAAAAGCACAAATTCAAAACTCCCTTCCTGGTTGATTTGAAGAGCCGGCTTTCGCACGATGGAATTGAAACGCCGGGAACGATCATCAGGAAGCTTTCCAAACTGCTGAACTGGATGGATGCCAATCTGAATATTATTGCGGCCGTGGTTTTAAACGGATTGTTTCTTTTTAATCTCCATTTGCTGGCAGCCGTTGAAAAATGGAAGGCAAGATACGGCAATGATATACCACGTTGGTTTGCAATTACAGGCGAGTTCGATGCACTTTCGTCGCTGGCCAATTTTGCCTGCAACAACCCTGAATATATTTACCCGGAAGAGGCAACAAATGACTATTTATTGGATGCAACAGATCTTGGTCACCCGTTAATTCCCATCAACGAATGTGTTACGAATAGTATTAACATATCGGGCTGGAATCAGTTCTGCATCATCACGGGCGCCAATATGTCGGGGAAGAGTACTTTCCTGCGTACGGTGGGGACCAACTACATCCTCGCGATGATTGGCGCGCCTGTTTTTGCATCAAAATTCAAATTCTTCCCAATCAGGTTGCACAGCAGCATCCGGACCAGTGATTCCCTTTCGAGGAAGGAGTCGTTCTTTTATGCCGAATTGAAACGGTTGAAGGGGATTATTTCGGAACTCGAAAGCGGGCAGCGCACATTTATTCTGCTTGATGAAATTTTGAAAGGGACCAACTCGAAGGATAAACAAGCCGGTTCGATTGCACTGCTGGAGCAATTAATTAAATATGAATCAGTAGGATTGATCGCCACACACGATTTGATATTAGGCGATCTGATTAAGAGTTATCCGAAGAATATCAGTAATCTATGTTTTGAAATTCAGATTGTGAATGACGAGATGAGCATCGATTACAAGTTGCAGGAGGGTGTTTGTCAAAACCTGAATGCAACCTTCCTGATGAAAAAAATGGGAATCCTGATTGATAAGTAAGGTGCTTTAGGTAGGTTGTAATCAGAAATCTTGCAAGTGCAAGTAATAATCTCATGAGTGCAGGTTTATATCTTACAAGTGTATTTAACAATTGCGTGGGTGCAGGTTTATATCTTGCGAGTGTATTTAACAATTGCGTGAGTGCAGGTTTATATCTTGCGAGTGTATTTAACAATTGTGTGAGTGCAGGTTTATATCTTGCGAGTGTATTTAACAATTGTGTGAGTGCAGGTTTATATTTTGCGAGTGTATTTAACAATTGCGTGGGTGCAGGTTTATATCTTGCGAGTGTATTTAACAATTGTATGAGTGCAGGTTTATATCTTGCGAGTGTATTTAACAATTGTGTGAGTGCAGGTTTATATCTAGCGAGTGCATTTAACAATTGTGTGAGTGCAGGTTTATATCTTGCGAGTGCATTTAACAATTGCGTGGGTGCAGGTTGTAATCTGATTCAGACTTCAGCAAAAGTGCAGAGGTCATATAGTTGGAGGAGGACATCTTATAGCTGACGAAGGAGATCTTATAACTGGCGGAGGACATCTTATATCTGGCGGAGGACATTTGTATAATCAGGGAGGATTGGTAAAATTTTAAATATATGGAATCGGTCTGGAGAGAAAGTTTTGAAATTAAATCGTTTGATGTTGACTTTCAGCAAAATCTGAAGCCATCGGTGCTGATGCAGTTCTTTCAGGAAGTGGCTTCCAGTCATGCCGAATCGCTGGGTGGCGGGTATGATGTATTGATTCAGCGTGATTTATTCTGGGCATTGTCGAGACTGAAAGTTGAAATTACAAGGATGCCAAATTGGGGAGAGACGATTTTGATCGAAACCTGGCCATGCGGGAATGAAGGACTCTTCTTCAGACGTGATTATATTGTATATGACAAAGATCAGCAGGTGATCATTCGCGGCGTTTCAGGCTGGTTATTGGTCGCAGTCCAGTCCCTTCGTCCGCAGCGGCCATCGCAGCTTGGGATTGTTTTACCGGCTAATAAAGGAAAACAGTCGCTGGATCATTTTCCCGAAAGGATTACAACTCAAACAATGGCGATCGCGTTTCATAAAACAGTTGCCTATAACGAAATTGATCAGAACCTGCATGTCAACAATACGCGATACCTCGATTGGGCAACCGATTGTTTTCAACTGAAACATTACCAGGATTATAAGTTGGCAGAGTTTACGCTCGAATTCCTTGCCGAAACACATTGGGGCGACGAAATCGAACTTCGGTTAGGACAATCAGAAAAGAAATCCGATATCGAAGCTTTTGAGCAATCTTCCGGAACCACACTATTTAAGGCGATTCTAAATTGGCAATCATCTGATCTTTAGCTTCGATTATTATTAATTTTGGGATATTATTCTAAAATTAATTTATAATCCATGAAGTCATTCATTGCCTTCCTTCAAAATTACTGGAATAACCGGATCTCTAAGCCGGTCGTTGCGAAGATCCTGTTTATTGGTCTGGGAATATCAACCACATTGTGGTTTTTGATCAGGGTGATCCCTAAACCACAACGGGCATTGTATCCATGTATGCAGGCTTCGGCACCAATTATGTCCGGATTCGTAATCTATCTTCTTGCGTTAACAGGTTCACTGGCTGCTTTCCGGAAAGCAAAATTGAATTTTGCGAAGGCCAGCTATTTCTATGCCGGTATATTTCTGCTTGTTGCAATTGGAGGTTCAATTACCTTCTTTGTTCAGAATCCCGGTGAAGTATTTGCTGCCAATGCTCCTGAATGGATCATCAAGGCTAATGTTCCGGTCGGCACAGCCCGCGGTATAAATGCAGGACGTGTGATTTGGGTTCACGATCCGAAAGTGGCGAAATGGGATGGAACGAACGGCTTCTGGTGGGACGATTCCTATACTTCGCAGGCAGAAACAGACAAGATGATGACGCAAACGATTGCTTCACTTACCGGTGAAAAGAATCTTACCAAAGCATGGTCCTCACTTTTTGTCTACTTTAACAAGACAAAAAAGTCGAAGAACGAAGGTTATCAGGCAAATCAAAAAATTGCGGTTAAAATAAACGCCAACAATAACAGTGCACAAACCAACTCAAACGAGATCAACGCTTCACCACAGGTAACACTGGCAATGCTGCGGACACTGATAAATGATGCGAAGATTCCTCAGAAAAACATTACCGTTTTTGATGCCAGTCGTTTTATTACCGATAACATCTACGATAAGTGCCACAAGGAATTTCCGGAGGTTGTTTTTGTGGACAATGTTGGCGGAAACGGAAGGGTAAAATCAACGTATGTTGACAATGCACTTCCTTATTCGGCAGACAACGGGAAGCTGGCCCAGGGATTAGCCACATGTGCAGTTGAGGCAGATTATCTTATTAACATTGCCTTACTGAAAGGGCACGTAGGCCAGGGAGTAACATTGTGTGCCAAGAACTATTACGGTGTTACAAGCATTAACAACGACTGGCGGAAGAATGCCCATGATAATTTTAACCAGGACCGTCAGGGTAATGCTAAATATATGACTTTTGTCGATTTTATGGGTCATAAAGATTTGGGTGAAAAGACGATGTTGTTTTTACTCGATGGTCTGTATGGTGCAAAACTGGTCAACGGTATTCCAACACCGAAATGGCAAATGGCACCTTTCAACAATGAGTGGCCCTGTAGTTTATTCGCATCACAGGACGGCGTTGCGATTGATGCGGTTGGGCTCGATTTTCTCCGTTCCGAATGGCCCGATATGGTGGATATTGCATTCAGCGATCAATACCTGATTGAAGCTGCACAGGCTAACAATCCGCCCTCAAAAACTGTTTACGATCCCGAAAAGGATGGTACACGTATCGCAAGTTTAGGTGTGATGGAACACTGGAACAATACAAAAGAGAAAAAGTACAGCAGAAACTTAGGGAAGAAAAGCGGGATTGAATTGATTCAGAAAACGATTGAATAGGATTAGGGTCTTGCAGTCAACAATCTGTAATTCCTGATATAATAGTTAAAATGGGCAAATGTTATCGTTTGCCCATTTTAATTTTAGCAAATTCCTATTTCCATTTT
>JBBRZE010000053.1:0-38753 GCA_038236995.1 Bacteroidales bacterium | reverse complement strand
GCGACTGGCAGTTAGCAGCTGGCGCCTGGCAGATATTCAGATAAATATTATTGACAAAAAGATTTAGTTCTTTATTGTATTTTGTTTCTGAATCTCATCAAACATTGCTTTAAAACAATTGGTTGGCGTGTTTGCATTGTCTTTATTGTTGGTTTTACGTCCGTAGAATTCATCCATAAATTGTCCGGCACCCGACCAGACAGTTTGCATCATTCCCTGAAAACGTTCTTTCATTTTCGGAGTTACTGAAGCTCTGAACCGATACATATCCTGTGTTTGCTTAATCGCAATTTCGGGCATTCTCCAGGGACAAGTAATCACATTAAAACCTTTGGTTGCAAAATAGACAGCAGACTGATCGGGCCGTTCATAGTGCCAGTCGCAAATCATCACATCCTTGGATACCAGATCAATTGCGCGATACGTTTTGTTGAAACTTGCTTCCCACATTCCCATTCCTGTCGTTTTTCCATCAATAAGTCTGTCGCCCCAGATCCAGAGCTGACGATTTTTCAGCGCCAGATGATTACGGATCAGGTTCACTTCACCTGCAAATAATTCGGCTTTATCTTTACCAGAACAACGCGGGCATTTATCATCACCAATGTAAAAAACCTCATCCATGCCGGCGTGAAAAGCATCAGTTTCAAATGCATCGCAAATCTCATCAACCAAAGCAAAAACAATTTTATGCACATCGGGATGGAGTGGACAATAACTTTTGCAATAAAGCGAATCGGAATTGGGCCATTTGTATTTTTGGGGCATTTGGACCTGAGGTGTTTCGTCAAACTGTGGATAAACACGCAAAAGATTGGTTACTTTCTCAGCCCATGACTGATGTCCAAGCAGGTTGATCTGTGGAATTATTCGGATCTGATTTTTATGACATACATCTGCCATTTTCTTTACATCATCTTTCGAAAGTGCAGACTCGTCGCGCAATTCCGGGTGACTTTCGAACTGGTAATTAAAATCAACTCTGAGAATCAATGTATTCACTTTCCTTGGCACCAATTCTTCAGAAATAAATTTGATAAATGCATCAACTTCCATCGTTTTAGGAGCACCAATGCAAAATCCTCTGACTGGTAAAACATCTTGAGAGAAGGATTTTTTTCCAACAAACAACGAAAGGAAAATTGCCAAAAGAACAAGTAATTTAATCATAATTTCAGGATGATAAATAGTTAAAAATCATTTAGAAAAGCTATTGAACATTCAAAAGTGTCACACAAATTTATTTTCTTAAAACCTTTAAAAATAGTACTTATTTAATCGTTTTTTCACAAATTTTTATTATAAATTTGTTAGCCTTTATAAGAAAATCGAATTTTTGATTCTTCAATTCACTAATTTAAATACAACCAAAATGAAAGAGGAAACGACGCTCGAGAAAAGAAAGGAATGGGAATGTTTCAAACATAACCTGGAAGGTACTTTCAAAATCAACAAAAAAATCCAATCACCTTCGTATTGGAATAATGATGACTATGATGTATTTACTACATTGTACAACCTGGATTCGGATTTAGACAATGAAGCTTATTTTAATTTTGAAAAGTTAAAAAAAGAACTAAATGCAAGAAGGTTCAGCGAAGGATCTGTGAAATTTACCGATGAATCAATCATCGATACCTTAAAAAGACTACACGAATATGGTAATATTGAATGTTGTTTAGACCTTAATGAAATAGATTTAAAGTTGCAATTGAAGAAGTAAAAATATACTGAGTTTTTAGTTTGGGGTGTAATTCATGTTACACCTCTTTTTTTGCATCTCTTTCATATCAGTACAACCTGTAACAATTCACCTTTTAATGCGACATATAGATATATTTAACAACAAAAAGAAGACTTTTATGTCAGTCAGACTATCCTATATTGACAACTTACGCGTATTTTGTATTGTAATTGTGGTATTGATCCACAGCGCTGTAACGTATAGCTGCATTGGAAGCTGGTATTATAACGAACCAATGCCGCTTAATGACTTTGAAAAACTATTCTTCTTTCTTTTCCAGTCGCATGCACAAGCATTCAGCATGTCGCTATTTTTCTTTGTTTCCGGGTATTTTATACCAGCCTCTCTAGAAAGAAAAGGAACAAAGACCTTTATTCTCGACCGAATAAAACGTCTTGGAATTCCTGTATTGATTTACATTTTCATTATCCATCCTATTTGCGTTAAGCTGGTGTATCCTCAGTTGAATATTGTGGAATTTACAATGAAAGGCTTTCACAATCTTGATTTTCTTGGTCGAACTGGACCTCTTTGGTTTGCATTTGCCCTTTTGATTTTCTCGGTTATTTTTGCCCTTGTAAATAAATACCTCTCTTCCGCGAAATCAAATGTTAGGGTTTCCAATCTCAATATAATGGCAATCGTAGGATTGATCACCTTGCTCGCGTTTAACATCCGTCTAATTGCTCCAATCGGAACTTCATTCTATAACTTCCAGTTTTGTTTCTTTGCCGCCTATGTTGTATTCTTTTACCTTGGTACGCAGGCATCGAAAATTAATATTACAGAGAAAATCACCTTGCATTTGGGAAAAAAGTGGCTGTATATTGCCTTTGGTTTAGGGATTCCGTTATGGTTCTTTGCGGGATTTTTCGGAAAAGCAATGGAAGGAAAAATGTTGATCGTCGGAGGATTTAATGCCGGCGCATTTCTTTATGCTTTCTGGGAATCGTTTTTCTGCGTCTCCTTTATTATTGCTTTATTGGGAATTGCGAAAGTAAAGTGGAACGATCAAAGTAAAACGATGAAATTTTTATCTGAAAATACCTTCGGTATATATGTTTTTCATGCACCTGTATTAATTGGACTTTCAATTCTTACCAAAGATATCCATCCAGGAATACTTCCCAAATTCTTTATCATTGCTTTCCTTGCAGTAATGGCCTCATTGCTTGTATCCTGGCTGATCCGGCAAATTCCAGTGGTTGGAAAGATATTCAACTGATTATAATTCATAAAGAATTTAAAAGCCATTATTTTAAAAGCTAACTTTCTATAGACAAAACTATGAGAACAATGCGAGGCTATGTGGTATTCTTTCGTATTTTTGATAAAAAAGCTATACTACTATGAAGAGCCAAAAAGTTCACCTGGAAAGTTTTAAAATTATCGGTATCGCAGTACGAACAACCAACCAAAATGGAAAATCTGCAAAAGACATTATGGAATTGTGGCAGCGGTTCTACTCCGAAAATATTTCGTTTTTGATACCCAATAAAATCGACGAGGATATTTATGCCGTTTACACCGATTACAAATCGGATTACACGGCTGACTATACAACCATTCTTGGGTACCGCGTAAGTTCAATCGACAACCTGCCTGAAGGCCTTGAAGGAAGGGAATTTAGCGGTGCTAATTATCTCGAAATTAAAGCAAAAGGGACACGGCCGTTATCAGTTTTCAATACATGGCAGGAAATATGGGTGAAAGACAAAGAGTTAAACCGAAAATACACGGCTGACTTTGAAGTCTATGGAAAGAAATCGCAGGATCCTGACAACTCAGAAGTCGAAATCTTCATTGCAACAGAATAAAATCCTCCTATAAAATCGTATAAAACCCTCAAGGTCATGGAAATCTTGAGGGTTTATAGTTGATTACAGTTTAATTCTCAATACATTCACTGAATTCCCATCAAGACTTAATAGCAACGACCGACCCGAAACTTTCACTTTTTGCAACTCAATTCCAATATTTGACGGACTTAAAAAACTGTTCCATGCAGTCAGGTCTTTATTCTTCAACACTTCCATACTCGCATTCTGACTTTTAAATGACTCTCCTGTGAAAGAGAATTTCATTGAAGTTGTCTTGGGGGAAATATTCACCAGTTTCAAGATTACCTCTTTGGTTTTCTCATCGATCGTGGCCGAAGCATAAATACTGTCTTTGCCTGCAATTATTTCCTTGTCTTTCAAAACCGAAACCGTGTAACTTCCTTTGTTCGTTGCAAATAATTTCTGAACAAAGTAGTTTGGTGTAGGTACCACATTAAGGTTATCAAACCAAATCAAATCAGGATTCCACTGCCAGGCATCTTTATGCGCCAACAAAGGGGCATAGGAACACATTTGCACTATATCGCAGTTCCTTTCAAGTCCGGTCATAAAAGCAGCTTCTGCCAGTGCGCTTTCCCAGTTATTCCGGGAGGTAGGATCAGCTTGTCCTTTTGAATGTGCAGCGTATTCTCCGGCAAAAACTTTCGGTCCTATCCGCGGATAAGCATCATAACGACTGGCATTCTTTAAAAACCACGAAGGGGACTGATAGTAATGCTCATCCACAAAATCGGCATTCAGTTTTACAAGTTCACCCCAAAGATAGGTGAACCTATCTCCCTCAGGACCTGGACCTGCACTTGTAATTAATTTTATTTCAGGATATTTTTCCTTTAGCGCACTGTTAAACTTTTTGAATCGTTCAATATACTGAGGTCCCCACTGCTCGTTTCCAACACCGATCATCTTTAAATTAAATGGTTCGGGATGGCCCATCGAGGCCCTTAGTTTGCCCCATTGTGTGGTAACAGCACCATTGGCAAACTCGATCAGATCGAGCGCATCCTGGATATATGGATCAAGATCTTTCATATCCACTAATTCACTTGAGTTGTACTGGCATGCCATTCCACAGTTGAGAATGGGTAACGGCTCGGCACCGATATCTTCCGAAAGCAAAAAATATTCATAAAATCCAAGGCCGAATGACTGAAAATAATCGGGTGTAGAACGATGTTTAAACTCAGTGTTCCAACGATTAACAATCAATTCGCGATCTGCAGGTTCACCCACTGTCTTTTTCCACTGATATCTTGTAATAAGTTCCCTTCCTTCTACGATACACCCGCCGGGAAAACGGACAAATCCCGGTTTCATATCGGCTAATAATTGAACCAGATCACTTCGCAGACCATTTTTCCGCCCTTTCCATGTATCAACAGGAAACAAAGAAACGGTTTCGATTTCTGCCAAACCTTTTCCCTTTACAAGTACATTCAAACGGGCATTAGCTTCCGTTTTTACCGGTTTCAGAATTACTTCGTACTTTTTCCAATCTTTTGTAAGACCGGACAGTTGATTTTCAGCCAACACTTTGCCTGTTGAATCAACCAATTCAACAACAAGATTGACAGCAATATTAGAATCCCCTGTACGTGCGGTAACCATAAGCCGGTATTCTGCATCTTTTTTCAATCCGATGCCACGAAATCCTTCGTTTGAAAGCCCATATGAACCGATATCGCCTGTCGATTGTATCTGTACATATCTTTTGTTTGGTCGCAACACATCCCCGGAATTATAGAGCCGGTAGTCGCCTTTTCCTCCATTTTTATTTATCCATTTCCAACCCATTAAAGGATCATTAAAATTAAAGGATCGGTTTTTAACAAGTTCGGCATAAATTCCTCCATCAGCAGCAAAGTTGATATCCTCGAAGAAAATCCCCCACATCGAAGCGGGTACAGCATTAATGCGTTGATTAACTACAATTTTAATCTCACTTACGGGCTGAGCCTGAACAAGATTAAATAATGTCAAGCAACTAAGTATCGTACAGAAAAAACGTTTTGTAATCATGTTATATCAGGTTTAATTACTTTATACTCCATTCATATATGCCGGCTGAATTGTCTACCGGCAATTGAATCTCCATTTTAAGAGCAGTTGTTTCGATGGGTTCAAAGCTGATTTCATTGTATTGATCCTTAGATAATCCATAATTGCCTTGATTCTTAACTGGTTCCCACAAACCGGAATCTGTTTTAAAAAAGAGTTTCCATGATGTGGGAACGCGACAACCTCCCCACGGACCATCATCGAACCAATAAACTTTTGCAGAAGAAACCTTTTCCTGTTTAGAAAAATCGTATTGTATCCATTCGGCACTCCCCTTTCGTGGCCACCAATGGAAATAAAAACAACTCTGATCATTGGAATTAGCAGGTTCAAGCTGATCATTCACTGCAACCAAAGCTTTGTTTTCGAGGGACCCGCTTATTTTACTTTTTGAGGCAATCGATGGATAGGGTAAAGGCTTCGACGATGATTTCTGATCAGCGATCCACACTGCCATTTCGCCCGCCCCGCGATTTGCCCAGGCGTAATAGGGTATTGCAGTAAATGGCTGTTTCGACTCCTTAATTGTTTCGTTCTCCAATCGTTCTGTGCTATTGATCATCGTTTTGATGACCGTAACACCATTTAATAGATTCGGCAGAAATTCTGTTGAATAACTATTGTCCTGATCATGGTAAAGATTTAAAACATGGCCGTTTTTGTTATCAGGCCATTCAGCACAATAAACCAGTGGTCCACGTTGCAAGGCAATCTTGCCCTTATCGTCTTTAACCGCCTCATGCGCAACTATTTCCCTTACTGGCATCGGCAAATCAATTTGTAACTGATCACCTTTTTTCCATTCTCTCGAGATTACCGCATATCCATTCTTAACATCGTATTTGAAATTTTGCTCGTTAACTTTGATGAGAACCTTTGACTTTTCTGATGATTTAAAGCGGTATAAATCAGACGGAACCACCTGGTTATTTGCCCATCCCGGAATCCGGATCATCATCTTAAAAACCTGGGCTTTAGGAGGCTGAACTTTCAAAACGATTTTCCCACTCCATGGATAATCAGTAGTTTGTTCAATATTAATACGTTCACCATCCAGATCAACCGTTGCTGAGTTATTCATAAAAAGGTTGACATATAAATCAGAACCTTTTTTTGCATAAACATATCCCGGAACGGATGGGATAAACCGGCAGATATTACTTGGACAACAAGCACAACCAAACCAGGCACTGCGTGTGTGCTGTCCACGAGATTCGAGTGGATTCGGATAGAAAAACCGGTCGGCACTTAACGAAATTCCCGATAAAAGTGCATTGTAAAGCGTCCGTTCCAGAACATCATAAAATTTGGAGTCGCCTTCGAGTAAGAACATACGCTGGTTCCACATCACATTGCTAATCGAAGCACAGGTCTCGCAATAAGCCGACATATTCGGTAAAAAATAGGGATCACTGAAACCTTCGTTACTCCCACCCGAGCCGATTCCACCCGTGACGTAATATTTTGTGCTTATAAGATCGTTCCAGATTTTGTCGATTGCATTTTTGTAGGAATAATCGCCTGTTAGCGCTGAAACATCGGCCATTCCAGCATACATATAGGTTGCCCTAACAGCATGACCAACAATCTTATCCTGCTCAATAACGGGTATATGCGCCTGATTGTATTCATTTCCACCCTTACGGCAGTCGAGGAAGAATTTCGCGAGTTTCAGATACTTTTCATCACCGGTGATCCTGTAAAGCTTCGAAAGACCCATTTCAATCACCTGATGACCGGGATAATAGGCCAGCTTCCCTGGTCCGAAGTCATGATCGACAAGGTTCGCACTTTTTATAGCTACATCAAGCAATGTTCGTTTACCGGTTGCCAGAAAGTGTGCATAAGCTGCTTCGTAAAGATGTCCAAGATTGTATAATTCGTGACTTAGTTCAGGGGCTTTTTCCCACCGTTTTTTCCCAACCCAGGGATGCATGTGAAGCGAATCAATTGTCCGGTTGGTATATAAATAACCATCTGGCTCCTGTGCCAGTCCAATGTAATAAATCAGCGAATCGATCCGTTTTTCCAACCGCGCATCAGGGTTTGTCTGAAGCGAATAGCTCGCACCTTCGATAATTTTATAAATATCAGAATCATCGAATGGAAACTCCGACTGAAACTTTCCTTTTGTCAGTTTTGCAGCAATCTTGAAATTCTCGACCCTTCCTGTTTTGTAGCATTGGTCTAAAGCGATAGGTATTGTCACTTTTTGATTCAGTTCGATTCGCGGCGCCCAAAAATGATCGGTAACTTTTACGTCTGTAAAGCTAACTGGTTGAATTGGATAATCTTTAGACGGATTTCCCTGCCCATCCGAATTCGAGTAAATCAGGAAAAACCCCAGGCAAAGGAAAAACGATAGAAAAAATTTCTGCGGTAAGTTCATTTAGTATGGAATAAAAAGGGTGAAACAGTTGGTAAAATCGTTATAGCAATTAAAGCGGGTTTAATTTGCAATAAAAGTAATAAATACTTTATAATTTGCCAACGAGAAAATAAAGCAATCAGCTGATGTGACAACTTGCTAATTTGATATAAAGGAATAATATAGTCCCTGCGACAACTAGAAATCTACTTCATCTTTCTGATTCTAACCTCAATCTTGGTATCTTTCAATAAATCAACCAATATCTGCGGATCGGTATCACCAAAATGATAAGGATAAAGGATTACGGGCATAAAACTTTTGGCACCATCAGCTACCATTTGAGGAGTCATTGTGTAAGGTAAATTCATCGGAAGAAAGGCAATATCGATGTTCTTCAAAACGGACATTTCGGGAGTATTCTCTGTGTCGCCGGCTACATATATACGTTTTCCCCCGTAGTTGATGATATAACCGTTTCCGTTCCCTTTTGGATGAAAAGCACCTCCATCAGGCCGTTTGTTTACGATGTTATAGGCTAGTATTGCTTCTATTTTTACATCACCAAAGGACTTTGCTTCACCATTCAACATTACCATGGCATTGTCTATTTGACCTTTGCAGCTAAGACTAACTATTGTTTTGGTTTGAGGTATTGTGACCAACGCGATTGCCTTTTTATCAAGGTGATCGCCATGTTCATGCGTTATCAGAATAATATCTGCCTTCGGAAGCAATGAATAGTCAGCTTCGCGCGAAACAGGATCGATGTGTATCACTGTTTTACCGGCCTCAATCATTAAAGTTCCATGACCGATAAAAGTGATGACTAACTGACCCTTATTTGTTTCGAAGGTGTCCTTCTCAAATATTTTTACCGGATTGGTAGTTTGGGCATTTCCAGCTAAACCAATAAAAATCATCATCAGAAGTGAAATGAATGTCTTCATAATTTATCGAATTAAAGTTAAGATTCTAACGAAAGTATAAATAATATCATCAATGATGACATTATCACAAAAAAATCCCGCAAATTTCACTGATCGACGCAGATATAATAATTTAATCTGTATCGCTCCGTGAAATAAACGGGCTTCAATATAAGTTCTATTTACTCAACTACTCCGCCTGATGTCCCTGATGGGTACCACGATCGCGGTGCCGAAAGTCTTTTTTCTTATTAATAGGACCAGTTCTCTGATTATTGCTGGATCTTCCGGCAGGTCTGCGGCCGAATTGCCTTCCGGCTACTGGATTGTAAAGCGGACCTTCAGCAAAGTCAGGTGGAAGTGGGATTTTAATAATATCGCGTTCAATGAGTTCCTCTATTTTCTTAAAGTTATGCTGATCAAGATCGGAGATTAACGTAATGGCAACTCCCGAACTCTGGGCACGAGCGGTACGTCCGATACGATGCACGTAATCCTCTGGATCGCGTGGGACATCGTAGTTCATTACGAGGTCAATTCCATCTATATCAATCCCTCGTGAAACAATATCGGTTGCCACAAGAATCTGAGTTTCCCGATTCTTAAATCGAAGCATTACCTCCTCGCGCTCCTTCTGTTCAAGATCCGACAACATTCCGTCGGCCGAAAAACCCATCCTCCTCAATTCGCGGACAAGACCATTTACATTGATCTTCCGGGAAGTAAAAATCAGCACACTCTTATAATCGGTTTTTCCTTTGAGCAAAGATTTTACGAGCGCCACTTTCTGATTTTCATAAACCATGTAAGCAGCCTGGATAATATTTTCAGCCGGCTTCGAAATAGCAATATTCACACTTTCAGGTTTATTCAAAATGCCTTCGGCTAACTTCCGGATTTTTGTTGGCATTGTAGCCGAAAACATCAATGTCTGACGTGCTTTTGGCAATTCGCGGACAATTCGCATAATATCATCGAAAAAACCCATATCCAACATGCGGTCAGCCTCGTCGAGAATCAGATGTTTAATCGTGCTAAAATCTGAATATTTAAGGTTGATGTGCGACAATAATCGACCAGGGGTTGCCACAATGATATCGGCACCCTGAATCAAAGCCGCTTTTTGCTGATCAAAAGCGGCACCTTCTCCCCCACCATAAACTGCGAGCGATGTCGCTCCGCAGAAATAGGAGAACCCTTCTATCTGCTGATCGATCTGCAAAACCAATTCCCGCGTCGGGGCGATGATCAATGTATTAATTCCATGGCTCTTAGTCTGGGTGATACGGTTCAAAACAGGCAACAGATATGCTGCTGTTTTTCCGGTACCTGTCTGTGCACATGCAATCAGGTCATCTCCCTTCCAGATCACCGGCATTGCCAATTCCTGAACAGGGGTACATTCCTCGAAACCCATGGATTCAAGACCTTCCATGATTTCGGGAACAAAATCAAACTCTTTAAATTTCAAATTTTTATTTATTTAAATTGTAATCACTTTTTTATTCAACGTATAAGACCAACCCTTTCAGATATTCACCCTCTGGATGATAGATACTTATCGGATGATCTCCGGGCTGCGACAACTGATGCAAAATGCGAACATTTCGTTTCGAGATGGCAGCAGCCGAGAACACTGCTTCGCGAAAGTTTGTTCTGGTTACTACCTGCGAACAGGAGAAAGTAAACAAAACACCACCAGGACGAATCTGCTGAATGGCCCTCGCGTTCAATTTTTTATATCCCTGAAGTGCCTGGCTCAATGCGCTACGATGCTTCGCAAAAGCAGGTGGATCAAGGATAATCAGATCGTATTTATTATTGATGTCCTTCATGAAATCGAATGCATCTGCAGCAAAAGCCTCATGACGGGTGTCGCCTGGAAAATTGAGCTCCACATTCTGGTTGGTGAGTTCAATCGCCTTGGCAGAAGAATCTACCGAATGAACCAGGTTGGCTCCTCCCTGCATTGCAGAGAACGAAAAACCGCCCGTGTAACAGAACATATTCAGAACATCCTTTCCAAAAGCATATTCACTTAGCAACTTCCTGTTTTCGCGCTGATCGACAAAAAAACCAGTCTTCTGTCCCTCTTCCCAATCAACAATAAACCGGTTACCATCTTCCATCACCTCGCGGGTGGTTAGTTCACCTGATAAATATCCATCCACTGACTCGATGGATGCTTTAAATGGAAGCGTTTTTGCACTTTTATCATAAACAGCAGTGAGCAGATCGCCAAGAACAACTTTCATGGCTTCGGCCAACAAGTTACGCAATAACCACATTCCAACTGTATGCGCCTGTAAAACAGCAGTTCCATTGTAAAAATCGACGATCAGTCCGGGCATTCCATCGCCTTCACCATGAACCAATCTAAAGACATTGGTTCCTTTACGTGTGGTTAATCCAATCCTTTGACGCAAATTAAAAGCAGATTGCATTTTTTCGCACCAGAACGACAAGTCCGGGACGATATCCTTAAACGAGAAAATTCTCACCGCGATAGAACCAATTGAACTATGGCCAATTCCTAAAAAACGGTCATCACTGGCGTAAACCGTTACTACATCTCCCTCTTCGACACTTCCTTCTATGCGATCGATAGCGCCTGAAAAGACCCAGGGATGAAACCGGAGAATTGACTCTTCCTTCCCCTTTTTTAAAACAACTTTACTAAAATCTGACATACTAAAATTAAATTCTTACAGAAAACCGCTGATGGATTAATCTTCCGGAACGTTCTCTGCTATTTCGGGTTCGCATAACACCGTCTCAATGGGTGTTATCAATAACTGCTTATATATTTCACAAGAGACCCAGGCATCAGTAGCCCCATAGATCATTTGTTGCTCCGACAATTCGGGGGCATCCCAGTTTGTGAGCCGCGCTGATTTCGATATTCTGAAGCCTAAAACAATCGCAGACAGTTTCTTCAGGCTAAAATTCTCGATTCCATAAACTTTTACAAGATCTTGTAATTCAATAAATCCTGCAGGTTTAAAGGGAACAATTCGTTGCAATATTTTAATGTCGTCTCTGATTGCAACCCCTATTTTCAGAATTTTAGGTGAAGCTAGAATCTTGATTAATCCGGCAGGAAGTCCTATTTTATTAATCCTGATCAGAAAAGCCTGATCCGAGGTTGATAGTTGAAGCAGGGAAACCGGGTAAATCTGACCCTTTTTAAATGCAGGGCGGGTTTCGGTATCAAATCCAAGAATAGTTTGTTGACCAAGATATTCCAGTACTGATTCCAAATCTTCCGGTTGTTCGATTAAGTGAATAACACCTTCAAATGAAGAGAGCGGTAATTCTGCTAACTCATCGTTTGAAATACTTTTCTTCATTGTATTAAACTCTTGACTCATAATTTAATTCTATCTAATTCAAACGGCAAGAATTACCATTATTTAATGTCAATTTTATCCGGTTCTTTTTCTTTCTCATCAAGATCTGAAGTACCATAGACGAGGTTGTGAATAGCCCTAAGACCATTGACCAACCGCTGACCCCAATACTGCTCAAAATTATTGCGACATTCCCAAAGGGCATCATTCATCACCTCAAGCGTTCCAATCCGGTAAGACAAAATAAAGTCTTTCAAATCCTGGTAAACATCCGCGATGTTTTCTGATATACTCGCTTCCAGTGCCACTTCACTATATTGCATCGAAGGATCGAAAACCTCATGATATGCATCGAATTGTCCGAATTTCACCTCCAGCTTATGCAGAATAAAATTGTAATCTTCCTCACCTACAAACTTCTCCGGAGTATCATCCGACATCTCGATATCAGGCTCAGGGAGTAAAGCCGCTTTCAGATAAAGCAGCGGAAACAATTTTTGTACCCTTGTGATAAAGTCCTTTCGCTGAAACTGATCAACAGCTTCTATAAATGAACAAAATTCATTGGCAACTGTGGCAAATTCGATCACATTCTTCGAATAGACCACCTCCGAAAATGGCTCTTTACTCATTAATAATCCTTTTGTTTTGAGGAATTAACTGCAAAGGTAATCAAAATCCCGACAGCGAAGGTTTTTCCATCCATTATTGAGCCTTTGAAACGTTTGTTAACAAACCGTTTGAGGCTGCAATGATTTTCCCGTTGTCAAGCAGCCATCGTGAAACTTTAATAACAACTGGTTCAGGCTCGTTGATTTGTTTTACAATTTGACCAATCGAACAGCTTTCCGAAAGCAATAGCTGGTGAATCTTACCCGAGATCCGGCTGAAATCGGCAAACCGAATACCCGATTCATGATCACCTTTACAAACATCACACGATCCGCAAGGTTCAGAACCATATTGCCCGAAATACTCAAGCAAAGCAACACTGCGGCACTTATTATCATTTACGGCATAATCGATTACAGAATCGACCTGCTGTTGATATTTCACCTGGCGATTCTGAAAATTTTCAACGCTCATACGAATCCGGTTTGTGTCGAGCCTTTCTGTTTCATACACAATAACGGGTGTTTTCTTCTGAGGAATATAATCGATGATCTTCATTTGCGCCAACGTCTTCAAATGCTGATAAATAAGTTCACCTGTCAGGTTGGATCGCCGTGCAAGCAACGCTTCATCGACGTTTACAAAATCAGTAAACAATCCAGTATATGATCTAAGAATCAACTTAATAAATGCATCAAGCCCGGCATTGCTTAATTGAAATTTGTAAAGATCATCACGACGGACCGGGAAAAAAACACGTGAATAGTTGTCTGTATTCTCAACATACGAAACATATCCCTGCCTTTCCAAAAGTTTCAGACTATGGTATACGGCGTTAATCTGAAACCCAAATCGTTTGGAGAAATCTTCGATCCGGAAACTAAAAACACCACCTTTGCCACTCCCAATCGCAATCATCAGGTAATTTGAAATGGAATTATATACATTACGAATGACATCTATTGCAGGAAAGCTGTCGGTAACCATTTTATGTAGCCGGCGCTTATCCGAATTATTATATAGCAGCACCGCCACCGATTTCTTTCCGTCACGCCCTCCCCTGCCCGCCTCCTGAAAATAGGCTTCGAGCGAGTCTGGAAGATCGAGATGAATTACAAACCGCACATCGGGTTTATCTATTCCCATCCCAAAAGCATTTGTTGCGACAATCACCCTGATTTCACCGCTCATCCATTTATCCTGCTTATGACTCCGCAAATCGGGGGCCAGTCCTGCATGATAATAATCGGCTGCAATATTATTTTGCTGAAGCATCTGGGCGATTTCACGTGTTTTCTTACGGCTCCGGACATATACGATGCCAGTCCCTTTTGATTTCTGTATTGTGTCGGTGAGGTAGCCCATTTTGTCCTCTTTATCCCGAACCAGATAAATAAGGTTTTCGCGGCGGAAACTCTTTTGAAGTACATTTTTCTCCCTAAACAGCAATTTATCCTGAATATCCTCCACTACCTTTTCAGTAGCGGTTGCGGTCAAAGCCAGGATAGGGATTTCGGGAAAGGTTTTGCGCAGATCCGAAATCGTCAGATAAGAAGGGCGAAAATCGTAACCCCATTGTGAGATACAATGTGCTTCGTCGACAGTAATCAGGTTAAGCTTCATCCTGACCAAAAACTCCCTGAAATGTTCTGAACCAATTCGCTCCGGCGAGACATACAAAAATTTGTAATCGCCATAAACGGCATTGTTCAGCGCGATTTCGATCTCACGGGCAGACATTCCGGAATAGATCGCCAATACTTTAATCCCTTTCGACCTCAGGTTTTCGACCTGGTCTTTGATCAATGCAATCAAAGGTGTAACAACCAGACAAATGCCATCTGCAGAAAGTGAATATACCTGAAACGTAATTGATTTGCCGCCCCCGGTAGGCATAAGGCCCAGCGTATCTTTCTGATCAGCCACCGAACGGATGATCTCCTGCTGTAACGGACGAAATTCATCGTATCCCCAGTATTGTTTTAATATCTCGTGGATTCTATCCATAGAATGCTTTTCGCTTATCGGGCGTTAAAAATAGGAACCGTAAAGTTATTTTAAATCGTTAAAATTGCTGTGAAATTCTGCGAAAACACTTAATGAATTGGGATTTAATGAATAATGCAATGCAAACATTAATAATAGAACTTAAAGGAAATAACGCTTTAAAAGCTTTACAGGATTTGGAACAAAAGGATTTAATACGGATTGTAAATGAACCTGATTTAAATTTGTATTCCTTAACCGGGAACCCTGTTAGCGATGATGATTTTAAAAGATAGGTGGAATATGCCGAAAACGCTCCGACGACAAGTTTAATTGAAGCCAAACAACGATGGGCAAATCAGAAGAAGAAGCTCCAAAAACCTATTCGTTAAGGATAACCGAGCATGCTTCACGGAATATTGATTTTATAACTGGCTATATTGCCTATATCAGGCATAAACCTTTAAATGCCATTCGGGTAGGCGACGAGATTTTCAAAACCATTGACGTATTAAAAAGAACCCGCTTGTAGCCTGTTGCACTTTCCCCCAAAAGTCATAATCTCTAAAACTGTATTTTCAAACCTATCGGGAATTGTTATACTTGCTACTTTTTCGTATTCAGTGATAAGCAGCAGAGAAACAGGCCAATATTGCTCTTAAGCACCCCGGCAGGTAATACGGGCAGAACTGCGTTGTAACATAGCAGATCTTCATCGTAACATCACAGAACTACGTTGTGACCTGACAGAGCGGCAGTGCAACCAGACAGAGCGGCAGTGTAACATCGTAGAACTGCATTGTAACTTCACAGAACTAAACTGTAATATCCCAGAACTACGTTGTGACCTGACAGAGCGGCATTGTAACATGACAGGGCGGCAGGTAAAGTGAACAGAACACCCCATTCATCGTACAGAACTGAGTGTAAACATTACAAAGTCAGGTACGAACCTGGCAGAACGTCGCAAAAATCAGGACAGAGGATCAGATGAATCTGACAGAAAACACTTTTTTATGGTTCTGGGGAGTCTATAAGCCGGGAGACAACGGAAAACTTTTTACGCTCAACAATCTCATCCAAATTCAACCTTCAAATTCAACTTCATTTCTTTATATTTGCCTATCGAAGTCACACTCAAAATTCCATCGCCATGTCATTTATCAAAGATAAAGTTTTAATCGAGGGTCTCACCTTCGATGATGTGCTTTTAATACCCGCCTACTCCGATGTACTTCCGCGTGATGTTAACTTGTCGTCGATGTTTTCGCGAAATATCCGACTTAACACTCCCATCGTTTCGGCGGCGATGGATACCGTCACTGAATCGAAAATGGCCATCGCGATTGCACGGGAGGGAGGAATCGGTGTGATTCACAAGAACATGTCAATCGAAGAGCAGGCAAAACAAGTTACCATCGTTAAACGGTCAGAAACCGGAATGATCATCGATCCAATTACGATCTCAAAAGAGAAAGTTGTTGCCGATGCACTGAAACTGATGGATACCTATAAAATCGGGGGAATTCCTGTGATTGATGATGAACGGCATCTGGTCGGAATTGTCACGAACCGTGATCTTCGTTTCGAAAAAAAAATGAACCGGCCGATAGCTGAGGTGATGACATCAAAGAACCTTATTACAGCCGATGCAAGCACCAGCCTCGAAAAGGCAACCGAAATTTTTAAAAATTACAAAATCGAAAAACTCCCGGTAGTTGATAAGAACAATAAACTGGTAGGCCTTGTCACTTTTAAAGATATCACGAAAGCGAAAGATAAACCATTGGCATGCAAAGACGAAAAAGGTCGGTTACGGGTAGCCGCTGCAATTGGAATCACAAGTGATGCGATGGACCGGATCGATGCTTTAATTTTGGCCCAGGTTGACGCCATCGTGATCGATACAGCCCACGGTCACACAAAAGGGGTGCTCGAATTATTAAAGACAGCCAAGAATAAATATCCCGAAATAGATTTTATCGTCGGAAATATTGCCACTGCTGAAGCAGCATCCGAACTTGTATTTGCAGGCGCCGATGCAGTAAAAGTGGGAATTGGGCCCGGATCAATCTGTACCACAAGGATCATTGCCGGCGTAGGAATCCCACAGTTATCAGCCATTTATAATGTATCAAAAGCACTCCGGAATAGCGGCGTACCGATTATTGCAGACGGTGGATTGCGCTATTCAGGCGACATCGTCAAGGCGTTGGCGGCAGGCGCTCAAAGTGTAATGGCTGGCTCACTTTTCGCGGGAGTTGAAGAATCACCAGGAGAAACCATCATTTTTCAGGGTCGTAAATTTAAATCGTATCGTGGAATGGGTTCTGTTGAAGCAATGCAGCAAGGTTCGAAAGACCGCTATTTCCAGGACATGGAAGACGACATCAAAAAATTTGTTCCGGAAGGAATCGTCGGAAGGGTACCCTACAAAGGAACGCTGTATGAGGTAATTTATCAGATTGTTGGTGGCTTACGTGCCGGAATGGGTTATTGCGGTGCACACAGCATTGAAAAGTTGCACGAAGCCAAATTTGTGCGCATCACAAATGCCGGAATTGCCGAGGGTCATCCTCATGATGTCACCATCACAAGTGAATCGCCAAATTACACGCGCGACTAAAAAAGCGAATTGTAAAATGGACAACTTTTTCTCAGGAATTTAAGGTAAATTTGACGCCCGTGACAACCATGGGCAATCAGATTGCATCTATGAAAAAGATGGTCTGTTAAAATGAAGAGGGTAAGAAAACGATTTAATTTTAAATGAGAAGAGACTTTTATCTTATTATACTGATATTTACCTTTTTATCTGGATGCACCTATTTTTCCAAATCTTCAGATGGCGATGGTATTGTCGCTAAAGTCGGAGATAAATTGTTGCTTCGACGTGAACTTGCTTCCTCACTTCAGGGAGGCATCACCAAAACCGACAGCGTTAATCAGGCAAAAGATTATATCCAGCGTTGGATCAAACAAGAGCTAATGCTTCAAATGGCTGAGGAAAACCTTGCGGAGAATCAGAAAGATGTTCAACGCGAATTGGACGAATACAGAACTTCTCTGATAATCCATAGGTATCAGCAGCAATTGATCAGTCAAAAACTTGACACTGTTCTTACAGCATCGGATATTCGTCAGTTTTACGATTTGCATCCCGAAAGATTTATTCTTGAGCAACATATCGTGAAGGCCATTTATATTGAAGTGCCGAAAAACCTGGCAAAGGTTGATCAGCTAAAAAGATGGATGAAGTCACTGGATGACAAATCACGCTCCGAACTTGAAAAATACAGTTTCCAGTACGCCACAAAATTTGATTATTTCAATGAGCAATGGATTGATTTTAACCTGATAAGGACAAGAATGCCTGTTAGCATAACAAGTCCCGACGATGTACTTAAGCGAAAAGGTTTCATTGAAACATACGAGGGAAACAAATATTATCTTGCAGCCATTAAAGATTACAGGTTAAAAGGAGATAAAGCGCCGTTCGAATTTGTAAAAGACGGCATCGCCAATTTAATTCTGAACCATCGGAAAATGGAGTTCATAGAAGAACTTCAAAAAAATATTTACCAAAAAGGAAAAAAAGAGAATCTATTTAAAATTACAGACTGATAATTAGATAAAAGACATGCTCAAAAACGTAATAAAAAGTGTCCTTGTGCTGGGGACCATCATTTCTGCACAACAGATCTCAAATGCTCAGGATAAAGTAGTCGATCAGATTGTGGCGGTTGTTGGAAGCAATCCGATTCTCAAATCAGATATTGAACAAGGGGTTATTCAGAACCAGGCACAGGGAGTGACAACGCAAGGAGATGCAAAATGCGAAATTCTTGAGCAACTGCTTGAACAAAAACTACTTCTGGCTGAAGCTGATCTTGATACAATGATTATTGTAACCGATAATCAAATAAATCAGCAAATGGATCGGCGGATGAATTATTTCATCGAAAACATCGGTTCGGAAAAAGAGGTTGAGAAATATTTCAGTAAATCAATCAATCAATTGAAAGCTGAAATGAGCGAGACGATCAAAGAGCAGTTAAAAACGGAACAGATGCAGGCGAAAATCATTGAAAAGGTGACTGCAACTCCGGCGGAAGTTCGTCAATTTTTCAGGCAGTTACCTTCGAAAGAGATTCCTGAAATTAATTCACAGCTGGAATACGCTCAAATCACGATACTTCCTGCCATTACAGAACAGCAGGATCTTGAAGTAAAAGCGAAATTACGCGATTTCAAAAAGCGTGTTGAGAACGGTGACAATTTCGCCACTCTCGCAATTATGTATTCCGAAGATCCGGGATCTGCCAGAAATGGTGGCGAAATGGATTATGTAGGAAGAGCAATGCTTGATCCGGCTTTTGCTACGGAGGCTTTTAACCTAAAACCCAATCAGGTTTCGAAAGTGGTGAAAAGTGAATTTGGATATCATATTATCCAGTTAATTGATCGTAAAGGGGAAAAAATCAAATGCCGCCATATTCTGCTTATGCCGAAGGTTGACCCGTTAGAACTCGAAAAAGCTAAAAACCGGATTGATAGCATCGCCGATTTTATCCGCAAAGGAAAGATTACCTGGGAACAGGCAGCCTTTATGTATTCTTCTGACAAAAGCACACGAAATAACGGCGGATTAGTGACATCGCAGCGCACTGGTTCATCTAAATTCGAGGTCTCAGAACTTGATCCTGATGTAAGCAAGATAATCACCGTTATGAACATCGGCGAAACCTCCAACCCTTTTATTACTGTTGATGACAAACAAAGACAAGTCTATAAAATAGTCAAGCTAAACAATAAAACGACTGCACACAAAGCCAACATGCAGGAGGATTATCAAAGTTTAAGTACAATGTTTCTTGCCAAGAAAAAGGAGGAAGCCTACCGCAAATGGATCGCCAAACAGCAGGCAAAAACCTACATCCATGTTGATGATGCATATGCCAATTGCAACTTCAAACTGAAATCGTGGAAAAAATAATTTGTTTTGAATTATAAAAATAACATAACTGAAAAATTTGCTTTTTTCCCGTTAATCTTTCTTGTGGCAATTGTTTCGGTGTTTATCCAGGCCGTTCAGCCACAAGACAAAAAAAAGAAGCAGCGTATCGACATTGACAATGCTGATTCGATGGTTTTTGATGAACGAATTATAGCAAATGCCCAACGGTTGCTCGGACATGTAAGTTTCAGACGCGACGGTGTGCTGATGTTTTGCGACAGTGCTTATTCATATACCGACAGTAAGAAGTTTGACACATTTGGAAATGTACATATTATTCAGGGCGATACCTTGCATTTATATGGAGACAAAATGTTTTATGATGGGGATACAAAATTAGCCCGGTTTGTAAGCAAAGTGAAACTGGTTGACAAATCTATCATCCTTACAACAGAAGCGCTTGAATTTGATCTCAATACCAACATCGGGTATTATTCTACCGGCGGAAAAATTATTGATACCGCGAACGTATTAACGAGTACAATCGGAAGGTATTATTCGAATGAAAACCTGTTATTTTTTAAAGATTCAGTAGTATTAACAAATAAAGACTTTGTTTTACGTGCCGACACGCTGAAGTACAATAGTCAGACCGAAAGAGCGTTTATCGTTGGACCGACTACAATTACCGGAACGAACAAAGATGGTGTACTCTACTCCGAAAATGGGTGGTACGATACCAAGAAAAATGTCGCCGAGCTTTACAAAGCATCGAAGATAACCAACAAATCGCAGGTTCTCGAAGCGGATACACTTTTCTATGACAGGGCAAGCGGAAACGGCCGCGGAAAACACAGGGTAACACTTACGGATACCACGAATAAAGTGACTATTAAAGGGAAGGTTGGCGTTTATAATGAGATTACGAAAATCGCATTCGTCACTGATTCGGCCATGTTCATTCAGTACGGGAAGAAAGACACCATGTATATGCATGCGGATACACTTCAGACCAAACCAGACACTTCTGACATCACGCGGAAAGACGACAAATATTTCATGGCTTACCGGAAAGTAAGGTTTCACAAGCCCGATTTGCAGGGGGAATGTGACTCGCTGGGATATCGTATGAAAGATTCAACCTTGCTGATGTTTTACGATCCTGTCCTTTGGTCGGAACGTAACCAGATGACAGCTGAGAAAATTCAATATACTGCAAAAAATCCGGATCCCGGTATTGCCCGATTGGATAACAACGCATTTATTGTAATGGTGGAAGACTCTATAAAATTCAACCAGATTTCAGGTAAAAGCATTGTTGGTCAAATTTTTGAGAACAAACTTCGGATTGCAGATGTGAATGGAAATGCCCAAACACTCTACTATTTAAAGGACAAGAATAAATACTCTGGAATCAACCGTATGCTTAGCAGTAAAATCAGGCTCCATCTCACCGAAAACAAGATCGACAGTATCAGGTTTTATCCCAAGCCTGAAGGAAAAGTAATTCCGATAAAAGAACTCAAGGCTGAAGATATCCGGTTAGACGGATTTCGCTGGAGAGAAGATGAAAAGCCAGTCGACCAAAACGACCTTTATCCAATCGATCAAAAGCGCAAAAAAAATGCAGGTCCACAAAAGAAACCTGCATCTATAAAGTAGGAAGAATTAAATATTCTAAAAAACAGATCGTGTAAAAGCTGAAGGTGTGCAAACACTCTTTGAACTTTTACACGTATCCGGTTTCAAATATATAAACCTGCCTGAACTTTAATATTCATCTTCATTGAAAAAGAAATCATCCTTGCTTGGATAATCGGGCCAAATGTCTTCAATTGATTCATAAATTTCGCCTTCATCTTCCATCTCCTGCAGATTTTCGATTACTTCAAGGGGCGCTCCAGATCGAATGGCGAAATCGATCAATTCATCTTTCGTTGCAGGCCAGGGTGCATCTTCCAGTTTAGAAGCCAATTCTAATGTCCAGTACATATTATTTCTTTGAGATTAATGACTTTTTGCTCAGAGCGCGATTTTAATACTTATTTTTCAGAAATAAAAGCACAAACTGACTTTTTTCATGATTTCCATGGAATTTCTTCGATTCCACTATCAGCGGCTACTTTACGTGACAAAACATACAGGTAATCCGACAAGCGGTTAAGGTATTTCAGTACCTCCGCAGAAACCTGTACCTCAGCAGAAAGCTGATAAGTGCGGCGTTCGGCACGGCGGCAAACTGTCCGTGCCAGATGGCAATATGATACAGCATTGCTCCCACCTGGAAGCAGAAAGCTGGTCAACGGGGGTAAGCCGTCAAGTATCTGATCCATTCTCTTTTCGAGGAACAAAATGTCATCCCCGCAACAAGTCAGTTTTTCCTGATTTTCAACTTTTGAAGTATCGGTTGCCAAAAGGGCACCAATCACAAATAATTTATTCTGGATTTCAATCAAATCATGAATATCGTCTGAATTAATTTCCTGCGAACGGATCAATCCTATCCACGAATTTAATTCATCAACAGTACCATATGCTTCGAGTCGTAAATCATATTTCTTGACTCTGGTGCCACCGATCAATCCGGTAGTACCATCATCGCCTGTTCGGGTATAAACACGCATTCGCAAAAAAATTATTGGTTAATAAATTGGTTTGTCGTTTTTATGGTCAGTTTCGACCTGCCCGTCTTTTAGCTTAATGATTCGATGCGCATGCATGGCAATATCCTCTTCGTGAGTAACCAGAATAATCGTATTTCCTGCAGCATGGATAGCCGCAAAAAGCTTCATAATCTCCTCCGAAGTTTTCGAATCAAGATTTCCTGTAGGTTCATCTGCAAGCAGAATTGAAGGGGTATTAATAAGTGCTCTTGCTACTGCGACACGTTGACGCTGACCGCCTGACAACTCATTCGGACGATGTTCCATCCTGTCTGTTAGCCCCACACTGGTTAATTTCTCAGTCGCAAGTTCAATTCTCTTCCCCTTGCCAACTCCGGCATAAATCAATGGAAGCATCACATTTTCGAGTGCCGTATAACGAGGTAAAAGATTGAATGTCTGAAACACAAATCCAATCTCTGTATTTCTGATTTCGGCAAGCCTGTCATCATCCAAACTGCTTACATCCTTATCGTTGAGATGGTAATTTCCAGAAGTCGGTGTATCAAGGCATCCGATGATATTCATCAGTGTTGATTTTCCCGAACCGGAAGCGCCCATTATTGCAACATATTCACCCTTATAAATATCAAGCGAGACGGAACGCAAAGCCAAAACAGCCTGAGTCCCTACCTGATAGTTTTTAACAATGTTTTGCAGTATGATTAATTTTTCCATCCTTTAGATTTTTCAATTACAAACTTACATAAATTGATCCTGAAAATCACTGTGAAATAAAAATTTAGATGGTGTCTAACTATCGCCGTTTTCGGGTTTATTCAATAGTATTTTATCACCTTCTTTCAATCCTTTTTTAATAACAACAAACTTATCACTCTGGTTGCCGCATTCAACATCTTTAATGCTGATTCCGCCAAGCTCCTTTAGATAAACAAACTGCTTTCCTTCCTCCGAAAACAACGCTGATCTTGGAATCACAAGTACATTTGGTTCCCTTGCTATAATGATTTCGTTGTTCGTTGTCATTGCTGGTTTGACTTTATCGTTATCACTTGCGATCCGGATATTCACTTTGAAAACCTTCGAATCGAACCCGGTCATCTCTTGTCCCACGTTTGAAATATTCGAAATAGCCCCTATTTTCTCCTGATTTTTAAGCGCATCAATGTAAACCCGTGCACTGTCGCCCACCTTAATTCTTGCAATATAAATCTCCTCAACGTAGGTTTCAGAATTTAAAATAGAGAGATCGGGCAACGTGGCGATCACGGGATTTTGCATACTTACATAGGAGCCAATGGTCAGCTTTCGGCTTCCGCCCCGCCCATAAGTGCGACCATATATCAGCATTCCGCTCTGCGGTGCCTTAATTCGGGCTTCATCAAAAGCCAACTGGTATTTTTTATCCTTGCCTACAAGCAGATTCATTTTGTCTTCATCTCTTGAAATGTGAGTTTTCAACCCTTTCTGAGTCATCTGATAAGCGCGTTTTTTATATTGCAATTGTCTTAATGCGCGATCATAAGCCATTTGCGACGTTCGCTGATAAGCTGGTGATTCGAAAACAGATTGTTCCAGCTCAATTTTCTTGTATTGAAGATCGAAGCCAAACTGCTCAATTCCATCACGAAGCGCAACAAGTTCAACTGCGCTGTCAATTTTAGCATCATTGATATTGAAGAGTATCTTTTTCAAGGCTTCTTCGTTATTCTGCTTCAATTGTTTTATCCTTCCCTGATCGAGCAGCCCTACAAAATCGCCTTTTTTCACAATCGATCCTTCAGGGATAAGATCTTTAATCTGCATATCGTATATTTCCAAAGTCCGATCGCCGAAAACATCGGGAATTGTAATCAGAACTGCCTTTTCGCTCTGTATTTCCCCTTTGCAGGAAATCAATGCTTCGAAATTTTCCTTTTTGACCTTATATACTTTTGATGAAGGTTTTATTCCTACAAAATAAACTCCGGCAAACATCAAAATGAAGATCACGGAAGAGATCAGAATTAACTTTTTGTGTTTATGCAGAAAATGTCTCATTGGTTCAGTATTTTGTCGAAATCAGCAGTCAGATCGGTTCCATTCTCAAAATCAAATAACGTGAGTTGGCGTATCTGGTAATAAGAAACCCAATATTTACGTAAGGAACCAATATAAGCCCTCCGTGCATTTTCGAGTTCATTTCGGGCCAGGTTGAGTCTTGTGACATCCAACTTTCCGATTTTAAAACGACGTATGGTAACATCGAAACCCAGTTGTGCAATCGTGTCGGCTCTTGCAGAGTTGAAAACCTGATCGGACTGAATATTGAACTCCATTACACTCATTAAAACCGATTGCTCAAAATCAATACGTTCCTGCTTTACGCTATTTACGACTACTTCCCGGTTCGATTTTGCCATCAGAAGCTGCCCTTTTCGTTTTCCCCAGTCAACAATCGGCACAGATAAACCGAAAATAGCAATATTCTGAAACCGGTTTGGATTTTGGTAAGCCTCCGAAATGATTAATGCTTTTTGGTTCAAACCAGCAGAAGCGCTTACATCGGCGCTAAATCCATTCTGCGCCTTTGTCATTCTGACTATATTATCCTGTTCAAGCAATCGTTGATCCTGCGAAAGGACATCCGGATTATTGGTCATTGATTTCTGAATGGCTTCATCCACGTTCACTTGCAAGTCAGAGGTGATTTTTATCGGCATAACACACTCAATAATAGCACTCTTATCCAGACCTAAAAAAGAATTAAGATCCGAACGTGCCCTTAAAAGGCCTTGATTTGCACGTGTTAAAGCAAGGCGGGCATTCATCAGATTCAGTTCGAAATTTAATAATTCATCCTGCGTAACAGTTCCCACCTGATACCTGCCTTTCCCAATCTGATACAAGGTATCTGCGTTGGCCAGATTGGTCGTGGAGATATTTATCTCTATCTGGGCATCAACCAGTTCGAAAAATTTACTCGTCGCCTTTACGGCAATATCTTCTTTCGACTGAATGAAATTCTTCTTGGCTCTTTCAAATTTGAGTGGTTCAATCTTCGATTTCCAACGTAGGCTGTTATATCCATTCAATTTTTGACGGTAACCGATGCTAATCTGATTGGCAGAGAACGTGGTTTGTTGATCTCCTAAAAAGTTTTTCGACATCCCAAGGTCGGAGCTTACATTGAAACTTCCTCCGGTTAAACCAACGTTTTGAGTCACCTTTAAGGAAGCATTTGAGGTAATGTTTTCCTGCTGACTATATTGCCAGCTTTGATCCTGCGGAATGTAGTCTTGCCTAATAGAATTGTTATACGAAAACGGGTTGGCTCCCATTGACAGGAATGGAAGTTTATCTGCCCGGTAATACTTATATTCCCAGTAACTTGCAAGGTACATGTTTTGCTGTTTGAAGGCATCAATCGACTGTCTGGACGCCAGATCAATTACTTCCGGCAACGTCAGTTTCATTACATTCTGCTGGGCTTCTGATACTTTAAAAAGGGCTATAAATGTGATAAATAAAAAAATACGAGTCATAACTAAAGTTTATTGTCTTAAGGATTCAACAGGGTCTTTTTCGGCGGCCTTTTTAGCTGGAAGATATCCAAAGGTGATTCCAATAAAAACTGAAACACCAAAAGAGATGAAAATTGAAAACACCGAAATGATCGTTTTAATATCAAACATTGTCTGAATTATTTTCGATAATACCACCCCCAGGATAATTCCAATTAAACCACCAACTACGCTGATCAGGGTAGACTCAGATAGAAACTGAAATACAATGTCCTTTCGGGATGCGCCAATTGCCTGACGAGTCCCAATCTCCCGAATTCTTTCCATCACCGATGCAAGCATGATGTTCATAATACCTATTCCGCCAACAATCAATGAGATGCCGGCAATGGCTCCTAATACGATGTTAAAAATATTTTTGGTCTTTTGCTGTTGTTTTAATAAAAGCTCAGGAATACTTACATCAAAATCGCGGATATCGTTGTGCTTTCGCATCAGCATATTCCCGGCAACCTTTGCGGTCGAAGTAAGTTGCGCGGTCTCCTTTACCCGAATGATGATCTTATCTAACTGATTGGTATCCTCAATTTTTGATATCGTATTATCACGCGACATACCGGCCAGTTTCACCTGGTCACCCCTGATGAGCGCCCTGTTCCGAAACCGAAGAAGCATTGTTTTTACCGGAATAATAATACTGTTGTCGGTACTGCTGATCGCCATTGTGCCACTTCCTGTACCAACAAAACTCCGTTTTTCAATCACACCGATTACCTGAAGCCAGATCTGTCCACACTTAATATATTGCCCCACCGGAGCTTCCTGGTTGAAAAATACGTTCTTGATATTATTGCCAATGATACAAACAGGGAACCCTTCTTTTAAATGTTGCTGATGAAAAAGCGTTCCGCTCTCAAGTTTAATATCAAAAAGGTCAAAATAAGTATTATCTGTTCCGTCGAGTTTCACCGGACTGCTAATGTCGTGGAGGATCGCCGAATAATTAAAGGTAATGATCGGGCAAACATCCTGCACTGTTGGTATAATCTCTTTGATTGATTCTGCATCCAGAAGGGTAAGACCTTTTGAAAACTTCTTTTTGCTGCCGGCCAGCTGATTTCCTTCAGTCGCAGCGCTGGCCTTTTGATCATTTGCATTTGCCTGGTCGTTCTGCAAAATTGGTGTGACAATAATATTATTCACCCCAACCATCTTGATTTGTTCAAGAATCTCCTGTTCAGCTCCATTTCCGATGGCCAGCATACTGATTACTGCAGCAACCCCAAAAATAATACCCAACGCCGTCAAAAGTGATTTTACCTTATTCGCTACAATCGCCTCAAGGGCAATAACTACATTGTAGGAATATCGGTTATAATATGCTTTTATGTTCATTCGTAACTATATCAGTACTTTATAATTAAATATCGTCAACCCTCGGTTTTTTTACCTTTCAGGCCATTTTTGACTGTATCGTTCTTCTGCGTAATTGAAGGCTGATCGTTGTTTTCCTTATTTTCCTTTAATTTCCGGATCTGTTCGTCATAAATTTCCCATCCTGTTGTCTCAATTTCGTCCAGCTTTTCGGGTTCATTCAACAACAAAATCTGACCTTCGGCAATGCCTTTATTTACAATCACATAATCTTCATTTTCATCGCCAAGATCCACAATCTGTCTGACCACATCTTTCTTTTTCACGTAAACAAACTTCGTTGAATCGGTCTCAAAGACGGCTTCGGAAGGAACGTAGATTTTATCGGTGTAGGAACCTGTCTGGATAACGTTTCCCGTAGTCATGGCTGGTTTCAAATCAGGGTCGCTACCATGCACACGAATATTTACTTCAAATACCTTTGAATCGCTCTTTGGCATTGGCTGCCCAATATTGGCAACCGAAATCACCTCCCCTTTTAACTCCTTATCAGGAAATGCATCAATGCTTAAAGTAACCTTCTGCCCGACTTTGATTTTGGATATATCAATTTCATTTACATATGTTTCCGAAATCATCTTCGTCATATCGGGCAATGTCGCAATCGTAGGACTCCATGGGGTTAAAACCGATCCTATCTGAATTTTAATTCCAAAGCGATCTTTCGCATAAATCACCATCCCAGGTTTTGGAGCCTTAATAATCAATGCATCATATAGTTTCAGCAGATCATCCACCCGCTGCTGTTTCTGTCGGTAATCGATGTTCCGTCTTTCCATTTGCGAACCCAATTGCCGTTTTCGCATATCAAGACCTTTGACATCCTGTGTGAGTTTTCTTTCGGCTTTGCTGAGATCCATTTCTGCCTTCTTAATAACCGATGGCGACTCGTAAACTGACTCTGCCAATACAATCTTTCGCTCTTCAACATCCGATTTCGAATTAACGATCAAATCGCGGTAATTACTAAGATTAAGATTTGAATCCAACTTGGCATCTTCGATAACTGCTGCTGCAGCTTCCAATTCAAGCCGTGCGGCTGTCAATACTTCTTCAATCACTTTATGATCAAGCGTTGCGATGTATTGCCCGGAATCAACAACGGTACCCTCTTCGATAAGATCGGTAATCTTGATTTCGTAAATCCGAACGTTCTGACTCGAGAGCACGGCAGGCAGAATAATATTTTCTGAATTTTCTGATTCCAGCTGACCTGATGTATGTATTTTAACCTCAACCGGTCCTTTCATCACCTTGCATGTAATCTCAACTTCATCAGACTTACTGCCCAAGCTAAAATACACAATCGTTAACAGCGCAATTAATGC
The DNA here is from genome assembly GCA_038236995.1 of Bacteroidales bacterium. Taxonomy (GTDB): domain Bacteria; phylum Bacteroidota; class Bacteroidia; order Bacteroidales; family Prolixibacteraceae; genus JAAFHB01. Next base: position 10,019 of record JBBRZE010000053.1, on the reverse strand, counting down.
ACATAGTAGGATTACAACTCTTTTTTTATTCATAATAATCGGATTAACACCTTCTACAAGCGAAATGTTACTTAAACAATTCGTATTCAATCTATTAAAAACAGTAAATAAATTGGCTTGGGTTAAAATTTAAGATCGTAAAGATAGGAATAGAAATGGTTTAAAAACACACTTGTACGTTAACGGTGGAAAATAAATGAATCAAAATCTTTGAATGAAATTCTCTTTCTGTAATCCCTTGCGAAACAATGCAATTCCAATTTCGAAAAGATCAAGCGATACCCGGACACTTTCGCTTGCAATAATCTCCTGCCAGATTACTTCCATTTCCCTGGATTCATGTATCCCGCGAATAATTAAAACATCATCATCACCATGCGACATAAGACATTTATGAATTCTATTTTGCGATGCAACAGCATTACCCGGGTAATTAATTATTACAAACTCATGGTTAACAGAAAGCACTTCATTCTCCTGAAAAAAATGAACATTTGAGATCGCCCAACCTTTGAGTAATTTCTTGCTAACCAACTCGCAGGGTGTGTCATTTATTAACTGATAAACCTGGCTCTCACTTCTGGCCATTGCCATAATTGCCAGATTAGCTCCCAAGGTGGGGCCATAATAGATGACCGACGATGGTTTAAATTCCCGTATAAGTCTGAACACTACTTTAGAGTATCTAAGTGGCAATTCAACTTTTCGGTAAAGTCGGTGCGGGTTGGAAGATGGAACGTTAAACTGGTGATAAACGTTTGATAATGATGGTTCAGAAAAGCCACCTAACAGACTCAAAACATTACTCTTCAGACCTTTTAAAGTTTTATATTCCGGCAGACGCAATCGGTTTTCAACAACCTCCGTGATCAGATGAAACAAAAACGGGGAGTGAATGCCATGTCCGCGACGATGACGCGCTTTTTTCAAATAGATGATCCTGCGAATTGTTCGAAACTTCATTTTAATGTTTTGACGGGCAAAACTAATAAAGAATCACGAAATGATGGTGAGCAGTTTGCACAAATGCTTTTTTCATGTAAGTTTGCTTTATGTCGGGAATTCTATCACAGGATATTAAATTTCTTACGGGTGTCGGGCCCCGAAAGTCTGTAATACTCAATCAGGAACTGAAGGTTTTTACCATCGGCGATCTGATTTACTATTTTCCTTATAAATATGTCGACCGAACTAAATTCTATATGATTCGTGAGATCAACAGCAACTTACCTTATATTCAAGTTAAAGGGCGGATCACAGGTATGGAAATGGTTGGCACGGGTCACAATCAGCGTTTGGTTGCTTACCTTACCGACGGTACCGGACTTCTGGAACTGATTTGGTTTCAGGGTATCAAATTTGTAAAACAGACGTTGAAAACAACTGTTGAATACATCGTTTTTGGCAAACCAGCCGAATTCAATGGCCAATTCAGTATTGTTCATCCCGAACTGGACGAAAACAAACCTGAATCAGCAAAAAAAGAGGGTTACATCCAGGCTTTTTACAATACTTCGGAGAAGTTAAAGACCAATTTCCTCCATTCAAAGGTGATTCTTAAGCTTCAATACGCAGCACTCCAACTTGTCAAGGGTCATATTTATGAGTCAATGCCGGCCTGGCTTGTCCAAAAGCTTGGTTTCGTGGGGCTTGAATCGGCCCTCATAAATATCCATTTTCCCGAAAATCCACAATTGTTACGAAAAGCTGAATACCGTCTGAAGTTTGAGGAACTCTTCTATATCCAGCTTAAATTGCTTCATCTTAGGGAAGATCGTCACAAGAAATTCAAGGGGCATATCTTTTCCAACGTTGGCGATTTCTTTAATGATTTCTTTTATAAACACCTTCCGTTCGAGCTGACCGGAGCACAAAAAAGAGTGGTTAAGGAGATCCGGAAAGATATGGGATCAGGCAGGCAGATGAACCGGCTCCTCCAGGGAGATGTTGGAAGCGGAAAAACAATGGTTGCACTGATGTCGATGCTCATTGCATTGGATAATGGTTTTCAATGCTGTATGATGGCACCCACAGAAATCCTTGCCACGCAACACCTGATCTCACTTCAGAAATTTCTGGGTGATATGCCTGTCAATGTGAAACTATTGACCGGATCGACAAAAAAGAAAGACCGGCTTGTTATTCATGAAGAATCGTTGAATGGCCAACTTCACATCTTAATAGGAACACATGCGTTGCTGGAGGATATTGTCCAGTTTAAATCGCTTGGGATTGTGGTCATCGACGAACAGCACCGCTTTGGGGTTGGCCAGCGGGCGAAGATGTGGCGAAAAAACTTCATCCCTCCGCATGTCCTTGTGATGACCGCCACCCCTATTCCCCGGACTTTAGCAATGACTGTCTATGGTGATCTTGATGTTTCGGTAATTGATGAACTGCCACCAGGCAGAAAGCCGATCAAAACAGTGCACTATTTCGAGAATAAACGTGCACAATTGTATGATTTTATTCGTTCAGAGATTGCAAACGGGCGACAAATTTATATCGTCTATCCACTCATTTCTGAATCAGAAAAGCTCGATTACAAATACCTGGAAGAGGGTTACGAACATATTCAAAAACTCTTTCCATCTCCCCAATATTCGATTGGCATGGTACATGGCAAGATGAAACCTGCCGCCAAAGAGGCAGAGATGCAGCGCTTCAAGCAAGGCGAAACCCAAATTCTGGTTGCAACTACCGTTATTGAAGTCGGTGTCGATGTACCAAATGCCTCTGTAATGATTATTGAAAGTTCCGAAAGATTTGGGCTGTCACAACTTCACCAGCTGCGTGGTCGTGTGGGGCGCGGTGCCGAACAGTCATTCTGTATCTTATTAAGCGGTTTCAAACTGGGAGTTGACAGTCGCAAGCGCATCGAAACGATGGTGGCAACAAACGATGGATTCGAAATTGCCGAAGCCGACATGCGCCTCCGGGGACCCGGTGATATCGAAGGAACACAGCAGAGTGGTATTGCCTTTGATTTAAAGATCAGCAACCTCGCAAAAGATGGTCAGATTCTACAGTACGCACGTGACGTTGCCACGACCATCATTACCGATGATCCGATGCTCGAACAACCCCAAAACGACATCTTGAAGAAACAATTAATTGCCTTAAAAAAGAATCATTTAAACTGGGGATCGATTAGTTAGTGGAAGAATGCCCTTGATGCGATTGCAAACCCTTAAAGGGGCTATTGTAAGAAGAAGGGAGACAAGGCGACGAGGAGATAATTTGAAAGTTATATATCGTTGTTTCGTAATGAAATAGGTTTACAGAAGAAGTAATCTAAAATCCCGACAAAATATTTCTTTGTCTCCCACTCTCACTTTCTCCCTCTCTCTCCTTTTCAAAACCAGTCGCGCCTTTTAAATAACATCACGCTCACAATCGATATCATGAACGATCCAAGGATGACCCACATAAACGCAAAGCTGTTATGCTCCAAAAAATTAGGAATATTCATTCCAAAAATACTGGCAATCACCGTTGGGATCATCAATATAATCGATATACTGGTCAATTGTTTAATAATCACGTTCAGGTTATTCGAGATCACCGAGGCATACGAATCCCTGATTCCGCTAAGGATATCGCTGTAAATATTTGCCGTTTCGATCGCCTGCCTCAATTCAATTTCAGCATCCTCATAAAGATCTTCATCAAAAAAATCTTTACTGAATTTAAGGTTTTTAGTTTTTGAAAACAGTATCCCGTTTCCGCGCAATGAGGTAATAAAATAGACCAGCGATTTTTCAATTGACATAAGGCTCTGGAGTTCTTTATTTTTAATTGACCGCTCCAATTCAATTTCTGCCTGCCTGATCTGGTTGTTGATCTGTTTAAGGTATTTAAGGAACCAAATGGAAGATGACAAAATCAGGCGCATCACAAAATCGAAATTATTGGCCACGTTGATGTTTTTCCGCTGCGTGTAAACAGTAAAATCAGCGAGCATCTGTGTCTGGTAATAACAGAGCGTGAGAATCACCTCGTTCGAGAAAATAATTCCAAAAGGAACCGTTATATAGGGTGCTCCGTTATCTGAAAAATGGGGTATCCGTATAATCAGATATTGGTAATCGTCATCAACCTCAGAGCGGGGCCGCTCGTCCGTGTCAGCGATGTCGGTAGTAAATTCAGTCGGGATATTGAATTTTTCACTAATAAATGCCACCTCCTCTTCGGTGGGACATTCAACGTTGATCCAGCAATTGGGAACCCATTCTTCGATAGGACGGAACCCTTTTTCATTTTTTAAATAGGTAATCATAACACTAATCCTCCAATTAATTTACAGAGGTAATTAGCATGTTAATACCCCTTTAGTTAAAACTTTCTATATCCGCCGGATGGTCGTCCATGTGATTAATATATTTTTTGCAATGGTAGGATTTTTTTTCAAGAATCCGCCATCTCAACAAGATTAGTTTTCAATGTTATTAATCAGCCAGAATTTAACTTTAAGTTAGCAATTAAGCAAGTGAAATGGTTTTTTTCTTGGTTCAAAAAACCTACTTTTGCGCCGCAAACCAATATCATTAAAAAAAATGGACGAAGGGCCGGCGAGTATATTAATTAATAACCTGATCTAGCGGGAAAGCCAACTCTATTGTTTGCCCTCTTTGCTAAATCGCAAAATCAAGGAGGTGATTATGAATTCAATAACCACATTTTTTTTCAGTCGTGTCATTGGTCAAAAAGCATTTGACACCAATAGTAATTGCATTGGTACCGTCAAAGACTTATTAGTTGATCCCGATTCTACAACCCATACTTCAGGACATCCTGTCGTGAATGGCATTAAGATTAAGTTTAAAAAGCAGATCGCGTTTTATTCTTTTCAGAATTTCCGGATTGAGAAAGCAAACGGAAAAATAAAAATCATATGCAGCGAACTAATCGAATTATCTGCAGATCAAATAAGTAATAACCTATACCTGGCTCAGACGGTTCTCGACAATCAGATTGTCGATATCAATGGCCGTAAACTTGTTCGCGTAAACGACATCCGTTTGGTAACGATCGTCAACGACACATTTGCGGTTGCTGTTGACATCGGAATTGAAGGATTATTGCGGAGAATTGGCATCGTCAAGCCCCTGAAATTCATAGTCTCAATTTTCAATGGAAGTATTCCGTCAAAGTTTATACTATGGGAAGACGTTGAGACAATTGACTCATCGAGTTCGAACATTAAACTGTCGAAAAGCTATAAGAAGCTCCAAACATTGCACCCTTCCGACCTGGCCGATATCATCGAAGATTTAGGTCGCAAGGCAAGTGCCGAGGTATTTTCAGCTCTCGATGACGAAAGAGCTGCCGATGTAATGGAAGAGCTCGAAACCGAGACACAGGTTCATATCCTCGAAAGCCTCTCGATCGAAAAAGGAGCCGATGTTCTGGATAAAATGCCCGCCGATGAAGTTGCCGACATTCTCGATGCATTGGAAGACGAAAGAGCTGAACAGTTGCTCAACGAAATGGAGAAAGACACTTCCCAGGAAGTAAGGGAATTGCTCGTTTATCCGGTTCACACGGTTGGTAGCATCATGTCATCCGAAGTATTGTCATTCAATCAGAATATGACCATTGAAGAAGTTCTCATTGAACTCAGGGCGCAAAAACCTGAAATGGAAACCCTGTACAACCTATTTGTTATAGACGAGAATGAGATGTTACTGGCCACTTTTTCGATACGCGATGTTGTAATTTCATCTCCCGATGTAAGGATTAATCAGATTATGAAACCTTCGCCGGTTCATTTAAGCGATTACCAGAAAATTAATGAAGTGGCAGAAATCGTTTCGAAATACAACCTGTTGGCAATACCTGTTGTCGACAAGAAGAACGTTTTAAAAGGGATGGTTGTCATCGACGATGTGATCGAAGATTTAATTCGCAAACGCAGAACTAATAAATAGCGGCTTTTGGTAATGTTCAAAAATAAAAAGACCTTATTTAGCCAGATTGGCATATTTTTAGCGATTCTGGGTCCGGGAATAATTACGGGAAGCGTTGATAATGACGCTGGTGGGATAACAACGTATTCAGTTGCCGCAGCTATTTACGGTTACAACCTGATCTGGACACTGATACCTTCATTTATCGTACTTGTAGTGATCCAGGAGATGAATGCCCGTATGGGAATCGTTACAGGCAAAGGACTTGCGGACCTGATCCGCGAGAATGCGGGTGTCAAGATTACCTTCTTTATATTTATTGGCTTACTGATTGCCGACATTGGGAATACAACCACCGAATTTGCAGGGGTGGCAGGTAGTATGGAAGTTTTTGGCGTCAGTAAGTATATTTCAGTTCCCATTGTAGGATTCCTGATCTGGTTCCTTGTTGTGAAAGGAACCTACAAAATTGCCGAGCGCATCTTTCTCCTTTTCAGTGTTTCGCTTTTGATGTATGTCGTGTCGGCATTGATGGGCAAACCGCATTGGGGTGAAATCGGTCACGCAATTATACACCCGCAACTCGATATCAACACGCATAGCATTTCAATGATTATTGGCATTATAGGAACTACAATTGCACCGTGGATGCAATTTTATATGCAATCGTCGGTTATCGAGAAAGGGCTGAAAATGAAGCAATATAAATATACGATGATTGATATTGTGGTTGGTTGTCTTGCCACAGTTGTTGTTGCTTTCTTTATCATGGTCGCTTGTGCCTCCACCTTACACCAAAACGGGATTCAGATCAACGAGGCAAAAGATGCGGCTTTAGCACTGAAACCATTAGCCGGTGAATTTGCATCGCAGGCATTTGCGTTTGGACTCTTTATCGCCTCCGTTTTTTCGGCTACTATTCTGCCTTTGGCAACCGCTTTTTACGTATGTGAAGCGTTCGGGTTCGAAGCCGGCATTGATAAAAAGTGGGACGAAGCGAAAGAGTTCTATGTCCTTTACACAGGCATCCTGATCATAGGTGCTGCCATCATCCTGATTCCCAATGCACCGCTGATTGCCATTTCATTGTGGACGCAGGTAATTAACGGGATGCTTTTACCCGTAGTGCTGGTTTGCATGATATTGCTGGTCAATAATAAAAAGATCATGGGAAAATATGTCAACAAGCCCATCAACAACATTATTGGGTGGGGAGCTGTGACTGTGCTTGTAGTTTTATCACTTGTGCTGCTATTGATGCCAATCTTTACAACTGGAAATTAGATCTCCAGCTCTCCTGACATGATTGGGAATCCTGTCAGGGCTGAATCGCTTTGTATAGCGTCGATAATACAAATAATCACTTACGGCTTTTGCAAGTATTCCCTCTTTTGTCAGGCATTTGAAATCAAAAAACAAGCCCCGCCATATTTTCATATTGCAGGGCTTGCCTGATCATTTTGCGGAGAGAGGATCAGGTACTGTAAGTGTCAGCTATCCTGTAACTGTGATTCCAATTACACCACAACCAACAACCCTGATCTCCTTTCCGCATTGCAGACAAGCGAACCCAATATTAACCTTTTGGGTGGGAAGCTGCTTGCGGAACTTCGGAAACTGGTTATTAATTATCACAAATAAGACGAGTGATGAAAAAGCGGATAATTTGTAATGCATTGGCCAGTTATTGAATGTATCGTTTGGCCGTTTTACTCAATAAACGAGAGTAGATATTTGATTTCCTTGTCTGTGATGTCCTCCTGTTCCGATTTGTCGTAGATGGTAAGTAAAAAGACCGTGTTGTCGATTACCTGGACATTGGCAATGACCCTGGTCCCGCCCGATTTCCCCTTGCCCTTGGATTTTATGGCCACACGGATTTTATAGCAGCTATTGGCCATGACCGCACCTTGCACCGGTCTAGCTTCCAGACTTTCGACCAATTGGGCATATTCCGTTTTAAGCGAAGGGAATTTTTTGACCAGCCGTTTAAGCTGTCTGTCAAAAGGGGGTATGGTAAGTACATTATAGCTCATCGAGCAAGTCATTTGCAGGCCGGGCTTTAAGTTTCCCCTGTTTGACAAGGTTCAGGTTTTCCACCGCCTCCTTGATTTCTTCAAGCAACTGGGCTTTGGCCGGGGAAATCGGTTTCGCTTTTGCAAACGAAAAACTATTCAGCAGTTCCAGGATAAAATCCCCTTTGTTGTCGTTAACGTCAACCAATACTTTCATAAGATAAGGCGTATTATTTGTATATGGCCAGATGGCCCTGAAATTTAGTAGTTGCAATAAAAGCATCGAGCATGGCATAAACATGCTCTTTTTCTTTTGGTTGCATTTTAGATACTTCCTGGATGCGCTGGATCATACTTTTGTCGAGTTCCATATCTGTATGCCCGACCAGCCAGTCTAAAGACACCTCCAATAAATCCGAAATTTTAGCGGCAGCCTCAATGCTGGGCTTCATTTTGTCGCGTTCGTAACGGCCAATAAACGGCCCCTTTGTCCCTAACTTTTCTGCCAGTTCTTCCTGGCTTAGGCTCATTTTCTTTCGGGCTTCCAAAAGACGTTTTCCAAAACTCATAAGTATCAATTAGCACTTTAATTGTAATAATAGGGCAAAAATACAAAACTTAAAAGTTACAACAAAACCTAAAAGATTTAGTTGTTAAAATGGACTAATTATTTTGTTCTTTCATTTGCCACAGAGATTAGCCATGATAAAATAAATAATAAATCCTATTGATAATTATGGAATCATGGTTAATTGCGCTATATTTACTCCTCCGTAGGCGAAAAACTGCCAAGAAGATGAAAGAAGGTACTTATCAGTATTATGCAGGGAATATGGTGTACGACAACGTTAAATCGCTCAAGTATTTATTGTTCGACGAAGGTCTGGTCAATAAATCTTCGGGAGCATACGCTTACGAGTACCATCTGAAGGATCACCTTGGCAATACGCGCGTGGCCTTTAAACCCAACGGTGCCGGCACAACTGTTGACCAGGTAGCTGATTACTACCCGTTTGGGAGTAGCTATTTACCAGTCTCTCCCGCCGGAACCAATAAATATCTTTACAACGGTAAAGAAATTCAAAGTGATGCCTTGGGTGGCACTAATCTCGATTGGTTTGATTACGGTGCAAGATTCTATGACCCGATGATCGGGAGATTTCTTACTATTGATCCGATGGCGGAAAAATTTCATCCGTTATCTCCATATAGCTATTGCGCTAACAGCCCTATTCTTTTAAATGATCCTAATGGCAAAGACTGGACAATTACAGTGACAAAAGATAAAGATGGCAAATTTAACATTGTCGTAACAGTAAATGCCGCTGTAATAAACACTTCCGGCAAGAATATTGATTTAACCAGCTACATTAAGAATGAACAACGAAATTTCAGTAAGATATTCTCTAATTCTGGTGAAAACTATACAATTTCAGCTCAACTCAATTTGAGATCTGCTGAAGATAAGGATGATGTTAAAAGCTATGAACATTTGATTGACATACAAGTATCTGAAAATTTTGGGGAGAATATTGGTGGGAATAGTGATATGGGAGGACTTAATGTTAGAATGAATAGTGGGCTCATAAATGAAGATGGAAGTACACCATACAACGCCAATCTGTCTCATGAGTTAGGACATACTGGAGGGCTGCTTGATCTATCAGAAAAGGCTACACAGGTGGATATTTTTTCCGGATACAAATTTGGTATTCTTCGTGATGGTAAATCTTATCCTTCATAAAATCAACGACAAGGAGTAGATGAACGAACTAACTTCATGTCTTATCCTCACGAATATTTAGACTATCGCACTCAAGAAGGTGAAAAAAAATTATTTAATATCTACAAAAATCCGGGAGTTGCAACTATGGGGCAGATTAACGCAATTATGATGTATTACGATTCAGGCGCTTTAAATAAAAATAATAAATAGTTTTTTTGACTTCAAGAGTTCAATACTTCGGTAAATTTTAAGCGGCAATTTTGCCGTAATCCAATAGATCTTTGACAATTTTTTGATTTTTTGGCGTGTTAGGGTTTATAGCAAACATGCACATAAATCGTTCGAGCATCAAAATGTTGTTATATAATG
>JBBRZE010000052.1:0-38982 GCA_038236995.1 Bacteroidales bacterium | reverse complement strand
GAGCAGATAAAAAATCCTTTTTAGATTCTGATATACCCAAAAAAGTTAGCATTGTATGTCTGTGATTTATCCAGCCATAGCATCTGCCGTAATACCAAGTGATAATCCTTCAAAATTTTAAGAACAGACCTGAGTAGTTACGTTTCAAAAGGCTTTCCTCGTTGTTACTACCTAATGTTAAAGAGTATTTTCCTTTTTCCGTTCCGCCGCTAATTTCAACATGGTGTTTATGTGATAAAGCGGTTCTGAAAACGTCATCTTCCAACAATGTGTTAAATCTTGGTTTATAATATTTTCCATCGTTACCCTGAAAATTAAGACCAGGTAAATACGAGTCTTTTGGAACCTGTTCAAATAAATATGGCATCTCTGACCATGATAATCCTGCTGCAGTTGGGCCACGAAAATCCTTTGTTGTTACCAGGTTTCCATACTTAGGCGTATTGTTAAATGCCTGTTCATAAAGGTACATAAACTGGTCGGCATTTACTGCGTCGTTTCTTCTTGTCTTGATACCAACTGAAACTGAACCATCGTAGTTGACTCTTGTTTGGCCTGCGGCCCCACGCCTGGTTGTTATAATAATAACGCCGTTTGCCCCACGTGTACCGTAGATAGCAGTAGCCGACGCATCTTTTAAAACATCCATAGTTGCAATATCCTGAGGATCGAGGTTTTGCAAGGCATTGATCACACCAACAACTCCATCCACAACAAACAGAGGATCAGCACTGGTATTAATTGAGTTTGTACCCCTGATTCGAATTTGAGGCCTACCACCCGGATCACCAGCTGCCTGCTTAATTACCTGAACACCCGCGACTTTGTTCTGAAGGGCCTGTCCAACGTTTGTAACTGGCCTGTCAACCAGTTTTTCCGGTGTTACACTGGAAACGGAACCGGTAATGTCACTTTTTTTCATGGTACCATACCCAATTGCCACAACCTCGTCGAGGGTAATAGTTTCATCCATAAGAACTACATTAAATTCCGTTTTTCCGGCAATTGGAATATCCTGCGTAATCATTCCGACGAAAGAAAATGTCAGGGTAGTGGCATTTTCAGGTAAAACCAACGAAAATCTACCGTAACTATCAGTTACAATACCAGTTGTAGTCCCTTTTACGACAACAGAAACACCTGGAAGTGAAGTACCGGTTTTGTCCGTAACTTTACCAGAAATCTTCTTGCCATTTTGTTGGGCGGAAGAATAATCATCAATTACAATTGCCTTAAGTGAATAAACATTTGCAGTCAACTGTATGACTGTCAGCAGTAAAATAAACAGGCAAAGTTTCACAAATCTTGAAAATTTCTTTAACATGGGGTTTCGTCCCATGCTCAGAATCGGTTTTTTTTTCATACTTTTAAATGTTTTAATTTAAAAAAATAGTTGCAAGTTTTTCGCTTTTTGGAGTTTACAGTACTTATAGATAGGACTACTTCGTGCTGATATTTATATAGTTATCCGTTTTGGGTTTCACTTCATAGGCAATTATTTATTTTGGTTTAAAATAATTCTTACAAAAGCAACATATAATTCAAACGCATAAAACCTTTCGATTTATCGCATCAATTATCATTCAATCTGGACATGAATGCCCGCATGATTTTTTTATGGTTTTTCTTTTTTATTGAATAACAGGAAATTATTCATTCCCATTAAGCAATGGTTTAGTCTTTCATTAATCTTTAGTAAAAATAGTTAAGGAACGTTTTTATCGTATTCACTTATTTTAACAAAAACTAACGAGATATATGCAATAACGGTCTTCAGACATCGAATGTTTCATTTCCATTTAAATTTATTTCTGTCAGGTTAAAACATGAATCGATGAAGATATCATCCTTACATTACTTAAAAAATGTCAAATTAATCAATCTGCTGACATTCTTGATTTTAACATATATATAATCATACTAATTAACCCGGGCCATCACCATGATGATGCAAAAAAAATTAAATCTTTAGGATGAAAGCATGATATCGAATCTGGAATAAAAAGTAAATCATCATATCAATTCCTAACTTTCTGAAGGCAAAATTGATGTTTATATGTTACAGGGATGTTGCAGAGAAATCACAATTCGATTAAACAGATTTTAACATTTTTAAATGTGATCATTTCTTCCAGCTTTAAGTCAGTCGGGGTGCCTATTGTATTTTAAATTGCTTCTTTATTATTTAAATCTAAACCAGACGCTCATAATAAAATCAGAGAAAAGTACGAAAAATGGAAAAGATGATCAGTGAAGTAGTAAGGATTAGGATGTCGAATCGGGATTATATTAACTTTGCCGGACAAATTTTTATAAAATGATTAAAGTTGTAATCCCTGTTTTCCTTTTCATATTTTTTGCCCAGTTTTCGTTGAACGCTCAAAATAGTCGAATCAAATTAGAAAAGCAAAGGGAAGCTGCCAAGTCAGACACCACCTTCAACGGTACTAAGTTTCCATCTCACGACAGTATTCTTCACATAAATCTGATGGAAATTGAAATCATCAGCCCTTTTAAGTTCAAAAATAAAAGGCAGGAGAAAAAGTACAGCCAGTTGGAAATTGATGTATTGAAAACTTACCCATTTGCTTTGATCGTAAGTAGCGAATTGAAACTTGTGAATTCGGAGCTAGATAGCATCTATACGGATAAAGCCAGAAAAAAAACCTATATCAAGTGGTATCAGGATTATGTCTATAAAACTTACATCGATTCTCTAAAATCATTGAATATACAGCAAGGTCGATTATTACTCAAACTGATTCACCGCGAGACTGGAAAAACCCCATATGAACTGATAAAGTCATACCGTGGTGGATTAAATGCATTTTTCTGGCAATCAGCAGCTTTCATGTTTGGTGCCAATCTGAAATCAGATTACAATCCCGAAGATGAGGCAATGATCGAACATATCATCCGAAGGTATAAGGCTGGTGAATTTAATTGACAGAATGCATTAACGTTCAAATTCGATATTTTGAAAATGAGAGGGAACAAAATCGGGACTAATTAAAAATATTTTATTAGTTTCGCAATATCAATAAATTTATTTCCGATCTTTAGATTTAATATAAATCCAGTAATTATGGACCTTTCACTTAAATTACAAAGTAATAATCCGATTTTCGACAACTACTTGTCATTTCTTGCAACTAATCTCACACACAGGGATATGTTGACCAAATACGAAAAGATTCCCACCTACATTTACTCCGAAAGTTCAGAAGCATCGATTGCGGTGGCTGCTGAAATTGCCGGGGTAATTTTAGAAAAACAATCAAAAGGAGAGAAGTGTGTACTGGGACTTCCTACCGGTTCGACTCAAATCGAGATTTATGCCGAATTGGTGAGACTGCATCGTGAAGAAGGGTTGAGTTTTAAGAATGTGATTACATTTAACCTTGACGAATATTACCCAATTTCCTCCTTTTCGCTGCAGAGTTACCATCACTTCATGCGAACTCACCTGTTCAATCATATTGATATCCTTCCCGAGAATATTCATATTCCGGATGGAACAATCATTCTCGATTCAGTACATGACTATTGTCGTGATTATGAAAAAAAGATTGTTGACGCCGGTGGAATTGATTTAATGTTACTCGGCATCGGCAGGACAGGGCATATCGGATTTAACGAACCTGGTTCCGGAAGAAATACCAGAACACGAATTATCACCCTCGATCCGGTAACACGCCAGGAAGAGGCCGACCAGTTCCAGGGATTTGTGAATGTACCGCGCAGAGCGATCACGATGGGAATTGACTCGATTATGAGCGCGCGGAAAATCATTTTAACCGCTTTTGGAGAATATAAAGCCAAGGCAATTCAAAAAACTGTCGAAGATGATCCTGACAGTCACGTCCCTGCATCATTCATTCAATTGCACGACAACGCTAAAATCATCATCGACAAAAGTGCCTCTGCATATCTGATCAGAACTAAAACACCCTGGTTATTGGATAGTCTCGACTGGACAGACGACCGTTTGGTACGAAAAGCAGTACTTTGGTTATGCGGACGTACAAAAAAACCAATTTTAAAGCTTACCGGAAAGGATTACAACGACAACGGTTTGAGTGACCTTTTGGCTATCGTAGGTGCGCAGTACAAAATCAACATCAAAGTGTTCAATGACTTGCAACATACGATAACCGGATGGCCAGGTGGCAAACCAGGTGTTGAGGATACATTCAGACCCGAGCGCGCTGAACCGGCTCAAAAACGGATCGTTATTTTCAGTCCACATCCCGACGATGATGTTATATCGATGGGGGGTACCTTGCTCCGATTGGTAGAACAGGGTCACGATGTTCACGTTGCCTATCAGGTTTCAGGGAATTTCGCGGTGTCGGACGAGTATGTGACCCGGTTTCTCGATTTTCACCACGAATATATCGGCTATTACGACTATAACAACGAAAAGGCGGAGTTACAACAACAAAAGGTTCTCTCTTTTATCAAAAATAAAAAAGAGAACATGATTGATATTCCTGATCTGAATAAAGTGAAGAGTCTGATCAGGCGAATGGAGGCACGATCTGCTTTACGCTATTTCGGAATTCCTGATACCAATATCCATTTTCTCGACCTCCCATTCTATGAAACAGGGATGCGGTTAAAATCTCCTGTCGGCGAAAAAGATGTGAATATCATTATAGATCTTCTTGAAAAAGTTAAACCACACCAGATATTTGCCGCCGGCGACTTGTCTGATCCGCATGGGACACACCGTGTTTGCCTTGATGCAATTTTGATTGCACTTGAACATGTGAAGACGGAAGATTGGATGACAAACTGTTGGGTATGGTTATACCGCGGAGCCTGGGCAGAATGGGAAGCCGACGAAATTGAGATGTCTGTTCCGATTAGTCCGGTTGAACTTTCCCGAAAACGAGAAGCGATCCTGCGACACCAATCGCAAAAAGAGGGTGCAATGTTTATGGGTGAAGATGAACGTGAATTCTGGGAACGGGCCGAACAAAGGAATCGGAGTACTGCCAAATTATACGATGAATTAGGGATGGCAGAGTATGAAGCAATGGAAGCATTTGTAAAATATTATCCATGAGAATAATTCGTTATTGATATAAACAGGATGGTACGGTATATTGAATAAGCGGATATAAAGAATACCTGTTTATTCATAATTTAATATTTAATTTTCTTGGGATATTGATTAAATTCGCACGCTCCCGCTTTGAAAAAAGGGTAGAACGTGTGAATTTTTATTTAATATAAATCGTATATCTTCAGCAGTGCATATAAAGAGAGGCTATTCAATTATTTTATTTTTGTTTCCGCTGATGTTAATAGCAGTTAATTGTCTGGCCGATAATCCTCCTGCAAAAGAGTTTCGCGGAGTTTGGATTGCAACTGTAAATAACATCGATTGGCCTTCTGCTCCCGGTCTGCCGGTAGAGGTTCAGAAAAGGGAACTAACCGAATTAATTGAACGCATCGAACGGTTAAACCTGAACGTGGTCATCTTTCAGGTAAGACCTGCCTCCGATGCATTTTATCCATCAGAAATTGAACCATGGTCTCATTTTCTGACCGGTAAACAAGGGTTGGCTCCCGCCACTTTTTTCGATCCGCTTGCTTATGCTATTCAACTTTGCCATTCGAAAGGGATGGAATTGCATGCCTGGTTCAACCCTTTCAGGGTGAGAAACAATGGTTATTACGAACTTGATCCGAACAGTTTTGCCGCCAGGAATCCGCAATACACCCATTTGTTCGACAACAAGCTTTTTCTTGACCCGGGAATCCCGCAGGTGAGAAAACACATTGTTAAAGTGATCATGGAAGTTGTTCGCAAATACGACATCGATGCGATTCATTTTGATGATTACTTTTATCCATACCCCATACGGGGAAGAAAATACCCCGACACAAAAACCTTTAGCACCTATGGGAAAGGATTTTATCCCAATAAGTTAAGCGACTGGCGTCGCCAAAACATCAATAAATTCATTGAGGCACTCCACGATAGCATAAAAGCATATAAGCCTACTGTAAAACTGGGCGTCAGTCCCTTTGGAGTATGGCGAAACAAAAGTGACGATCCGAACGGCTCACCTGGTGTGAAAGCCACAACCTCGTATGACGATTTGTACGCTGATGTTTATAAATGGCTCGCGAACGATTGGATTGACTATGTCATACCCCAATTATACTGGGAGCAAGGCAATATTTTTGGTGATTTCACTGTTCTGGCTAAATGGTGGAATGACCATTGTTTCGGAAAACCACTTTACCTTGGACAGGCCCTGTATAAATCGGCGGGGTATACGAAGGTATTCACAAATCCGACAGAGATCAGTGAACAAATCAGCATTTTACGAAAATTCCCCAATGTGGGAGGTTTTGCACTTTACAGCGCCTCCCAATTGACTCAATTATCAGGTGTTGTACTTACTGAATTCAACAGTAATCTGTTGCGAACGAAAGTGGATACCCCGAATAATACAAGAGTGGCGGTTGTTGTAAAACATGTTGAACTTCCAATTACACCTATGCCGGTTGCCGAAAAAACGCTTATTGCTGATAAAACCACGATTGCTGAAATGGTTAATACGACCTATAATTCAATTATCAACACTGAACTGCCCACGCCTGAACAGTTCAGTGTGATTAAATCACGCAAAGGGCTGGAGATCTCCTGGATTACAACACCATCCCCCAACGACGGCGGGTTAAAATTTTCAGTAATGGTCTTCGAACCAGTCTCAGGTGGCGGTTACCTGAATAAAATATATAAAACAACCGATGAAAAAAAGGTATTAATCCCCCGGAAATCAGACTTCAATCCGTCTAAAGTGCTCTTCGGGATCGTATCGACCAACGATAACGGATATCAGAGTCCCTTCCCAAAACTATTCAGGATCCAGGGAAAAAAGATCGTTTTCAACTAAACAAGTAAAAGGGTTCACTTAACACGCGGAAAGACAGCAAAGGATGGAAAATTAAATGAATTCAAATGAAAAATAAAAATAGTCTTCGGTGGTCAGTTCTTATTTCATTGATTGTCTTTTTAGGCAGCTCAATGGCCTGCATTGCTCAAAATCCTGCAGCAGAGCATTCAGCAAATAAAGCTCAAGTCATGAAAAAGGGAAAGTACATGCTGGTTTTTGATTGCAAAGCACCTTTGTTTAGTCAGGAAATCAGACAGAATCTCATTGATACTTATTTCAAAGTGTATCCTGCATTGGTTAAACAATATAACAAGAAGGCGACTAAAATTGTAACATTTGTGATTGATCCGGACTACGACGGCGTTGCCGGAACATCCAACGACCGGATCGTTTTTAGTGCTAAGTATATGACCAGTCATCCCAATGATCTTGACATCGTGACACACGAAACCATGCACATTGCTCAGTCCTATGGCAATGGAAGCAAAATACCGGGCTGGCTGACTGAAGGGATTGCTGATTATGCGCGTTATGCCTATGGGGTGAGTAATGAAAAAGCCGGCTGGAGTCTACCCAAATTTTCAACCAGTCAGAATTATAAGAACAGTTACCGGATTACGGCCCGTTTCCTTGCCTGGCTTGAATATTCAGGATACAAGGGTATTGTGAAAAAACTGGATCAGGCGGGACGCGACAAAACCTATGATAAGGGCGAAATATGGAAAAAACTGACCGGAAAAACGATCGATGAGTTGTGGCTGGCCTATTCACAAAATCCAACCTTGCCAAATGTGAACTAGTCATTGACGATTTTCAATAACCGCGAAGAAATGGGATCAGACGATATTGTTGTAGGTAAAATGCATTTTATGAATAAATACGACTAAACAAACACCGGGCAACCAATTTTAAAAACCTTATTTTCATTCCCCAACCTTAGTAGCCGGATACCCAACCTCCCACCTGTAACCTTATTAACCTTCTATACTGAAAACCAAGAAGGTAATAAGGTTAAAACAGAAAATGACACAACGAAGCTACTAAGGTTTTTTGAAAGAAAATAAGGTTTTTCTGAAAAATAATACGCATAAATTTGTCATTTGAATACACTGTTGTCCGGTAAAAATTCGAAAAATGAAAATGTCGCAACTATGTTGCTTTCGAAATAGTTGGAATACATTAATCTACAATCCCGTATATACGGGATTGCAACTACGTTGCAACGAAAATGGCTGCGTAGCAGCTGAATCTTTGTAGCAAAAATCACAATCAATTAACAAGCCACTTCGTGGCGAAATCTCTGTAATAGTCTATAAATGTTCAATCTGTATTAACAAATTAATTTTTAACCGGACACCAATGATTTGAATATTATTTTCACTAGAATTTAAGTTGATCCAAGGTTTGGATAATAACTCCAGGAAATAAAAGAGGGCCTTCTCAAAAGTAAAATGGAGAGGATGCGAAGCGTGTATTCCACCATCATATGGAGCAACCGTAATTAATAAATTCAGCATAACCAATGAAAATAATCCTCCGGAAGACCCTAAAAACGAATATTAAAAAAGATCAGTGTTAATTCATAATTATATACCCGGCTTTTTTTTTAATTAATATCAAATCATTAGATTTGACGATTCAGAACTAACACAAAAAACGAACAAATCAATATTATGACAAACTTTTCACGCAGATCATTTATGAAAACAGCCTCTGCGGCCGCAGCGGGGGTGTTAATAATCCCAAATTTGATAAGATGTTCACCAAATAACCGATTAAATATCGCAGTTATCGGTGTTGGTGGCAGAGGGGAAGCCAGCTGGACCCAGGTTCCTAAAGAGAGCATTGTCGCTATGTGCGATGTTGATGACCGGCAAGCTGCAAAAGGCTTTGAAGCCTGCCCTCAGGCAAAGCGATATAAAGACTTTAGAAAAATGTTCGATGAAATGGCAAAAGATATTGATGCTGTGATCATCGCAACGCCTGATCACACACACTTTCCGGCTGCCATGGCGGCCATGCAACTTGGCAAGCATGTATTTGTAGAGAAACCTTTGGCACACAATATATGGCAGTTGCGCACCCTCAAAAAAGCGGCTAAGTATTATGGCGTTGTTTCACAGATGGGTAATCAGGGACATACAACCAATGGAATCAGATTGGTAAAAGAGTGGTTCGAAGCTGGCGTACTGGGACAAGTGAAGGAGGTTATTGCCTGGCAAGGTAAAATCGACTTCGTTAATGATGGTTATTTCAAAAGCCCAACCAGTTTTCCACCACAAACTGAAGAAATCCCGAAGGAGCTTGACTGGGATTTGTGGCAGGGAACAGTGGCTGAAAAAGCTTTTAATAACATTTATGCTCCCAGAACCTGGAGAGCATTCTATGATTATGGCAATGGGAAGTTAGGCGACTGGGCTTGTCACACACTCGATGCCCCTTTCTGGGGATTGGACCTTGGGATGCCTCACACAGTAGAAGCGACCATTCCAAATCCGATGCCTGATCATAGTTTCGTTTCTGAAGAATCAGTGGTAACCTGGCATTTCGGAGCACGCGGAAATAATGCTCCTGTTACGATGAAATGGTATGAAGGTATTGAGCAACCGGCCATCAGACCTGAATGGGGGGTTGATAAAATACCCAATAACGGGATGATTATCATTGGTGATAAAAAAACACTGATTACCGGTGGTAGGCCAAATGATGCAAGACTACTTGTTCCGGAAGAGGAAATGAAAGAGTTTCTTAAAAATGCTCCCGCCCAAACCATTCCCAGAATTGAAGAAGAAAAGCCGGTTCAGGAATGGATTGCTGCAATTAAGAATCATACACTGCCAGGATCCAATTTCGACTATTCAGCAAGCTTAACAGAAATGATCCAGGTTGGTGTTTTGGCACAAAGATTTGGAGGAACAATCAATTATGATGCTAAAAACATGAAAGCAACCGGACGCCCGGAGCTGGATACTTACATTAAAGAACCTGTTCGCAAAGGCTGGGAATATGGCGAGGATCTTTGGAAAAGCTAAAAGCCCGATAAACCAGATCTGCTTTTGATTCATGTCAACTACTCATTTGAGTTCAGTTTACTGGCAAGTGTCTGTAACACGAGCCAGTTCTAATTGAATAAATTCAAAGGAAAACTAACTGCATCGAAAAAAAGCCGGAGGATATCCGGCTTTTTACTGAAATGAAGGGGCCCTCTCAAAAGTAAAATTGAGAGGGCCTTTTTTTGCTACTTTGTATTCGAAAAATATTTTCTTAACTCAATTAATATTTATTTGAAATATAAATCGTAACTTTCAACATCCTGTTATCTATCCGCTTTAATTAAAATTTATTTTATTGTGAAGGAGTTTTAATTTTATTATTTCTTAATTTTTAAACTATGAAACAAATCGATTTTAATTTTTTAAACATGTGCGATCGTGTGACGGCTCTTATGCGTCGCGGCATGAATCTTTGGGAAAATGAGCCCGAAATTGTTGAAGTGATTGGAGTGATTGAGGAAAAACGGTCCGGTATTTCGGCAATGGGAGCAGCAGAGTCCGGACTATCGGGCAAGGGTTTCACCGCTGCCAAAGACAGTGCACTCGACAGTCTTGTTACAAAAACCTGCAAGCTGAGTAAAAAAATCAGTGGATACGCGAAGAAAAAAGGACTTTTGGAACTGATTCCACTAGTAGACCTATCTGTTAGTTCTTTGGCGCTCGGGCCCGAAAAAAAAGTGATCAACAGGTGCAAAGGCATTTCCGAACTTGCGGTTAAACACTTCGAAAACCTTGGCTCTTTCAAAGTAACGACCGACGAAATTAAGGAGATCGACAACCTGGTCGCCGGGTATCAGAACCATATCGACAACCGAAGCAATACCAACATCTCAAAATCCTCCTTCGGTGAAGATATATCAAATAATATCAGCGATATACGTCATCAATTAGGCATTCTCGATGATCTTATTGAAGGATTTCTGGAAGACAATACCTTTATCCGTGAATACAAGGAAGCCCGTTTGATCGATGATTTCGGAAAGGGCAAAACACTTAAGAATAAACCGGATACGGAAGACTAACGAACAGCGGATAAATACAGGTAGCCGGGAATATCACAAACGAAGTGTGGCATTCCCGGCTTTTTTAATGGATTGTTTCAAAGAAATGCCTCCGGCAAACGGGTCCCCACCCCATTGCAACAGTAGGAAGGCAAAGCAGGAAGAAAACCACACGAGCCTCACAGAACGGGTGGCAAACCTGCTAAAAACAATGAAAATATAACATAAATATTTATTTTCATGACAGGGTGGCAGTCTCACCTGACAGAGAGACCTCAACACCCAATAAAAAGACCCCATCACCTAATAGAAAGACATCAACACCCGATCAGAAGACCACAACACCCAATAGAAAGACCCCAACACCCGATAGAAAGACATCAACACCCGATAGAAAGACATCAACACCCGATAGAAAGACCTCAACACCCGATAGAAAGACCCCATCACCTAACAGAAAGACATCAACATCCAATCGGAAGACCCCAACACTTGAAAGGCAGACCTCAACACCTGGCAGAAAGACATCAACACCCGGCAGATCGGTATTTGATAAAGTATAAAATGCTTGAAAACCAATAAGGTAATAAGGTTATAATTGCTTCTTAACCAAAAAAGCTACTAAGGTTTAAGAAAAGGAAAAATAAGGTTCTGAAATCAATAATTTCATCTGTGAATAATTTGTTTTTTAGTGGTCAGTTGGAACTCGCATGTACTTTATTATCATTCCGATTTGTGATTTTTGAATCATGCTCATTTCATAGGAATAATTCCTGCAAAATTGTGTGAAATGTGTTTTAAAAAACCTTATTTTTATTTCTCTAACCTTAGTAGAAGACAAATTTGCAATAGAAAACAACCTTATTACCTTATTTTTAGAATATTAAATCAATGCTAATATTGAACTCAGGTTAATAAAAATACCCCAACTCCGAAGAAGTTAAATGTTAATGACCCCCAGAGGCAAATTGTTTTCGGGCATAACTGGAACCGTTGAAACTCCGAAGGAGTTAAATGTTAATGGCCCCCAGTGCAGCTTGCTAAACTGGGGGAAAATGGACACAACGCGGAAACAACCCGGTACGGGTTGAACATCAAATATTCTTTTCAAAGTCAACACCCTAATTGAATAACATTTAATTCAACCCGTTTCGGGTTGCGGTTCAGTAGCCCTGCGAAATCCCCCAATAAAAATTGGGGGTCACGAATATTTATCCACCTTCGGTGGAATTATTCCAACCTCATATAAATTCGTAAAGAAATATTATGCCGATCAAATTTGACTGATTACCAACCTCTTTTGAAAAGGGTGAAAAATAATTCCTTTTTCTTCGGTTTTTCGATAGGGTAAAAACATAGTAGCGTGTTTAGTAATCAACTCCATGCAAAAAAATGTCAGCAAAAAATATCAGCAAAATTTTAAGCAATTCAGCACCCATATCAGAAAAATCTGTTTCACATCTTATAACATCAATTTAAAACATAATGAAAAATCGCTTTTGTCTTCTCCTTATCGGGAGTCTCCTTTTTCCTGCTTTAATGTTTGCCCAGCAGATCGAAAAAAGAGAGAAGTACGATATCTCCAAAGATAAAGTACTGTACACAATTGGTTATGCCCATCTCGACACCGAATGGAACTGGGAATACCCGACAACCATCAATGAATACATCAAGAACACGATGGAGGACAACTTCCGGCTCCTTGAAAAGTATCCCGACTATGTATTCAACTTTACCGGATCGCGCCGTTACAACATGATGAAGGAATACTATCCCGACTCGTATAAAAAAGTAGCTGAGTACATTAAACAAGGCCGCTGGTTTATTTCCGGCTCGTCGGTTGACGAAGGTGAAGTAAACATTTCATCTTCGGAGTCAGTTCTGCGACAGGTACTTTATGGAAATCTCTATTTTAAAAGAGAGTTCAACAAAGAGAGCTACGACTACATGCTTCCCGACTGTTTCGGATTCGTGGCCACCCTCCCTTCGGTATGGAACCATGCAGGTCTTTTAGGCTTTTCTACCCAGAAACTGACATGGCGTTCAACGAATGGCGTCCCATTTAACGTGGGTATATGGGAAGGACCCGATGGCAAAGGATTGCTTTCGGCTTTAAACGCAACCAGTTATGGCGGAAGTATTGTTGAAAGGCTCGACAAGGACAAAGAATGGACAGCCCGGATGGAAAGCAATGTGAGCAAGTATGGTATTAATTTCGACTTCCGCTATTATGGTACCGGCGATATTGGCGGTGCTCCCGCTGAGAAAGATGTTAAAAATGCAGTTGAAAGTATCAAACACACAGATAGTAACTTCAAAGTTGTGTTAACGGCTTCCGACCAGATCTTTAAAGACATCACCCCTGCACTTCGTGATAAACTGCCAACTTTTGCAGGCGACCTGCTCCTTACCGAACACAGCGCAGGGTCAATGACCTCGCAGTCGTTTATGAAACGCGCCAACCGGAAAAATGAACAACTGGCCAAGTCAGCAGAACAACTCGCATCGGTTGCCGATTGGCTGGGCGGAGCTGCCTACCCGATGAATAAAATCAATAATTCATGGGACCTGGTTCTGGGCAGTCAGTTTCATGATATTCTTCCGGGTACAAGTACGGTATTGGCTTACAACTACGCCTGGAACGACGAGTTTGTAGCAATGAACGGTTTCTCCGAAGTGATGAAAAACTCGGTAAGTGCAATTGCGCAGGGACTTAATACACAAGTTGAAGGTAAAGCGATCGTTGTTTACAATCCGGTAGCCACCGAACGTGAAGATGTCGTTACAGCAGAAATCAATTATACCAAACTTCCCGCCAACATCAAAGTTGTTGATAAAAATAGCAATACTGTTCCTTCACAGATCATTGCCTCAACTGGTAAAAAGTTAACCATTATCTTCCTCGCGAAACTTCCTTCAGCAGGACTTGCCGTCTATGATGTTCGCGAAACCAAAGAAGCGGTTGCTCCTTCAGTAATGACCGCATCAAAAGATTCACTCGAAAACGACTATTTCAAAGTGAAAATCGATGCAAATGGCGATATCGCAAGCATCTTTGATAAAAAAGCATTGAAAGAAGTGCTGGCCAAACCGGCTTCGCTGCAATTCCAACAGGAACGTCCATCGCAATGGCCCGCCTGGAATATGGATTGGAACGACCGTAAAAATCCACCTTTTGACTTTATGAATAAAGACGTTACGGTTAAGGTTGTTGAGCAGGGACCTGTTCGCGTGGCGCTTGAAGTCACCAAAAAAGGTCAGAACTCCGAAATAACACAAATCATTAGTCTTGCAGCTGGTGAGGCAGGTAAAGTCATCGAAGTAAATAACAAAATCGATTGGCAGTCGAAAGAGGTGAGTCTTAAAGCTGCTTTCCCGACGACTGTCACCAACGAATTCGCCACTTATGGTCTTAATACTGCTGCGATTCAACGTACAAACAATAACGACGTTAAATTTGAAGTGCCGGCCCGTCAGTGGATCGACATCACCGACAGGCCCAATAACTATGGCGTTTCTATCCTGGAAGACTGTAAATATGGTTCTGATAAACCCGATAACAACACGTTGCGTCTCACGTTGATGTACACACCAAAAGCAAACTCGTACGTTTATCAGGGTTCACAGGATTGGGGAATTCACGAATTTAAATACGGAATTTACGCACATTCGGGTGACTGGGTTTATGCGAAAACACCATGGCAGGGTAGTTTCATGAACGCTCCCCTTATCGGATTCGAAACATCGAAACATGACGGAGCGATTGGAAAAGAGATATCGTTGCTTAAAATCAACACAAATAAAGTTGACGTGATGGCTTTCAAAAAAGCAGAGGAAAGCGACTATTACATCGTGCGTTTCAACGAATTGTATGGCAAAGATGCAAACGGCGTTTCAGTGAGCTTTCCCGGAAAAATCGTCGATGCATACGAAATCAATGGCCAGGAAATAAAAATTGGTGCAGCCAATTTCACAAACGGAACGTTGAATTTCGATATGACAAAATTCATGATGCGCAGTTTCGCTGTTAAGTTTGCGAAATCAGCTATCGCTTTGGCTAAACCGGTTCAGCAAAACGTTGCAATCCCTTATAATGAAGATGCGATCAGTTTTGATAAGAACAGAACTGACGGCAACATCGTAAACGGACTTACAATTCCTGCAGAATTAATTCCTGCAGAAGTGACAAGCGAGGACATCAGCTTTAAAATCGGAACAAGTGCCGACGGACAAAACAACATCGTGTCTGCAATGGGACAAGAAGTGAACCTCCCTTCAGGCGATTTTAACAAACTGTATATCCTTGCTGCCGCTACCCAGGATACAGAAGGTGATCTGAAAGTTGGGAAACAGACCGTTAAATTGGCCGTTCAGGATTGGACAGGCTGGATTGGTCAACACTATGGCCGTAAACTCTACTTCAACGATATGAAAGTAGCTGAAATCACGAATGCCTATTCAAAACGCGACAATATTGCCTGGTATGCTTCACACCGTCATTCGCCAAAGGCCAACGACGCTTATCAGTACAGCTATTTGTACAAATATGAAGTGAACCTTCCAAAAGGAGTTAAATCGGTTACGCTTCCGAACAACGACAAGATCAAGATCTTTGCAATCACAGTTGCCAATAACACCAACAGTGATGTAACGCCATTGCAACCGCTTTATGATGAATTCAAGGATAATAAACCCGTTCAGCTGAGGGTGAAAGAGTATGTGACCCCTGAGCTTCAGTCGCTGAAATTCGTGCAGAAGCCACTGTTCAACAGGGACCTCGAAAAGCGGATCCTCGATAATCCACGCTTCAAAGCTTATTTGAAGAGCATCGGATCGGATACCGTTGTTGTTAAAACACCTCCGTCAACCACAGACTATGCCGATGTTAAATCGGGCAACAAAGTCACTGCTGTTTATTACGCGACTGGTAAATCGGCTGCCGGAAAGGATTACCAGAATGTTAAAATGGATGTCAATCAGATCCTTGATTCAGAGTCAGGTAATTTGGCAGATACTATTTGGTTCGATAACGGAGAAGGCAGATTTGTGATCGATCTTCAGAAATCGGTATCCATTGATAAAATTAACTTTTACATCGACCAGTTCAGACGACGTGGAAACCAGGTATTCAGCATTTGGAGTTCCGAAAACAGCCCCGTTGCAAGCGGCAATCCAAAGTTAAACGGATGGCAGTATGTTGGCGTTTATGGCGCTGGCGGCCGGGGTGGAATGGGTGCATCTGGTACTTCGATGCAATTTGAAGATAACCTGAAATGCCGTTACCTGTTGCTCCTAACCGACGGCAAATGGCATGGAAACGACTACCTGAAACAGGTAGATGTATTTGTAAAATAGACTAATCAGAAGGTTCATCGGCTACTAATAGCTGGGGAAATCTTTTGAACGTTCAGTTTTGATTCTTAAAGAAGCCATCTCAACAATAAAATTGGGATGGCTTCTTTTTTAGGTCAAGTTGAAATAATATTTTTTTATAAAAAACCAATCTATAGCCAAACAAGGATAAAAAGGAAGCTTGAATGAACCATGAACGAGGCATGAACGAATAGAAACGCTAAATTGAGCCAAAACCGAACCGAAAACAAAGATAGAAGAGTTGAAAATTAAACATAAAACGGAAGAGACCCGACACTTATTCTATATTAAATACGACAATCGTAACCTCCGAATAAAGATCAATCCTATTCCTTAGCATCATTGTCATAGAGCGATTCATCGCCACGATCACCGGTTCTGATTCTTATCGATTGCTCAATTTGAGTGACAAAAATTCGCCCGTCGCCGCTTTCACCTGAATAGGCAGATTTAATGATGGCATTTATCGATTTCTCCATATTGATATCTCTTACAACAAAGGAGAGAAAAACGCGGTCAATTGTGTTGACATCGTAAGCAACACCCCGAAAAATCAATCCCTGTTTTGCAGTACCCTGTCCTTTTACTTCCCACCATGAGAGGAAATCGATATCAGCTTCGTGCAATGCTTTTCTCACACTTTCAAATTTTGTCTTACGAACAATAGCTTCAATTTTTTTCATGAACAAAAGATTTTATGAATAGATTACAATTTGATTCCAGGTACAAGGAAAATTTATCCTTTATATCTTGAGTACAAATATTGTTATTTTATTCTTCATCTTGATTTCAGTCTTGGTTAAAAAATAAAAAAAAGCCGGGAGACAAATCCCGTCTTTTCAATGAAGAACAACTTAAAAGTATTAATCGGCGTCGTTGTATGCAATTTCGTCGTGTTGTGTGATGTCAAGACCTGAAATCTCTTCTTCTTCAGTGGCACGAATACCTAACGTTTTCTCAACTATTTTGAATAGAATTACAGTAAGAACGCCAGAATAAAGAATGGTTGCACCAATAGCGATCAACTGAATTCCTAACTGTTTTGGATTACCGGCAAATGCTCCACTGTAAGCTGATTGGATAAGCGGAGACGCAAACAGACCTGTTGCAATGGCTCCCCAGATTCCTCCAATACCATGAACACCAAAAGCATCAAGTGAGTCATCATATCCAAGTTTACCTTTAACAACGCTGACCATGAAGAAACAAAAGACAGAGACAAGTAATCCGATGATGATGGCGCTTCCTACTCCAACGAAACCAGCGGCTGGTGTAATGGCAACAAGACCGGCAACGGCACCAGTAGATATACCTACTACGGTGGGTTTCTTGTTAATAAACCAGTCAAGAAGTGCCCAGGATAGTGCGGCAGAAGCAGCTGCAATGTGAGTTACAAGGAAAGCGCTTGCGGCAAGTCCGTCAGCGGCTAACCCGCTTCCTGCGTTGAAACCAAACCAACCAAACCAAAGTAAAGCGGCGCCAATCACAACAAAAGGGATGTTATTCGGAGGAGTGATATGCTGACCGCTTGGCAACTTGCGTTTTCCAAGCATCACTGCCATCACCAAGGCGGCAATACCTGCATTGATATGAACAACAGTCCCTCCTGCAAAGTCAAGAGCACCTAACTTGAATAACCATCCGTCACCCGACCAAACCCAGTGAGCAACCGGATTATAAACAAATATTGCCCAAAGAACAGAAAAAATCAGGAATCCGCGGAATTTAATGCGTTCCGCAAAAGCTCCGATGATAAGTGCGGGCGTAATTACAGCAAACATACATTGGAATAAAACGAAAACAAGATGAGGAATTCGCTCGGTAGCTTGCGAGATATAGTATGGACTCACGTCGTTGATTCCGATCCCGTTCAGAAAAGCCCAGTCAAACCCTCCGATATAGGGAGCCAAAAAGCCTGTCGATGAGCCGAATGCATTGCTGTAGCCAAACACTACCCATTCGAGGCTAATAACAGCTGTCAGGATAAAACATTGCATCAGGACGTTAAGGATATTTTTACTTCGTACCAGACCGCCATAGAATAGGGCTAGTCCGGGAATTGTCATCAACATCACAAGCGCAGTTGCAACAATCATCCAAGCTGTATTTCCAGCACTAATAAATGGAACAGGTGTGGCAGCCGCTACCGGAACGATCGCTTCAACAGCCTTTGCAACAACTGCAGTTGAATCCTGTGCAAAAGTGAGAACTGGTAAAACCATTGATAATCCAACTGGTAAACCGATATATTTTAGATATTTCTTTATCATCGCTTTAATGTTAATTTATTGATTTACTTTTTATCATACAACGATTCATCTCCATGGTCTCCAGTTCTGACCCGGATCGACTGACCGACTTCGCTGACAAAAATACGTCCATCGCCACTTTCGCCTGTATAAGCCACTTTAAGAATAGCATTGATTGATTTATCCACATTAATATCCCGAACGACAAAGGAGATAAATACACGATCAATTGTGTTTACATCATAAGAAATTCCTCTGAATATAAGACCTTGTTTTGCGGTACCCTGGCCTTTAACTTCCCACCAGGAGAGAAAATCGATATCGGCTTCGTGCAATGCTACCCGAACTTCTTCGAACTTGGATTTACGTACGATGGCTTCAATTTTTTTCATAATACTAAGAATTTGTTTAACTAAAAAACCGGAATGGAAAGTAACTGAAATCTTTAAATTTTCAACATGTCAAAAATATTAATAAAAACAACAGTTCCCATATATTACACCGATTTTAAAGGTTTTTAATACATTTATTTAATCTATACCCACTAATTACGGGATATAACGAAACTATTTATGATTTTACCATGCAACACCCCTATTTTTAAAAATAACAAATGACCAAATTATTTTTTGAACCAACAAAGCAAAGAGACCTGTTCCCTAACAGGCCTCTTTGCAATAAGAAACAAATTTAATTGTCAGGAAACTTCAATTATAAGCACTTTCTCCATGTTCGTAGATATCCAAACCTTCTTCTTCAATCCGTTTTGGAACACGCAAACCTACCGTTGATTTTAGAACCTTAAACAGAATAAACCCTGCTACGAACGCAAATGTCGCAACTGCAAGTACACCAATAATCTGTGTGATTAATAATGCTGTTCCATGTCCATAAAACAAGCCGCCACTTTGTGAGAATAAGCCAACCATGATTGTTCCTAAACCACCACATACACCGTGAACAGATACTGCACCTACAGGATCGTCAATTCTAAGAACATTATCAATAAAGGTTACAGCATAAACCAATACAGTTCCGGCAATTAATCCAATCGCTATTGCTCCTGAAGCTGATACAGCATCGCAACCTGCAGTTACAGCAACCAATCCTGCCAAAGCACCGTTTAATGCAAAACTTAAACTTGGTTTCCCCCAGCGTATCCAACTGATTCCCAAACCTGCCAGAGCGCCGGCAGCACCTGCCATATTGGTTGTAATAAATATGTGCGAAATAGCATCAGCATTAGCAATACCAGAAGCAGCTAATTGAGATCCTGGATTAAATCCAAACCATCCTAACCACAGGATAAATACACCAAGTGTTCCGTAAGGGATATTATGCCCTGGAATAGCGTTAACTTTTTTACCGTCGTATTTACCAATACGTGGCCCCAAAGCTAATGCCCCGGTTAACGCAATTACTCCACCAAGCATATGAACAACAGTTGATCCTGCAAAATCGTGAAAAGGAGTTGCCAACTGCGACAACCATCCACCACCCCAGATCCAGTGACCAGATAACGGATAGATCACCGCAGAGATTACAAGCGAATAAATAAGGTACGATTTAAATTCCGTACGTTCAGCCATTGCTCCTGAAACAATTGTTGCAGCTGTTGCGGCAAAGACAGTTTGGAAAATAAGGAAGGCCTCAGCAGGAATTGCTCCCGTCCATCCGTTTTTGAAAAAAAGGTCAGGTGTTCCGATGAATCCACTAATATCGGTGCCGAACATCAGTCCAAAACCAAGTGCCCAAAAAATGATCGCACCTACTGCGAAATCCATCAAATTCTTATATAGAATATTCACAGTATTTTTTGACCGGGTAAATCCAGCCTCCACAAAGGCAAACCCAGCCTGCATAAAGAATACAAGTGCTGCGGTTATTAGAACCCAAACTGTATCAATTGATCGCGCCATGTCGGCCGCTGATTGTGCTAATGTAGCAAGAGTTATTTGATCCATGATTATATTTTTTTCAGTTGTTTTTATACTTCTTTCCCTTTGATAAACAATGATTCATCGCCAGATTCACCTGTGCGAATGCGGTAGGATTCATCAATTGTTGAAACAAATACCTTTCCATCACCAATTTCTCCGGTTCTACCCGATTTCATAATAGCCTTAACCGTTTTATCAACGTTTTTATCGCGCACAATAATGGATAGGATCGTTCGCTCAATGGTACTTGTATCATAAACCACTCCTCTGTACATTCTTTCCTCCCTGGTCTGACCCACTCCGCGTACATCCCAGAAGGAAAAGAATTCAATACCCGCTATGCTAAGGGCCTCTTTCACATCGTCAAACTTGGTTTTGCGTATAATAGCTTCAATTTTTTTCATGACTTATCAATTTTATGTGTGAATTATAAAGAGATACCAATCACATAGAAGATCTGCTCCTTATTCGGATTCACGATAACAGAACCGAAAAGCGGAATAGAAAAGCTTTCACTGATTTTCAGGGTCTTTGTTGCGGTAATACCAATATTACATATCTGGAAGGATGCATCATTTGTATACCATCCATCACCACCTCCGACAAATAGCTTCACTGTCGGAAACTGGTATGCAGCTTCAAAATACTTGTCATCGCCAATTGCACCTGAAGCAGAATTGAAAATGTAGTTACCGCTCAGACTAAAATTCCCAACAGCATAACCCAAATTTGCTTCGATTGCATGATTACTTGAATCAAAAAGCTTGGAAGTGTTGTAGTGGTAATCAGTGACGCCTAATGATAGTCCGAATTTAAAAGCATACGAAGTAAACAGGTCTGCTTCTTCGGGTGCTCCAGTGGTCAAATCACCCGATCCCCAGGCACCAATTGTGAAACCTCCGTTGACATATTTTACGGTTGGCTGGATACTGAATGCGCCAGCTTTGGAACCTCTCCAAATATAACTACTCACTAAATCTGCTCCGGCTGTCCATCCGCCAGAAGATACGGCTGTGGAATCCTGAGCTGAACTTGCAAAAGATCCTACCAGGAGGATCGCTGCGAATAAGAACAAAGAAACTTTTTTCATAATCATCTTTTTTAATTTAAATAATAACTAAGGTATTCTGTATATAAAATCTATTTTCAATTCAAAGTGTAATATTTGTATTTTTTGTACTACCCCCATTTTTAAATAGTATTACGACGCAAATATATATTAGTTTACAACTCATACCCTATTTTTTTAGTCATTACCGTTCATAATAACATTAAATTAACAATCAAACCCCATTTTTTGTGATTTTTACTCCGTTTTATTAATATTTCGAGATTAAAGTTCGTTTTTTCACATTAAAATCAACACCAAGATACTATTTAAGATATTTTAATAGCATATTGACATTCTAAAAGCATTTTTGTTGTCTTTTTGATATTTGAATACCCCAACAAAATGATAAAGAATTATTGACTGAAAAGATGGTTCAAAACATTTGGGGGGTACCTATATGTTATAATAAAAAACTAAATTTGAAAAAGTATTAACGAATGAAACGAAATAAAAAACTGCTCTGGCTTGGTTTGCCGATCCTGCTTCTACTTGTCGTGTGGTTTAAATGGGATAACTGGTTTTATAATCCACCGGAACCTCCCTACACTCCTTCTGCCACTCCCGACCGTATTCTACTCACATGGTCCGGCGATCCGTTGAACACACGTGACGTAACATGGCAGGGAGACACCTTAACACAAAAGGGATTTCTTCAAATTACAAGTAATTCCATCCCTGGTGATACTATACTATATACATCATCTTCAAAAATTGTAAGGACTTCAGGAGGTGCATCCTCCTTTTTCAGGGTTGGGATAAAAAATCTCAAAGCCGGTGAAACATACCTTTACCGGGTTGCCAATGGGAATCTATGGTCGGACTGGTACAATTTTAAAATTGCAAATCGTGCCGACAGCGCCTACTCCTTTATATTTATTGGTGATGTGCAGGATTCAATCAATGGCGTATCAGGAAAACTATTTCACAGGGCTTATGAAAGTGAGCCCAATGCGGCATTTATCATGTTCATCGGCGATATGATCGAGCGACCACACGATGCCTACTGGGGCGAATGGTTCAAAGCGGGAGGTTCACTTTTCAGAACAATTCCTGTAATTGCCACTCCCGGCAACCATGAGTATCATAAAGGAGTCATCCAAAAGCTGGATGAAAGATGGATGGATCATTTCTCTTTCCCGCAAAACGGACCACCGAATTTTTTAGGCCGCGTATGCTATTGGGACTACCAGAATACCAGATATATAAGTATGGACAGTAATGGGATACAATCAATACCATCTGCGTTTGAACAACGGAATTGGCTGAAATCGGTCCTGGAAAACACCCATCAAAGATGGATCGTATTAATGATGCATCACCCAATTTACTCAACCAGCCGCGGCCGCGACTATTTTTACCTGCGTGCCTTGTTTAAACCATTGATTGATCAATACAATGTAGATCTTGTACTTGTGGGACACGACCATGCTTACGGAAGGGCTGCTCATATACAAAACTCCAAATTCAAAGACAAACAAGGAGCTGTTTATGTGGGATCTCACGCAAGCCCCAAATTGTACGATACAGGTTTCTCCGATAAAATGGACAAACTCGCAACAAATACCCAAATGTATCAACTGATCGATGTCTCGAACGATTCAATCCGTTTCAGAGCCTATACTGCCGACAGTGTTTATTTCGATGGCTTCACAATCCATAAAGATGCTGCGGGAAATCGCCTGGTAACAGAAAATGCGCCGAAAAACAGCAGCGAATACCTGAAGCCTACAAAATATTTCCTCCGTAAAAGCTCGAAAGGTGAACTTGAAAAATATGACCAACAGATGAATGATTGGGAAAGAAGTAAGAATTAATAATAATTTTGCCGGGTATAATCTAATTATTAAACGTAATGAAGCTTTGGGACAAGGGTACCGAAATTAATCAGTTGATTGAGACCTTCACAATTGGCCGTGACACTGAAATGGACTATTTTTTGGCAGAATTCGACGTATTGGGTTCGCTGGCACATATTGTAATGCTCGAATCGATCGGATTGTTAACCTCGCAGGAATTAGTACTACTTTCAGGCGAATTGCGAGAAATCTACAAAGAAATTAAGGCTGGC
This sequence comes from Bacteroidales bacterium, assembly GCA_038236995.1. Taxonomy (GTDB): domain Bacteria; phylum Bacteroidota; class Bacteroidia; order Bacteroidales; family Prolixibacteraceae; genus JAAFHB01. Next base: position 15,270 of record JBBRZE010000052.1, on the reverse strand, counting down.
ATTTTTTTGATCGAAGAGGGCAGCGAAGATGTCCATTCCCAGATCGAACTGATGCTTACCCGGAAATTAGGTGATGTCGGTAAAAAAATTCACAGTGGACGTTCCAGGAATGATCAGGTATTGCTTGATCTGAAATTATATACGCGAAGCGAAATAAAATCAGTCGTTGATCAGACGATTGAGCTTTTTGAAATACTAATAGCACAAAGTGAAAAATACCAACGCATTCTGATGCCCGGATATACCCATTTGCAGGTTGCAATGCCGTCTTCGTTTGGTTTATGGTTCGGTGCATACGCCGAGAGCTTAACCGACGATTTACTGTTATTGCAGGCAACTTACCGCATCGCAGATCAGAATCCTCTCGGATCAGCAGCTGGTTACGGATCGTCATTCCCGCTGAACCGGCAAATGACCACCGATCTTTTAGGTTTCGAATCGATGAATTACAATGTTGTCTACGCCCAGATGGGACGTGGTAAGGTAGAAAAAAGTGTGACTTTTGCACTTGCTTCAGTGGCAGCAACCTTATCGCGGATGGCTTATGACGTTTGTCTGTTTATGAGCCAGAATTTTAATTTTGTGTCGCTGCCCGACGAATTGACAACAGGATCAAGTATAATGCCGCATAAGAAGAACCCGGATGTTTTCGAACTTCTCCGTTCACATTGCAACCGGATCCAATCCCTGCCCAACCAGATTTTATTGATGACAAATAATCTTCCAAGTGGCTATTTTCGCGATCTGCAACTAATTAAGGAGGTTTTTATTCCTGCCTTTGCCGAATTGAAAAGTTGCCTGACAATCGCCTCCTTCGCAATCAGCAACATTAAGGTAAACGAGAAGATCATGGATGATAATCGGTACGAAAATATTTATAGTGTTGAAGAAGTGAACCGAAAAGTACTTCAAGGTGTTCCTTTCAGGGACGCTTACCGTCAGGTTGGAGAATCGATCAAAAAAGGAACTTTTCAACCAGATAAAAACGTTTGCCATACACACGAAGGAAGTATCGGAAATCTTTGCCTCCCTGAAATACATGAAAAAATGAAAGTCATTTTAAACAATTTCAATTTTAGTAAGGCAGAAAAAGCGTTTGAACGATTAATTTCCGGCGGCAAATAGCAGTATTAAATTGATTATTTCAATATGCTCATTTAAGTGAAATCGTATTAAAATCGACCAGTTTATTTTCAATTTGTCGATAATAGATGGTTTTTATTTACTTAATGACATTTAATGATTATTTAATATTTATGGCCATCACATTGATTCTTAATTGATATCAACCTTAATTACCTGAAAAACCAGCACCAAACAACGGGTTTTTCAATTTCCGTCAACCAACGATCTTTGATATTCGGCGTAAAAATTGTATTTTTGATTTTAATTAATAAGCAATAACTGATATTTTCTTTCAAATCGTTACAGATTATCGCTTTTTTTTGAATATTTACAAACAGATTATCCCAAATACTTTCTATCTGACAACAGGCAGAGAGTTTTGCTAATTTTACATCAAATGGAACAAAATAGATTTCCTAAAGCTCAGGGGCTGTATGATCCCAGTAATGAACACGATGCATGTGGGATCGGATTTGTCGCCCACATAAAAGGCCAGAAGTCGCACGATCTTATTCAGCGTGGACTCACTGTTTTGCTGAATATGGATCATCGCGGAGCTACAAGCTCAGACAATAAAACCGGAGATGGCGCAGGTATATTGATGCAATTACCGCACGATTTCTATGTGTCGCTGAAAATTGCTGTACCCGAAAGCGGGAAATACGGTACCGGACTTGTTTTTCTCCCTGTAAATGAAGAAGAGGCAGCCTATTGCATCGAGGTGCTCAACCGCTATGTTGAAGCAGAGGGTCTTCACCTGATTTGCTGGCGTGATGTACCTGTTGATAGTTCCGTGTTAGGTGAAATAGCTAAACGCTCGGAACCGCGTATACGTCAGATATTTGTAAAAGGCAATTACGAACAGGATATTCTTGAGCGGAAACTTTACCTTGCGAGGAAACAAGCCGAAAGAATCGTAAGAGGATCGCAACTGGCCGAGAAAGATTCGTTCTATCTGCCAAGTTTTTCAAGTAAAGTGATCATTTATAAAGGGATGTTTACCGCAGGACAGTTGCGTGACTATTTTAAAGACCTTACGAATCCAGCTATGACCAGTGCGATTGCACTTGTTCATTCCCGCTTTAGTACAAATACATTCCCGACATGGGATCTGGCCCAACCATTCAGAATGATCGCCCACAACGGCGAAATCAATACAATTAAAGGAAACCGTCAGTGGATGCATGCGCGTGAATCGTTGCTTCAATCCGATCTTTTCGGCGATGATCTTGACAAACTTTTCCCGATCGTTGAACCCGGAAAATCTGACTCTGCGTCGTTCGACAATGTTCTTGAATTCCTTAACATGACCGGACGAAGCATTCCTCATGCACTTTGTATGCTGATTCCAGAGTCTTTTAACGAAAAGAATCCAATACCGGAAAGTCTGAAAGCTTTCTATGAATATCACTCCACGCTAATGGAACCATGGGACGGACCTGCTTCGATGGTCTTCTCCGACGGTCGGTACATTGGTGGAACCCTCGACCGGAGCGGATTGCGCCCTTCAAGGTACATCATTACAAAAAATGACCTGATCGTAATGGGTTCTGAAGTTGGGGTTCAGGTTTTTCCGGCCAGCGAAATCAAGGAAAAAGGACGCTTAAGACCAGGGAAATTACTTTTAGTTGATACTCAATTAGGTATAATTATCCCGGATAAGGAGGTTAAAGCTGAATTAAGCCGCAAGAATCCTTATGTAAACTGGCTAAAAGAAAATAGATTAGAACTTGAAGAGATCAAAGTAAAACAGCGCGTTCCTTCCGGAATGGGTGATCAGTTTGGACCTTATTCCAAAGTTTTTGGGTACAGCAAGGAAGAGATGATGATGATCATCAAGGAGATGGCTGAAACCGCTCAGGAACCGACCAGCTCTATGGGGAACGACACACCGCTGGCAGTATTCTCCGACAATCCAAAACGTTTTTTCAGATATTTCCGGCAATTATTTGCGCAGGTTACAAATCCTCCTATCGATTCGATTCGCGAAGGACTTGTGATGTCGCTTACAAATTATATTGGTTCGCTGAGCAGTAATATTCTCGATGAGACACCGAATCATTGCAAACTGATCAAATTCGACAGTCCGATTATTACCAATACCGACCTTGGAAAGATTAAAGATCTTAAGCATGAAACATTTACGCATGCAACAATCCCAATGCTTTTCTCGAAAAAAGGGGGTGTCGAAGGATTTAAGAAGTCGTTTAAAGCGATGCTCGAAGCTGCTGAACAGGCGGTTGATGACAAAAAGAATTTTATCATTCTTACTGACCGTAATATTTCAGAAGATATGGTTCCATTCCCTTCGCTACTTTCCGTTGCTGCCGTTCATCACCATCTGATCAAGAACAAAAAGCGGATGCAGATCGGTATCATCGTTGAAACTGCCGAGCCTCGTGAGGTTACCCATTTCGCATTATTACTCGGTTACGGTGCAAGTGTTGTCAACCCTTATCTTGCTTTTGCAGCAATTGATTACCTTGTAACAGAAGGAGAGATCAAACTTCCATATATCGAAGCACGTAAAAACTATATCAAAGCTATCGACAAAGGTCTTCTCAAGATCCAGTCGAAAATGGGAATATCAACCCTTCGTTCCTATCACGGATCACAGCTTTTTGAGGCGGTAGGCGTTAGTAATGAATTGATTGACAATTATTTCAAAGGAACGCCATCACGTATTGGAGGCGTCAGTTATGAAGAGATATTCAAGGAAGCGATGATGTTTCACGATGAAGCTTTTTTGAACCCTTCAAAGAAAGTTCAATTTTCAACAGTAGGAGAATACCACTTCCGCAACAACGGGGAGTTTCATGCCTGGAATCCACAAAGTGTTGCACTTTTACAATGGGCTACCAGAACAGATGATTATCAGATCTATAAAAAATTCAGTAAGCTTGTCGATGAACAGAATGCCAAACCTGCGTTTATCAGGGGCGCTTTGAAATGGAAAAAAAATCCCATCCCGATAGAGGAAGTTGAACCTGCTGAAAATATTCTCAAGCGATTTGTAACAGGCGCAATGTCTTACGGATCCATCTCGAAGGAAGCGCACGAAGCGATTGCCGTAGCTATGAATACAATTGGCGGCAGGAGCAATACAGGTGAAGGCGGAGAAGATGCCAGCCGTTTTGGAACAGACAAAAACTCAAAGATAAAACAAGTTGCTTCTGGTCGTTTTGGGGTGACCAACAATTACCTGATCAATGCAGCAGAGTTACAGATAAAAATTGCTCAGGGTGCAAAACCTGGAGAAGGCGGACAATTACCAGGGTTTAAGATCAACAAGATCATTGCAAAACTTCGGCATTCAACGCCGGGAATTACTCTGATTTCGCCACCTCCTCATCACGATATTTATTCCATCGAGGATCTTGCCCAGTTGATATTCGACTTAAAGAATGTGAATCCACAGGCAAAAGTATCGGTTAAATTAGTAGCTGAATCTGGTGTAGGAACAATCGCAGCTGGTGTTGCCAAAGGATTTGCTGATATTATCATCGTCAGTGGATGCGAAGGTGGAACAGGAGCCTCCCCTGCAAGTTCAATCAAGCATGCCGGGTTGCCTGCTGAATTCGGGATTGCCGAAGCACAGCAGACACTTGTAATGAATAATCTTCGGGGACGTGTAAAACTGCAGGTCGACGGTCAATTAAAGACGGGTCGCGATGTCGTGATCATGGGAATGCTTGGTGGTGAAGAGTTTGGATTCGCGACAGGCGCCTTAATTTCGCTTGGATGTATCATGATGCGCAAATGCCATTTGAATACTTGTCCTGCCGGTATTGCAACTCAAAATAAAAATCTCAGAAAACGTTTCTTAGGTCGTTCACAATTCGTAATCAACTATTTCACTTTTATTTCGGAAGAAATTCGTGAATATATGGCTGAAATAGGGGTACGAACTTTCGACGAACTGGTCGGAAGGGTTGACCTTTTAGAGCAGAATCATGAAGTGACCAACTGGAAGATGAAAAATATCGATTTATCGAAATTCTTAAATCTTCCCGAAGAGGCTAAATTATATCCAATTCATAACACACAGCCAAATACAAAGAATTTGGATGATGTGCTTGATAAAACGTTAATCCGCGAGGCAAACAAAGCCATTAAGGGTGGTGAAAAAGTTTGGTTAGCCTACGAAATTAACAATGTAATGCGTACAGTAGGCGCTATGCTATCGGGGCAGATCTCAAAACGATACGGAGAAGAAGGTTTACCTAAAGATACGATTAACTGTACTTTCCGAGGAACAGCAGGCCAAAGTTTCGGTGCCTTTTTAGTAAAGGGGGTGTCATTCAGGCTTGAAGGTGATTCAAATGATTATCTTGGGAAAGGACTTTCAGGTGGTAAAATTGTAGTCCTTCCACCGAACGGCTCAACTTTTGCACCTGAAAAAAATATTATTGTCGGAAATACAACGCTTTATGGCGCTACCAGTGGTGATGTTTACATTCAGGGAGTTGCCGGTGAACGTTTTTGTGTCCGTAATTCGGGTGCAAATGCAGTTGTTGAAGGAACGGGTGATCATTGTTGCGAATACATGACAGGAGGTCGTACAGTCGTTCTAGGAAGAACCGGCCGTAATTTTGCTGCCGGGATGAGCGGTGGTATCGCCTATGTTCTCGACGAAAATGGCGATTTTGAATATTATTGTAACAAAGGACTCGTTGAAATGAGTCCGGTTGAAGATAAGGCAGATATTTCGGAATTACAGGAATTGATTGGGGCACACCTGCTATATACCCAAAGTCCGCTTGCAAGCATGGTGCTTACCAATTGGGATGAATACCTGCCAAAATTTGTAAAAGTCATTCCATTAGAATACAAAAAAGTGTTGAACGAAATGAAACTGAAAGAGGTAAAAAGGAAGCTTGAATTGGCTGAAGATGCACCTGACCGGAGGGAGTAATTTTAGTACAGAAAAACGTTTAACACAAAAGAAGATTAAAGTTTAGAAAAATGGGAAATCCAAAAGGTTTTATCGAAATAGAACGTAAATTGGGCGGATATCGCCCCATCAATGAGCGAATATTTGATTATGGTGAGGTAGAACAGACACTTAACGAGAATGATCGTAAAGATCAGGCATCTCGGTGTATGGATTGCGGCATACCTTTTTGCCACAGTTCCTGTCCGGTTGAGAGTAATATACCTGAATGGCAGGACGCAGTCTACCGTGGCAAATGGGGTGAAGCTTATGATTTACTTTCAGCGACAAACAGTTTTCCGGAATTTACCGGAAGAATCTGTCCTGCTCCTTGCGAAAAATCATGTGTTCTTGCCATTCATGACGAGGCTGTTACAATTCGTGAAAATGAATGCTCCATTGTTGAAAAAGCGTTCGATCTGGGTCATGTTGTCGAACAAATTCCGACAAAAAGAACCGGAAAGAAGATTGCTGTCATCGGCTCAGGTCCGGCAGGACTTTCTGCTGCCGACCTGCTGAATCAGGCAGGTCATTCCGTGACTGTTTTTGAACAGGATGACAAAGTTGGGGGTCTGCTCCGTTACGGAATCCCCGATTTCAAATTAAATAAGACGGTAATCGACAGAAGGATTAATCTGTTTGTAAAGGAGGGTATTACATTTAAGGTAAATACCAAAGTGGGTGTTGATATTCCGGCAGACAAGCTTATGAAGGATTTTGATGCTGTTTGCCTTGCTTGCGGCGCAATGGACCCGCGCGATTTACCGGCTGAAGGACGCGAACTTAAAGGAATTTATTTTGCAATGGATTTCCTCCGTCAGCAAAACAAGGTCATAAGTGGACAGAACGTAGATGAAACAATAAGGGTATCGGCTAAAGACCTGAAAGTATTGGTAATAGGCGGTGGTGATACCGGATCAGACTGCGTGGGAACTTCCATTCGTCAGAAAGCCGCTTTTGTAACGCAAATAGAGATCCTCCCAAAACCGTCGAAAAAACGGAGCGAGGACAATCCATGGCCTTTTTGGCCAAATACGCTTCGAACATCCAGTTCACACCTTGAAGGTTGCGAAAGAAGATGGAGTCTTGTTACGAAAAGATTCATTGGTGAAAATGGATATCTAAAAGGAGTTGAGGTCGCACAAGTTGAATGGGTTCGCGATAATGGCCGGATGATCATGAAAGAGATTCCGGGAACTGAAGAGATCATTGAAGCTGACCTGGTGCTACTTTCAATGGGATTCTTATCTCCCGTCCATGCAGGTTTGCTCGATAGTTTAGGTGTTGAATACGATCCGCGTGGAAATGTCAAATCACTTGATAACAGTACAAATCTTGACAAAATATTTGTTGCCGGCGATATCACGAGGGGTGCGAGCCTTGTCGTCTGGGCCATTCGCTCAGGACGCGATGCCGCCAAACAAATTCACAAATATATTATGGGGTAATAAACTATTTGTCAACAAAATAGCAATATAAAAAAAGAAACCGGTCATTTTGATCGGTCTCTTTTTTTCAGAACTTGATAATAAAATCTTCTTTTTTCTGTCTTACTTTGGCAAGGCGCTGATACTTATCCTCAGCTGATCTGTAACCAATTGCCATAATCACTTTGGATTTCAATCCTAACTTATTAATATCCAAAATACGATCAAAATCAGCCGGACTAAATCCTTCCATCGGACAGGCATCGATATCTAAAACAGCAGCAGATACAAGCCCGAATCCAAGTGCAATATAGGCTTGTTTGCTCACCCATGTTTCAATCTGTTCCGGACTCTGACTCTGTATCGATCCTTTCATCATATCACCATATTCCGATAAGGCATCTTTGGGGATGTTACGAGTGTGTGAAACCAAATCAACAAATTCATCAACTGTCCCTGCATTGGTTTCGTATTTCGCAGCAAAAACGAGTAAAGCGGATGCGTCTGTAATCCGGGGCTGATCCCAGGCAACTTTTCGAAGTTCAGCCCTGACTGCCGGATTTTCAACAACTAATACCTTGTAAGGCTGCAATCCATATGATGAAGCAGATAACCGGATTGCTTCCAATAATTTATCCATATCAGCTTCCGAAACCTTTTTCGTTGGGTCGAAAATCTTTGTGGCATAGCGCGTGTTCAATTTTGATAAAAAATCCATATTCTCTGTTTTATTACAATATACCGTAAAATAGTTAGGTGCGATTATAGTTTTGAATAATGGGAAAAATGTAACTCTTTTTAGAAATTGTGTAACACTTCCCTGATTAAAAGGACTCACCTTTGCCTTGTAATTAATTACTTTAAATATAAAATTAGGTAATATGAAAACTTTAAAATTAGTTGCTTTGGGAATTGTGCTGTTTTTCGCAAGCGCAACTCAGGCTCAAATTTCAGTACATTTTAACATCGGCTCTCAACCTCAATGGGCGCCTGTAGGTTACGAAGACTCGCGCTATTACTACCTGCCAGATGTGGAGGCCTACTATGATGTTAGAAATTCGATGTTTATTTATTATGAAGGAAATTCATGGATTCATCGCAGTTACCTTCCCAACAGATACAGAAACTATGATTTGTACAATGGATACAAGGTAGCAATGAGAGATTATCGTGGAAGCACCCCTTACTATAATCATCGTGAATATAGAGCAAAATATGCAAATGGACGGAATAGGTTTGTTCAAAGAACCATTGGTTCACGACCAGAAAGATCATACTTCCGCGATAAAAGTGATCGCGAAAGGAACCAGGCAAACAGAGGTCGTTACTATCGGATTAAAGGTAATGATAAAGCAGGTGATACCAGTTATGACAAACATGGTTATGAAAGAAATCGAAAAAATAACAGTGGTCGTAAAAACTGAAACAACAATGTGAATAATCGCCGCGATAAAGGAAGCAAGAACAGAAAATAATTAATCGGTCGAAAAAATTAGCGGGGCCATCTCAATTACATTTTGCGATGGCCTCATTTTTGTCTATTAGACAATATATTTAAAAATATAATTACTTAATGATTAATCACTTCGCCCTCACCACAAAAATACCGGTCGTATTTTTCGAGTCCTTTAGATAATCAGCCAACGGAACCTTTGTCGTTCCAACTTTTCCTCCCGACAAAGAAGCATGAAGCAGATATACCCGTCCATTCTTCTTGAAAAGTATCCCAACATGCGAGACATCCATTCCTGGTATTTTGGTAACAAGCGCCACAATGTCTCCATCCAGCATTTCTTTTTCACGGCTCGCAATTTTCTCCTTTGGAATATAGAAAAATGGTTTACCCGACACTTGAATTTCAATTTGTTTGATCTCTTTTATCAACGCAGGATTTGCTTTCAGCTGAGGATACGATTCAGGATGGGTACCCATAAAATTAAGGACAATGGGACATTTTACACCGCCAATTTTCGAAGATACATCTTCAACGATCCCTTTTTCGGCATTATTCGTAATCCATTCACCAAAGTAATGTAACCTGCTGACATACCCGTTTAGCTGTCCATTACGGTACCTGATCTTTTCAAGTTCATTTGTGAAACTTTCAAAAGTAGGTTTCCCACTTTTAATCGTTCTAGCAATTGCCAGGCAATTCTCAGCAAAAGTGGTGCAGTCGAGTTCGCGTAAATTAACAACAAGGTCTTCCTCAACTGTGCGATCGAGCGTATTTCCAACATATGGCGTTCCCATAAAATCGTTTCCAATCTTCAGTAACAATTCACCTGTGGAAAGATTACTGTCCTTCGAAAACTTATTGAGTTTCTCCTGAAGTAATGCCTTGTCTTTTTCGGTAACGACAATTTTTGGAACCGCAACAGCCACAGAAACTACTAAATTGAGGGTGAAAGTCAAAACAAACATTAATAAAACCTTTATCTTCATCACTTAAGTTGTTAATTTTCGAACAGCTATTTAGCACATTATCAGACTATTATTTATGCCTCTTCTTCAACTCCCTGGCAATATCCTCGATACGATAACCCTTGTGTGACAAAAGAACAATCAGGTGATAGACCAGATCAGAAGCTTCATAAAGCAACCGTTCATCATTTCCCGCCATGGCTTCGATGACCGTCTCGATAGCTTCTTCTCCAACTTTTTGCGCCATGCGTGATAGCCCATCTTCAAACAAGGTGGTCGTATACGATCCTTTGGGCATCTCTTGTTTGCGTTTGTCGATGAAATCCTGCAAATGTTTCAGGAACATCAAATCATCCTGCTTATTGACTTCGCCCCAACAGGTATCAGTGCCGGTATGACAAACAGGACCAACCGGATCGACTTTAATCAAAAGTGTATCCTGATCGCAATCAGGTTGAATAGTAACTACCTTTAAAAAATTACCTGACTCCTCCCCTTTTGTCCATAATCGGTTTTTTGTACGGCTGAAAAAAGTCACCAATCCTGTTGAAACAGTTTTTTCGTAGGCCTCTTTATTCATAAACCCAACCATTAAAACCTTTTCTGTTGTATTATCCTGAATAACAGCAGGAAGAATTTCGCCTGCCAGTTTATTGAAATTAAGTTCCATATATTAAATGTATCTATTTTATTGCTTTGCGCACCTTGCGTCTGTACTTGCCTTCTATTAAATCTCAGTTACCTATCGTATACAAATCCCTTGTGTGCGAAGGTAATGCTTTAGATCGGGAATGGCAATTTCGTGAAAGTGGAAAATACTGGCAGCGAGACCGGCATCGGCCTTTCCCAATGTAAAAACATCAGCAAAATGTTCCATCGTACCAGCACCTCCGGATGCAATAAGCGGGATCGTAAGGATCTCGGAAAGTTTTGCGAGCTCTTTATTCGCAAAACCGTTTTTTGTTCCATCGTGATTCATAGATGTAAACAGGATTTCGCCGGCTCCGCGGTTTTCAGCCTCTTTTGCCCACGAGTAAAGTTCTTTATTGGTCGGAATGCGACCGCCATTGACAGTTACTGTCCAGTAATCATTTGCCTCGCGTGCATCGATCGCAACAACGACAAACTGGCTTCCAAAATTACGGGCCAGATCATCAATCAGTTGCGGATTGCGCACCGCAGATGAATTGATTGAGATCTTATCTGCACCGGCAGCCAATAATGCCTCAGCATCTTTAATCTCGCTGATTCCGCCACCGACCGTAAACGGAATATCCAGATTCTGAGCAATACGCCTGACCAGTTCAACAAAGGTTTTGCGTCCTTCGTGAGTGGCAGTAATATCAAGAAAAACGAGTTCGTCAGCCCCTTGTTCCGCATAAAGCTTCCCAAGCTCAACAGGATCACCGACATTGATGATATTTACAAAATTGACCCCTTTCACGGTTTGTCCGTCCCTGATATCGAGGCATGGTATAATTCGTTTTGCAAGCATTCCTTTTAGTTTAAAAATTCCCTGATCTCTTCCATCGTTATCCGTCCTTCATAAATCGCCTTTCCAGTGATTACAGCCGGTATCCCCGCATTCTGTAATTCAAGAATATCAGCCATCGAACTGACTCCTCCACTTGCGATCAGGTAGGCGTCAGGGACTGCAAGAAGAATCTTCTTATAAAGTTCGACAGCTGCACCTTGTAACATACCGTCGCGACTAATATCGGTGCTGATGATTTTCCGGATTCCTTTGGAATGCCAGTTATTTATAAAAGTAAAAATATCAGTTCCGGTACTTTCCTGCCAACCGGCGATTGCGATCATTTCGTTTTTCGCATCAGCACCCAAAATAATTTTTTCAGCACCAAATTTTTCAATCCACCTCAAAAAAATCTCAGGTGATTTTACCGCAATACTTCCCCCGGTTACCATCGATGCACCCGATTCGAACGCGATATTCAGATCTTCATCCGATTTTAATCCACCTCCAAAGTCGATAATCAGATTGGTATTTGTCGCAATACTCTCCAATACCTTTTGATTAACAATGTGATGTGCTTTTGCACCATCGAGGTCGACAAGATGCAATCTCTTCAACCCAACTGCTTCGAACATTTTAGCCACCTCAAGCGGATTCTCGTTGTAGATCGTTTTTTGCAGATAGTCACCCTGACTTAAACGGACACATTTACCATCAATAATATCAATGGCAGGTATAATTTCAATCTTCATGTTGCTTAAACTATCAGATTAATAAAGTTTTCCAGGATTTTGGCTCCTGTCTTACCACTTTTCTCAGGATGAAATTGGGTGGCGTAAAAATTATCGCGCTGAAGTGCCGCACTAAACGGAACCATATAATCGCATGTTGCAGCAGTATCGGCACCCGCAGTGGCGTAAAAAGAATGTACAAAGTAGAAATAATCGGCTTCGCTAATGTGATCAAAAAGTGGGGTCTTTAATCCGGAGACACTGTTCCATCCCATATGCGGAACTTTAAAAGAGGTCATATCATCCTGCGGAAGAATGAATTTCTTTACTTTCTCAGGGAAAATACCCAAACAGGTTGTATCACCCTCTTCAGAATGAGTGCACATCAATTGCAATCCCAGACAAACCCCAAGGACCGGTTGACGGAGATCTCGAATCAAGGCATCAAGTTTGTTGAGTTTCAGATAACTCATTGTAGTCGAAGCTTCTCCCACTCCCGGAAAAATAACACGATCGGCATTTCTGATTTCGTCCGGATCGGCAGTAATCAATGCAGAAACACCAAGTCGCTGTAAAGCAAAATCAACAGACCTTATATTACCGGCATTGTATTTAATAATTACAATCTTCATTCTAAAATTTATTGATAAAATCTACTATTTCAGCAGCAATTCAATCACTTTCACCATTTCCTTAAACTCACTCTCCTTAAATAGACGAGTCATAAAAACGATCTTCCCTTTTTGGTCAATAATCACGTTGCGGGTCACACCGGCTTTTTTATCAGCAAAAATTCCGAAGATATTGGCATTGGGATCAATCGCCAAAGGGTATGCAATTTCCATCTCCTTCTGGTATCTTTTTACTATTTCCAGCGGTTCATCGCGATCAACGCCAAAAAGTAAAAAACTCGGATTTTTTTTATTTTTCAGCCAAATATCCCGGTCAATAAAAGGAATCTCTTTACGGCAAACACCACACCAACTTGCTGTAAACTGAAGCATAACCACTTTACCTCTCCAATCATTTGAAGAAACCTTTTTCCCGTTTAACAAGGTCATCGTGAAATCGGGAATTACATCTCCGATTTTGGATGTAAATTCGTAATCTGTCGGGATTTCCTGAAAAGGAATTTCAGTCGATTGTGAAAAAGCATTCGTGAAAATAAACAAACCCACAAGGGCCATTTTAGTATTTTTAAAAATGCTTTTCATTGTAATTCACTTAATTAAACACTACTGTTCTATTATTGTAAACCAATATCTTTCGTTGAAGATGTTTGTATACAGCTTCGCTTAATACAATCTTTTCGAGATCCCTTCCCTTCCGGATAAGGCTATCGACATTATCAATATGCGATATCCGAACGACATCCTGAGCGATAATCGGCCCGGCATCGAGATCAGTTGTAACATAATGACTGGTAGCACCAATAATTTTTACACCACGCTCATGAGCAGCATGATAAGGTTTTGCACCTGCAAATGCGGGTAAGAATGAGTGATGAATATTGATAATCCTGTTCGGATAATTGGCCACAAACTGATCAGACAGCACTTGCATATACCTGGCCAATACAACGAAATCAATATTGTATTGTTTCAGAATTTCAATCTCTTTTAGCTCCTGTTCGGCTTTATTTGCACTGGTCTTTTCAACAAGATGAAAATCGATACCAAAACGTTGTGCAACGGGCCTTAACGTTTCGTGATTGCTGATTATCAATGGAATCTCAGTTTCCCAATCACCAGCAGTGTACCGCGAAAGAATATCAAAAAGACAATGTGACATTTTTGATACAAACACCGCCATTCTTGGAGGTTTATCTGAAAAATGAAGTGAAAACTTAATTCCAAATTTCTGTGCAATAAGCGTTTGAAAATAGTCAGCTATTTTCAAACGAGGAATTGCAAATTTTTCCAATTCCCATTCCACACGCATATAAAAAAGCTCTTCTTCGTGATCGACGTGCTGATCGAGGTAAATAATGTTACCGCGGTTTTCATTCAAAAATTCGGTGACGGCAGCAAGAATTCCCTGTTTGTCAGGACAATGAATAAGTAATATCGCAGTATTTCTTATCCCGGTTTCTTTGCGAATCGATTGCATATATTTGTTTGAAAGTTTGTTCCAGTTTATACGATTTAAAGTACCCCTTTTGTACTGGGAAGCGATTGCACAAATGGATCTTTTCGGATGGCCATCTTCAATGCACGTGCAAAAGCTTTAAAAATTCCTTCAATCTTGTGATGCTCATTAGTACCTTCTGCCTTAATATTCAGATTGGCTAAAGCTGAATCGGATAAGGATTTAAAAAAATGAAAGAACATCTCTGTTGGTACATCGCCTACTTTCTCGCGATGGAATTTTGCATCCCATACTAACCACGATCTTCCGCCAAAATCAAGGGCCACCTGCGCAAGACAATCATCCATTGGCAGACAGAAACCGTATCGTTCGATACCACGTTTGTCACCAAGCGCTTTACGGATGGCTTCACCCAGAGCAATACCCGTGTCTTCAATGGTATGATGCTCGTCAACAACAAGATCTCCGATCACGTTAATTGTCAGATCGCACCCGGAGTGGCGCCCGATTTGATCGAGCATATGATCAAAAAATCCCAATCCGGTCGAAACTTCGCATTTACCGGTTCCATCTAATTTTAACTCAACGAAAATATCAGTTTCAGAAGTTTTTCTGCGAATTGTTGCGGTGCGTTCACCGATAGCAAGAAAACTGAAAATATGATCCCAATTATCAGAAACCAAAGCGCAGAAAAGATCTAATTTCTTATCTTCCAACTCGTTGCTCCGACTTTCAGGTGCGAAAAATATTCCTTTAGCCCCCAGATTTTTTGCCAATTCAATATCTGTTGGACGATCGCCAATAACAAATGATCCGGAGAGATCGTATTCTCCTGAAAAGTAATTATTTAACATGCCAATACCCGGTTTACGATTGGGTGATTTGTCCGCAGGCATGGAGGGATCAATATGAATATTACTGAATTTAATACCTTCGTTTTCAAAAGCTTTCAGCATCATTTGCTGCGCCGGCCAGAATGTCTCAGCCGGATAGGATGAGGTCCCCAATCCGTCCTGATTTGAAACGATGACCAATTCAAAATCAAGTAATTTTTGAATATTATAAAGATTC
>JBBRZE010000051.1:0-39279 GCA_038236995.1 Bacteroidales bacterium | reverse complement strand
TACCAATTCGAAATCGACGACTTTGGTTGACCCAAGTATTAAACCTGAAAGGAAGAACTCTTTTGAAGCTGGTCTTGATCTGAGATTTATCAATAACCGGATCGGAATTGATCTTTCAATTTATGACGAAACGATTAATAATCAAATCGGATCAATTCCTATTCCTGGCGAATCGGGATATAACTCAATGATGTCTAATATCGGATCGCTAAAAAATCGTGGTCTGGAACTTTCATTAAGAGTCGAGCCTGTAAGAACCAAAAATTTTAAATGGGAGTCAACTTTTAACTACTGGAATAACAAAACCACAATTTCGAATCTTCGCAAAGAAGTGGGTGAATATAAAACTCTTGGAGGTGATATCGCTTATGGTAACTTCCGTGTTGGTTCTGTGGCTTTTGAAGGCGGCGAATATGGTGTGCTGATGTCGGATACAAAACCATTGGAGTGGAACAATACGGCTAACGCAAACGATCCGCTCAATGGCAAGAAGATTCTGACCTGGAATGATACACGTCGCGGAGCTTATTACACCAGAAGTAATAAAGCGGAGATAGTTGGTAAAATTCAACCAGACTTTGAAGGGTCGTGGAATAATGCTCTATCTTTCAAAAACATCACTTTCTCATTCTTGCTTGATGCGCGTTTCGGTGGCAACATTGCATCGTACTCGAATAAATACGGTACATCATACGGTTACCTTGAAACTTCATTGGCAAACAGAGATGCTGAACACGGTGGTCAATCATGGACTACAGGATATGCTGATTCAAAAGGACAAACATTCGTCGATGGGGTGATTCCAGACGGAGTTTTTAAGGTTGGTCAGAAAGTAACCACTCCAAATGGCGCTTCTCAGGATGTTGGTGGTTTAACTTATAAGGAAGCGATGGATAAAGGTTATGTTGAGCCTACCCATGCCAGTTATTTTACATACAGGAATAATTCATGGAGTACCGGTGTAATCAATGAGGACTGGTTCAGCAAAGTGAGTTATATCGCTGTACGTAATGTATCGTTAGGTTACAATCTTCCTGTGACACTTGCCAGGAAAATCAAGGCAACTTCGCTGGCTATTTCATTAAATGCCCGTAACCTTGGTTACCTGTACAACTCTCTTCCTAATCACCTGAATCCTGAAAGTTTCAGGGGAACATCAAGTACCGAATCATTCCGCGAACGATCTTTCAGTCCTTATACTGCATCATATACAATGACTGTATCTGTGGGTTTTTAATCTATTCAAAAATTAGTAATACATGAAAAATACATATAAAATAGTATTTGCACTGGTTTTCCTGACATTCTGGGGCTGCGACAAACAAAAGTTTGGCGATATGAATTCAGATCCGTCAACCATTTCGAAACCGGATCTTAGGTTCTCTGTTACCACCGCCATCGATCAGATGTACTCGAACGATTATACAACCTGGTTTTATAATAACTTTCAGTACATATATCCCTGGTCACAAGTAACAACCAAACAAGGCGGAAACACATCTGATTTTGTGGAGATGACCGCTTCTGCCGGGTTTGACCTGTACAGTAAATTGTTTACCCAGACGCTCGATGTTAGGTATAACATTGATAAAATGGCTGAGCCTGAAAAGGCAACCTACCAGGCTATGAAAGCCTTAACTTATGCTACCCAGATTTTGCCGGCTATTCACAATACCGACAATTCCGGTTCATTAGTTTATTCTGAGGCAGGATTAGCACCTTATACCAGTCCTCCGTTATTAACTCCCGTTCTTGATAATCAAAAGGCGCTTTTCACACAGTGGTTGAAAGAATTGGATGGTGCCATTGCTATTCTTGCAACAGCACAAAATCAGGTTAGTCTGGGAAGTCAGGATATAATTTATGGTGGTGATTATGGCAAATGGGCTAAGTTCTGCAATTTGCTGAAACTTAAGATTGCTGCCCGTTTAGTCAATCAGGATCGTGCCCTGGCCTTGAAAATTGCCGGCGAAGTCGGTGCTGCAACTGCCGGTTACATGGATGGTTTAGGTGATGATTTCATCTATAATAAAGGGGTGAAATATTACGGAACAGGTAATGACATGTGGATCGGATTTGCCAGCAAAAACCTGGTTGATTTTATGGTTGGAAACAGGGATCCCCGCTTACGTTTCATCTTCGAGAAAGACGCCTTCAATGGTGAGGTCGTTCAGGCATTTTTGGATGCCGGAAAAGCATTGCCTCCTTATGTCGCACAATATGCAAATGTTGATACTAATAAGAAGTTCACAGGCTGGAAAACTCCAGGTGAACCTTGGGTGCGTTACCACGGAGCTCCGCTTTCACCCGATGCAAAGCAGGATCCAATCAACGACATTTATTTTAATCAGGGTGTGCTGAATAAGCTGACTGTTGGTAGTGTTCAGAAAACCTATGCATCAACCTCACTCTATTCCGAAAAAATGGTTCGTACAACTTACGATTTCACTTATCCAACGAAACCGGGTGGCCGAGTTATCGAATTGAAAGACAACGACCCGGGATTGAATGTAATTTTGGGAAGTTCTGCGGAAACAAACCTTTACCTGGCTGAATTTAAATTGTTGGGAGCAACCCTTCCTAAAAGCGCTCAGGAGTACTTCAATAAAGGTGTCCGGTTATCAGTCGACAGAATGGATGCCCTGGCTAAAAACAACCAGATGCCCTATTATAGTGGTGACCCTGTTTATACCAATGTTGACGAAGCAGCTGCTGGTGCAACTAAATTACAAAGTGGCGAAATTGATGCCTTATTGGCCAAACCAATTTGTAACCTGGCAACTGACGGACTCGAAAAGGTCTATATTCAGCAGTATATCAACTTTATGAACACCCCTGGCGATGTATGGTCAACTGTTCGTCGGTCAGGAGTTCCAAAGAAAGGTAGTGCCTATCTGGCATGGGAGAAAATTACAGCAAGTGGAGTGGAAATGACACTCCCACGTCGTTTTGTGATTACTATGCCTGGAAAAGATTTGGTTAATTACACGAATATAATGGCCGCAATTACTGAGCAGGGTCTTACTCCTGCTGTTTTGGATCCTATCAAATTGAACACTGAAAGATTGTGGTTTGACAAAACCAATCCTCAGTACGGAGATGGTCCAAAAAATTAAAAGCATAGCTCTTAATGAATAACCCGAGACCGTCTCATCAAAAATGAGGCGGTCTCTATTTTAAATTCAATTGCATTAAGCAAATTTTTTATCTTTAACGATCAGAAGCACCAAACGCTTGAAAAAACAATCATGAGAAAACTAATAATTGTCGTATTGCTGCATGTTTTTGTCAGTCATAGTTTTGCCAGTCCAAAAAAACTTCCCGAAATGGTTAAGGTAACTTTTCAGGTTGTAGTAAATGGTAAGCCTCGCACCGAGGGAGCTAAAAGCATGCTTATGTGTTCGCCCACTGCATCACGATCCTGGACTGAAAATATTTCAAAAACGCTGCTTCCAACGATCGCAAAAGAAACAAGTTATATTGATTTTGGAACTAAAAACACCTTCCAGGTTGCCCGTTTTTCGAACAGCCAAATTATCAACACGCCACTGGCTTTTTCGGAATATCCCGTATTGACCGAAACCAATGAGACTGCTGTTATTCTTGGCTACACCTGCAAAAAATTAAAAACTTCCCTTCGTTCAAATTCAATCGACATCTGGTACACGACCCAGTTGGGCGTCAAAGGTACACCCTCAATGGCCTATGGTATTCCGGATGGATTAGTATTGAAAATCATCCGGAATGGCAATTATGAAATTATAGCCACCGAAGTAAAATCTTTAAAGCAAAAAGAGATCGAACCCATCTTGTCAGCAGACATGGGAGAAAGTTTAGATTTATCGCTTTACAAGTACCGTATTACTGAGAACCTGATTACAACAGTGGATGTATTTACCAACGAACAAATCAGTTTCGGAAATGAGATTGTAAATCCAGCTGACACCTCCGCACAGAAAACCTTTAAATATTCGGCTGGAACTGTGATCCTGAAAAAAGTAAAATTACCTGTTGTGCCAGATGAAACACAATTGTTTGCTGAATTGTACCAGCATTCGAATGGAGATGCTTACGACCGTACAGGCTCTGTATTTATGATCCCATTGGATAAAGAAAAATCATTTCTTGATGGTTTAAAAAACGGGGTTAAAATGCTACCCTCTTTTCTTGCTAAAAACGGAAAATCGTATCAGGGAGTCGTTGCCACCGAAGACTATTCACCGATGGTTGAAATCATGCGGTTTTTTACTTCATTCGGCATAGGTCAGTTTAATGATAAAGCAACTGTTTTTGGACAGCAATGGGAAGACTCCACACTTTATAAACAAGAGGTTACAGAGCTTTTGCCGCTACTTCAGGGTGAACGCTGGATTGGTGTATTTATTGGCAACTACGACAAAGGAGGACATCGTGTAAGTCTGAAACTTAAATATTACCCCGGAAGTATGGAGGTATCGGAGAAACCCTCAAAAAAATATTGGTCAATGCCACTTTTCAATACATTGAATGTGATGGAAATGTCGGGGCAGGAATATGGGACACTGTTTGGAAGCGATACGCTGAATATGGAGGCAACTATCCCTGAGGGTATTACAAATATCAGGATGCGCTATATTACAACCGGCCACGGAGGATGGGGCGGAGGCGATGAGTTTAACCAAAAAACAAATACAATCATGCTCGACAATAAGGTTTTATTTCAGCACACACCCTGGCGATGCGACTGTGCGACATACCGTAAATACAATCCTGCATCAGGTAATTTCTGGAATGGGACATCATCAAGTGATTACAGCCGATCGGGTTGGTGCCCTGGATCAGCAACAAATCCAGTATTTTTCCCCATTACAGATATCCAACCAGGAAAACACAAATTTTCGGTGACAATCCCGATGGGCGAAAGTGAAGGAGGTAGTTTTAGTTCATGGAATGTTTCCGGGATATTGATTGGTGAATACAAATAAACAAAAAGTAGAAAATAATTGGCAGAGAAAGAAACACTTATTGGACTTAATTTGTTAATAGACTGATCAAATCTATTAAAAACAAAGCTTGTGAAATTGTGTTGATTGTTTTCAAGAAAACTGTGTATTATTAAATATAGAATATTTAATCTACATTCGCCTTCAAATTAATATATCTATATGTCTGCATTTGGATCTTTAAATAACTGCGATAAATGCCTTGGCTGTACATCTGATTGCTGTTTAAACCGCCAAAATTGCGGCGTGACCCATATATTTAATAATCTCTCAAAGCAGGAGTTACGATCTATCATGGATAATAAGCGGCAAATAAAATTTCGCGCCGGCGAGACAATCATTAAACAGAATACCCCATTAACTCACCTTGTGTGCATCAGGAACGGTATGGCGAAAGTAGTCTCTGAAGGGCCAAAGGGGAAAAATTTAATCGTGGATATTATAAAAGACAACAATATTTTCACAGGAGGCGGTACCATTATCGACGATTCACATCATTTTACCGTAGCGGCATTGACAGATATTGAGTGCTGTTTTATTGAGACTTCAAAAATGTTCAATGTCTTGTCAGTCAACAGTATGTTCGCAATGGATTTGATGAGATTGTACAATGGACAGCATATCAAAATGCATAAAACTCTTATAAACCTGATTCACAAATATATGCCAGGAAGAGTTGCTGATACGTTGCTTTATTTAAAGAATGAGATTTATTTATCAAATCCGTTTCAATTTGTTCTTACCAAACAGGAACTCGCGGAAATGTCGGGAATGACCAAAGAGAGTTTTATCCGTAACTTAAAAGAATTCGAAGACTCTGGCATCATAAATCATTCTCGTAATACCATCAATGTAATTAAAGAAGAGGATCTTATCGAAATAAGCAGAAACGGATAATTACATTAAAAATTACCGATTTGTGGGATTTTGACCATCAAAACTATATGTTTTTGTAATACCTGATTCCGAAACCTTACCTTCAGTTTTTTATCAATTATTTGTTAAGCCATAACAATAGATTGATATATATCAATCTATTTCCTGTTATATATTCACATAGTAACGCAAACATATCAACCTGTTTACATTTGTTTATTCTCATCGCTATTATACTTTTACCCACGAAACATTTGAAATAGTAGAGTTGGTATTTGCAAAATTTTTTCAATCCATTACAGAATAATTTATGGTTATTTATAATTTAGCTAAAAGAAAACCAAACTCTTCAATTCATAACTTTTAAATATCAATATAACCCTGTAATATACTTTTTTTATGAAACTTAAAAATGTTACCCGCCTTTTGCTATACGCTATTGTAATTGCATGTATAGCCCCATCGTGTGTTAAAGAAGGCCCTATGGGTATGACCGGAGCTGCCGGCGCTGACGGCAAGGATGGAAAAGATGCAAATGAAACTTGCAAAATTTGTCATACTGCGACCAAAGTAGATCTTATTGCCACCCAATTCGAGTTCTCTAAACACAGTTACGGAGAAGCTGCTTTCGAAGAATCAGGCAACACAGGATGTACACCCTGCCACGCACAGGAAGCATTTAAATATGTAGTAAAGAATAAAGTTCCTGCAACTTTTACGCTAAACGCAACGACAGGCAAGTATGTAAATAATTATGCTACTGTTTCTTCTGATGCATATGGCGAAATTGGTTGTTCAACTTGTCACAGTGCACTGCATACAACCTATGGAACTGCTGACCTGGCATTTACCACTGTTGCACCTGTACCAATGACAATGTGGGGAGGAACAAAAACCATTGATCTTAAAGCTGACGGCGGAAGCAGTAACTTATGTGTAAAATGCCACCAGCCACGTCCTTTCACCAACGTATTAACAGGAAATGTTTTAGACTATGTTGCTTTGGCAACTACAACAGGTGTTGTATATGATGGTAACCCAACAGGAACAACTAATATTATCAAACCAAGCTACAGAACCCATACCCACTATGGTGCAATTGGAGCTGTTTACGCAGGAATGGGAGGCGTTGAGTTCCCGGGGACATTGGCTTACACCAATTCTGCACACACCCAGGCTGCTGCATGTGTTGACTGTCATATGGGAACGATGGTCGGAAGATCTGGCGGACATACATTCAGTGCTGCGGGTAAATTTGATGGCTGTAATGTTACAGGTTGTCACTCAACTGCAATTACTGCATCCAACACCACACTTTGGGTTAATCCACGCAAAGAGATCAAAGACCTCCTGAATTCATTGGCAACAAAGCTTTCTGTTGGTGGTGTTGATATTCTGAATAGAAACGGTGACGCAGCTTCTAATCTATGGGCCGGACTAACAGCTAATAACTATGATGGTTATCTGAACGTTTACGATCCAATCACCAATTCAACTGCTGAAACCTATAATGCAAAAAGTTTCAAATATGTCGGAACACCTCCTGCAAGCTGGTCACAGGCACAAAAAGACTATAATGCAACATTACCAATACTGACTTTATCAAATGCGCAAATGGGTGCACTGATCAACTTCCAGTTATGCTTAAGAGATTACAGTTTGGGAATTCACAATTTTGCATATACAAAAGCATTGTTGACTAATTCTATTGCCAAACTCTAAATAAGGTATTTACAAGACGGATAAAAAAGGCTTCTTTTTATTACAAATTGAAGTCTTTTTTTGTATTAACATTAAAAATGTAGATCATGAAAAAACGTACAATATTCCTCACTTTGCTTTTGTTTTCGTTGTTTATGAATGGCTGTAAATACGATTTCATCATGCCTGTGGAAGTTCCTCCAATTACCGGAACCGTCAGCTTTTCGACACAGGTTGTACCCATTTTTACCGCAGGCACTAATTGTACCTCTTGTCATAAAACAGGCGGACAAGCGCCGGATTTAACTACGGCCAATGCATTTGCATCAATTGTGCCCAGTCTGGTAAACATAGCTACTCCAGGACAAAGTATGATCTATACATTTCCTGCGCCGGCAACTGCTAGCCATACATGGAAAAAATATACTGCAGGTGAAGCTGCGATTATTCTTGCATGGATAACCGACGGTGCCAAAAACAATTAATGCAAACATTTAATATTCGCAGAAATGAAAAAAAACATTCTCATTATATTTTCTTTTTTATTGATTTCGACGCTATCATTTGCCCAGGACGTTGCAACCGATTCAACCGGAGTCAAAGAAAAAGACAAACCGGTACGATCACCATTTGAAAGCGGTTACCTGATAGACGCGCAAACGACGGTTATTCCAAATGTCAATACACTTGAAGCAGTGATACAGCACAAATTCGGAACAACCGAAAACGGACGTTCTGATTTGTGGGGAATATACGCTCCGGGGTCTAATATCAGGGTAGGATTAAACTACGTACTGCTAAAGAATTTTCAGATTGGTGCAGGAATTACCAAGAAGAATATGACCTCTGATATGAGTGCAAAATGGACGATCTTTCAGCAAACGCGTAAAAATACATTTCCTGTTGCTATTGCACTGTATGGTAATGTAGCCATTGATGGCCGAAACATCAGCGCGTTTGAGTCTGGCCAGGTTCGTGTTGGCACACATCAGCAATTATTCAATAAATTCCAGTTTCCTGATCGGCTAAGCTATTTTTCAGAATTGATTATTGGCCGGAAATTTACCGATTGGTTGTCTGTTCAGGCCGGGGTAAGTTTCACACATTACAACTCGGTTGGTACGCTTTACGATCACGATAAAATTGGTGTTCATTTTAATGGAAGAATAAAAGTATCACCACAGGGATCCATCATTTTTAATTATGATGAACCTTTGAAAATTAAAGAGATCTCTGAACAAATCGAGTGGACGAATCATCCAAAACCAAATCTGGCAGTTGGTTACGAAATTTCGACAAGCACTCATGCCTTCCAGATTTTCCTTGGAACCGCAAATGGCTTATTGCCGCAGGATAATATCATGTGGAATCAGAATGACTTCAATAAACAACAATGGTCAATTGGTTTTAACATTACCCGCCTGTGGGGTTTTTAATAAAAACAGGGTTTAATAATTTTGGCCGGATAATTGTTATCTTGCATTCGTATTAATAAGTAAATATTAAGAATATGAAAAAGACATTTAGAAATTTATTAGGTAGTGCAGTCGTAATTATGACTTCAGTCGTTCTTTTTTCTTTTGTTGCTCCACAGGATCAGAAAGCGGGTGCAGCATGGCAAGTACCTGCTAATTACAAAAGCATGGCCAATCCCCAAAAAGGTAAAGGCGATCCTGAAAATGTTGGAAAAATGCTTTATGCAAAACATTGCAAATCGTGCCATGGTGGTGCAGGATTGGGCGATGGTGCAAAAGCATCGAGCATGAAAACAAAAATTAACTCTTTGAAAGACGGTAAATTTCAGGCACAAAGTGATGGCGAAGTCTATTTTGAATCATTTATTGGTCGTGATGAAATGCCAAATTTCGAGAAAAAAATTCCTGCAGTAGAAGATCGTTGGGCGCTTGTAAATTTCATTCGCACATTAAAGTAATACTCATTTTTAAAAATGCTGAAGTTCAAATTCCGGACTTCAGCATTTTCATTTAACAGCTTGGTCATGCGAAGTTCTTTTCTTTTTTTACTATTAATGCTTTCCATAGGGATTTCCCAAAAATCTCAGGCTCAGGAGAAAGCACTTGCTCCTGAAAATGATTTGTGTCTAAAGTGTCATACCCATCAAACATTCGCTTTTCAAAATACGCTGACAAAGAAGGACGACAAACGGATGATGAATCCGTTGTATATTCTGGATAAAGATCATCTCGCAACTAGCGTACATGCCAAATTTAAATGTACCGATTGTCATTCAGCCGATTATACCACTTACCCTCACAATGCAGAACTCAAACTAGAACCACTTAGTACTTGTTTGGATTGTCATGGAGGAGATGAGAAATATGCCGCTTATCAGTTTGAAAAAATTGATGAGGAATTTCAGAAAAGTGTTCATTTTCAGAAAAGTGGCGAAAGCTTCACTTGCTCAAAATGTCACAATCAACACTATTATCAGGCAAAATCCCGTACTAGTTTTGTCGTTGACGATATCGTTAGCTTCAGTAATGAAATGTGCATGTCGTGTCACAGCAACAATACCAAGTTTCAATTGATTTCCGATACACTAAAACCTGCTCTTGCCCAGATTCATGAATGGCTTCCCAATCAGGCTCTTCATTTTCGGAATGTAAGGTGCATTGAGTGTCACACACAGGTTGTTGACTCGCTATCAGTTTCCCACAATATTCTTCCGAAAGAAAAAGCTTTGAAAAATTGTGTGGAGTGTCATTCCAAAAATTCAATGCTTGAAGCGTCATTGTATAAATATAAAAATCTCCAGAGTCGATCGCAGGAAGGTAAGCTCAATTCCATTATTTCGAATAAGTCATATGTTATTGGAGCATATCAGAATGACTGGCTTAACCGCGCCAGCATTCTTATATTCTTAATGGCGCTGGCCGGTGTTTGTATTCATATAATCGTTAGAATCATTAAAAAATAAATTCATGACGTCTGAAAATAAAATCTATTTTTATCCTATCTGGTTAAGAATTTGGCACGGAATCAATGCGTTAGGGATATTGATTTTGATTTTTACCGGAATAAATATGCAATTTTCCAGTGCCACATTTGAATTAATGAACTTCGAATTGGCTGTAAATCTTCATAACATTTCCGGGATTCTTATCACTGTTAATTACTTGCTTTTCTTTTTTGGTAATATACTGACTTCCAACCATAAATATTATCGGCTCAAACTAAAGGGATTGTTGAAACGGCTTAATTTGCAAATCGGTTACTATACTTCCGGATTGTTTAAACATGAACAACCGCCGTTTCCATTATCTGAAAAGCGAAAGTTTAATCCGATGCAAAAAGTTTCGTACTTAATCACAATGTATTTTTTCGTTCCTGGATTAATTATCACAGGTATAGCGCTTCTGTTCCCTGAGTTAATTATCGAGAAAGTCTATTCGGTGAGTGGAATATTTATGACCGCCATCTTTCATGCAAGTATGGGTTTTCTGGTTTCAATTTTTTTGATAGTCCACTTGTATGTTGCATCAATAGGAAAACATCCATTAAATAACTTTAAAAGCATGATCAATGGTTATCACGACATAAATGCACATTGATCCGGAAGGAATAAACAATAAGTTTCGGTTTTAAATATAATTAAAGCTTCTTTGTACTAGCAAACAAAGAAGCTTTTTTGTGATTGCTATTTGTATCCGAAAAGCATCGAGTAGATGATAAATCCAACTAGTATCAGACCGAAGGCTACAAATACAAATCCAAAGGTTCTGATAATATTGTAATACCAGCTTTGGAATTCCTTTTTCACCATCACTTTTTTGAGGCGACCTGAGTCTTTAAGTTCTTTATATTCACGAGGT
Organism: Bacteroidales bacterium; assembly: GCA_038236995.1. Taxonomy (GTDB): domain Bacteria; phylum Bacteroidota; class Bacteroidia; order Bacteroidales; family Prolixibacteraceae; genus JAAFHB01. The sequence goes on along the minus strand of JBBRZE010000051.1, from coordinate 27,887 downwards.
CGGTCTTTCTTGAATTCATCCAGTTGTACAAGCCCTGTAAATATTGCAGTATCCATAGGGAAAGCATCCGGGCGAAGGTGAGTATTAAAAAAATGTATCGTAAAAATAAATCCTACAGCAAGTAAGGCTTCATCACTGTGAATGATCTGCGCAACATTAATCAGCCAACCAGGGAATATCTTAGTAAATATTTCAGGAAACCAAAGCATCAAACCTGAAAATCCTATCACTGCTATACCCCAAAATACAGCCATATAATCGAATTTTTCCCAGTAGGTCCAACGTCCATAATTTGGTTTCGGCCCCTTGCCAATAAACCATTTAATGGTATCACCAAGGTCTATGAAATCTTGTTTATTGAACATCAGCGAATTTTTGCCGAAAATGAACTTTGTCATAGGAATGTGCAGCTTAATCTTAGACTGAATTAAGGAGAATAAATGAAAGAAGAAATAACAAAATGTAAGAAAAGCACCAAACCTGTGAATTTGTCCTGCTATATGCGCTCCGCCCATTAAATTGGCAAGATACGTTGCCCATTCCATATTTGAGAACTTAAGTATCATGCCGGTAAAGGCAAGCATCAGGAAACTTACAATAACGAATATGTGAGTTACACGCTGACTTCGCGAAAATCTTCTGACAAAATATCTATCTGCGATGGATACCTTATGATTCGTTTTTTCTCTCAAACTTTTAATGGATCGGGGGAACCATAGAATAAGGTGGATTCCAAAAAACATAAATACCCCAATCAATAAACTAGTCATTGCCCAGAAAGTATAATATAACACCCCGTACTTTTCCCTATTATGATGCGTTGCGTGAGTCAAATAACCTGTAAACCTTGAATTTGCATCTGAATGACATTTCTGGCAGGTGACTACAATATTTAGACTGCCAACTGATGATTTAGGATTATCGACCTTCAGAATATTGTGAGAACCATGGCAATCAGAGCACTTTGGGGCATTAGAATCCCCAAGGGAATGCTTCTTCCCGTGAGAGGTAAGCAAATATGTTTTCGCTGTTTCTTCATGGCAGGTACCGCACTGCAGTGTAACCTCATTCATGAACTGGTCATCACCTGTTGTACCAATAGTATGAGAGGTATGACAGTCGACACAGGTCGGATATCTTTTGACACCCTTATCATTGGTAATAGCATGATCACTTTTGATATATTCATCGTAAATTCCCTTATGGCAAGTTGCACAGGTGGCAGGGATATTTTTGGCATAGATTGTTGAAAGTTCATTGGATTCTTTTAAGATATTGTGCGTCGAATGACAATCTGTGCATACTGCAGTTACAGTTAATCCTTTTTCTGTCAATCCTTTACCGTGAACACTCGATGAATAATCAACCAACGTATTCACCTGATGAAGTGTTACCGTCTTGTTTGCCTTTCCATTATCCCGATGACATTGTCCACAAAGCTTAGGAATATTGGCACGGTAAGTAGGAGCTGTATCATCATATCTTGACTTTGCTTTGTGAGTTCCGTGACAGGTGGTACAATAAGGCGCATTTTTATCCTTCCGCTCGTAGGCCTGACCATGCCCGCTTCCGGCATACAACGTAGAAACTTCTGCATGGCAAGCGGAACAATCAATCTTTCCAGCAGTCTCGCACGGTCGCTTCCTGTTTGACGATACATCAGAATGGCATTTTACGCAGGCAATATTTTTATGAACCGAATTTGACAGGTCACCTTTGTCTACTTTCATCGAAACCAGGGAGTCACCAATAAGCTTCACCGCTGTAGTTAACTCATGGCATTTTATGCATTCGCGGTCTGAAATGTTTGCAACAATATTTTGAGTATTAACTTTATGCGGTATATGACAAGAAGTACAAGCAGGGATTGCACCAGGTTTCTCTTCCCATAATGCCCCCTTTATAATCTTGGTGTGAACTTCTTCAATCTTTGTGTGACATGTCATACACGTTTTCGCTATATTTTTGGCAGAAATTGAGGAATTCGAACTTGTATGGGGCAGGATCAGGTGATTCCCATGACAGTCATTACATGTTGCTGAAACAATCAATCCTTTTTTGAACAAGCCAATTCCATGAACATCAGAGCTATAGTTCTCAAGGATATTATGCTCAGAAATATTATAAATCCGGGCAACCGGTGCTCCTTCACGATGGCATTTTCCGCATAAAAGTGGGATATTCATTTTGTATGTCCTCGATTGACGATTTGTTTTTGGCAAAATATCATGTAAACCATGACACTCTTTACAATCTGGCGCATATAGTGATTTAAGTAATTTTGCTTGTCCGTGAACACCTGCTTCGAATTGTTTTGAAGGTTCCATATGGCATTTGCCACAGTTTATCAGTTTTAGTCCAACGGGGTGTGGCCACTTTGTAACTGCAGCATCTTCGTGGCACTTAATACAGGTCAAGTCCTTGTGGACTGAATTACTAAGCGTTTTTGCTGTTACATACAAGGATAACTTCTTACCCATTTTCTCAACTGAGAATTCCACATCATCATGGCAGGCCAAGCAATCATCATCAGGTTGAGCAAAAACAGTTAATAAGCTTGATATAAACAGGATAACAATGAGGACCGTAATTCTTCCCGCATTTGTGAATCTCATTTTTACAGACATAGCTCTTTATAGATTTGTAATGTATTAGACTTTATTTTATAGAAATAAGGTATTCCAACATTAAAAACTGACTGATATTTTTAAAATCCGGGCTTCTGCATTGTTGTTAGGCAGCTGATTTACAGCATTTGTATATCAAACGTAATAATTAATTTTACCTTTTCAAATACAATTTAAATATTTTATCATATATCAATCACATAGCTCATTTATATCAATTACCAATAGCCACGTAAGACTGATATCATTCCTATTTTTGGGCGTTAATCATGGTGGTGTTGTGATATACAGTTGAACAAACATCCTTGCTTCTAATTGCTTGTGCCTATTACGATCAAATTAATATAAGGAAGAATTCTTCCAAAATAACTAATCAATGTTATCCAAAAGAATTATATCTTTAAGGTGATTTGCAAATTGATTATTGGCATGTTGTTTGATTAGTTATAATCTGATAGAAGTGATACATTACAATTAGTTTAATCATTAAAAATTAGTAGAATGAAAAAGTATTTAAGTGTTTTATTTTTGAGTGCAAGTGTAGTTTTAGGCTTAATTGTACTATTTGCATTCACGGCTCCTCAAGATCAAAAGGCTGGTGCCGCCTGGGAAATTCCGGCTAAATACAAAGCCATGAAGAATCCGGCGAAAGGTGATGCAGCGTCTGCAAATGTTGGGAAAATGCTCTACGCCAAACATTGTAAGTCATGTCATGGTGGTACAGGATTAGGCGACGGTCCAAAAGCGTCGAGTATGAAGACTAAAATTGGGTCATTCAAAGACGCCAAATTTCAGGCACAAACTGATGGAGAAATTTATTATCAAACCGTTGTTGGTCGCGATGAAATGACAGCTTTTGATAAAAAAATCGCTGAAGAGGAAGATCGTTGGGCAATTGTAAATTTTGTCCGCACCCTTAAATAATAAAGAATTTATAAGTACTGAAACGGAAAATAGTTTCAGTACTTATTCTATTTCCTTACATCAAAAAGCACTGTCCCGGTATTGTTGCCAACACAATTTTGCACCATTTTTTATTATTCCGATTATTCCAATTCAGGTTTAACCTATTCATTTGAATCACATGCATTTGCCAAAATCAACTAAAAATCTCCTAACCATAGCAGGCGCTACAATAGCAATTATTAGTTTGCTAATCATCATATTGCTATTTCTGATCTCTACCATCTTTGACTCGAATAGCTCTTATCTGGGCATATTTATTTATATGGCTCTTCCAGCGCTAATGGCTTTTGGTCTTATTTTGATACCGATCGGAATGGTAAGAGCCAAGAGGCAGGAAAAGCTTAAAGAAGTTGGAGCTCCCAACTACCCGCTTTGGGATTTTAACAAACCTTCGACGCGAAATGCGGCCGCCATCTTTCTCGTAGGAACCATTTGTTTGGCAATTTTGTCCTCTATCGGTAGTTTTCAGGCTTTTCAGATTACCGAAACCAATGAGTTTTGTGGAAAACTTTGCCACGTAACAATGAAGCCCGAATATACGGCCTATCAAAACTCTCCCCATTCAAGGGTTAAATGTGTTGAATGTCATGTGGGTTCAGGAGCTGGATGGTATGTCAGAAGCAAAGTAACAGGCTTGTATCAGGTCTATGCTGTTTTAACGAACCAGATACCTCACCCAATTGAAACGCCAATTCAAAACTTACGTCCGGCAATGGAAACCTGCGAACATTGTCACTGGCCTCAAAAATTTTATGACCGGAAACAAAAGAATCTTATATCCTATCTGGCTGATGAAACAACAACGGCATGGACCGTGCACTTACAGATGAAGACCAGCGCCCAAAATAGTGCTCAAGGTCTTGCGCAAGGAATACATTGGCATATTAACCCTGATGTAAAAATTGAATACGTTGCCTCCGCACTGAACAGGGAGAAAATCCCTTGGGTAAAATATACCAACCTTAAAACGAAAGAAGTCACTATTTTTGAAGATAATGATAATAAATTAAGACCCGCTCAACGCGATTCGCTGGAATTGCGCAAAATGGATTGCATTGATTGTCACAATCGTCCTTCTCATAATTATAAGGCTCCGCAAAACTTTATCGACGAGCTGATCACTGCCGGCAAAATTCCTCATGAACTCCCTGATGTAAAGATTGTAGCGATGAATATACTTAATCAGGATTATTCGACGACCGATAGTGCAATGCTGGCAATCAAAACGCAGGTACATGAATACTACACCTCCATGTATCCAAAATTAGTGGAACCGAAAAAGAAAGAAATAGAACAAACAATATCAGGGATTCAGGAAGGTTACAGTCAAAATTTCTTTCCCGAAATGGGCGTGAAATGGACAGTTCACCCCAATCATATTGGGCATATGGAAACAGATGGCTGCTTTCGCTGTCATGATGATAAGCATCAAACCGAAAGTGGTAAGGTAATTACTCGTGATTGTAATTTGTGTCACGAGATTGTAGCACAGGGAACTGACTCCGCGATGCAGGTATCCAATTCATTTAAACCATTGGATTTCAAACATCCGGTTGAAATTAATGATGAATGGAAAACTAAACTATGTTCTGAGTGTCACGCTAAACTGTATTAAGAAATATATTAATAAAATTGAAGGTTAAAGTACCTGAAGGACTATGTTCTTTAGGTCTTTAACCTTTTGTTTTTTGCCTTAATTTCTTTTCCTTCCATCTCTTCATTGAAAAGTAGATCCTTTCATTCACGCTTTCACGCTCAGAATAGACTCGTCCCTCCTTCTAGCGCAATTCATTTTGAACATTACATTTAGTTTTTGAAGTAAGTATTTTTAATCCAAATGGCTATCTTTGGGGGTGGATGAAAAGATTTAGATTCATCCTCCAGATATCAAAAATATAATAACACAATCATCTTATGAAGAAACTAAATTTATTTATTTTTCTAGTATTAGCTGTATTTCAAATATTTGCGATAAATAAAGAAAAAAAGGTTCTACCACCTTCACCCGTTTTCCCCATCCCTACCGATCGCCAGCTGGCATGGCAGGAATTGGAACAATATGCTTTTATTCACTTTACGACCAATACATTTACAGGAAAAGAGTGGGGCTACGGCGACGAAAGTCCGGAAGTTTTTAATCCTTCGGAGATGGATGTCAATCAATGGATTAAATCTGTAAAGGAAGCTGGCTTAAAAGGCATTGTACTAACCTGCAAACATCACGACGGATTTTGCTTATGGCCAAGTAAATACACCGAACACTCGGTCAAGAACAGCAAATGGAAAAACGGACAGGGAAATGTTGTCAAAGAGGTGGCCGACGCTTGTCATAAAAACGGATTAAAATTCGGCGTTTATCTTTCACCCTGGGACAGAAACCGGGCAGATTACGGGTCACCATCATATGTCGAATATTACAGGAATCAGTTACGTGAACTTTTTACAACATACGGGCCCGTATTTGAAATGTGGTTCGATGGTGCCAATGGTGGCGATGGTTTCTATGGCGGTGCCAAAGAGAAGCGTAAAATTAATGGTGCATCCTATTACGACTGGCCAACAACATTAAATATGGTTCGGAAAATAGAACCAAATATCGTTTTTTTCAGTGATGCAGGTCCCGATATCCGCTGGTGCGGCAACGAAAGCGGTTACATTGGAACAACCAATTGGTCGCCAATCACTTCAGACACCCTTTTTGCCGGGAAAAGTGGCATAGAAAAAATCCTGAATGCCGGTGAAGAGAATGGGAAAAACTGGATTCCGGCGGAAGTGGATGTTTCAATACGTCCGGGATGGTTTTACCATGCAGAAGAAGACGCGAAGGTAAAGACTCCAGAAAAGCTTTTTGAAATATACCTCTCATCAGTCGGAAGAGGTGCTAACCTGATTTTAAACATCCCACCCGATCGCAGAGGGTTATTCCACGAAAACGATGTAAAAGCCCTTCAAGGCTGGAAAAAATTGATTGACAATGCTTTTAAAACAAACTTTGCGTTAGGTTCTGTTGTTAAAGCAGATACCTATCGGGGAAATTCGAAACTTTATGCCGCTGCCAATGTCGCCGACAACAATAAAGACACCTATTGGGCAACCAATGATGATGTAACCACCGGAAATCTTATAATTGATCTTGGATCGAAGAAAACAGTGCAATATATTACCGTTCAGGAATACATTAAGCTAGGTCAACGGGTCAAAAGCTTTTCGGTTTACGCCTGGAAAAATAACAATTGGATAGAAATATCAAAAGGTTCGACCATCGGGTATAAAAAAATCATTAAAATTGAACCAGTTGAAACCGAAAAAGTTAAGATTGAAATAACAGCTTCAAAAGCTTCTCCCCTAATTTCGAACATCGAAGTTTATTGATATATTCATATTTTTTGAAATTAAAGGTAAATATTTTTGATAAAATGAATATATTTTATAAAATTCTTTGGATTTCATCATTTTGAGTTATATTTGTCCCGATTAAAAAATAATAAAATGCAATCAGGTAAAGTAAAATTTTTCAACGAATCCAAAGGTTTTGGATTTATCAAAGACAATGACTCCGAAAAAGAGTATTTCGTACACGTAACTGGTCTTATCGACAAAGTTAGAGAGAATGACGATGTTACCTTCGACGTTACCGAAGGTAGAAAAGGATTGAATGCGGTTAATGTAAAACTAGCATAGTTTTTACACCCTAAATCAAGCTATTGAAAAAAAGAGCCTTACTTCAAATGTAAGGCTCTTTTTTTAGTATAAATCGTTACCGGATTAAAAAAATTACGATCCTGAATCAAATTATTCAACAAGACGCATTTCTTTAATAATTCATTATATATCAACCACAAAGCCAAATGAATTTCTTAAAATCCTTAAAATTTAGCGTTACAAAACGAACACTTCTTTTCGAGGCTGCTATAATCTGGACTTTCGCAGGAGTTATGTTGCTATCCAGAGGGAGTTCAATGCTCGAAGCTTCATCCGGGTTTTCATCGTTAAAAATCGCCGGATGTATATGCAGCGGGTTGATTTTCTTTGTGCTCGTGTTTTTAAAGATCTCCCGCAAACATGTAAACCGAATTATTAACCTCGATGGTGATCGTCATAAGCCATATGAATTCTTCAACCTCAAAAGTTATATAATGATGATCGGTATGATATCATTGGGTGTATTTCTACGGAAATCGTTAATTGTACCTGTATCATCACTTTCACTCGCTTATATCACAATGGGGATTCCCCTTCTGCTCTCTTCTTTCCGGTTCTATCGCCGTTGGTTTTATTACAATGCAATGTCAGGTCAGCAGGAATAATCGGACGATTCATCCGCAGCAGAATGGAAATACGGAATGAAAAAGCTATTTTTCTCCCAACAGGTTGCAGATAACCATATGAAGAATTGTTTGCCTATCCAGACTTTTCGGATAACCAAATGAGAATTTATTTGCCTATCCACACTTTGCGGATAACCAAATGAAAAGTCGTTTGCCTATCCAGACTTTTCGGATAACCAAATGAAAAGTCGTTTGCCTATCCACACTTTGCGGATAACCAAATGAAAAGTCGTTTGCATATCCACACTTTGCGGATAACCAAATGAGAAGGTGTGTGTATTCCGCGGTCAGAAGAACACATGGCCAAAAGCAGGATTGAGAATTCTTATCCTTAAAGAAATAATTACCGATTATCTTTGCACCAATTTTAAATACAACATGTTCACGAAAGAGCAGCGAAAAGCACATGTGCAAAGGTTTTGGTCGCAGTTTGACGACTATTGCGATACCATACCGGAACTGGCCTGGCGCAAGAAAAAGTGGATTTTGCACGATACAAAAATCAGTCACATTGACTTGAAATTTGATCTCGACAGCGATTTTGCGATGGTTGCACTTGAAATAAATCACAGATCCGAAAACCAACGTTTACGCGTCTACGAATTGGTCGAAAGATATCGGGTCCTACTCGAAGAAGGTTTTACGGGGGGATTAACCTGGGATTACTGTTACTTCAATGCCAATAAACAGGAAGTCTGCCGAATCTATGTTGAAAAACGGGGAGTTGACCTTCACAGGATCAGCGACTGGCCTGGTATCTATCAATTTTTGGCAGAAAATATGCTCCAGCTACAAGATAACTTTGCCGAAATACAGGAAGTGCTCAAAGAAGAGGTCAATATTTTGAATAGGGAAGAATAGCCGTAATCAAAAAAACTGCCCTCCAGAGAGAGCAGTTCATAATAAAATTACACAATATCAATTTCTTTTGCAGGTTTTGGTTTTACTTCTTCCCGCTTGGGAATAGATACCATTAAAATTCCATTGATGTATTTCGCGGATATTTTATCTCCGTCTATTATGCCCTCAGGCAAAGTAAAACTGCGTTGGAACGATTGATAACTGAATTCACGCCGCGAGTATTTTTCTCCATTTTCGTTTTTTTCATCTTTCAGTTCGGAAGAAATTACCAAACGATTCCTGTCGAAATTCACCTTAAAATTATCCTTTGTAAGTCCGGGCGCTGCCATTTCAATCATGAATGATTCCTCATTCTCACTGATGTTCACAGCCGGAAGCGTGCTGTTTGTAGTCGAAAAATTCGACTCATTCCAATCCATCCAATCTCTTGAAAGAAAATTGTCAAAAAAAGATGGAAGTGTTGGAAACATTCTTTCTGAAGACTTTAATAGTGTCATAACTTAATCCTCCATACATTAATTGTTAAACTTTCAACCTTCTTAGCGAGGTTACGATGAACCTTTCACAACTAAAATGCCAGAAAAACACAGGTTTCAAATCAAGGAAAAACAACTGATTAATTTTCAAAAAGATAAGAAAAAAGGAAAAATTACAAGAATGGCATTTTGACAGTAATGAGGATAATAGATGTGTCAATCTGACTTATAATCCTCAATAACATGCAATTATGTCATATTTAATACAATACAAAATCAAAACTATATTGCCATAAGGGATAGGATATGAATAGGAGTCCAATTATCGTGCAAAAACGATTCCCCCCTTCTCTCCGATTTGCCGGACATAATCTGCTGCCAACTTATAATCCATTTGCGTTTCCAGGTGCTCAAGCATAAAAGGTATATCTTTAAGCTTGCTCGCTTCCTGTAAAAAGACGGTATAATCCACAAAACCCAATCCTGGTCTGCATTCATCAAGATGGAGCGTCAATTTGGGTAAGATTGTGATGTCTTTAGAATGAATAGATTTGATATATGGCCCAAGTTTGGCAAAGCAATCTTTTATAAAAGCACCGTTATTGTAATATTTCTGAGGACTCGAAATCATATTTACCGGATCGAGATGAGCAGCAAACTGCTTACGGTCAATAGCTTTTATTAACTCAAGGTATGCTTCGGGCGAATCAGGAAGCATATAAGGCATTGGTTCAAGTGTATAAAAAGTGCTTGCAGGTTTCACCTGATCAATTATATACCTGACTGTTTCAACAATCAAATCGAATGTCTCTTTCGCATAGTTCCCAGCATAAGGTCCATCCCATATTTCACCCCTTGCTCCTGAAATATTTACACAACAGGAGGCTCCGATCTCATCTGCCAATTGAAGCGCAGCAATATTCTTTTGAATGGCTTCCTTCCTTACAATCTCATTCAAATCGAGTGTATTGCTCCACGCCCCTACTTCTGCAATCACAATATTACTCTTCTTTGCCTCAGTTCTGAAGGCTCTTATCAGTTCCAACGAAGCGCCTGGCTGAAGGGGACAATAGGCGGCACTGTACCTCAAGTTCTTAACTGCCTTTATCCATTCAGCGGGATCGGTATAATTGCCTGGAACCGGACCTCCAAGTCGAATTGGATTACCAGAGATACTGTTGTTTTCCGCTTTTAAAAACGATGGGGTAATCGTTAAACCAGTGGCAGCAATGGCTGCTGTATTTATGAATTGACGTCTGCTAAAATTACATTTCATGGTTCATTTGTCTGATTAGTAATACCTGCCAATATATTTATTTCCAACAATCAGTTTTTTCATTTCATAAGATTCAATTGTATCCTGCTTTCTGTAAACGATTTTTCCGCCTGGTTCAATCAACAGTGTGTAAGGTAAAGCGCCTTTCCACGAAGGATCAACAGCTTCAATCAATTCATAAACATTATCCTTATTGAAAATATAATTACGATTGGAAGCCTGCTGTTTCTGAAGAAATTTCAAAGCTTCATTTTTTCGAGCCTGCTTATCGGCACTGATTGTAATAAACTCAAATGGACGACCGCGATACATCCTGTCGATAATCACGAGGTCAGGAAATTCAGATACGCAAGGGCCGCACCAGGTCGCCCATATATTAATTAACAAAAGCTTTTCTGAAGAAGCATTTTTAATAAGGTCCTTTATTCCCTGAGCATCAATTTCTTCGAGTGATACCGGTAATTCGGCCCATTGTTTATAAAGTCTTTGTGTATATTCATCTTTCCACGACCATTTAACGGAACATCCAAACACTTTTGTTACCGGATCTTTAACTGCTTTTCCGGCTAAGACTGCATCAATTACATTTCTGAGATCTTCACCTTTGCCAGTTCCAGGCTTTTCTGATCCATCGATACGACCGTTATAACGCAATATTCGATTCTTGTCGAAAACAAAACAATGAGGAGTAGCCACTGGACCATATGATAGTGCAGTCTTCTGGTCATCACAATCGAATAAATAGGGAAAGGCAAATTTTTTCTCAGCGGCGCGCATCTTCATCTCTTCATAACTGTCACCCATATCGGAATAGCCCAATTCGGAATAATTCAATGCCTTAACAGAGTTAGGAGAAATCAGAACAAGCCCGACACCTTTTGATTTATAATCCCGGGCAATATCAATGATTCTGTCCTCATATGCCTGGGCAGTAGGACAATGATTGCAACTAAAAACGACAACCAATACAGATGCTTTGTGAAAATCGTTAAGGCTATATTTTTTCCCATCGACACCCAAAAGGTTAAAATCGGGTGCCTTGGAGCCAATTTCAAGTGTATTAGGTTCGGGATGAGTTGTCTGCGACGATACCCTGCCAATACAAAACAAAATCAACAGTAATATCAAAAATGGCTTTAATGATTTCATCATGATTTTCAGATTAATAACAAATATGCTATTCAGAAATATTTTTATTATTTCATTTAACAGGAATTAAAGTAAATGAATATGAATACTTTGCTGGTTTTATTTGATACTGCTGAAGGGGGAATGCACGTTGTGTCCAGCTGTCGTTACCACCCACACCCATCTGCTTTAAATCAATATTTACTGTAATAAAATCATTTGCAGGTAATTCGTTCGTGTGATTGGCCTTTTCAAGTTGTTCCATTGTCCATGGCCATGCGCTCATACTTAAGAGATCCTTGCCAACAACCTCCACCCCACTACCATCAGTTCCGGTAAACTTCATCCACCTTATACCTGTACGGTTTGCATTTTCCTGCGGCTTTATATATGGAGTAATAAATTTATTAATATCCATTTCGAAAAGTCCGACGATGGATGCAAACTCCCTGTCGGTATAATTTTCCTGCGGCCCTTCACCGAACCATGCAATCTTCTTATAATCAGCTGGTATCTGCATCATCAATCCAACCTTTGGGATAACGGGCAACCCATTGTCAGCTTCGATTTCGGCATCCACAGCAATCGTTCCATCTTTGGTAATTTTTATTTTATTGATCCATTGAGCTTTGCCATTCAGAAGTGTATGAACTATAATAACCTCTTTTGCTCCATCCGGCAGATCTGTCGAAATGAAGGAACTTACAGTACGTTCCGTTTCGGTTGCTTTCCACTCTTTAAGGTTGATTTGAGTTTTTGAGCCACGGAAATCGTTGTCGGTCTGCGGACGCCAGAAGGATGGACGGAGACCGTTTCCTGAAATAAGGGTTTTCCCGTTTGAAATCCAGTTGTCAATTAGTCCGGTCTTTTTATTGAAAGTGACACTGAAATTTCTGCCGGTTATCTCGAGGGTGCCGGCATCATTTGTTTTAACAATAACCGAAGGAAATTTTTTCGGAATGGTCTTTGCCACTTCTTTATTCCATGGAAGTTTAAACTGCTCAAATGCAACAGAATAGCCTGCTTTAGCCCACAATTGATTCTGCTTGAGGATGAAATCTGTTTTTACAAAATACTCAGCGCCAGGCTTGATCCTTGGATTTTTTAGTAAGGGGATTCTGAATGTAAAGCTTTCACCGGGTAATACTGCCGGCACTTCCAGTTCTCCATGCTGAATAGTAATTCCATTTTCGGTCATTTCCCAATTGATCATGTATTGATCGAGATTTGTAAAAATTTGCCTGTTCAGCGCATTAAAAGTAAGCGATTCAAGTTCCTTAACAGTAATATCTACAGGCTGAAAGACCTTTTTAACTTCATACAAAGCAGGTTTCGGAGTTCTGTCGGGAAATAGTACACCATTAATACAGAAATTTCCATCATTGATTTTATCACCAAAATCACCTCCATAGGCATAATATTCTTTGCCTGAAGCATCTTTTTTTACAAGTCCCTGATCAAGCCAATCCCAGATAAATCCGCCTGCAATCCGTCGTTCAGACCGGAAAACATCCCAAAGGTCTTTAAAATTACCTGTTGAATTACCCATTGAATGAGCATATTCCGAAAAAATTATCGGTCTGTTATCACCAGGTTGTCTGGCCACCTCAATTGCCATTGCAGGAGTTGGATAAAAACGGCCCAGCACATCAAGCCAGGGCTGATCGATCGGATTTGCCTTTAAAGTAACTGTCCTGTCAGGGTAGTTAGGGTCGCCGGGTCTTATATATTCTGGCATCCGGGGATTTCCCTGAGCTGCCTCATAATGAATGAGTCTTAAATAATCATAATCTTTAATCCAACCTGCCATTGAGGCGTGATTGGGACCTCTGCCCGATTCATTGCCTAACGACCAGATGATGACAGATGGATGGTTCTTATCTCTTTCAACCATCCGTATTCCCCTCTCCATGAAAGCATTATTCCATTCAGGCTGATTGGAAAAATAACTTCCGAGGCCGTGTGTCTCAATATTTGCTTCATCCACAACATAAATACCATATTCATCACAAAGGTCGTACCAGTATGGATCATTTGGATAATGCGAAGTCCGCACTGCATTGAAATTGAACCGTTTCAATAACAGAATATCCTCCAGCATCTCTTCCCTGGTTACCGCTTTGCCGTTATAACTGCTGTGATCATGCCTGTTTACACCATAGAGCATTACAGGTTTTCCATTCACCAGTATCTTCCCGTCGCCGGATGATTCAACCGACCTGAAACCGATGCGCATGCTCTTTGCTTCAAGAAGTTTACCATCTTTATCTTTCAGCGAAAAGACCAGGGTGTAAAGGTTGGGAGTCTCTGCTGTCCATTTAAGAGGATTTTCGATCTGCGCCTCCATTAAGGCAAATCTGACATTGTCGATACGCGGATATGCCTCATTAACAATAGCGGATAAATCCTTTTTCATGGGTTGCGCCAAGACTGCTTTTCCATCTGAACCATATAACATTGCCTCAAGCGTATATCCATTAACATCCTGATTATTTTCATTTTTTATTTTCGGACGGACCTGAAGGTTTGAATTTTTGTATTCCTTGTCGAGAGGCGCCTGTACAAAGATATCGCTGATACTTATTTCAGGCTCTGCCATTAACAATACTTCACGTTGAATACCACTGAGTCTCCAGTGATCCTGATCCTCAAGGTATGACCCATCAGACCAACGGAAAACTTTGACTGATACTATGTTTTTACCTGAGATAAGTTTATCTGTGATGTTAAACTCTGCCGGAAGACAGCTATCCTCGCTATACCCAACAAATTTCCCGTTCACCCACACATAAAAAGCGGAACTGACACCTCCGAAATGAAGCGTTATGTTCATACCTGCCCATTGACCAGGCATTTCAAATTCGCGCTGATAACATCCCACCGGGTTATCAGAATGGTCAATATATGGTGGATTAGCTTTGAAAGGATATATTACATTTGTATAGATCGCGGTTCCGTAACCTCTTAATTCCCAGTTGGAAGGAACATCAATTTTCTTCCAGCCTGCAACCCGTGATTTATAAAATTCTTCAGGAGCGTTTTCGGGAACCGGAGAAAAATTAAAGTCCCATGTACCATTTAAAGATAAAACTCTTGATGATCCTGACCTGTCACCAATTTTTGCATTCTCCACATTATCAAAAGAATACATTGTCACATGAGCAGGTTGTCTGTTAATACCGTTGACAAGAGGATTTTCCCAGTCATTTTGTTGCTGAGCAAAAGTATAACTCACTGTTATACAAAAAATACAAAAAAAAGCACTAAGAAATTTCATGTTGTTTATCATTAAGGTCAAATGCAAATATCCGGTTTTACTGAAAGCAACTTTTGCAGCAGAAAACATTGTAACAATCAGAATAATAGAAAGCAAAATCAGATTTTAAATGCTCTAACTTTTTTGTTTCTAAATTGAATTTAGATAAGTTGGGAAAAGTTGCTTAAAAATACAAATTTAACCTGATATCTTCTTTGCCTATTTATATTCTCAACAGTGAAACTCAAATTCCAGAAATTAAGATAATTTTGACTACCTTTTGAAAGTAAAAATCCGGATCATGGACAGAAGAAATTTTATAAAGGCTACTTCAATAGTGGCGGGAGCTTATGTCATTACAGAACCTTCCGCCTTCGCAAATCCGGGAAATTCTGGAGATGAAACCTGGTTTAACCGCCCCATGCGTTGGGCCCAGCTTACGTTGGTGGAAAATGATCCGGGAAGTTTCGATCCGGATTTCTGGCTCAGCTACTTTAAACGAATTCATGCTGATGGAGCTACTCTGAGCGCCGGTGGTATAGTGGCATATTATCCAACTGATGTACCGTTGCACCACCGGAGCGACTGGCTCGGGAACTCCGATCCTTTTGGTTATCTTGTGGAAGGCTGCCGTAAAATGGATATGTCGATAATTGCCCGTACTGACCCTCATGCCGCCAGGCAAAATGTTTATGATTCCCACCCGGATTGGATTGCGTCAACGATCAAAGGAGAGAAGCGCCGTCATTGGGCAAATAAAGATTTGTGGGTAACATGTGCATTAGGACCTTACAATTTTGAGTTTATGACCCAGGTGCATAAGGAAATCATGGATCGCTATGAGCCTGATGGAATTTTCTCAAATCGTTGGGAAGGAAGCGGTCTTTGCTATTGTGAACACTGCAAAAAAAACTTCAAAGACTATTCCGGCCTCGAACTACCGATAAATAACGACAGGGTAAATCCGACTTATCAAAAATACATGGAATGGAGCGCCAACAGGCTGAAAGAACTATGGCTTCTTTGGGATAATGTGATACGAAAGAAGAAGTCGACTTCGCGGTTTATTCCGAATGGATTTCCGGACAAGGTAGTGACCGGTCAGTTATCGGATATCGTTTTCACTGATCACCAGGCAAGGAGCGGTGCAACAATGCCTTGGTCGAACGGAAAGGGGGCGAAAGAATTACGTGCATCCATCGGCATGAAACCACTCGGAGGAATATTTAGTGTGGGAGTCGAGGAACAATACCGCTGGAAAGATTCTGTCCAGACTGAGGCAGAAATCAGAATATGGGTAGCTGAGGGCACCGCCAATGGAATGCGACCATGGTTCACCAAATTTTCAGGGGTTCTGTATGACAGACGCTGGCTAAATATTGTGGAAAAAATATACGAGGTTCATTATCGCAATGAGCGTTACCTGAGAAACACAGTTCCACTTGCACGTGTTGGAATGGTGTTCACCGAACATAACCGGAACTACGGAGGTGAAATCTGGCAGCAGAAAAATGGTGATCATGTTCTCGGTATGTACCATGCACTTATAGAAGACAGAATGCCTTTTGAGATGGTAAATGACCGACTGCTCGATCCTGAACATCTGAAGAATTTCAAACTGCTGATCTTACCAAATATCGCGGTACTTTCAGAAAAACAATGTGATCAGTTACGGAAATTTGTTGAAGACGGCGGAAGTCTTCTGGCCACTTTCGAGACATCACTGTATGATGAGACTGGCAGGCAAAGGACCAACTTCGGATTAGCCGACCTATTTGGAGTTTCCTTTGATAAAAATGTGGAAGGACCTATGCAGAACAGTTATCTGCGCCTGAAGCCGGATCCTGAAACAAATCAGTTTCATCCGGTCCTGAATGATCTGGAAGATGCATACCGGATCATCAACACAATATTTAAGGTCAATGTAATACCGCAATTATCGTTTCCCGAACCGGTTACCTTGATACCCTCCTATCCTGACCTTCCTATGGAAGATGTTTACCCGCGTGTACCGGAAACGAACATCCAGGAACTATACCTGCGTGATGTTGGGAAAGGACGTATCGCTTATTTTCCGGGGGATATCGACCGAACATTCTGGCAGATTATGAGTGCCGATCACGGTAAACTCCTGCGAAATACAATCCGTTGGGCGTTAAAGGAAGAACCAATTGTTGAAGTGAAAGGCCCGGGCGTAATAGATGTATCGGTTTGGCGTCAGACTGATTCTATGACGGTGCATTTGGTAAACCTCACCAATCCTATGATGGCCAAAGGGCCGTTTCGGGAATTCATACCGGTTGATCAACAGGTATCTGTTAAAATCCCGCAAGGAACAATTGTAAACAAAGTAAGCCTTCTTGTAAGTGGTCAAAAAGCCGATTTCAAAAATTCTGGTGATACTATCGTACTAAATGTTGCTCAAATCCAGGATCATGAAATAATAGGAATAGATCTGTCATAAACGAAAATGAATACAATGAAAACCAATAGACGTCAATTTATTAATACGGCCATTGTTGGTAGCCTTGCTGCCACCTTACCTTTATCATCCACAGGCAGGTCCTTACCAATCAGCAATTCAGAGGTTTTGAAGAATAAGTATGCCCGACTTGATGAGATTCTGAAACAGCCTGTATTTAAAAAAGAGATGTTCAATTCTCCCGTTATTATTGAATCGCTGGAATTACTAAGGTATCAAAACAGTTTTTTATGCCGGGTACGATCAAAAGATGGTGCTGAAGGCATCTCAGTTGGCCATAGCGGTCAGTTAAGGACACAATACCCAATTTTCACGAACCTGTTACAACCATTTTTTATAGGTAAAGATGCCCGCGATCTGGACCAACTGATTGAAAAAGTTTATATCTACAAACTCAATTTCAGGTTATCAGGAATGGCACTGGGTGTGCCTTTAGCCACAATTGAGTTTGCGATACTCGATATGATGGGACATATTGCACAAAAACCAATAGGTCAACTGATCGGCAGCATACAACATCCGAAAGTCGCCGTATACCAGGCAACCGAATACAGGGAAAAATCTGTGGAGGAATCAATGGAGCTGATAAAACGGGACGTAGCAGAATATAATGCCAAAGCGCTAAAAATAAAAGTCGGAGGGTTAATGTTCGGGACCACTGATATGAATGCTGTCGGTCCGGATGGCAGAACAGAAACGATCATTCCACTTGTCAGAAAAACTTTTGGTGAAAGGATGGTACTGTATGCCGATTCTAATGGGTTTTATTCGGTTGATGAAGCAATCCAGGTAGGCAAATTACTGGAAGAATACCGTTTCGAATTTTTTGAAGAACCTGTTCCCTTTGAATGGTACGAGGAAACAAAACAGGTTTCTGATGCACTTACTATTCCGGTGGCTGGAGGTGAACAGGAATTCAGTCTTCATGGGTTCCGCTGGCTCATTGCCAACGATGGACTTCATATCGTTCAGCCTGATTGTTTTTATTTTGGAGGAATGATTCGTGCGATGAAAGTTGCACGAATGGCCGATGCATTCGGGAAATATTGTACCCCTCACATGACTGGTGGCGATATGGGATTTCTCTATATGATGCACTTTGTATCGGCACTTCCAAATGCATTGCCTTATCATGAATTTAAAGGATTCAAGACCGATATTCAATATGAATGCAATTCATCTCCTTTAAAAAGTGAAAATGGACTTGTTAAGGTGCCAACCGGTCCGGGTTCAGGAGTTGTTATAGATCCGGAATTTATAAGGAAGCACCAGGTTGTTGGCTAAAAGCATTGAATCGAGATCTATAGGCCTCCAGACTAACTGGCAAACTTCTTATTCACTATTTACCAAATAACTAAAGGTATGAATTGTTAACATTAAAAGGTCTGATAACGAAGATTTCTTCTTTATCAATTGATGAGGTTCACCCGGAAAAACAGAAATATGGAATGAACCATATATGACAAATATTCAATTAAATAAAAACGATTTATTTGGGAACTTTCTCATCCGGAAAACGAGTGGCATATTCCTTCCAAAATAATCCGATCTCCGATTTCATCTCTTTGCGAAGCATCAATATGCCGAAAAGGTTGGGAATTGTCATAAATGCAATTGTAATTCCAGAAAGCGTCCAGACGATTGTCGTGTCGGCAAAAGATGCAATAAAAAAGCCAATAACATAGAATATCCGATAGTAGATCACCTTTTCGACACCAAACAAATAGGTTACAGCCCGATCGCCATAATATGACCATGAGATAGCCGTTGAAAAAGCAAACAATAAAAGGCTTATGGACACGATGTACTTGCCATAATCTCCAAGCCAACTTCTAGCAAATGCTTCGTTTGTCAGCGGTGCGCTATGCAACAATGACTTACCCTCTATTATGAAATTATCGCTATTTTGAATAATGCCACTTTCCACTTCAATATTTCCTGAAAACCTTTCGTTTTCATTTGTATAGATTAGCACTCCCTCTGCAATTGACCTGGCATTAATCAACGTGATATCTGTCAAGATTTTTCCGTTTTTTACGGCGATTTTACCCGTATAGGTTTGCTGAAACTTTGTCCTGGCAAGATGCTGCCGTAGTGCATCAATATCCTGTGGAACTTTCTCATCGAATCGAACGGCGAGCACCTGCATATCTGATGCCTGAAACCTGTTTTGAAATTTTTCCTTCCAAACGCCTGACGAAAGCAAAACCATTCCGGTAAGCATACAAATGATGACCGTATCGATAAATGGCTCCAACAAAGCAACTAATCCTTCTGAAACCGGTTCGTGTGCCCGGGCAGCTGCATGAGCAATCGGAGCTGAACCCTGCCCTGCTTCGTTCGAAAATAATCCGCGGGTGACACCACGGTTAAATGCAAAAGCAAATCCGGCGCCCAAAAATCCACCGGTAGCTGCTGATCCTGTAAATACATCATGGATAATAGCATACAACGAAGGAATAATGTTCTGATAATTGTAAAGTATTACAGTAAAAGCTCCGACAAAATAAATTAAAGCCATCGCCGGAACTAGTTTGTCAGTTACTTTCACAATACGATGTATACCGCCAATAATCACCAATCCGAGAATAACAGATAAAACAGCTCCGGTAACAATTTTGCTAATTCCCCAGGTCGAGAACACCGCGTTTGAAATGCTGTTAATCTGAGGTAAACTACCTGTTCCAAACGCTGAAAAAATGGTAGCTACCGCGAAAATAACAGCCAGCCACCTCATATTTAAACGATTTTTCATATAATACATCGGTCCGCCTGCCATCGTTCCGTCTGAAGTTTGTTCACGGTATTTGTGCGAAAGGGTTACCTCAACAAATTTGGTCGTCATGCCAACGAGCGCTGTTATTAGCATCCAGAAAAGAGCAGCAGGCCCGCCCAAATGTACAGCTAAAGCAACACCGGCAATATTTCCTGTTCCAACCGTACCCGACAACGCAGCTGTAAGCGCCTGGAAATGTGAAGCATCACCCTTATCACTCGGGCGATCGAACTTCCCCATTACTATCTTTACAGCATACTTCAGATATCTGAACTGCGGAAATTTTAAATAGATGGTAAAAAAAAGGCCCGTGCCCAAAAGAAGATAAACAAACCACTGAGATCCCCCAATATAGTTGTCGATGGTTGCCAAAAATTCGTTTAATTGTCGCATGAGTCACCCTGTTGTTAACTGTTAGGCCGTAAAAGTATAAATATTGAACAATTCCGAAAGCCATCTGCTCTGTCTCAAATATGTAATTTTAGCAGATTATCAGTAAAGTGAATCAGCCAGAAAATCAGCATCTAAATTCTATATTCTTATTATCTAAACACTTAAAAGATGAAATAAATTTATATGTCTCCCTTCAACAATAGCCGACAAATCATAACTATCAATTAATCAATATCTTAAATAAGCAAAAATGTATGAGCAAATTATTTTTAAAATGTGTTCATGTCAACTAAAATATTGTATTTTTGATTGTGCAATAAATGTTGTGCAAACATTTTAATCTCAAAAAAAAGTATCATGTTACCTAAATTTCTATTAGCAGACAATTCACAGGTTTTACCCGACAGGATTTTTGTCATCCACAACGAGCAACCCCGTTTTATCGTCGGCTCCAATATTGAATCATTCACGTTGGATCAGGAAATACACTGGATTGATGATGAACCAGCCAGTGAAGAATTGAAAAAAGAATTACTCGAACAAGCTGAGGAATTTTTGGATCTCGAACTTGAGTATGAAGAAGAACTTTTCAACCTGGAAAACGAAACAGACGAAGACGACGAAAACGATAACCCTAAATAAAACTGTTATGGAACTTAATTCACCCAAACGTCTCATCCGTTCTCGCAAAGACAGAATGCTCGCCGGAATCTGCGGAGGAATTGCCGAATACATGGTTGTAGACCCAACTGTTGTACGACTGATTTTTGCATTGGCCACCTTTTTTACCGTCTTATTTCCAGGAGTATTGATCTATCTGATCATGTGGATCGTTGTTCCGAAAGAGCGGGAATTCTGAATCAAATCGATTTAAGTTAATCTACTTGCCCATCCAATACCTCATTTTCGGATGTGGCTTTTTCTATTTGGAATGTGAAGTAACAAAATCAATAAACATATCTTTGAAAAAAAATCATCATGAACAGAAGAGGCTTTATTCAAAACTCAGCTGCTGCAGCTGCACTTGTGGGATTTTCAAACATCGCATATAGCAATAACCTGGCAGAGTCAAAACCGTCAAATGCGGCAAAATTTAAGTTGAAATATGCTCCGGGGTTTGGTAGTTTTTCCGAACTGGCAGGCAAAGATCCGGTTGAGGTGATCAAATTCTGTGCTGATCAGGGTTTCAGGGCAATGTTCGACAATGGCTTACCTGGACGTAGTACTGAGGATCAGGATAAAATAGTAGCTGAACTCACGCGTCAAAACATGGATATGGGTCCATTTGTTTTATATGCTGACTTCAGTAAAGAATCGATGGTTCTTAAAGATCCGGCTATTCGCGAGATGCTGGTTAAAAAAGTAAACGAAGGTGTTGAACTTTTCAAACGAACTGGTGTCAAATGTGCATTGATGGTTCCCGGGCGTTACAACGAAAGAATGGCATGGGATTATCAGACGGCCAATGTGATTGACATAATGCGCGAATTAAGCGACATTGCCGAAAAAGGGGGGCTGACTATCGTGCTTGAACCGTTGAATAAACGTGATCATCCCGGACTTTTCCTTACAGGTATTCCACAGACCTATGCAATTTGTCGCGCAGTGAACAGTTCTGCTTGTAAAATAGTAGACGATATGTACCACCAACAGATTACTGAAGGAAACATCATTCCAAATATAGATGCTGCATGGTCAGAAATTGCAGCTTTCCATATTGGCGATAATCCAGGGCGCAAAGAACCCGGAACCGGAGAAATCAATTATTTAAATGCATTCCAGCACATTTTTGAAAAGGGATACGATGGTGTATTGTGCATGGAACATGGTAACAGCATCAAAGGCAAAGAGGGCGAACTGGCATTAATTGAAGCCTACCGTAAAGCGGACAACTTCTAACCTGTTTATCAGATGAAAAATTGCATTTTAATTATTTTTGCAATATGCCTTTCATTAACAGCATATTCACAAAAAGATTATCAACCTGCTCCCGAAAATATTGCAGCACGTCAATGGTTTCAGGATGCTAAATTCGGACTTTTTATTCATTGGGGTGTCTACTCGACCCTCGCCAATGGAGAATGGGTAATGAATCAGCAACAATTTGATAAGGCTACCTACGAAAAACTTCCTGCATTCTTTAATCCAATAGGATTCAATGCAGCTGAATGGGTAAAAATGGTGAAAGATGCAGGAATGCAATACATCACAATTACCAGTAAGCATCACGATGGATTCGCGATGTGGGACACCAAACTCTCCGACTGGAATATTGTCGACCGTACCCCATATGGGAAAGATGTCCTGAAACAGCTGGCCGACGAATGTCACAAACAGGGAGTAAAGCTTTTTTTCTACCATTCTCATCTCGACTGGTATCAGGAAAACTATTATCCTCGTGGTGGAACAGGTAACTATTCAGGTCGGCCTAACAAGGGTGACTGGAATGCCTATCTCGATTACATGGATGGCCAGTTGACGGAATTACTGACTAATTATGGCGACATCGCCGGAATATGGTTCGATGGCTGGTGGGACAAAAAAGATGCCGACTGGCGGCTTGATAAAACTTACAGTCTGATACATAAACTTCAACCCGCAGCTTTGGTCGGAAATAACCATCACCAGACACCAAAACCGGGAGAAGACTTCCAAATGTTCGAGAAAGACCTTCCGGGCCACAATACAACCGGATTCAGTGAGGAATCAAAAGTGGGTGCGCTACCGCTCGAAACCTGCGAAACTATGAACGGTGCCTGGGGATTTAATATCCGCGATAAAAACTTTAAAAGCACCGCACAATTAGTTCAATATCTCGTGAAAGCCGCTGGTTACAATGCCAATTTTCTATTGAATGTAGGTCCAATGCCAAATGGGAAAATTCAACCAGAATTTGTTAAGACGCTTGGTGAAATGGGTGAGTGGATGAAAAAATATGGTGAAACAGTTTATGGAACTCGTGGCGGACCAGTTGCTCCTCATCCATGGGGCGTAACTACAACCAAAGGCAATAAAGTTTACGTCCATTTAATGGGAGAATCGGACGACAACCTCTTACTGAACGACTTTGGAAAAAAGATCAAAAAAGCTTATTTATTTGATGATCAATCAGCAGTTATTTACAAGCAAACTGAATTTGGAATTGCGATGAAAGTAATTGCAGAAAAAAGAAAACCGATAGACACCATTGTCGTTCTTGAATTTTAGAAAAACATCGGTTACTCATTATTTAACATATTAGAAAAGGGTTCGTAATATTACGAGCCCTTTTAATCATCTATTTTTTAAGAAGCACCTCCAAGATCATTTTCTCAAATTGGGCGCTAATCTCACCAGGAGATCTCGCAACTCCGCTTGTCATGGTTGGACTGCCTGCCTGAGGAACCCATAAAAAAGCAGGGATTCCGCTAATTCCAAATACAGTTGACAATTCACGTTCCTGATCTGTATTGACTTTATAAACAATTATTTGACCTTTGTATTTTTTGGCAAGTTCTTCCAATGCCGGCGACGCAAGACGGCATGGTCCACACCAATCAGCGTAAAAATCGACAATACAAGGCAATTTACCTTCATATTTCCAAACCTTCGGGTTTTTCTCAAAATCCATAATTTGCGCCTTGAACTGGGCTATGTTAATCTTCACCACATCTCCTTCGCCTGCCAAAACCGGTTCAGTTCCAGAAATCGTCAAAATTGACAGGAAAATAACAACAAATAATACCTGAAATTTCGTTTTCATATCATTAATTCTAAATCATTTTATAACAATTCAAACATATACACTTTTCTACATATACTGTGCCGGAATTAAAGAATTTTTAAACCTCCCAACTCTTTTAACAAAAAAACCTATTTTTAAGTTTATCCACCAAAAGAAATAAAAAATTAAAGTAAGTTTTGGATTATCTTTGAACTTAATCAATCGTCTGTCAAAAATTACTCAGGAATGAAACACAAAAGAAAACTCAAAAAGATAGATCTCCAAAAATTTGTTTCAAAGACAGCGAAAAGGGGAAGCATTCCAGGTACTGTTGAATATATCGGTCAGCCACGCGAAGAAGAAGTCAAAATAGAAGTACTTGAATTTGATGAATCAACTACAAATGAAGCGGTTGTTAGTTCAATTGAAGGACTTAAAACTTATCTTGAGCATCCTGGTATAAAATGGTTTAAGGTTAACGGGGTTCATAATTCTGATATACTAAACGAAATTGGCAATCTGTTCAAAATCATTTCACTCGACCTTGAGGATATTGCAAACACGACGCAGCGCCCACGCATTGAAGAACGTGAAGATTATATCTTTATGGTGTTCAAAGTTATACAACTCGAACCGGAAACCCGTGAAGTAAATATTGAACAGGTCAGCATAATACTGGGGCCCAATTATGTGATCACATTTCATGAAACGACACCCAAAGTATTCGATATATTGCAAACCCGGATCATAACAGGTCTCGGACGAGTAAGGAAAATGAGGAGCGACTACCTTGTTTTTGCAATTACAGATATCATTATAGACCAGTATTTTACACTCATAGAATCAATAGGCGAGATGATTGAAGAAACGGAAGAAGAA
Organism: Bacteroidales bacterium; assembly: GCA_038236995.1. GTDB lineage: Bacteria > Bacteroidota > Bacteroidia > Bacteroidales > Prolixibacteraceae > JAAFHB01. The sequence goes on along the minus strand of JBBRZE010000051.1, from coordinate 2,736 downwards.
TTGATAGCTTCTCCCGATCAGTCAAGCCAGGAAGCTATTTATAAACTAAAACGACGACTCGGATATGTCAAAAAGTCAATCTGGCCGGCGCGCGAAGTTCTCAATCAACTCCAGCATTCTGATCATGAATTAATCAATGAAGATACTAAAATCTATTTCCGAAATATCTACGACCATACCATCCAGATAATTGAAACACTCGAAAGTTTGCGTGATCTGACATCCGGCATGATGGACCTTTACCTTTCAACCGTGAGTTTTAAAATGAATGAAATCATGAAGGTGCTTACCATCTTTTCGACCATATTTATTCCGCTCACCTTCTTTGCAGGAGTTTATGGAATGAATTTCAAATATTTGCCAGAACTGGAATGGCGTAGTGGATATTTTATTTTCTGGGGAATTATGATCGTCATCACGATTTTCATGCTAATCTTTTTCAGACGGAAAAAATGGCTTTAGTATTCGGTATTGAATTCTGAAAAACAGAAACAAACTTCTATCTTTGATTTCTAAATAAAAACAAACAACGATGAGTAAACCAATTGTTACCGCCATTGCCTCCTTTGGAATGTCGGGGGTGGTCTTTCAGGGACCATCACTAAAAATATTCCCGGAGAAGTTTAAGATTCATAAAATCCTTGAGCGGACAAAAAATGTATCGGCTGAAAGGTATCCAGAAGCAACGATTGTCCGTACTTATGAAGAGATTCTAAACGATCCGGAGGTGGAACTCGTAATTGTCAATACGCCCGATTACCTTCATTTCGACATGGCCAAACAAGCCCTCGAAGCTGGTAAACACATCGTTGTTGAAAAGCCGTTTACCAAAAACAGCGACGATGCAAGAGCGTTGATTGCATTAGCAAAAAAGAAGGGCGTGATCATGACGGTTTATCAAAGCCGCCGGTTAGACAACGGATTTCGGACAGTAAGAAAAATTGTCGCAGATCAACTACTTGGACGAATCGTTGAATATGAGGCACATTATGACCGTTACCGTAATTATATCCAGGAAGGATCGTGGAAAGAGGACGGCGACGAACGTACGGGTGTTTTATTTAATCTTGGCTCACACATTGTAGATCAGGCACTTGTTTTGTTTGGCGTACCAAACGCCGTAACAGCCCTTCTAAATGTTCTGCGCACTGGCGGACGCACGACCGACAATTTTGATATCAGGCTACATTACAAGCAGTTCAATGCAACATTGCGATGCTCTTACCTGGTACGTGAAATGGGACCTCAATACATACTCCATGGCACAGAAGGATCTTTTGTGAAAATGGGAACCGATCCACAGGAAGAGCTACTGAAACTTCATCACCTGCCCAACGAATCCAAATGGGGCGAAGATGTGCAAGCCGACTGGGGAGTGCTGAATACCAACATCAACGGACTTCATTTTAATGGCAAAATCGAAACATTACCAGGTAATTATGCCGATTTCTTTGCCAACCTTTATGGAGTTATTCGTGAAGGAAAAGAATTGATGGTTAAACCCGAAGAGGCATTAACAACCATCCGTATCCTCGAAGCTTGCCTCGAAAGTAACCGGTTAAAAAAGACGATCGATTTTAAGGCGGAATAGAGAACGAAAAAGTAAGACGGGAGAAAATGAAAACCATTTAACCTGTCACTTTACGCTTACTATCCGGCTAAATCAGAACAAATTGCAGTAAATACAGGATCAATTTACTGTATCTCATTTATCTTTACAAAAAGAATTTCAATATGACAACAATCGTAATTAGGCCAAAAAATAAAGCAGAAGAAAATTTTCTTAGCCGTCTTTTTAAAAAGATGAATATTGAAATACAGTTCGTAGAAGAGCCATTACCAAATTTTGAAACGCGAAAAGCAATAAAAGATGTAGAAGACCTAAAAGGCACCAAAGTGAATGATTCTCAAGAGCTTTTTTCAAAATTGGCAATATAGAATTTGTAACAATGATACAACTTGTTTTTACCAATAGATTTAAAAAAGACATTAAACTTCTGCAGAACAGAGGTTATGATATGAAGATCTTCAAGAAAGCAATTCTGATACTTGAAGAAACAGGTAACCTTCCATCGGTATATAATCCACATAAATTATCCGGAAATTATTCTGGTTATTGGGAAGCTCATTTAATGTCTGATTGGCTGATTATTTGGAAATATTTAATTGAAAAGAATGAAATATGGCTTACCCGTACAGGAAGTCATTCAGATTTATTTTGAATATCCAAAACCTTCATTCACAGATAAAAATGTGAATGAATATTGGAAAGTTTAAAGCATTATAGTTCCAGTTATAAAATGTTATTGCTAGTAAACGTTTGATCTTTTAACGCTAAGGTAGAGGCTGAAATGAAAATAAATAAACCGAGCTGGTGCGGATTTAGCTTCGCTGATTTTTAATTGTGATCCGCGTCTTTTAGATGTGGAATCTGCAATTACAGGATAAATAGAATTGATTTTTTATGTAATTTGGCTTAGTTTATATATGTAGAAGGGTTCGATAACTAAAATTATAACAAAGCATAAAGATTGTGAAGAAAAAAGAGAAGAAAATAAATTCACAGCAGCTTAAACAGGAAGAGATTCATCAAAAAAATTGCTATTTGCAACGGATAAAAGCAATGATGGAGATCCTTGGAGATGCGTCGGCTTACGATTGTTTGGGTCAGGCAGGAATTAATTTTTTATATTTGACTCGTATTCGTCCGGTAAAACTAATAAGTTCGGATATTCC
>JBBRZE010000050.1:0-39579 GCA_038236995.1 Bacteroidales bacterium | reverse complement strand
GTATGTGGGTAGAATAGATCCACCACATTCAATTCCGTCCCATCCCGGACGGAACAATTTGTCGCATGCATTTGCTACCCATATTGAATCCCTGACGGGATTTATCAAAGTAGATAAACCAAAAAAGGATTGAGAAGTGCCGTTAGGCACTGTATGTGGGTAGAATAGATCCACCACATTCAATTCCGTCCCATCCGGGACGGAACAATTTGTCGCATGCATTTGCTACCCATATTGAATCCCTGACGGGATTTATCAAAGTAGATAAACCAAAAAAGATTGAGAGGTGCCGTTAGGCACTGTATATGGGTAGAATCGATTTGCCACATTCAATGCCATCCCATCCGGGACGGAACAATTTGTCGCATGCATTTGCTACCCATATTGAATCCCTGACGGGATTTATCAAAGTAGATAAACCAAAAAAGATTGAGAGGTACCGTTAGGCACTGTATGTGGGTAGAATAGATCCACCACATTCAATTCCGTCCCATCCCGGACGGAACAATTTGTCGCATGCATTTGCTACCCATATTGAATCCCTGACGGGATTTATCAAAGTAGATAAACCAAAAAAGATTGAGAAGTGCCGTAGGCACTGTATGTGGGTAGAATCGATCTGCCACATTCAATGCCGTCCCATCCGGGACGGAATAATTTACTACATGTATTCGCTACCCATATTGAATCCCTGACTGGATTTATCGTGGATTCAAATGTGAAACGTGCCAAAAAACGTTTTAGGGACACCTATTCAGAACATTTTATCAAAATCAATCTCCCGTTTGAATCCGGCAATAATGAATGGCAATCTGTCAATAATTTTAAATGATATAAGTTTCGTTAAAAAGCGATCAACTTCGGAAATTGATTTTTGTACTATTTTTAATATAAATCAAACTGCCTAAAAATAAGTTGAATAAATAGATATATTTTAAATAATATTTCATTAAATTTGTTGTAATTATTGCGAAATATGTAAATGCCTAACCTTCTTAAAAACATATTTTATGAATATACCTGCCGTTCCACTCTTAAAATTAATGTCAATTAAGACCATTTGTGGCTTCGAATATGTCAAGTTCACCGAGATTATCCGGTTAGAAGCCGATTGTAAACATACCCTGTTCTTTTGCAAAAATCGCATTGAACATATCCGGAGTATGTTGTCGCTCCATGAAAATGAAGAAAAGCTGCCCGCTGAATTATTCTTCAAATGTCACCGGTCACACATTATTAACCTGAAATATCTTCATGTGTTCGTAAAGGCTGACCGCGAAGTCCACCTGACCAATGGCTATATTGTTGTTATTTCAGAAGATCGTGTTGCCGAATTTTTATTGCGCACTGAGCCCGTTACGAAAAAAAAATAATTTAAATAAGGGACTCGTACCGTAGAAAACCGGATTCATACTTTAAATGGCGGTATTCATTCCAGTAGACATAATCAGCTATTGTTTTTCCTGATTTTGAGGTTTAACTTTGAATAAAAAAAAGTAAAAACCTTAATAAAAAGCACAATGAACACTAAAAACAAAATTTCAATTGCAATCAGTGATGAGGCTATTGGCAACATCAAGGGATCTATTAATGAGATTACGGGTAATATACCGGGTTTAATCACACTGACACCCAAGGAGCGGCAGAAACTGGCCAAGATGGGCGATAAAACGACTTCATTTGTTTCGAAGGCGCTCGACTATGCCTATCAGAATCCGGATGTTGTTCCAAAATATTTGGATATGAAATTATTTGCCAATGATGTTGAGGTCAATAAACGGCTGTTTACGATCATCTCGCTGGTACAAAAATTGGCCGAAGAGATTGATGATACCAAATTGATGATCGGCAGCCAGTCGTACAACTCAGCGCTGGTTTTTTATGATGCGGTAAAGAGTGCGATTGCTGCGGGTGAAATCGGATTAAAGAGTGTTTATGATGATTTATCGGCCCGATTCCCGGGACGTCCGAACAAGAAAAAATTACCACCCGAAAAATAAAGGATAAGAACCTGTTCAGTCAGGCTGTTCCCTTTACAAGATTCCCCATTCGTCTGCAACCTGTCTTTAAGATAAGAAGCTGATTGATGGGGATTTTCATTGATAGATGCCTACAAAAAAAAGCTCACTATTTTGTACTAATTAATATCTCAGAGTGAGAAAAAGCTCACTATTTTGTACTAATTAGTATCTCAGAGATAGAAAAAGCTCACTATTTTGTACTAATTAGTATCTCAGACATAGAAAAAGCTCACTATTTTGTACTAATTAGTATCTCAGAGATAGAAAAAGCTCACTATTTTGTACTAATTAGTACCTCAGAGATAGAAAGAGCTCACTATTTTGTACTAATTAGTACCTCAGAGATAGAAAAAGCTCACTATTTTGTACTAATTAGTACCTCAGAGATAGAAAAAAGTACCGGAAAGATCCTAATTCGTGCCGCTCTCAGCGGATTTATGTCAATCATATTGCGGTTTTATCGCATCATCCAGAACACAAAAACAATTTTCCCGAAAGACGGATGTTCCAACCAGCAAACATGGCATTGAACGAAAAATCGGGGCAACGACTGTTAAAATGATTTTTGAGGAAATAAATGAATTTGAAATGGAATATTAAATTGGATTTGCATTCAAATATTTGTTTGGACGCACGACAACATTAATTGTTGTTTTTTAAAATGCGATTGGAAATCGCATGACCCCGGGTCCCGCGATTTCCAATCGCGGAGAATATTCAATCCTGTTTCAGCGATACGCAACGGGATTGGATACCAAAACAATTTTAACATCAAATCTGTTACATCTTTCATAAACAAACAATTTAAACAAAAAAAAGGGGCACTGTATCAAATTAATTTATTTCAATATATTTGCATAATTCAAACCGCAAACCAAAATTAAACTTATTCGTCTTATCACAGTTCATCCGGTACGCTGACATTCAACAGAACAATAAACGCTTTTATTCAGATTATTAAAAATTAGTTTTAACCAACCGGCTGATTATCTTGTATTAAGTTTGCTTTTGAACGGGTAAACGATTTGAATAGAGAAAAATGTTTCAAAATATAATTTCAGCTTAGAATTAAAAATTTGCAAACCGATTCGTATTCTTTTTGTTTGATATCCGTGTGCGCAAACGAATAACTATATTGGTTATGATGTCCTATTCTGGTATTTACAAAACGAATGCAATAAAAACGGGACTTGATATTTTATAAGCACCTGTAATTCAGGTTTTAGTAGGCGAAAATAAAGTTTTTACAAAAGTTTTCCCATGGATTGGGAGCAGGCTAACAGACGATAAAAAAACCCGGGATATCTGTTTTGGATGACAAGGTATCCGTTAATAAAAGAAAGGAGGATTTTAGAAAAGAGAAAAACACCATTTGAAATAAATAGATTCAAACTAAAAAAAATAGAAAATGGGGCAAAACTTGCCAAATAACTAAAAAGACTTTTTTTATTGAAGCAGGGGTCTTCATCAGACCTAAAGCATTGTGTTACAAACACTATTTAATCGTTACAAAACTATTTAATCGTTACTAATTATGGAAAAAAAACTATTTAAGAAAAAAACCGCACTAATTATGAAGATGACCTTACTTTTTATCCTGTTCGGATTTCTTCAGGTTACTGCTAAGGTCCATCCCGGAGCCAATGGTTCGCCCGAACTATTGATGGCAAATGCAGGTATTAAAGTTTCAGGAACTGTGACTTCAAAATCCGATGGTCAGGCCATACCGGGTGTAAATGTCGTTCTTAAAGGAACAACCGTTGGAGTAATCACGAATATAGATGGTGCATTTACTCTTGAAGTACCAAATACAAATGCCGTTTTGGTTTTCTCCTTTGTTGGATTTATTCAGCAGGAGATTAAACTGGACGGTAAAACGCAATTAAAAGTTATGCTGGAGGAAGAAAACCTCAATGTCGAACAGGTAGTCGTTGTTGGATATGGTACAGTGAAGAAAAAAGATTTAACAGGATCTGTTTCATCTGTCAGTAATGCAAAACTGATGGAAAAGGCCAGCTTTAGTGCCGCCCAGGCATTGCAGGGAAAAGCGGCCGGTGTTGTAATTCAACAGAAAGATTCGAAACCAGGTGCTGATGCAACTGTAATGATTCGTGGTAACCGTTCATTAAAAGCGACCAACGACCCATTATACGTGGTGGATGGTATGCCATTGGTTGTTGGATTAAGTGAAATCAGCCAGTCGGATATTGAAACCATCGACATTTTGAAAGATGCTTCTGCAACAGCTATTTATGGCGCACGTGGTGCCAATGGTGTTGTATTGATCACAACCAAAAAAGGGAAAGAAGGTAAAGCTGTAGTTGATTACAACAGTTATTACGGCGTTCAACAAGCTGCAAATATGGTTGACGTTTTTAATGGTCCTGAATGGGTTGATTTCATACGCGAAGCTTATCGTAAGGCAGGAAAATTGCCTGCTGTTCCAACTTTTGATACCGATAAACTGATGATACCTGTTGGCCAGGAAAACGACCCGGCCGGGATTGCATTTAAAATGCAAAGTGCATATGATACAGACGGTTCATGGCATGGCGACCGTTTACAGACGACAGATTGGTTGGGCGAAGCGATGCGTACCGGTACAATTACCAATCATGAAGTGAGTATTCGTGGAGGTACTGAAAAATTGAAAGTAATGGCTTCGGCAACTTATTTCGATCAGAAAGGATTACTGAAAACTCAGGATTATTCCCGTTATTCTGCCCGTGTAAATTTTGACTGGAACCTTACTGATAAAGTAACAATCGGTGGTCAGACACAATTTTCGCATTTCGACCGTAACGATGGTCCGAATGCTTTCAATGATGTGATCAGACTTTCACCGCTTGCCAATATTTACAATGCAGATGGTGTCATGTTCAACCGTCCGGGAAATGACCCTCAGATATGGAATCCATTACTTGATATCGCAAGTGCAAGTGTTAAATACCGGAAAGACCGGTTTATAGGTAGCTATTATGCTGAAATAAAATTGCCTTTTGACTTTAAATTCCGTTCTAACTTTGGTTTGGATGTTGGTCCTTATTACGATCAGCGTTTTTATGGTTCACGCAGTTCTGACCGTCAGGGCGGTATTGCACGTGCAGAGAATGGTGGTGATACGCGTACCATGTTTACCTGGGAAAATCTTTTGTACTGGAACAAAACGATCAAAAAACATACTTTTGGATTTACCGGTTTGCAGTCGATCCAACAGGAAAAATTTGAATCATACAGGATTAATGTATTGAATTTACCTTACGAAACACAGAAATGGTACAATGTAGGCAGTTCACCAACCATATCGAGTGTAAGCAGTAACTATACAAAATGGCAGCTTGCTTCATTTATGGCCCGTATCAATTACAGCTTTAACGATCGCTATTTATTAACCGCTTCGATTCGTGATGATGGATCATCCCGTCTGGCTGAAGGAAATAAATGGGTAATGTTCCCCTCTGCAGCATTCGCATGGCGCGCCAGTGAAGAATCATTTTTGAAAGGGATCGAAACCATAAGTAATTTGAAATTCAGAGTAGGATTTGGTATCACAGCCAATACTGCAATTGACCCCTATAAAACAGGTGGTAATCTTGATTATTCGCGTTATAATTATGGCAGCAACAACGTGATGGCATTTTATCAGAATGAAATGCCAAATCCAAACCTTGGTTGGGAAACTACCAAAGCATGGAATGCCGGTGTTGATTTTGGACTCTTTAACGGACGTGTCAGTGGTATCGTGGATGTTTATTTGCAAAACACTTCCGATTTGCTGATGGACAGACAACTTCCTCAAACTTCGGGATTCAACAGTGTGGTTTACAACATTGGTAAAACCCGCAACAAAGGGATCGAGGTAACAATCAACACCCAGAATGTAAAGAAAAAAGATTTCAGCTGGAGTACCGATTTTATATTTGCCCGAAACAAAGAGGAAATTGTTGAGTTATATGGCGGAACAAAAGATGACGTAGGTAACGGTTGGTTTATTGGACAACCATTGTCTGTATACTTTGACTATAAAGCATTAGGAATTTGGCAATTGGGTGAAGAAACAGAAATGGCGAAATTTGGTTCAACATTTAAACCTGGTGATATTAAAATTCAGGACACGAATGGGGACTATAAAATCACTGAGGCTGACCGTGTGATCATCGGAACACCACGTCCTACATTTACTGCCAATATTGCGAACTATATCAACTATAAGGACTTTGATTTTAATTTCTCATTAAATGGTTCTTATGGTAATATGCTGAACTATGACCGTGGTTTAAGTTTCAATGGCCGGTACAACAGTATTAAAGTAAATTACTGGAAAGTTACAGAATACGATGCCTCCGGAAATGCAACTGCAAGTAATGGAAGTAATGAGGCACCAAGGCCGAACAATGGGATTGAGAATCCGGCCTACAGGAGTTCATTGAATTATTTTGAAGCTTCATTTCTACGTTTAAGTGATGTGACATTGGGTTATACATTACCTAAAAGCCTTATTAAAAGATTAGGTATTACCAAGTTAAGATTGTATGTGACTGTTCAGAACGGTTTTTGCATCACTAAATTCCCGGGTACAGACCCAGAAAGCGGTGCGAATTTTAATGTTCCGGCACCTCGTACATTTATGTTCGGTATTAATATGAGTTTGTAATCTGACTCTTAAAACGTAAAATATACAAAGCGATATGAAAAGAATATACTATTTTATATTAATCCTGGTTTTATTTGCAGCTACTGCCTGCAATAATTACCTGAAGGAAGAAAAATACACACAGGTAGGTTATGATTATCCCACAACAAAGGTTGGGATGGAAGCTGCTGTAACCGGCGTGTATCAGGCGATGCGCTGGTACTGTGGTTCCTATAACCAGAGCAGTAACAGTACTTCCGGTGGAAATATGGAAGCTTATTTCTGTCTGACTGAATATGGCACCGATTTTACCTGGGAAGGTGCTGACGGGGGTAACAAAGATCCGTTCAACAAATACCAGAGTTCTTTAAACCCAAGTCAGGATGTAATCAATAAATTCTGGAACAACAATTTCAAGGCAATTACCCGCGCCAATACGGCACTGATGTTTATGCCTGATGTTCTTGATATGACTGCTGATCAGAAAACGCAAAGGACTGCAGAACTTCAGTTCCTGCGTGCTTTCTATTACTTCGATTTGGTTCAGCATTATGGTGCGGTTCCTCTTGTTACAAAGGGTAATATTACGGAAGTAATTACAGATTTTAAAAGGGCTCCGGTTAAGGACGTTTACAATCAAATAATTTCGGATCTTGTTGCAGCTTATACTGTTTTACCCGATGTTTACCAGCAATCAGACCGTGGTCGTGCCACCAAATGGGCTGCAGGGCATTTACTGGCAAAGGTTTATCTGACACGCGGAAGTGCAGATCTTGCAGAACGTGGAGGCAAAACGACCGATATGGACAGCGCAGCCTTTTATGCTGTGAAGGTGATCGATTCCGGTAAGTTTTCATTGGAAAACAATTTTTCGAGTATTTTTGATCAGAACAATCAAAAGGTTTCCAAAGAAATTATCTGGGATGTTGAGTACACGAAAGATGCTCTTTTTAGTGGTGCAGGAAGCTCAACTTCAGATGGCGGAAATCAATTGCACCTGTATTTTTTAATGCAGTATGATATAAAAGCAGGTATGATTCGTGATCAACCCAATGGTCGCCCATTTAAACGCACGCGTGTCAATCCTCTCGTGGTCACTAAACTTTGGGATCATTTGAACGATTCACGTTTTTATAAAACCTTTAAATGGAATTATATTTCGAATAATGCGACCACTGCTGCGACTAATGTTTGGAAGGATAAATACTATTACATCGACCCTGTTTCGAATTCAGAGGTAAAAACGGATGTCATCTACACTCCGCCGACTGAATTGGTGGGCAAACCAAAATTCAAACCGGGTGATACCGCTATCTATATCTCTTCGAAATTTTATGGCGCACTTAGTTATTATACAACAACTACCCCGAAACAAACTAAGCTGGATGAAACCGCCTACCGTCGGATGCTGACTGATATTGCGAAGTCGCCTTATTTGCTTATACCATTGGATAAAAACGATGTAAATAACTTCCCGACATTGATTAAATGGCTTGACGATCAAAGACCGGATATCAACTACCAGGCTGGTTCCCGTAACTTTCACCGGATGCGTTTAGCCGACACTTACCTGATCGCGGGTGAAGCTTATGGCCGTAAAGGTGACTGGACAAATGCACTTAAATACATTAATATCGTCCGGACACGTGCTGCTTATGCTGCAGGAGAACAAAAACCGAAGCAGATTTTCACGCTTGATGGCGGGGCCAATGTAACAACACCAACTGTAGCCAGTATGCAGGTTACACAGGCAGATGTTGTAAAACCAGTTTTACCTTCAGGTGCAGGATTTGATGCATTTGTAGACTGGATGTTGGAGGAAAGAGCCCGTGAATTGTATGGTGAATTAAATCGCTGGGAAGATTTGGCACGTACAGGTACTTTGATTGCCCGTGCAAAACTTTATAATCCCGATGCTTTTTCGATTAAAGACTTTCATAAACTCAGGCCAATTCCGAATACCTATACCGACCGTTTATCACCTCAGCCACCAATGGCAGAGATGCAAAACCCAGGTTACTATTGATCTTTGGATATTGATATTTTTATTGAGGCTGTCTGAAAAGGTGGCCTCTTTATATTTATAACCCTATTAGTCTGCACCCGCTGCATCCAAAATAATTCCGCATATTAGGGTAACAGATTTTCAAAAATGCCTTATAAAAGCAAAAAGGTTATTAAGTTTGCAGTAGTTGAAATTTGAGAACCCGGTTTTATTAATAAATTAGTAAAGATGACTTTATTTCAGAACATTGTGATTTCTATTGTCGAGGGATTAACCGAGTTTTTGCCGGTTTCGTCGACAGGGCATATGATTATTGCCCAAAAAATACTGGCAATGGAAAGCACCGAATTTGTCAAGGCTTTTACGGTTAATATTCAGTTTGGTGCTATTTTATCGGTGATCGTGCTTTATTGGAAACGCTTTTTCCAGACATGGGACTTTTACTGGAAATTATTGATCGCTGTTCTTCCCGCTTTGGTGATTGGCTTCTTATTAAGTGAGAAGATTGATAGTTTACTCGAAAATGTAATGGTCGTAGCCGTGACACTCGTATTAGGGGGCGTATTTATGTTGTTTGTCGATAAATGGTTCGATTATCCCGACAAAGATCAGGAAATAGGTTGGAAACGAGCTTTGAAAATAGGTTTCTTTCAATGTATTGCAATGATTCCAGGTGTTTCGCGTTCAATGGCGACAATCGTTGGAGGAATGTCAACAAAGCTCACACGGAAAAATGCGGCAGAATTTTCTTTCTTTCTTGCAGTGCCAACAATGGCTGCGGCGGGAGGATATAAATTGCTTAAATTAATCATGGATCCGCAAGGTGCCGCTATGTTAACCGACAATCTCGTGGCATTGCTGATTGGTAATGTCGTCGCTTTTTTAGTTGCAATGGGTGCGATTAAATTTTTTATTTCGTTCCTGACCAAGTACGGTTTTAAGGCTTTTGGATATTACCGGATTGTAGTTGGTCTGGCAATTATCATCATGACTTTATTGGGTTACGATCTGAGTGTGCTTTAACGTTAATTAAATATATAAGTATATGGCAATCATTGTCAAAACAGAAAACCCGGAAGGGTTATTGAATGAAATTAAGAGGGCGATCGACGATAAAAGAGTTGAACTATGGTCGTATGACGCGAGCAACGATTTTACGCATACACCTGACAAATGGATGAACAGGGCATGGCTTCGTGCTGAAGTGGGTGAAGGAGAACTGAAATTTGGAATTCTTGGAACAAACGATGCTCCAATGACCGCTTCACTTTACAGCGCATACCACGGCTATTTTATCGAAATGTTGCTGACCCACCTCGATAAATACTTTGTTACGGCAGCTGCAACAGCCAAGAAAACTGACCCTGATTATTTCTGAAATTCAGATTACACGGATTTATAACGGATTACACGGATTAAAAAAGCAGATTTCAACGGATTAATTATTATTTCCGTCGAAATCTGCTTTTTGTGTTTGTGATGATCGAATTCAGCCCTACTCTATATTCACGTTAATTCTGAGGTGTTTCCTGGAAAGTAATGTTGCGGGGCAAGCGGGGTCTTCCGGATTCGAGCCATGCCATCCTGATTAGTTCTGCAAGTGACTTTGAAGATCCGGCGATCATTTTCCGGGTAAATCCCTGCGTCTGCTTCCAGAGCGTCGCGTAATAAAGATCATTGTACTCGTGGTTTGCAGTTTCGAATGCCAGCTTATCTGCATTCAAAAGGGAGTCTTTGTACTGGTAATTGGCATAGATATAATCGAATACGTAATGATTTACATCTTTCACTTTATGAATTGGTGATTTTTTAACAGTGATCTCATCAATGTATTTGTTGATCATCTTCGATTCGTAACGGCTGTGAATACCGGTCTGATCGGTAAATTTCCCGTCGTAGTTTAGTGTAAGATGCAATGGCATATGTCCGTCGCCGACATAATGACCAAGATCAGCTGCGGTCAACACTGCCTTCGTCCACTCCTTTGATTTGAATTGCTGAACAAGTACATGGTAAGTGGAATCTGTGACCCAGGGAAGGGTGCCATTTTTCATGATGAATTTACTACCGTACATTTTAAATGCTGCGTCTTTATTTTCGGTGATCTTGTGCATTTCGACAAAATCCTTGTAAGCATCAATGTCGATGTAATGCTTCACTCCTTCCGTTCGATCATCTTTTTTACGGTCATCCGCATCCGAACCATGATCTGAAAGTTTTGCGGACCAATCTTTAAAATTATTAAGCCTCGCAGGAAAAAATTGCGGAGCCGATCCGTTTATTTTTTGATGACCTTTATTTCCCCAACTGCATAACAAGATGATTAAGGACATCATCATAAATGCGCGTGCAACCTTCATTCTCATATTGTGTTAATAATTAGATGTATAAATTTAAAATATTACTGCTTAACCAGATTTTAAATGTATTGATTTTCTTCGGATTCGGTGCGTGATTTTGAAAGAAGGAATCAATTTCCGGACGATTGAGTGAATTGAAGCAGATGTTCCTATAACAGTTTTTTGTTCTACCTTTACATTCTAAAATAAAGAGAAGTGGTTAATATAGGTAAATACAATACCCTTAAGGTACTTAAGGAGGTCGATTTCGGGGTTTACCTCGACGGGGAGAGTGAAGGTGAAATATTAATGCCGATAAGATACGTTCCCAAAGACTGTCAACCCGGCGATATGGTCGATATATTTCTTTACCTCGATTCGGAAGACCGCCCGATTGCAACAACCGAAAAACCTTATGCCCAGGTGGGCGAATTTGCAATGCTCCGCGTAAAGTCAGTAAATAAAGTAGGCACCTTTCTCGACTGGGGAATTATGAAAGATTTGCTGGTTCCTTTCCGGGAACAAAAAGCGACAATGATGGAGGGACGATCGTACCTGGTGTATATCCACGTTGATGAGGAAAGCAAACGGATTGTTGCTTCCGCTAAGTTGAATAAGTTTTTAGACAAGACGGTGCCTGAGTATGTCGTTGGGCAGGAAGTTGACCTTGTTATTGAAAGCGAAACCGAACTTGGTTATAAGGCGATTGTGAATAACCAGCATTGGGGGATTCTTTACGAGAACGAAGTTTTCGAACAACTCGCAAAGGGTTTAAAGATGAAGGGATATATTAAAAAAATAAGAACAGATAATAAGATCGACCTCTCGCTGCAACCACTTGGATATATCAAGGTGGATCCGATTACTCAGATGATTTTAGATGAGTTGAAAAAAGAGGGGGGTTTTATACCGGTTTCAGACAAAAGTGAAGCCGAGGAAGTATACAGGGTATTCGGAATCAGCAAAAAGACATTTAAACAGGCTGTCGGATCACTCTACAAAAAACGTCTGATTACGATTGGAATTGATGGTATCCGTTTAAAATCCCAGGACAATCAATAACTGATAAAATACTTTGAAAAAAGTAATATTACGGTTAAACCAATCCAGATTCAGAAAGTCTAATCACCGAATTTAAAATTTTAAATTATGAAAAAATTATTATTGGTGGTTTTCGTTGCTATTATGACGATGGGTTCAGGTTTTGCACAACAGGGTGACCCGGCAGCCAGGCTTCAAAGAGAGCTTGATGGTCTTACAACCGAATTGGGTCTGTCAAAAGATCAGGTTGCCAAAGTTACCCCAATTGTTACTGAAGCTCAGAAAAAACAGTCTGAAGCATTTGCAAAAATGCGTGAAGGTGGCGATGTTGATCGCGACAAAATGCGTGAAGAGAGGGCTAAAATAACAGCTGAAACTGACAAAAAAATCAAAGCTGTTATCACCGCTGACCAAGGTGTTAAACTTGATGCTTTCCGTAAAAAACAAGCAGAAGAACGCGCCAAGAGAATGCAAAACAGGTAATCTCCTTTTGCATCAGCTAAAGATGTTTTAGAAGAATCAAAGGTGAAATTTCACTTTTGATTCTTTTTTTTTTCAGGTTATAGACTTAAACTAATTGTTGCATTAAGTCATTGAAATTGAATTTAAAGTGTTTGATGAAATCATTTAAACATTAAACAAAAGTGTTAAATATTATTTAAAAATATTAATATTCAGAACATTGTGCAGTGCTTCGCGTTACACTGATATTATTAATTTTAAATAAATTTGCGATGAAAATTACATTTTTCAAATCAGTTTTTGTTTTGGTTCTCGTTATTGCATCCTTTGGTGCAAAGGCGCAAAGTGATATAGTCGGCGTTGCTGCCGGTTCAAAAGATCATACAACTTTGGTTGCTGCAGTTAAGGCTGCCGATCTTGTAGCCACGCTACAGAGTAAAGGGCCATTTACTGTTTTTGCACCTACGAACAGTGCATTCGACAAGTTACCAGCCGGCACTGTTGTTAATCTTCTGAAGCCGGAAAATAAGGCGATGCTTGCTTCTATTCTTACCTATCATGTCGTCGCCGGGAATCTCGATGCAAACGCCGTCGTAGCTGCTATTAAGGCAGGAAATGGCAATGCTGTACTTACAACAGTAAATGGAGCTAAGCTTATCGCATCACTCAGTGGGAAGAATGTTATCCTTACTGACGCGAAAGGAGGTGTTGCAACCGTTACTGCAACCGATCTAAAGGCGTCAAATGGTGTTGTTCATGTGATTGATACCGTTGTTATGCCATAGTAACTAATTGAATTCAATTCAGAAAATGAACCGGGGCTAATCAGTAAGCCCCGGTTTTTTGTTTTTACAGGCAGGAGATTCTTCATTTACTGCGCATGGTTAGTTCCGGTCACAACAAATCATAATTTCAAATGTTATCATTCGATCGTATCAACCAATATTCTAAACGCTTTAGAAGGAATTATTTATAGCCAATAAAAAATATATTGGGGTTTTCAAATCGTTTTGTTTGAAATTGATTCACAAATTAATTGATTTGTATCAATCTGTCAGTTTTTACAGTCGAATTTTTGTTCTTTGTAATTGACTGATATACACCTGCTTTTTATCATATTTCGCCATTGGGTCAACTATTATTTTTGTACCTTCGAAGAACCTTAAAACAATACTTATGGCAGTCAGGAAACTTATTGAACTCTTTGATTTACTTAAAGAGAAATCGCTTAAAACCATGGTTGTGGTTTGTGCGAATGATGAACACACAATTTCTGCAGTAAGTGATGCTGTTGTGCATAAACTGGTTAAGGGCGTTCTTATAGGCGACGAGGCTATTATTATGTCAGTTTGCCGGGAATCGGGAATCGACATCAATCAGTTCAAAATTATTCATCAACCAATTGACGATCTTGCATCCCAGCTTGCTGTAGAGATGATCAACCGCGGCGAAGGTGATATATTAATGAAAGGTTTGGTCAATACCGACAAATTTATGCGGGCTATTCTCAATAAAGAAAAAGGGCTTACCGAACCAGGGAAAGTGGTTAGTCATGTGACGCTTGTTGAAAATGAGCTCTACCATAAATTATTGATCGTTGGTGATGTGGCAATAATTCCATTGCCAGATTTGAATCAGAAAGTTCAGATTATAAAATATATGGTCGAAGTGGCAAAACGGCTTGGAATTGATCTTCCAAAAGTTGCCGCAATTGCACCAAGTGAGCAGGTTCTCCCATCGATCGTTTCAACGATCGATGCTGCATTGCTTGCCAAAATGAGCGACAGGGGACAAATCCCGGGTTGCGTGGTAGATGGTCCGCTGGCTTTGGATGTGGCAATCGATATGCATTCGGTAGCGATTAAGGGAATAAAATCAGCTGTAGCTGGTGATGCAGACTGCCTGTTGTTTCCAAATATTGAAACAGGGAATGTTTTTTATAAGGTAAATACCAAATTAGCCCGATCAGAATCAGCGGCAGTTATGGTTGGAGCCAGGGTTCCCGTCGTACTCGCATCGCGTGGTGACAGTGCTCGTGTAAAATTACTCTCAATTGCTTTGGCAGCCTTAATGACAAATTAGGAAAAGGAAGAGGGAGAGACTTTGAGAAAAAGTGAAGTCACAGAATTTCAGGTTTTAGTATCCTGAAATTTGAACTTCAACGGTTATTACTTTTTACATTAATCCTTACACCTTTGTTCTTAAAATTAACAATCTTAAATTTAGCATCTGATGAATATAAAATCAACACGAATTCTGGTGATCAATCCGGGATCGACATCCACAAAGATTGCCATTTATGATAATACAGTCTGTACACTACTTAAGACACTTCATCATTCAATGGCTGATTTAGCCCCCTATAAAACAATCAGCGAGCAGTTTGAATTCAGGAAATCGGTCATTTTACAGGAATTGGAACACGATCGTGTAGATCTTTCATTGATCGATATTATAATTGGAAGAGGCGGATTAACCTATCCGCTGACATCGGGTGTTTATTACATCAATGAGTTGATGGTTGAGCATTGCCTAAAAGGTGTAATGGGCGAACATGCTTCCAATCTTGGTTCATTGATTGCCAATGAGATTGCTCAGATGCATCCAGGTACAATTGCCTTGATCGCCGATCCGGTGGTCACTGATGAAATGGATGATATTGCCAGAGTATCCGGCCACCCGTTATTAGAAAGGGTCTCGATATTTCATGCGCTGAACCAGAAAGCGGTTGCCCGTCAACATGCTTCCAAAATAGGAAGATTGTACGAAGAGCTGGATCTGATCGTTGTTCACCTTGGTGGAGGTATTACAGTTGGAGCGCATCATAAAGGCAGAGTGATTGATGTGAATAACGGACTTGATGGTGAGGGACCTTTTTCACCAGAACGTAGCGGTACGCTACCCGTTGGTGGATTAATCGGATTGTGCTTTAGCGGAAAATATACGCAGGATGAAATGCGTTGTATGGTGAATGGTCAGGGTGGTCTTGTCGCTTACCTTGGAACCAACGATGCACGTGAGGTTGAAATGGCGGTTAATCAGGGTGATGAAAAGGCTGCATTTTATCTTGAGGCGATGGCCTACCAGGTTTCAAAATCAATTGGTGAAATGGCAACTGTGCTGAAGGGAAAAATTGATGGCATTTTAATTACGGGGGGTATAGCATACGATAAAAATCTGATGAGCCAGATTCGGGAAAGAGTTGAGTTTATCGCACCGGTTTCGGTTTATCCGGGTCAGGATGAATTAAAAGCACTGGCGATGAATGCTTTGATGGTTGCCAGGGGCGAAGTTGAAGCAATCGTTTACGATAAGACAGGAAAGTAGGTGGGAGTGAAAAGGAGAAGGGGAGAAAAGACGACGGGGCGAATCAGTGCGAAGGTACGTGTCCCCGTGAAGTGGTTGAAAGCCTTTCAGGTGGTTTTTACAACTTTATTAACTTAAACCTCTGGTTAAGGTTATTTGCTTAAATTAATCAGCCGTTTTTTCAATATCAACCAGCCGTATATTTCGGGCTTTAAAAGCTTCAACTAATGCGTCATTTGGGAGATTTATATAGACAATACTGCTATCATTTAGTAAATCGGCGCTAAAAACGATCTTGTAATTTTTATCTTTGAAGTCTTCCGCGAGGTTTACAGGATTGAAATAAATTGGTTTACTACCATCGTAAGTTACAATCAAGTAGCGATATGCTGATGGTGCGCAAAAACACCTGTGAATCTCGATGACACCCACTTTATTGTTCAAATCGCCACTGATCGCATTCTTACTTTTACTGCAACCGATAACTGCCACCATAAGAACTATGCAAAATGCAAATGACTTCATAATCATTTTATTCTTATGATGATTAAACCAGCGTCCGAGTTGCGTTTGGCTTATGTCAACTGTATGGAAAATTAATCAACCAATTGAACGTTTACATTTCCTATTCCTCCAGAAAAATCGATGTACAGGCTTTCCTTTGTCTTACCAAATAAGCTATTGGTGTAGCTGCCGTTTTGTTTCTTAAAGCCAGGTGCATGAGTTTCGCCTAAACCACCATGAATATTTAATTTTATCCCGGATTGTGAAGGAAGTTTCAACGTAAGTTCTCCGACACCGCCTTTTATAGTGGCATTCAGGTCATTGTTCCATTTACCCGACAGATCAATCACACCCGATCCGACAGCAGCATTAAACTTCAGATCGGGAACAGAACTATTCCGCATATTAATATATATTTCACCGGCCGCCATCGTAAATTCAAATCTTTTCAAATTGCAATCCTGCAAATCGATTATTCCTTTGCCGGCAATCATTTTAACGGTCAGGTCATTCAACACCTTTTTATTCAATGAAATATTCCACTCACTATTATCTTCGTTGTTGTAGTTTCTGTTATCTCTTTCATCGATTGTTCTGATTTTCAAATACCCGGTTTGGTTCTCTTCCCTGTAGGTAATTTCGGGCTTCCATTTGTCAATGTTGAACCGATAAGTTCCATCGGAAAGCTGATTTGACGAACCGTCAATATTAAGCTCGCCAGCAGTAAAAGATATGTCTGTCTTTAACTCTTTTGCCTTCCCTAAAGCAATACTTTTTTTCACCTCTTTCAGCGGAGCATGCGGATCGGCAATAAATCCCATTGCTACAATTGCCAATGACAAACAAATAAAAATATAGCTCTTTCTCATTTCTCAAATTTTTAGGGGTTAAAATTGATTGGTCTTTGAAATCAAAAAAATATTACAACCAGAACTGATGTTTAATTAAACCTTTAACCGGGCAAATCATTTTACGTCCTTCCCTATATTTGCATTTGATTAATTTTGCTGTAATTGATTTAAATAAAGAGCAGGAAGAGAGGTCCTATTTTCTGTTCTGAACTTCGAAGAACAAAAATGCCATAAATCACAAGTACGACAAAGCCAACCAAAAGCTAAAGTATTAAATATGGGTTTTCGAATGATGAAGAGTGACCTGTTGATTTGGAGTCTGAAAAGGAATTTTTCAGATACTCAGCATGCAAACACAGTATTACAAAATTTTGTATCCGAATAATTTATGCGCTTTGATGGTCCTATAGAATAGAAGATCAGCGAAGTTAAAAGCCATGATTAAATGCTCATCTCCTGGTTGCGATTTTCTATTTATGACTATTTCATCTTTTATACTATTTGCCGGCAACTATAAAGTTTTTGTCAGTAAACGATTTGTCAGTTATAGAAAACGATCCGTTCGTTGTATCAACCTGAAATTTAAGCCAGCCAATCAATTTCTCATTGTTATTGCTGATTTTTACACCCAGGTAATACGAATCATGTTTTTGAGCCGACCTTGCGCTCCAGTATTTTGGCCAAAAATAATCAGCAGTTGTTGAAATCGCAACAATTTCAGTTTGATAATTCTGCCAGCTCAACGGGTTAATAACTTCTGCTTTTATTGTGTCGCTGTATTGTAAAAACAAAGGAAGAGCATTGCCGTTTGCCAAAATCATATTTTTTGATTTATGGGAATTAATTGTCCCCAGATCCCATCACCTGATGCATTAATTCCATCCCAGGTAAAGTAGCCATAAGTAACCTTGAAATCAATAGTTTGATCATTATTAAAATCGTATTCCTGAGATTGCGGAATACCCGGAGGATCTTGGCTCAGATTTTCATTTTCAAAATTGTCCTGACTACAATTATAAAAAATCGAAATCAGGATTAACACTGCCGCAATCCGATGACCAGGTTTCATATTCTTGAATTTTATACAATAAAGATGAATTTTTGGTAAATAGGTTGCGCTTTGTTATCATGTTAATCTAAAACGAGTAATTGGAGTCATAATTCAAAGAATAATCGCGTAGTCTGTCAACCTCGATTTTTAGGTACTCATTTGTTACCTTTAATAAATTTAAATTCCTGTTCCATTCTCTTTCGTTTTTCATTATGATTGGATAAAACTGATTAATGTTATAATTACGGGAAGTTTCGGGTATAAAATCGGCTGAACTTCCTGGATAAGACACCTGACATCCGATATTAATGTATTCAGTCAATATTTTTTCATCTTTTATTGATATTATACAAGTGTAAGTACCTGTTAAAGTAGCATCGACATTAAAACTATTACCAAATATTATTTTTCCATCCTCTAAATTTGCGTAGAAATTTGCCGGCGATATTCCATAATTAATGGAGAGATATTCAAGTGTTCTGTGAAATAGTTTTTCTTTGTTTGTATTCTTGAATATATTCAAAAACGAATAATGAACCTGTCCGAATTGATCAAGCGGCAAATCCGGATATTTATTTATTTTTTTGATCGTTTGATTCCATCGATTAGCTATGTCAGTAAAATCTTCCTGCGAAAGGTCTTTGGATAAAAACTTATTGTAGACGACAGCTTTCTCTATCGAATCGGTTTGTCCATAAAGGTTTGATCCAATAATAATCAGTAAAAGAATGAATAAATTTCTCATGGCAAAAGTTTTGAAGTAATTATGATTATGCTAGTTTGCAAATTCGAAGGATAAAAGGTATCGAAAAATTAAATCAGTTGTCAAATGAACTTAAATTGTATGCTGACAATATTTATTAAGCAATAATCATTCCATTTTTAATTAATATCACAGCATAAGCAAAGCAATGTTGCATATTATTTTTGTAAAACTACAGCAATAACATCAGGTAGTATTGACGGCAAATGAGGAAGGGATTTTCAAGTTGCCATATCACTGTGAAATATTTCTAAACCATCATTTAATTTCTCAATGCCAATTGGCTAAAAGTAAGTCCTTGAAACTACTGATTGTCTGTTGGTTTTCAATACCGGTATGTTCCGATTTACGATCATACAAAACAGACTCAATACCTAAATCGTTTGCTGCTTTAATTTCGGAGTTCAGATCATCTCCCACAACTAACACCTCCTGAACTTGAAGGCGATAATCAATCAATAATTTATGAAAGATGTCTTTCTTTGTCAGTTTTGATTGAATCGGGTCGATGACATAAATTTTCAAAAAGTCATTTTCAATATTCAACTGAAGGATTTTGCTGTTTTGAAGTTTGGTAAAACCCGTCGTAACAAGAAATTTTATGCCACTAAGTTTACGCACATATTTGTAATCTTCGAATGGCTCTATACGTTCGTCATAAGTCAGATCCAAAAATAGTTTTAAACATTTCGATTTCAGGTTTTCACTAAAAAAGAAATCATCAGCAATAAATTGAAAGGGTCGTCGCATAATTTCACCTTTTATTTCGTCGAAATTTCCTATATATTCTCCATTTTCAACAATAAGTTGAAACAACGATTTAAAAAGTTTGTCTCCGATTGAACTGACAGGATAAATGGTATTGTCCAGATCAAGAATAATAGCTTTTTTGCGTATTAATGAAATATTCAACTTTAAGTTTATTTTATTATTAAATGTCTTTAAGATTAACTGAGGCTATTTTGCCTGCGATTTCATAGATGACTTTTCTTTTATGATTGCAATAATGTTTCCATTCTGCATAAAACGATTTCATCCAAAGCGAATCGCTGAAGTGTAATTTATTTGTAAACGTACATCTTTTTTCACAATTGATACGGTTGAAAAAATTCCCTCAATATTGTTATCGCGTGCATAATCTCAACACCCGCCCGCACTTCAGCTCCAAGCACCTAAAATCCCAGTACTCAACACCATATTTTATTATCAGTCAATTACTTTAATTATTGCATGATGTAGAACTGAAAAATTCACCGAGTTCGCAATAAAACACAATTTATTGGCGTTTTTGTGTAATTCATTTGCTTTTTCAGTCATTGAATTTTCAGTCACAGTGACGACCGGGTTTAAAGAAACTTCAGTAAAACGACCGCTACCGGTCAGAGAATCTTCGATTATAATTCCCGTTGCATTATCAATATAATCTAAGACTATTACTCCGGCTTCGGAACATAAATGCAGGTACCAAAGCATATGACATGAAGATATTGAGGCCACCAATAAGTCTTCTGGGTTATGTTTGGTTTTGTCGCCCCGGAACATAGGGTCGGACGATGCAGCAATATCAACTTTATTATCTGCTTTAATGATATGACTTCTTTCGTAACCCAGATAATTTGATGTTCCGGTTCCTGTGTTACCGGTCCATTGTATGGTTAACTGATAGTTATGTTGTCTGTTCATTTTATATGATTTAAATTTAAACGTTGTAGCCTATTATTAGCGGTAAACATACATCGTTTTTTAACAATTAAAAATCGTCAAACTAAGATTACATATTGTACTCATTGGTACCTATATGAAGACTGATTTGGTTTGTTTTTGTATATTTTGCCTTATAGTAAGAACAAGTCAGCATCAAAACTGTTTGATAACAGGAACAGATCCTGGCATATTCCCCCTTTTGCTGGGAAGTAAAAATTATCTTTGCGGACTTCTATAATTTAAGAGATGGGACAACAGAAAAAATATACGATTCCTGCGATGCTTCGCAACAGCTTCACAAAATTCAGTGCAAACCAGTCGCTCGTTTTTGTCGGAGAAACGAACCGAACCTACGCGCAACTCGAGAATGATATCAATCATGTAGTTGTTCAACTGATTAAGATGGGTGTCTCCAAAGGAGACAAAGTCGTAATTCTGAGTTCCAACATGCCTAATTGGGGCATCGCTTATTTTGCAATTACTACAATTGGAGCCATAGCAGTACCAATACTTCCAGATTTTTCAGCTACCGAAATCTCCAATATCATCGAACACTCCGAATCTAAGGTGATGTATGTTTCTGAAAATCTGTTACCAAAGATTGAGCAATTCAACGCAGATCCTTCAAAAGTGATCATACGGATCGAAAGTTTTGAGGAAATTTCAGGTTCTGAAGCATCTCATACGGAGATTTCGCCCGAAAATCTTTATTCATTTACAGTTGAAGAAGATGATCTGGCGTCGATTATTTATACATCCGGAACTACAGGGAAATCCAAAGGGGTGATGCTCACCCATAAAAATCTTTTGTGGGATGCAGAACATGGTGGTTTAATTCATGAAATGACAGTTACGGACAGATTCCTTTCGTTACTGCCGCTTTCGCACACTTACGAAAATACACTTAGTCTGATTCTGCCCATTATGTGCGGGTCATCGGTGCATTACCTCAAAAAACTTCCGACTCCGGCAGTTTTAATCCCTGCCTTGCAAACAGTAAAGCCAACAATTATCTTCACTGTTCCACTGATTATCGAAAAGATCTATACAAAACAAATCAAACCAAAATTCAGTCATAATAAATTCATCCGAATATTGTATGGTATTGCACCAATCAGATTACTCCTTAATCGGATTGCGGGTAAAAAACTGATGAAAACATTTGGAGGTAAGTTGCTTTTCTTTGGAATTGGTGGCGCTAAACTTGATGGGAAAGTTGAACGGTTTCTTCTTGAAGCAAAATTCCCCTACTCTATCGGCTATGGACTCACTGAAACCTCGCCGCTCATTGCGGGTACAGATGCCTTTCTAACAAAATTATATACAATCGGTCCTGCGATGCCCGGGGTCGAATTAAAGATCAATCAGCCCGATTCGAAAACAGGCCAGGGAGAAGTCTGGGCCAAAGGACCTAATGTGATGAAAGGTTATTACAAAGACCCGATATTGACCAATGAAGTGCTTACAGAAGATGGCTGGTTTAAGACCGGAGATCTCGGATCATTCGACAAAAAGGGATACCTTGCATTTAAAGGGCGTTTAAAAAATATGATTGTGAGTGCTTCAGGAGAAAATATCTTCCCGGAAGAGATCGAATCGGTGATTAATGATTTCGAAAATGTTATTGAATCACTCGTTGTTGAACGAAAAGGGAAACTTGTAGCACTCGTATTGCTTAATATGGAGGAACTGGAAGCCCAGTACCATGCCATTCTCAATCAGGCGGAACTATTCAATGCTAAACTTGATGAATTGCTCTCAGAACTTCAAAAACATGTAAATTCACGGGTTAATAAATTTTCGCAGGTTCAGCTTATACTTGTTCAAAACAAGCCATTTGAAAGAACGCCAACTCAAAAAATCAAGCGGTTTCTTTATTCGTGATTAACAGCAAATGCTGTTTTTTAAGTTTGAAATGTTTCTGTTTTTTCTTTAGTTTCGATTGTTCCTGAAGTTGTAACTTTTGACCGTCCGCAGTTTTGGTTTAAACAAGTCCTACCAAACATTTCAGCCGAAGCATCATAATTTTCAAATCCCTGTTATCTTTGGACAATGGTTTATCACCTTTAACTATTAAAATGCATTTATTTTATACACCCGATATTCAAAGTGATACTTACAGATTAAGCGAAGAGGAATCCAAACACTGTGTCAGAGTTCTTAGGCTGACCGAGGGCGAGAAACTCTTTTTAGTCGATGGGAAAGGGTTGTTTTGCGAAGCAGTGATTATCAGCGCTCATCCCAAAGCGTGTATATTGCAGGTGGTTGACAAAAAATACAATTACGGAAAAAGAAATTATCAGCTTACCATCGCTGTATCGCCTACTAAAAATATCGATCGTTACGAGTGGTTCCTCGAGAAAGCAACCGAAATCGGGATAGATGCAGTTATTCCACTGATCAGCCGTTATTCCGAAAGAAAAGAGATCAAACCCGAAAGGCTGGAGAAAGTAATGATCTCTGCGATCAAGCAATCAATAAAAGCTTTTCTGCCAATATTAAATCCATTACTAACCTTTAAGGAAGCGATAAAAAGACCGTTCGAAGGACATCGTTTTATTGCGCATTGCAACGAAGGTGAAAAAATGCTTTTACGCGATGCTGTGGTGAAAGGAAAAGATATCCTGATATTGATTGGTCCCGAAGGCGACTTTTCGATGGAGGAAGTTGAATTAGCTATCAAAGAAGGATTTATTCCGATTTCACTTGGTGATTCACGCCTAAGAACAGAAACTGCAGCTTTGGTCGCTTGCAATACTGTTAATCTGATCAATCAATAACGGAAAAGCCCTTTCGTCAGTTGTCGAAAGGGCTTTTCTTATAAATAATGGAATTGTGAATAGTCACAATTTCTCTTTAGAATTATTTTGCTTTTTCAAGTTGCAACGTCTTTGTCGGAGCATCACAAACGGTAGAAGGTCCCCAGTATTGTATTGGTCCGGGATATACAAATGAGGTTTTGATCGCCCACTCTTCGCGTTGTTCTGCAAATGCTTTGAAAGGTGCTCCATCAAGTTGAACCAGCGCTTTTTGAATAACAGGTTTCATTTCTCCACTACGACGTTCCATGTTCAACATCATTGTGATTGGCACGCCTCCGGGAATCCATTCCGCAGCAGGAGCGGTGGTATTACGAACAGATGCCAGATAACCTGTTTTGCCGTTTCCTATCAATAGAGAAGCAATAAAACCCAACGAATAACAATAGTCTGCATCAAAATTTGAAGGAGCAGCACAACGTCCTTCATATCCAAAGAAGTGGTTCTGAGATGAGAATTTAACCTTTATTCCACTCTTAATTAATTCAGTCAGACGCTTTTCAACCATCTCGATTAGCAGACGTTCAGTTTCAATACGCGAAACCTGAACATTTCCGTGAGGATCGCGATCAAGCGTTAGCTGACGGGCAATACGTGTAGGAAGAGAAGCGTAAACCTTTGAGGATTCATAGGTTAGATTTGCAATTACAAAATCCCTTTTCTCGGTATTTGTAGCAAGACTCTGAAAGGTCTCAGCAGTTTCACCTTCCGAAAGTAATTCGTTCAACTCAGCAATTAGTACTTTAATCTCAGGGATAAACTCAACCAAACCTTCAGGAATAAGCGCAACACCAAATGTTTCGCCATTCTGAGCACGCTCGGTAACAATATCAGCAACCTCATTTACAATTTGTTCGAGGGTTTGTTCCTTAGCAGCAACCTCTTCCGAAATAATGCAAACATTTGGTCTGGTTTGTAAAGCACATTCCAAACCGATGTGAGAAGCTGAACGCCCCATCAATTTAATAAAGTGCCAGTATTTTTTAGCTGATGTAGCATCTCGCATGATGTTACCAATCAACTCTGAATAGGTTTTACAAGCAGTATCAAAGCCAAAAGAGGCTTCAATCATTTCATTCTTTAGGTCACCATCAATTGTCTTAGGACAGCCAATAACCTGAATACCTGCACTTTTCTGAAGATAATATTCAGCCAATACGCAAGCATTCGTGTTTGAATCATCGCCACCGATAACAACAATTGCTTTAATTTCCAATTGATTACATATTTCAATCCCTTTGTCAAATTGTGATGATTCCTCAAGTTTGGTACGACCGGATCCAATAATATCAAAACCACCTGTATTGCGGTATTCGTCAACAATTTCAGACGTCAGCTCTAAGTACTTATGATCGACAAGACCCGCAGGGCCACCAAGAAATCCAAATAACTTGTTGGAAGGATTGAGTTTTTTCAGACCATCAAATAATCCTGCAATAACATTGTGCCCTCCAGGTGCCTGTCCACCAGATAATATAACACCAACGTTTATTTCCGGAAGAGAAACATTCTTTCCACCCTCTTCAAACGTGATAATCGGCATCCCGTAGGTACCTGGAAAAAGTTTCTTAATTTCCTTCTGGTCAGCTACCGAATCGGTTTTCCCGCCTTCAATAAGCTTAACAGGTCCAGCAAGAGCCTTAGGCATCTTTGGAGAATACTTTGCGCGTTCAATTTGAAATACACTATTAATCATTGCTATGATATTATAATTCAACACTGTAATACTTAATATTTAAAAGCGCCGTAAAGTTAGTCAATTTAAGCCTTACATTAAATCAGAGCGATTCACTTAAAACAAATTTAAAGTAAACTTAATATCAGAAAATGGTTGTAATAGAAAGAAGATAAAAATAACATTTGGAGTTGATGGTATTATGTAATTGCCTATTTGATTATCGAGTGTTTGGCTTATTACATATAGCATGTAGCGCCAGGGCAATGCCTTGGCGCTACACATTCTGAACACTTAAACAATATCTAATTCAGGCAATTAACGAAAATAAATCTATTCAGGTGTTCTTTCGTCATCTTTCTGATCAATATTTTTCTTCTTTGCTGGAAGTCTGCCCGCTTTTTTCAATGCCTGTGAAAGTAAAAACTCAATTTGCCCATTCATACTGCGAAACTCATCCGCAGCCCAACGCTCCAAAGCGTTGGAGACATCAGGATCGATCCGCAGTACAAATGATTTTTTAGTTGCCATGCTATTCTTAATAAATTGAACCCGCATTTATTACGGGACGTGCCGATTCGTCGGCACATAAAACGACTAAAAGGTTACTAACCATCGAGGCTTTTTTCTCATCATCAAGCTCTATAATCTGCTTGTCCTTAAGTTCATCCAAAGCCAGCTTGACCATTCCAACTGCACCTTCAACAATCTTTTGACGCGCTGCAACAATCGCCGTAGCTTGCTGACGACGCAACATAGCCCCTGCAATTTCGGGGGCATAGGAAAGATTGGAGATCCGCGCTTCGATCACTTCAATACCAACCAGCAAAAGTCGTTCTCCGATTTCAGAAGCCAGCGAACGATTAATCTCATCGATTCCCGAACGCAAACAGATAATTTCATCTCCCTCTTTATCCTGTTCGATGTTGTCGTAAGGATAAGTATGCGCAATTTTACGCAGCGCCGATTCTGTCTGAATCTTTATAAATTTCTGGTACGACTCTTCTGATTTTGTTTTTTTCATTCCTGTTTTGGGATCAACCTCTTCAAGTGCTTCGATATCAAAAACTGCCTTGTAGGTATCGATCACCTTCCACACTACAATCGCACTAATCAAAATTGGGTTCCCCTGCTGATCGTTTACCTTGATAACGTCCGATTCAAGGTTGCGGACACGCAACGATACTTTCTTTTTGCTGTAAAACGGGTTCAACCAGAAAAAGCCATTCGACTTCACGGTTCCCTGGTATTTTCCAAAAAAGACTAGAACACTTGTTTGATTCGGCTGTACGATAAACAAGCCCATCATCCAGAATAATCCGATAAGCGACAAAATAATAGATGTCGGAATAAACCATACATCGTGATAAAAAATCAAGCTCAGCGGGGCAAATAATAACACCAGTGCGATAAACAAATTTAAGAATCCGTTAGTCGCCAGTTTAATCTCTTTTTCCATCGTACAAAAATTTTATTTGATATCACAATGATATCATTTTAATTTTAAATACTAGAATATTTTCAAATTTATTTTTCTTAAATCTATCATCTTTCCTTCTTTTCATTTGTTGAACTGTTGAAGTCTTCCCGATATCGACAATATTGATCATTCGCGTGGAAACTATTTGTAAATTTGGGGCGATTGTAAAATCAAAACATTTTAATGCTTTATATGGCTGAAAATATTAAAAATCAATATATTGAAATTAAGGGTGCGAGGGTTCACAACCTGAAAAATATCGACCTTCAGATTCCCCGGAATAAAATGGTGGTCATCACCGGACTTTCAGGCTCAGGAAAATCATCACTTGCATTCGACACACTATATGCCGAAGGTCAACGTCGCTATGTTGAAAGTCTTTCATCATACGCACGGCAGTTTTTGGGAAGGATGGACAAACCCGATGTCGATTATATCAAAGGAATTCCTCCTGCAATTGCGATCGAACAAAAAGTCAATACGCGTAATCCCCGATCTACGGTTGGAACTTCTACGGAAATTTACGATTACATCAAATTGCTTTACGCCCGCATTGGCCGGACCTATTCACCAGTTTCGGGTCAGGAGGTGGTAAGACATACGGTTACAGATGTGGTAAACGCCATTTTTGCCTTTCCGGAGGGGACAAAAATACTTCTGCTTTCGCCGTTTCATGTCAATAAGGAACGAACGGTGGCTCACGCAGCCGATCTACTGCAGCAACAAGGATTTACACGTCTTGAGATTGATGGAGAAGTGATCCGGATTGCGGATATCAATACTGACCTTCCACGTGCTAAAAAGGTAAAGGAGATCAATATTGTGATTGACAGGTTCGCCGTTACGTATAATGATGAAGATTTATTAAGTCGGGCCGCCGATTCGATTCAGACAGCATTTTACGAAGGAAAAGGAGACTGCATTGTTAGGATCGTCAATGAAGAAGAGACTTTACTGCAAAGGTATTCGAATCGTTTTGAAGCTGATGGAATTACATTCGAAGAGCCTTCACTTCATATGTTTAGTTTCAATAACCCGATTGGCGCCTGCCCCATTTGTGAAGGATATGGAAAGACCATTGGAATTGACGAAGACCTTGTCATTCCAAATAAATCGCTTTCGGTTTATAACGAGGCAATCGTTTGCTGGAAAGGTGAAAAGATGGGAGAATGGAAAGATCAGCTCGTGATGAATTCAGACAAATTCAATTTCCCTATTCATAAACCTTTTTTCGATCTTTCACCCGAACAGAAACGATTACTATGGACTGGCAATCAATATTTTGAAGGATTGAACAGCTTCTTCAAAAATATTGAAGAGCAATCGTATAAAATTCAATACAGAGTGATGCTTTCACGTTACCGTGGCAAAACAGTTTGCCCTGAATGTGGAGGAACAAGATTGAAAAAAGAGGCTTCGTATGTAAAAATAGGTGGTAAAGCAGTTTCTGAACTCGTGAATCAACCCGTTGATCAGCTTGCTACTTTTTTTCATGGTCTTCATTTGACCGATCATGACAGGGTCGTTTCCGATCGATTACTGATAGAGATCAACAATCGGATGGAATTTCTTTGCGATGTCGGGTTAGGATATCTAACATTGAACAGGTTATCATCTTCTTTGTCCGGTGGTGAATCGCAACGAATAAACTTAGCAACTTCTCTCGGAAGCAGTCTTGTAGGTTCCATGTACATCCTTGATGAGCCTTCGATTGG
This sequence comes from Bacteroidales bacterium, assembly GCA_038236995.1. GTDB lineage: Bacteria > Bacteroidota > Bacteroidia > Bacteroidales > Prolixibacteraceae > JAAFHB01. The sequence continues at coordinate 11,210 of JBBRZE010000050.1, read as the reverse complement.
TCTTCACTCAAGAGATACAGCTCGATTGATTAAAGTACTCCGCAAATTGCAACATTTGGGCAACAGCGTGATCATTGTCGAACACGACGAGGAGATCATTCGCGATGCCGATATGATCATCGATATTGGTCCGCTTGCTGGCCGCAATGGTGGTGAAGTTGTTTTCCAGGGATCGCACAAAGAGCTCGCTTTAAATAATACAAGTCTTACCGCCAGGTACATTAACGGTACTGAAAATATTGAACTTCCATTGGTCCGGCGAAAATGGAATAATTACATCGAAATTACGGGTGCACGTGAAAATAACCTCAAAGGAATTGATGTCAAGTTCCCATTGAATACACTTACTGTCGTGACCGGTGTGAGCGGATCAGGAAAATCATCATTGATAAAGAAAATTCTCTTCCCTGCACTAACCAAACATCTTGGAGGTTATGGCGAGAAAACAGGCGATCATACACGATTGCAAGGTGATCTTTCGTTGATTACGGCTGTTGAATTTGTAGATCAGAATCCGATCGGAAAATCATCGCGTTCAAATCCTGTGACCTATCTGAAAACCTATGATGATATCCGGAAACTGTATGCTGATCAACAAGCCTCAAAGATCAATGGCTTTACAGCTTCCCATTTTTCGTTTAATATCGACGGAGGAAGGTGCGAAGAGTGCCAGGGGGAAGGGGAAATAAAAGTGGAAATGCAATTTATGGCAGATATCCACCTGACCTGTGAAAGTTGTCACGGCAAACGATTTAAGGCGGATGTTCTGGATGTGAAATTTAAGGAAAAGAGTATTTACGATATCCTGGAAATGACCGTTGACGAGGCCATCGTTTTCTTTTCTGAAAAAGATAAAAGCGAAGGAAAAAAGATTGCCAAAAAACTGATGCCTTTGCAGGATGTGGGACTTGGCTATGTCAAGCTGGGACAATCATCGAGCACACTATCCGGAGGTGAAAGTCAGCGCATTAAACTGGCTTCTTTCCTTGCAAAGGAGAAAGACGCCCCTACCCTTTTCATTTTTGATGAACCAACTACTGGTCTCCATTTTCATGATATCCGCAAACTGCTCGATGCCATCAATGCATTAATATCAAGGGGACACACTGTTTTGATTATCGAACACAATACGGAGGTAATTAAAGTTGCCGACTGGATCATCGACCTTGGTCCGGAAGGTGGTGAAACGGGTGGCTTTAAAGTATTTGAAGGGACACCTGAAGATATTGTGAAATGTGCCGAGTCATATACTGGAAAATATTTAGTCAATAAATTAGGATGAACTTCTGCTGTCAGGTTTTGATAGTGACCGGGTGAATGTTCAGGAAGTGACCGGGTGAGTTTTCAGGATTTGAACACTCACCCGGTCACTTTTATTTTCAAGAGCTTAATGGATGTTTAACTGAGGGACTAAATCCCAAAATAGCATCTTATTTCCCCACGACCAAAAAGTCGTGGCTATTTATTACTACTTTTTCTTTCTGTTTAAGAACCAGTAAACCGGAAGACCTGAGAATATAAGGGTAAGCCCGATCATTGCTTCCCGGGGTCTTGTCACAATGGTATTGCAGAACAAAATCAAACAAAAGATGATAAAAATAGCCGGGACAACCGGATATCCCCACACTTTATAAGGACGTGGAGCATCAGGCATCTTCCGTCGCAAGATAAAAACCCCGAGAGAAGTAGCACCATAAAAGAAAAATACGGCGAAAATGATCATATCAGTCAACTGATCAAAAGTTCCCGACAGTACGAGTACTGAGGCCCAGACACCTTGCCAGATCAATGAATTTCCGGGAGAATTGGATTTGTTCAAAGTTCCGGCCTGCTTTAAAAACAGCTGATCGCGTGACATCGCAAAATAGACGCGGGGACTCGCCAGAATTGTAGCATTTGTGCATCCCAATGTGCTGATAAGAATCAACATCGAGATAAACAATGCGCCATTGTCTCCCCAGAAAACCCGAACCGCTTCGATCGCCGCAATCTGGTTACCCGATTGGTAAATCTGTTCCAGTTGCGGAATAGAAAGCAATGAAAGATAAGTGACATTAACTAATAGATAAATGGCTATCACCATAAATACGCCGATTATAATTCCCAAAGGAATTTTCCTTTTTGCATCCTTCACTTCACCCCCAATGAATCCGACTGTAGCCCAACCCTGATAAGCCCAAAAGGCAGCCAGCATCGCGGTGAAAAAAGCCGAAAGGGTAACCGGAGCATCAGAAGTCGAGCTAAAATCAATGCTTCGTGCTGTTATTGCCTGATGACTTCCGAGTCCAAATACTACAATAACGAAGATGCCGGTAAACACAAGTATCAGAACCAATTTGCTTACAAAAGCGCCGCTTTTTATTCCTTTAATATTGACAAAAGTAAGGAGGAGAATCAGGATAATTGCTGTTAGTTTCACCGAAAAATCGGCAAAGGGAAAGAAGATGCCCCCGATTGTAAAACTGTTCAGCGATTGAAGCAAGCCGGGCAAAGCAATCATACTATTGAGCGACTGGGCAAACACATAAGCCAATGAAGAGATGGCAGCAGTTTGAATAACCGCAAATAACGACCAGCCATAAATAAAAGCAAAAAACCGGTTATAAATCTTTTTGTGATACACAAAATCGCCGCCGGTATCGGCTAAAATACCAGCTACTTCAGCATTACTTAATGCTCCAAACAGCGTAATCAGACCACCAACAATCCAGGCCAGCAAAACCCATCCGGATGAATGCAGCTCAGCAGCCATCGGGGCAATCTTTTTAAATACTCCCGAGCCAATTATATTACCGACAACCACTACGATAACATAACCTAAACCCAGTGTCCGATTAAATTTTGTATTTGTATTCATTTATTTCAGCGTCGATGAAAAACCGTAAATCCTGACTGAAGCTCCAAACGAATCTGCTTTTTTTTAGTACACCGGAAAATATAAGACTTTTATCAGGTTCGCAAATATACAGTTTTTGGCTATTCATCAGTTGCCACCAAACAACCTGCATTTATTTGCCTTTTTCTTCGTAAATAATCTTCATGAGTTTACTAAACCATTTTACAGCACTGTATGAGCTTTCCAAAAGTGAAAGCTTGTATGAAAGTGACAGGGTGAATGTTCAGGTAATAAACAGTCATCCTGTCACTCGCCATTCCGACGCTGCGGAAAGGTTCCTGCCGACAGCGCGGAGGTTTCCGGCGTTCCGGAAAGGTTCCTGCCAACAGCGGGAAGGTTTCCGACGCTCCGGAAAGGTTCCTGCCAACAGCGCGGAAGTTTCCGGCGTTCCGGAAAGGTTCCTGCCGTCAGCGCAGAGGCTTTCACCTTCACAGGAAGATGTATGTCAAATTGATTTTAGCAATGACGGAATCCCGGTCTCCAGCTGATGAAGCTTTCTCCGTTCAATCTTAAAGAAGATAAAAACCACACAGGTAGAAATAAAATCTGAGATCGGGCTTGCCATCCAGATACCTTTTATTCCATAGTGCATCGGGAGAAATGTAAGCAATGGCAGCAAAACTATTACCTGCCGGAGAAGTGTCAGGAAGAGTGAGATTTTAGCTTTTCCGATGCTTTGAAAATAATTGGAGCAGATCACCTGAAAACCAACCAAAGGCAGCATTAAAAGAAAAATTCGCAATCCGTGTATTCCGATTTCGTATAGTTGGGGATCGTCGTGGTTGAATAAGTGGATAATAGATCCGGGAAAAAGTTCGACAAGAATGAACGCAATAACGGCGATAATTGTCCCTGCTTTAATACCAATATCCCAGGTCTGTCGCACCCTGCTAAAATTCCCTGCACCAAAGTTATATCCGATAATTGGCTGTGAAGCCATATTGATGGAGATGACTGCCATAACAATTAGAATAGCAACTGAGTTAATGATCCCCATCGCCCCGACAGCTACATCCGCGCCATACTTAATCAATTGTGTGTTATAAGTTGCCTGTACCAAACTCCCGGCAATCTGCATTGCAAATGGTGCCATACCAATCGTAACAATCTGCCAGATAATCGATCTTTTAAGCTTCATATTACTAATCCGTAGTTTAAGAACGGATCGTTTACTCGAAAAATGTAAAATCACCCAAACCATCAGTATAAACTGAGAAATCACCGTGGCAAGGGCAGATCCTTTTACACCCATTCCTAACCAAAAAATAAAAATAGGATTCAGTATGACATTTACTACCGAGCATATAATCATCGAGAACATTGCATTTCGCGGGTTACCTTCTGAACGGATAATGTTGTTCAATGAAAATCCAACAACCTGGAATACTGATCCTATAAGGATGATGTTCAAATAATCCTGCGCGTAGCCGATTGTTTGATCGTTCGCTCCGAATGATCGAAGCATAGGTGTTTTTACCAAATAGCCGATCACAGTTACAACAAGACCGACGATGATCATTAAAATAAAACTGTTTCCAAGCACACGTTCAGCCAGGTTAAACTCCTTTTTCCCCAGGTTAATGGAGATACGCACGCCTGCTCCAATGCCAATCAACATTCCGAATGCAGCCACCAGGATCATGATAGGAAAAACAACCGAGAGTCCGGAAAGTGCGAGTGATCCTACACCCCTGCCAATAAAAATCCGATCGACGACATTATACAATGCATTGACAGTAACACCAATAAATGCAGGCCAGAAAAATTTCCACATTAAACCAGCTATGTTTTTCTCTGCTAATTCTTTCGATCTTCCGCTGTTCATTCAGGTTATTTGTACTAGGCGCAAAGGTATTTTATTTTATCTTTGTCAACGTACTGAAAAAATCGAGGCTTTATCCATGCAGGTATATTGAATTCGTTGATTTTGACGAATAATTTATGCATGACAGAACGCAAATTAACATTATACATGCGCATGACTATAGACGTAAAATCGCAGGAAATACTTTCAAACTTAAAATCAACAGATCCTGAATTCATATTAGAAACGATTGATAAGGTAAGAGAATCCGGCAATCCTTTTATTCTGGCAGGTCTTATTGATTTATTACACGATACTGAACTCCACGAAATTAAAAAAAGTGTTTTGAATCTGTTATCAGAGTTGAAGAACAAAGAGAGTGTTCCGATCTTTATTGAAGCCATCAAAAGTGAAAAATATGCCGGAGAACGCAAAGATCTGGTTGCTTGTTGCTGGCAAAACGGGCTCATTTACAATGAGTATCTTCCTGTTTTTATCGATCTTGTCATTAATGAGGAGTTTCAGGTTGCTTTTGAAGCATTTACGGTGATTGAAAATATGTTTGGCAGAATTGAAGATGAGATCATTGATAAAGAAATAATTAAAATAACGGATGCACTTAAGGATGCGTCGGAACAAAAAGCTTATCTGCTTAACGGTCTGTTGTCTATTATCCATGATATTCCCGAAGAGCAAGAATTCAATGACTAGGCTTTACAAATTGAAGCTCTTTTTATCAAAAAATCAGGATCTTGACATCGTATTAATTAAACCTGCTTTTGAATACCAGACATCCCAAATTTCGAATAGTATTAATATTTAAGGCGAATGATGAAACAATCGTCACTAAAAGGACGATAAACAATTGAATGAATTGAGGCGAAGCATATCAGTAATTTTAAACAGAGTGGAAATCTCTAAACCAGCAAATTCATTAACGAAATCTCAAGCTTGCTATAAACTAATGAATATCAACACAAAGGAGTGATTAAGGTAATTTCAACAGTTTTTTTAAGACACATTCGAATCAGCAACAAGCTGGTTTCGGGCTTGAAAGGTTTTGCCGTTATTACTTTTGTGCTTCTTCTTACCACTACGCGTCAGGTGAAAGGACAAGATCCTGAATTTTCGCAGTTTTATGCCAATCCGCTCTATTTAAACCCTGCTTTTACGGGAACAAGTGAGTATCAAAGAGTCGTCACCAACTATCGGAATCAATGGCCTAAGCAGGGAAATACTTATGTGACCTATAATTTCACCTGGGATAAATTTGTCAGCAGCATCCGAAGTGGAATAGGTGTCAAATTAATGTACGACAGAGAATTGAATGGAGTGGTAAACAGCATTAACACCTCTTTTCTGTATTCCTACCATATCAAAGTGAACGACAGGCTATTTTACACAATGGCGCTCGAAGCTGGATTTATTTATAAGCAATTTAATACCTCCGGTTTAATCTTTCCCGGTATGATTGACCAGGGAACCGGGACAATCACAGGAACCTATCCCCTTCCTTTTGAAGATGGGCAGAAAATTTTTCCCGATTTTTCGTTTGGGATAGCTGGTCAGCTGGATGATGTATATTTTGGAGCGGCCATCCACCATCTCACGCAACCCGATCAATCGATTATTGAAGGTGACCAGGTTGGAAGACTTCCGCTCAAAATAACGCTTCATGCAGGAACAAAAAGTCATCAATTTCACCGGGGATTAATATCGCGGGAGTTCACCCTATCTCCGAATCTGATTTACCGTCAGCAAGGATCTTTCAAACAGATTAATGCTGGTATTTATATGAAAGAAGACTGGCTTGCTTTTGGACTGTGGTATCGCAATAACTTGTCAGTAAGGCCAGATGCACTGATTGCAATGATCGGAATTCAGAAGGAGAAGTTTCAGTTTGGCTATAGTTTTGATTTCTCGCTATCAAATGTTTCGGCCTACAGTTATGGTTCGCATGAAATCTCTCTGACCTTCTTCTTTGGGGAATTACACCGCAGGTTGTTTAACAACGCGATGATCATACCGCAATTGTAGGGAAATCAATAAACCAATGTTACGGTGCCCGTTTGACGATGCCGGCGACCCAGAAAATCACTGAAATCGAGTATCCAGACATAGTTGCCAGCAGGGGCAGGTGATCCATTTTGCATTCGTCCGTTCCAACCTTTTATCTCCTCTTTGACTTCGAAAACGATATCATTCCATCTGCTTACGATTGTAAAATGATAGCCTTCAGTGGCAATACCATTGGATCCAAGCTTGAATTCACGATCAATTTCATTTGGTGCATTCGGCGAAAATGCATTCGGGGGGAAAATCCGGTTAAAAGCAACAAGTAATTTATGCGAAACGGTATCCGAACATTGGAACTCATTGAAAACCTCCAATAAAACCGACCGGTAGCCGGTAACTGCAAAAAAATGGGATGCATCTTTCTGATCAGAAGTCGATCCGTCGCCAAAATCCCAGGCATACAATTTGGCGCCTGTGCTCGAATTTAAGAAATTAACGGTGGGCTGATCATTGTATACGATATTATTGTCCATGCTAAATTCGGCTTTAGGTCTTGGATAGGTATGAATCAATCCTTTACTTTTTAAAGTTTCGGAACATCCTGTGATCGCAGATAAAGCCGTAAACACAATATCGTATTTTTGATTGGGTTCGTCATACACCTGACTTACCTGGTTACCTGATCCATTCGTGCCATTACCAAAATCCCAGGTGTAACTTACCTGATCCACCGGATCGCCGGTTATCCCGGTAAAAAGAATATCCAATGGCGTACATCCTGCGACAGAAGAGAAATTCATCGTAATGTCGGGCTTCCTTTTTACCAGGACTTTGGCTTCCTCGCTTTTACAACCATATTTTGAAATCACTTTTAACCCAATACTGGATTGTGGTTTATTTTTCAAATTGAAAATCAGTGGACCTTGCGTTGTATTTGGATTTTGAATGACCTCATCAGCATCGAATTCAGATAAGTTCCAGATGTATGTATCCAATTGATCAGCAGTCCCGTTATAGAAGATTGTGTGATTTTCCTTTTCAAGACATTCAGCAGGAAGCGGTGTAAATCCAACCGTAGGAATTGGTGCGACATAAACCATATTTTCGATCAGCACTTCATTCGTACAACCCTTATTAGTCGTCACTTTCAACTTTACCGGATAAAAACCATCGCTTTGATAAGTATGATTTGGGTCGGCTGTTGATCCGCCTAAAAGGTTTCCGTCTCCAAAATCCCAGTCATAAGTAACCGTTTCAGTATTGTTGGCCATAAATTGAGTCGTAAATGGCTCGCATCCTAAACTATCGGTCACCCACATCTGCAGGTTCGGGATTACTTTAATATCATGAAGTGTTTTATCATTCTGACAACCCTGGTTGGTCACAATTAACTTTAAATCGCGAGCAGCACGGTTAATACCAAGCGGAACGAGACAGGCGTCAAGACCGACTCCGCGATTTATCGTATCACCTCCAAAAACCCAGACAAAATCTGATGCACCGATATCTGCATCACCTAAATATTTGACATCCAAATTATAGCCATAACACTTTGTGGAATCGACAGAAAAGTTAACAATTGGTGTTTTGCGGAATCCAATTCTTATTACTGAATCTGAATAGCACGAAAACGCATCGGTTGCTTTTATTTTCAGATCATACGTTCCAAAATCTGGAACTGCAGCATTAAGACCATTGGAAGTAAATCCATCGCTTAAACGTTGAACCGTAAAACTTCCTTTGTCTGCATTAATATCCAGAATAGCCGACTTTTTTCCGCAGATCAATGTATCGAGCCGCGAAAAATCGATTTTAGGTTTATCAACAAAAGTCAATGCGACTGTGTCTTTTGCCTTACAACCAAATTTATTAAGTGCCTCAACAAAGTAATTACCTGATTTGGAAATAGTGATCTTCGGATCAGTTTGAGATGTTGACCACAATAAACTGGCAAACTGGCTTCCGGCATCGAGAACCGTTGTTTCGGGTGCACAAACAGTCCGGTCAATTCCCAAATCTACAACTGGTTTGCTAACCTGCAGCTCAACGCTGTCCACTAATTGGCACCCATCAATGGTTGAAACTTTTACTTTATACCACCCCGCGTTTGAAACCTGTATAGCAGAAATAGTTTCGCCAGTATTCCAATTGTAAGTATCAAATCCATTTCCTGCATTAAGCGTTAAAGGATCTGCTCCGTCGCAGCGAACAACTAACTTCCCGCCATTTGCATTGACATTACTCCCCAAATCAAGGACAATATCCAGATTAAAGCCAACACCATAACCATACGACTCAACTCCGCCAAAACCATAAACATAAGCGATAAAACCTTTCCCCGGCTCAGTTGATTCAATGATATGGCTTCCTTCTGAAATTTTCACCTGCGCATACGAAAAGCCAGTCCCAATTAATGACTGAAAACCAACAGGAACACCATCAAGAATAATTTTTCCAATTGCATCATCCTTTACTACAATATTTATGAAATACTTATCTTTTATGTTCACTGATTTATAGGCGACAAAAGCCACCCTTTCGCGTGTTTGGTTGACAGGGCTTACAATCACCATAAAAGGGTCACCATCACCATTTGTAAATTGTTTATCAACACTCTGCGAATTACTGAATTGTGCTAATAATACAGGTTTGTCACTTTCGATCAGCGAAGGTTGTGTATACATTAACATGAATTCAGATTTCTGCCCTTTGTTGAGCACTATCGGAGTTTGGTTGCCAATTCGTATGGTTGTGTTATTTTCACTTGCCAAAACCCGATACGTATCTTTTTCCCGCGATTTTAACGGGACGGCTATAAATTTTCTACCCCAGGTTTGTAATGGTGGAATCTGTTCGTACAGATGATCAAAACAGCATTCCCCGAGATCACCCGGAACAGTTGTAGAATATGAGCCTGAAAACAACGCAACTGGTTTATTACTTTTGATATAACTCCCTGTAAGATCACCCTGGTTGATTGCTGCCACATTAGCAGACTGCACCTGGTATAATTCCCCTTTGTTGATTGTGATTGAATAAGTTGAATTTGCCGGTTTCAAATGATCAGTCACCACAGTTGGAGTAATAGATACTACAGTTTTATCTTCTGAAGCAACAATCATAAGTTCACTATTCTTTCCTTCCGCATTACCATTATTCGGATCAACCTTACTTAAATGCGGCGTATAGCACATTGCATAATATTCGTTCCCGAGTGATTCAGCAGGAAAAATCAATGCAACATCTGCTGAATTAGGACTCCAGTTGAGCGCATAAACGTTAAGCGGCAGATCAGAAACCAGGTGAATTGCCTTTTCCTGAATGCTTTCTGAACCAATCGCCTCGACTAAAGTCCAGTCAATCGTTATTTGCATTGGGCTATTGGCTGCTAATATTCCAACTGCATAGGGAGTCGTCGATTTTCCTATAAAGATTTTATAATTACATTCATAAACCGAAGTAAGCGTAATCTCGTTTTTATGTCCAGCCTGATGATGCCTGCTCTCCATAAAACCAAACCAGAAGTCCTTCCCTTCGGTCGATTTATGACACGGATTAACCTGTCCTGAGACAAGAATCGTCTTCAAAAAAAGAAACAAAAAGGTTAGCAGGACAAATTTCATCGTGCAATGAATTTGGCAATGAATATAGCTGATTTTAAATAAAAAACAATGCCTAATAAATGAGTGTGACGGTTCCTGTCTGCTGGTGTTTTCGTCCTAAAAAATCACTAAAGTTGAGAATCCATACATACGCTCCGGCAGGGGCAAATGTGCCATTCAACATTCGCCCGTCCCACCCTTTAATCTCACCTTTTGCTTCGAAAACAATGTCATTCCAACGGCTAAGCACCCTGAAATGATATCCTTCAGGTGTTATCCCTTCGGAATTAAGAAGAAATACCTGATCGATACGATTCGGTGCATTGGGTGAAAACCCATTAGGTGGAAACAAACGATCGAATGCAACCAAAACAGTGTCAGAAATTCCGTCGATGCATCCGTCTGTATTCGAAACCTCAAGCGTTACCCGCTGCGAACCTGTCTTTACAAAATGGTAAGTAGGGTTCTGCAAAACAGAAGTTACTCCATCACCGAAATCCCATAACCAGGTAGCCGGATTTCCAGTACTGATGTCGGTAAACTTCACATCCGGTTTATCATTGTAAACAATCTTATTATCCATGGAAAAACCTGCAGTAGGTTGTGGATAAGTTTTTAATAAATCGTTGGTTGTGAAATTGGAACATCCGGTTATTGAAGATTTTCCGATTAAAGTAACGGTATAACTTTTATCGGGTAGATCAAAGGTAGGCGAAACCGATGTGCCGTTGGTTGTTGGTATTCCGTTGCCAAAATCCCAGGTAAAATCAACCACATCTTTAATGTCAGTAGGAATAATCACTCCCGATAAGGCAGGTGTAAATGGAATACATCCGGCCAATGAAGACGCGCTAATTGTAAAATCAGGTTTGCGTTTCAGTGTAATGCTTCC
>JBBRZE010000049.1:0-40062 GCA_038236995.1 Bacteroidales bacterium | reverse complement strand
CCGGACATAGTAACTGTAATGCTGGGTACAAACGATTTTAACGCAAATACTCCAGCAAGCATTGACGCTACTTTTGCAACTTGGAAATCGCAGTTCGAAACGATGGCTTCATCAATACACACGGACAGTCCGAACGCTAAAATAGCCTTAATGATATCTCCATCCGTGTGGGGTGGTTCAAATGATGTGATTGATTCGATAACCTTCAATGCAAGATATAACGCGGCAATGTGGAGAGCCAGAAAGTTGGTCATTGATAATTTCGATGGCAGGGAGGTAAGTGATAAAATTTATTTGGTTGATTCAGGATCCGCAATTGATCCTATTTATGGTTTTACATTTATTGACATACCTGAAAAACCATTTTCTGATTATGCTGGAACGGAAATAATAAAACTTCAAAACAATTCACCACATCCTTCAACAGAGGGATATTATCAGATAGGGGTTAGATTGGCGGGGTTTATTCAGTCAATCAGATAATAACTACGATAACAAACCCGCCACATTTAAATAAAAATATTATGAATGAATATTTGATTCCGATCAACTGGCTCAGAACGATCATCGAAGATGTATTTGCACTGATTCTGTCAATCATCATCACAGTCATTGGATTGCTGACCCCAATTAAAAACATTGTCAACCTGTTGCTTTTGCTCTTTTTTATTGATGTGATATTCGGCTATTTAGCAGCTCATAAACTACGGGGAGAGTGTTTCAAAGTAAGCATTATCTGGAAAAAGACAATGCCAAAGATGTTGGTTGCAACGGCATTAATTGTTTTGACATATCTCTGGGATATCACCTATGGACAAGACTTTGTAAGCTCTTACAAACTGATCGGGTGGTTTATCAGTGGATTGTTGATCGTTTCAATCTCGGAAAACGGGTGGAAGATCACTCAGTGGAGGCCGTTTTTAGCAATCACCAACATCATTAAAGGGAAAATTGAATCTACCACTAATGAAAAAGTCGATGAGACAAATTAAATATATCGCCATTCACTGCACAGCGACCCAGCCAAATGCAACTGTTGATTCGATAAAAAGGTACTGGCAGGAGAATTTAGGTTGGAAAGATCCGGGATATCATTTCATCATTGATCCAGTTGGTAAGATTACGAACTTACAGCCTGTTGAAAAAGTATCGAATGGAGTTCAGGGCTTCAATTCATGCACTGTAAATATTTCTTATATCGGAGGTATCGACCCGGCAGGAAATCCGAAGGACACCCGAACCAGCTTTCAAAAAACGGCCTTAATCGATCAGATTAGAAAAATGAAAAGATTGTATCCAAACGCCTTAGTTCAAGGCCACCGAGATTTTCCGGGAGTTAAAAAAGCGTGCCCTTCATTTGATGCAAAAAACGAATATTTAAATTTATAGTTATGGCAAAAATTAAGAGATATACAGAAACAGAAGGGGGATATCATGGAGAATTGGCTTTCATGTGTCCAGGTTGTAAGTGTAGGCACTTCATAAATGATCAAGAAACAAAAATAAAAAATGCCCCAGTTTGGGGGTTTAATGGGAATTATGAAAATCCAACTATTACGCCGTCTGTTTTAACGAAATACCCAGTGCTAAATGATGACGACTCAGTTAATTATAATACTTGCCATTCATTTATAACAGACGGAAAAATACAATTTCTTGGGGATTGTGAGCATGAATTAGCAGGTCAAACAGTTGAATTACCAAATTTATAACCATGCGAAAAGTTCTAATTTATTTGGCAATCATCATATTTTTGGTCGGTTGCAAAGCCCAAAAGAAGATCCTGTCGACAACGCTGACGAAGGAGACAACTAAAACCGAAACAACCAACCAGGTTAAAAAGGATATTGATACAACTTTGACCACGAAGGATGATATAAAAATTATTCAAATTGAATTCTTTCCTGACACGATAATGGCGGCTGAACATTCAATGATTATCGATGATGCGAAGTACCATGGTAAAATAAAAACTGCCACGATAACTACCATCAGCAAGGCAAAAGAGGCAAAAGGAATCACCAAGGTAGATTCCACCTCTGTAACGAACATTGATAAAAAGGTTGATAACAGCGAAAAGGTGAAAACGAAGCCGGTGAACGTTACCCGCTGGGGTTGGATATTTGGGATACTGTTTATTCTTTCAGTTGGCGGGTATTGGATTTACAGCAGGTTCTTTAAGAAATAAGGTTTGATTTATTTGTCCTTTCGCCAGGCACCGATAATAACGAGATTTGATTTTTAAATATTATTAACTCAAAAGTTTTACGATGAAAAAGTTTATTGGAGTATTGATCTGTTTTATCATTCTCGTTGTTGCAGGAGCTGCGTATGCAACAAATTCAGAGATTTTTACGCAACAGGACCAGGAACGGACACAGTGCGATATCGGTGTGCCATGCGTATTTCAGGTAGTCACTTATCAGTTCACTGCAAATGCAACAACTGATTTTGTTATTCCGAATGTTAGGGATGTGGCCAATATGAAGGCTCCCTTATTTATTGTCAATAAAAAAGCAGATGGATTACTCACTCAGTTTTATTTGCACATTGACCCTGGATCACAGAGCGTATTAAATAGTGTGAATGAAACTAAAATAGATAAAGAGATTATCCCAATCTTGCATATAGATCCGGGTAATTGCTAGATAACGTAAAAGTCTGGTTTGTTTTTTCATAAAGTTTGATTGGTTAGTTAGTAAATCCCCTGGTTGATGCCAGGGGATTTTTTTAGTTTAGACTAAGTATCTCTCCCCAGTTGAAGAGAACCTTATAAGTTTTTTTCATTCCACCGGCTGGATCCGGGAACTTCGTGCGCACATGTTCTGAGCGTTCCCCGAAGTGCCTTTTTATATATCCATATGTCGATGCAATATCAGTGTGCCCCAATTGATTCATTACTTCAATAATTGTGGCGCCACTTGACAAGAGTTGTCCAGCGCCTGTGTGTTTGAAGCTATACCATTTATATTGTGTATTCATTCCCATCCGATCACGGAAAATATTAAATCGATTTCGAAGCGTATTCATTCCAATGGAATGCGTGCCGGGCCGTCCCATCGGTCCGATAACAAAGATTTCTTTATCCAGCCGATGAATACCATGTTCCAATAACAGTTCGTAAAGTTGTTGTGGAATGTCCATCGTCCGTTCACGTCGTTTCTTGGCTATATCCTTTGGAATAAAAATAGTTTTGGTTGTAAAGTTGATTTGCTTTACCCTGAGCGATAACAATTCTTCACCCGGGCGGATGAAGCAAAAATACTGAAGCATCGCTGCCAAATACAACTGTGGATCCTCACCACGAATAGCGTTAAGAATACGGGTCATATCGTCATCAAGAAATGGCACTGCAGCAAAGTCTTCGCCGGTTTCAGGTATTGATATCTTGGGAACCGGGTTGCTGAACAGAACTTTTCGTTCAACCAGGTAGGTGAAAAATCCCTGAATATTAATCCGGTATTTTTCAATGGTTACTCCAGCAAGTTTTTTTTCAACGATCAAGTGGTCAAAAAAGCGGTGAAAAATAGCCTGGTCAAAAGTTGACAAGTCGCGATCGACAAGTTTATTTTTTTCGAGCCATGAGATAAACTCCCGGATCTTTCCGCGATAAGACTCAAATGTTTTTTTTGCTTTGGTATTTTTTATAAGGGTTATGTATTCAGAGGCATAAAACCGGATGTTTTTTATTGCTTCACGTCTTCGGCCATATACCTGCGCTGCCTGGTGATACTCCAGCTCGTCTACATATGCAACCTTCTCAATATCATCCAAAGGAATCCAACCTCGCTGCAACTTCGCAGTAAGGTCTTTAATCAGAGCGTTTGCAAATTCGTTACGGGCTTTCTTAGTTCTCAATTCTGCAAAGCCATCGTAATAACGCTTCCGCTTCATTTTGTTATCTGCAGGATCGCGATAACCCAATTCAATAAACCACGCTTTTGATAAATCACCTCCTCCATTATTGAGGATGGGAATGCGGTAAAGTTTTTGTCGTCTCATGTTGTAATTTTTAGGTAGCGTCCCCCAAAGACACAAAACAAAAATCACAGACACGTTTACAGACAATTTCCAATTTTCAACAGACATTTAAGTCTTTATAACTATCTGATAATCAATTGATTATCAGATAGTTGTGGAGCTGCGGGGAGTCGAACCCCGGTCCAAACGAGGAAGCAATACGCTTTCTACATGCTTATCCAAGATTTGGTTTTCGAATGAAGAATGGCTCAAGGCCACCGATCTTCACCTTATCTCCTTTATTTCATCGACTTGCCGGAGCATTTAGCCGACTATTTCCGATATTACTGCACTTCCTGTTCGGGCCGCTTCGGATCAACAGCACCCGGGAAATGTCTCACTCCAGCATCTAATGCCGGATTAGCTTAATCTACTTTATTCGATTACGCGGCAAGAGCAAAATTATTTTCGCCAATTAATTGTTTGGATATTAAGATTTACGGGCCAACAATCCAAAGCCCGGCATGCTTACGAACCTCTTCTGCCCGCTGTCAAAACCGGTCAGCCCCATGTTTGTAAGAACTGCAAAACTAACTTTTTTTGAGCCAAATTGTTAGGCCTTTGCGATTTTTATTTTTGCAATGAGTCCAATCAAACGTTTTTCAACTGATGAATTGTCATCATCGGATTTTCGGCGCCAAATACAAAACTACCTGCAACGAGCACATCTGCCCCTGCTTCAAAAAGCAGTTTTCCGGTTTCTAAATTTACACCGCCATCGATCTCTATTAGTGCAGTCGCCTGTTTTTCCTCAATTAGCCGCCGAAGTCGCATCACCTTCTGATAGGTATTCTGAATAAATTTCTGTCCGCCAAAACCTGGGTTTACCGACATCAATAATATGAGATCCACCTCATTAATAATATCTTCCAAAACATGAACAGGTGTAGCAGGATTGAGACAAACGCCAGCCTTCATCCCTTCCTGGCGAATTGCACTAACTGTCCGGTGAAGATGGTTACATACTTCATAATGGACTGTCAGCATATCGGCGCCAGAATCTCTGAAAGGCTTAATAAATGGATCGGGATTTATAACCATTAAATGGACATCGAGCGGTTTGGTGGCGATCATTTTAACATGCTGAATTACTGGCAATCCAAATGATATATTTGGAACAAATACGCCATCCATCACATCAAAATGAATCCAATCGGCTTCGCTCTGGTTGAGCATCAGGATATCTTTGCCAAGATTATTGAAATCGGCAGACAATATTGAAGGTGAAATTAATCGGCTCACAGTTTCAGTTTTTAGACTTTTGAAAAAGAATTCTTGATCAAAAATAGTTTAAAAGAATCAATTTTATTAATGCAAAATTTTCTTGAATTGTGGGTAACCTTGCTTATCAGTCAATTGAATACTTGACATGGTTTTCAAAAACACACTATCCCTGAAAACCCAAACTACCTTTTTATCGCGTGTAATTTCGAAGGCATGAGGTGCTTTACCGAATTGATTATGCCCCAACCAATTGGTTAAAAGTAGATTCCCATTTGGCAAACATTGCATACCTGTCATGAATTTGAGTTCAATTCCAGGGAGTTCATTTTTTGCCAGTTGCCAGACAATGGTCCCTTTTTTATCCACCTCAACAACTTTTGGCTCACCATTATGGTCGGAGCATGCAATTAATGAATTTCCATTTGACATACGGATTACAGAATGAGGGCCACCTTTAATCGGAATTTCGAACATAAGCTTCCCTTCAGGATCATATTCACAAACTTTATCGAGACCATAATGCGCAACCAGGTAGTTCCCATTTTCGAGCTTTCGGGCATTTCGCATAAAAGAGTGTCCGCCGTCAACACTGTCGGGTAATAACTTAATGGTTTTAACGATCTTTCCATCAGGATTTACCTCAAGCAAACGACCGGAACTACATTCGCCAATAAAAGTATTTCCGCTCGGAAGCCTCTGACAGGCATATATTTCGCTTTTCGATTCGTATGAAAAGACAACTTCCTTACTACGTGTGACTTCTTTAACCCCGTGGCCCGTATTGAATAGCAGGTTACCATTTGGCAATACCCAAATATCGTTGCAATTTTCCGCCGGATATTCCCATATTGCCTTCCCTTCGGCCGATACCACAAACACTTTTCCCTGTGTATAGTCCGTACAAACAAAAGAATGCGTGGTTGTTTGGTCGGTTTGACAACTACCGGAAAATGCCAGAAATAAGATTGGAAGAACTGCTGATTTGTAAAAAAAAAGAATCATAAAGTGATTTTTTACTTTTTCAATTGAACTGATCCAAATTTGGCCGTAGTATAACCTGATACATTATGCGAAGTTACAGCCGGGCCAACAAACAATTCAACAGGCATTTTCAATGTAAATGTGGAGTAAAGTTTCCAGCTTTTGCTGTCGTTACTGATGTATGATTCAAAGATATCGCCACTTCGTTTCAAACGAATCCAGGTATTGGGAAATGCGACCTCAAACTGATTACCTGCCGTTTTCGGATCGGGATAAATTGCTTTCATTTCACCTCCTTTTACCGAACGATATTGAAACTCGCAACCGCCATTGTTTTTATTGCGGGCACTATTATCCGGAAAAACCTGATAATAAACATGCTGGCTATTATCACTTATATCAGCACGGGCCATAATTCCAGCTTTCGTATACTGATTTGCTTTGCTAAGGCCTAATATTTGAACGCTCATATCAAAATTACCTTTTAAAGATTGGTAACTGAAATGAAACTCATCCTTCGTTCCCCAAATATCAGCACCACCAGCTGTAATGTCAAAACCGCTTTCACTGATGTTAAAAGTTCCTGCGATCACGGGACTTCCAATGTCTGTTTGTTTGAACTTTTTGGCAGAAATCGATTTCGAATTGTCTTGCGCATTTACCAGGTTGCTTATGCTAGCAATGATAAATAAGACAGAAATTGTTCTTTTAAACATGTTTTTTTAAATTATTAATTTGGATAGTATGTATTTGAAATGCAAATAATTATAGTTTTTCAATTCTGGCCGCCCAACCACCACCCGGTGCCAGCTGAATTTTCATTTTATCACCGGAAGATACTTTAATTACTTCCCGCGTGTAATCAGTGGCTTCGCGGTCGGCATTAATCCCATCTTTAAAAACTACCGCCTGATAAGAACCAGCACCCAGAAATGAAAAGTCGAGCGTCAATTCGCGTGGTGTCCAGTTACTCATTGCTCCCACAAACCAGGTTTCGCCTTTCTTACGGGCAATTGCTGCGTACTCTCCCACTTTTCCATCCAAAGCCACGGTTTCGTCAAACGTGGACGGTACCTTGGTAATGAAATCGGTACTCTCCTGCTCTTTCATATAAATTGTAGGATTATCGGCAAGAATTTGAAGTGGCGCTTCATATACAACATACATGGCCAATTGATGGCAACGCGTACCCTGACTCATGGGCGCTGCATTTAACGGCCGGTAGTTTTCCCTGATTGCATTTCGCATGGCGCCAGGCGTATAATCCATCGGACCAGCCACCATCCGAATGAAAGGAATACTAACCGCATAGCGGGGTTGATCTTCGGTTGCCCATTTGTAATTTTCCAAACCTTTTACACCTTCATATCCTATCATGTTAGGATAAGTTCGTTGTAAACCAGTGGGTTTTGAAATCCCATGGTAATCAACAAGTAAATGATTCTCAGCTGCGTTTTTAGCAATTTCGTATTCAGAGGCAATTGCAATTTGATCATCACGATCAAAGAAATCAATCTTAAAACCTTTAATACCCATTTTTGAATAGAGCGGAAAAACCTGGTCCATCTGACGAGTGATGTCCAACCAGGTTGCCCATAAAATGACGTCTACCCCCTTCTGCTTTCCATAGTCGACAATTTCCTTCAGATTGATTTCGGGTACAATTTTCAGCAGACCATTTTTAACCGACCAGCCCTCATCCATAACGATATACCTTATTTTATTCGCAGCTGCAAAATCGATGTAATACTTATAAGTCAGCGTATTAATACCTGCCTTAAAGTTGACATGTGTAACGTTCCAGTTGTTCCACCAATCCCAGGCGACCGCACCTGGCTGAATCCACGAAACATCGGTTAATCTTGATGGTGATGCCAGCTTTTGCACCATATCATTGTTCAGTAATTCTTTGTCCTGCTGACTAATCACGATTGCACGCCACGGAAAACTACGGGAGCCACTGGTTTTGGCAATGTAATCAGCCCTTTTGGTTGGGATCAGATTTCGCTGTACCTGTACGGCTTCCAAAGGATAGGGCGCATATACTCCCATAAAACCTTTACGCGTTTGATTAATATTCAGGAACATACCCGGATAATCTTCCAGATCGGCTTCGAGAATTGCCACCTTTTTATTTCCGCCGACATCAACCAATAAAGGGAGAAACGCCAGAGAATCGGGTGCAAAATTCGAAATATTGGTTTCATTATAAAGGGCTTCAAACGATGTGTTGAAGATTTTACCCTCCCTGTAATCCCACATATACGCGATAAATGCCTTGTGATCAGCCGTAAAATTAAAGTTGGCCTCTTCATTTTTCACGATCATCTCACCTTTCTTTTTTGTGAAAAACCGATAGGCCGCACCATCGTTAAACACCCTGAAAATCACACCATAATCATTTTTACAGTTGACGGTAAGCTGATTATACTGATTGGGAATCGTCGATTTCTTGTAATTAATTGCTTCAATCACCTGATCAACTTTTTCGGTTTTTGAGGAGCTGATTTTCGCATTGTCACCAAAGACTTCGCCATTTAGGAGTTGAAGTGAAATTGCTGATGGAGCAATCAGCTGCTGCCCATTGTGCTGAACTGACCAGCGCATTTTAGCACCAACTTCAAGTTTTAAAACAATTTTGCTGTCGGGCGATTTAAGCTCAAAGCTTTTACTTTTTTGTGCACTGAGTATTGTTGAACTCATTAGAAGTACAAATAGGGATACGATTTGTTTGATTTTCATTTTGTTATAATTGGTTTGTATTTAATCTGTATTTTACTCAAGCGTTTTTGGACCATTGACTGATTTGTTCGTAGCAATTTGTATAACTGATTCTTTAAGGTCCGCAGAGACAGCCGTTAAACGGATCGTTCCGCTTTTTCGGGTCGATTGGATAACAGCGAGCGCTAATCCGTTAAAAGATTTACGCTGTTTGCTTTTCATCTGCGTTTTGTCCTGGGGATTGCCATTATCAGTGCCAATGAGTATGCCATCACCTTCCACTTTAAATTCGATAAGATTAGCTGCATCAGGCACTACAAGTCCATTTTCATCTACAATTTCAACTTTAACATTTGCAATATCGTGGGCATCAGCATCTATTTTATTTTGATCAACGGATAGCCTGATTGCGACAGGTATGGAAGTTGTACGCACTTGCTCAGTTACAATCTTACCGCCTTTTTTTCCCACTACTTTCAGAGTTCCCGGTTCGTAAGGAACATCCCAACTCAAATGCAAATCAGATGTAGTCGCCGGAACATATAGGCGTTCATAGGCATTCCAGGCAACCGAAACGCCCTGCTGCGGAAAAACGGCAGATTTTATGCCAAACGATTTCCCATTCAGGAATAGTTCTACGCTGTCGCAATTGGAATAAGCAATTACTGAAATAACCTGACCTTCTTGACCTTTCCAGTTCCAATGCGGGAAAAGATGCACCATCGGTTCTTTGGTCCACTGGCTTTGATAAAAATAATAGCCATCTTTCGGGAAACCGCAAAGGTCGATCACTCCTGAACTTGCACTCTTATTCGGCCAGCGCGCTTCTCCAAGATAATCTATGCCCGTCCACATAAAATCTCCAATCACGTAATCGTTTACAGCTGTAAATTTCCATAATTGTTCGGCCTGTATCATATTTGTACGGTAATCGTGTGTACGCCCCGGACGTTTCTCCGACTTGTCATTTTTAATTGAATATTGCCCGCGTATACCCGGAATTGAAACATTTTCAGTTCCGATCATTTTCCAGTTCGGATGATCATGACGATCAATGCTGTAATACAATTCCCTGCGTTCGCGCCAGCGATCTACATAGTTGTAGCCCACAATATCCTGCATTTCGAGAAAAGGAAGTTTTGCAGGGCCGTCGCCCGCAGCAATCCGGTCATTTGCCTGGGTTACCGGCCGCGTTGGATCTTCCTTGCGGAAAGTATCCATTAATTTCCGAAGTGTTTCACTCCCATTCTCTTTCACCTGATCGGGAACTTCATTGCCTGCACTCCATAGTACCACCGATGGATGATTGCGGTCGCGACGGATCATTGAAATCAAATCGGATTGTGAGTTTTCCACAAAATATTTATGGTATCCATATTCCGGGGCCTTCTTCTCAATCCATTCATCAAATATTTCGTCCATTACCAGAAAACCCATTTTATCACAAAGATCAAGAAATTCGGGAGCAGGAGGGTTATGTGATGTGCGGATGGCATTACAGCCCATCTCTTTTAAAACTTGCAACCTTCGAACCCATGCCTGATCCGGAACTGCAGCTCCCAGACAACCTGCATCGAGGTGTAAACACACACCATTCATTTTCACATGTTTTCCGTTGAGCAGAAATCCTTTATCCTTTTCATATTCAATGTTTCGAATCCCAAAAGCCGAAGAATAGTTGTCAAACTCCTTTTTCCCTTCAACGAGGTATGAATTTAAAGAATATAAGGCAGGTTTTTCAATTGACCAAAGTGACGGTGAATCAACTTCAATAGATTGTTCTACTTCTTGTTTTCCCTTTGAGGAAATTGAAACAGGGGTTTCAATCATGGCAACTTCCTTTCCCGAACCATCTTTAACCACCGATTTCAATACCATATTCTTAGAAATGGGAAGGTCGTTTTCAATGAAAGTACGAACAAAAATTGTTGCCGAGGTAGAATCCACACGAGGCGTTGTAATGTAAGTTCCATATTGTGCAATATGAACCTGGCTTGTAATGTTCAACCAGACGTGACGGTAAATTCCCGAACCTGTGTACCATCGGCTGCTGAGCTGAAGTGAATTATCGACCCTGACCGCGATGGTATTATTCCCTTTTTTAAGATAGGAAGACAGATCGTAGGAAAACCCAGTATAGCCGTAAGCATGTTTGCCCAGATGTTGACCATTAATCCAGACATCACTGTTCATATACACCCCATCAAATTCAATCCGGAATTGCCGATCTTTCCGAATTTCGGATAATATAAAATGCCTGCGATACCAGCCAATTCCTGCCGGAAGATAACCTCCTGAGCCTTTGGTGGTTGCATCTTCTTTAAATTCACCTTCGATGCTCCAATCGTGAGGAAGATTGAGTGTCCGCCATTTGGCATCATTAAAATCAGCTTTTTCTGCATCTTTCACATCCGACTGGATAAATTTCCAATTGTAATCCATCAGTAAACGTTGGCGGGATGGTGGCGTTGCAGTCCATGCATTTAGACAAAACAGGTTTGCCAGAATGAGGTAGAGAATAGGAGATTGTATTTTCATCATTTGTTACTTTTAAAGTTCAGATCAGTTTAGCGTTCCTTTTAGCGTGTGACCAGCGTAGTATGCAGCACAACCGGAGCAGCGCCTAAACGAGGACCACCCCAATCCGTCTCATCCCCATTTCGGTTTCGCAACAGCTTGAATTTTCCATTCTCATACTGACCCTCTTCTACTTTCAGGTATTGCCATGCTTTACCAGCGTTAGTACCAAGTGGCTTAAAGGTAAAATGGCAGAGCGTGCCAATCAGTAAAAACTCGTTCTCACCCAGTTGCACCACCATCGCTTTTCCAAACGGACGGACAGCAACCTGGTCTGTGTTTCTTCTTGAAGTGCCAAACGTAACCGTGGCTTCCCATGCGCCGAGGTCAATTGTTTGGGTTGCATGATCTTCGCGTTCCACCACATACCTGATCTTTCCTTCAAAACTCCATTTTGCGAGTTCTCTCATCATAGGTGCAGCCATCGCATATTCCTGAGCGATTGAAGCGAGACGGGTTTCAGTCTCTGCTTTTTCTACACCAAGTCCGTTATCATCGATTCCAAATGGCGAAAAACCAATGCCACTATGTGCCAGTACAGGATAAAAATATCTTACGTAATCCTCCCCCGATCCTATCTCCGGAACAAATAACGGGTTATCAGGGCGGTCATATAACTCTATCACCTTCAAAGCTTTTTCGCTTTCGGGCATATAAATATCGGGAGCCAACAAGACAATTGACGGAGCAGCCACCTTCCAGATTGGAATTACATTGTCGGTCGGGCCGCCGCTTTCATAGTTGTTTGCGCTGGGATTACTGATCGGATCACGCAACGCGGCGTTGACATATAATGGCAATGAATTCACAGTCTTACCCGCTGCAGCAACATATTCGATATATATGGCAACAGACCATGCATGGAAATACTCATCCGCATCATTCCCGAACACCTCAGTCCAGGTTCCCTTCGCGACGAATGATTTATTCAACGCCTTGAGAATTTCAGGTTTTAAGAGTTCTACCGGCACCTGACCTTCAAAAAGTTTTTGTGCCTCTGCAGAATAATCGCGCACAGTATCCCACGAACCTGGTTCGTTTTCCACCTGGACCATCAATACCGTGTGCTGCGGATCTGCCTCCTTCAAATGTTTCATGACAGCCGTGAACGCCTTTGCATCAGCTTCCATTGCTGTCTCTGTGTGCGGTGAAGGTGAATCTTTGGGTTGCCCGTTTTTTCCGGTGATATTGGGATACTTTACTGCATCCCGCTTCATCCATTCAGGCATATAGTGATTGCTCCCGTTTTTCCAGGTAGCAAACCACAGCAGCACAAGATGTACGTTGCGTTCACGTCCTTGTTTTAACAACATGTCGATCATCGAAAAGTCGAACTTTCCCTGCTGCGCTTCCACCTGTTCCCAGTAAATTGGGACTTCGAGTGTGTTCGCATGCATCACCTCAATTGCTGACCATACCTGCGGCATCATGCCCGGCCATGCACTTGAATTGTGTGCTTGCCCCCCGAGTATCAGGAATGGTTGCCCATCCACGAGAAGGGCATGGCGACCATCCTTTTCGACGATGCGAGGAACCTGTTGTTCCTTTTCCTGCGCCGAAACAGATCCGACAGAAAATAAAATGAATAGGCTTATAACAAGAAATTTAGGTGTGTACATTATCATTCGTTTTAGTTTGATTCGTTTTTATAATAGGCAAGTATGACGATTTTATCGTTGCAACTCACCATTATCGGGATTATCGGGTTCATCAAGCAGTTGAATGTAGGTAGCTGGTCCTAAATCCGGTTTGTCCCATGACGACAACGCCCAAACGATTTTTTTATCCGGCGTTACTTCGAAAACCTGAATTGTACCAGCCCATTCTTCAGTCTTGTTGTTGCCTGCAATCCAGTTACAAATCACCGTATTCCCGTTTGCCAAACGATTTGCTGTTTGTGTATTCCCGATAATAAACGGAGCATTGGCCCGGGTGAATTCCCAAACAATTTCACCTTTAGGATTCACTTCACGTGTATAGCCTTTCCCGTCACCCGAAATAAGTGTATTTCCGTTATGCAATCTTATTGCAGACCAGGCTGAAGGTGCATCAACAGACCAGACTTCCTTTCCGTCCAAATCGAATTCCACGACTTTCTGTTCTGCGAAAAGACCCACCAGGATCGTTTTATTCTTAGTCATGCGTACGTGGCGGAATTGACCATGTGAACTGGTCGAAGACGTTGGGATTACAATCTCTTTGAGTAAGGTATTGGTAGCTGTATTAAACATCAGCACTTTACCAACCGGTCCGTTGAGTACCATCAATACACTATCCTTCCCGATTGATTGGCAAGAATGAGTTTCTGTTCCGGGTGGACATATAAATTGCCAGATAATATTCTTTTCGGGCGTAATAATTCCGGCACCCGACATGCAGGCATAAACGATGTTACCGTTCGAAAGAAGCGTGGCATCGTCGAATTCCTGGACCCCTCCTGTTGCCGTACGCAAAGGAATGGAGTATTGCCAAACAACCTTTCCATTTCTCACCAGGAACAACGACTGCGCCTGTGGCTTACGCATATCCCATTCACCGGCATATAGAAAATCGTGTTGTTTCAGACCTTTACCCGGTAATTTGTAATCTTTGGTCAAAGTCTGAGCGCTGGCAAATGCGCAAATAAAAAACAGAATTAAGGTCAGTTTAGATTTTGGTTTCATAAACAGTATGTTTTGGTTTTTATTCCCATTATAATTGCCTTTTTCTATTTCATATCAATACCCTCAACATTATAACCATCAGCCGCAATGATCAGGCTTTCAAGTCTGAGTGAAGGATCGTATTCAACTTTTATCGTTTTACTTTCGCCAGCCAGCAGGTTGAAATAGCCATCGGTGAAATAAGCCGGTAATAATGCTTTTCCTGTCGCTTTATCGCGCAGGTTGAGCTTAATCGACAAGGCGATCGTTTTAGATGGATTCTTTACTTTGAAGGTAACCGAACCATTTCTCTTTTTAAGAATACTTCCTGAAAGTTTAACCTGTGCCAGACTATTCAATAGCTGTAAATCTTTGGTATCTCCTAACTTTTTCCAATACGAATTTTCGGAGATCACATTCCCCTTTTCGTCCTGAAGCGTTACTCTGGCCAAATACACACCTGTTGCAGGTAATTCAGCCACAAAGCAATCTGTTTTAACGTTCGCAGGTACAGCAATTTTAATCGCTTTCGTTGAAACTAACTTTCCGTCAGTTGTATAAAGTTTGAAAACCGCCTTGGCTTGCGGAATGTTTTTCAGCGTTGTATTGATGACAATTACTTTATTATCATGCAAGTTCATCTGGATGTGAATGGGTTCACATGCTTTCATACTGGCAAAGTAGGACCCGAAAGTTTCATAGTCCCACGAATAGACCTGCCAAACCATACTTGGCCATGCAGGATGGGTCATCCACAAAAGAAGTCCGCTTGTGTTGTTCCAAAGCTTGCTGTTCCATGCTTCGAACATCGCACGATGACTTTCGTAATTCAACATCTGCGCTTTCTTACAGAAATCATCCAGGTCTTTAGGTTTCCCAAAATTGCTTGAAATTGAAGCAATCATATCTTTTTGTCCGTCGTGCAGGTCATGATAAAACCAGACGTCACTGATTGGCCAGACATCCTCTTTTGACATCATTTTCCGCATCGATTCGGCCGTTGGGATGGATGGTGTGCCTAATTCTGTGTTGAAACCGTTCGCATTGTTTCTGAAATATTCTGCCGGGTCTTTAAAGTAATTCCATGGCCCACTCCAACGCAGGTTTAAAACACGCGAGTTGGGATTGTAATGACGCGTAGGATCTTCCGCTGCGATCAGATCTTCAAGCTGTTCCTCCAATTGCGGTAATGGAACACCTTCGTTACGGGCACACCAAACGACAATGGATGGATGATTGCGAAAACGACGTAATACATCACGCGCATTATCCAAAAACAGCAGGTTGTCGTTTACATTCAGGTTGTAACCTTCGGTCGAAAGCCAGAAATCGTTCCAGACCAGCAATCCATATTCATCAGCCAATTCGTAAAAAACTTCCTCAGTCGATTCACCTGTCCAGTTACGAATCATCGTAAAATTGGCATCTTTGTGCAAACGGAAGTAAGGTTCAAGATGCTTGCGGTCAGACTGTTTCATTGCATCATCCATTCCCCAGTTTCCACCCTTGCAGAAAATCCGCTGTCCATTTACCTTGATCACCATATATGGACTGATTGTAGTATCAGTCAAACCGGATAATTTCGATGGATCAATGTCTTTATGAAGACTTGAAATCAGGATTTTGTCCTTGTATTCACGCGTTTTGTTGTTATCGAAAACAGGCTTTCCATCGATGATGTCTTTGATCGGATTAAATTCAATCCGCCAGCCTTTTTGGTCCGGCGCATCCACATTTAATTCGTACGACAATTCACGAATCCCGAACCGAACCGATTTCTCATCAGAAACTGTTCCGCTCGTTTCAACCTTTAGTTTGAGCGTATAAAAGTTTTGTTTTCCGTAACCATTGGGCCACCACAAACGCGGATTTTTAAAATTCAATTGTGGAAATTTATCAGGAGTAAATTGTATCGTTTTAACTTCACCAGCATTTAAATCAACCAATTGGCTAAAACTTAAATTTTCAATACTGCCTGTTACATTGATGGTTTGTCTGACTGAACTGGCATTTCGCACCTGGGCATGAACAGTAATTTTGGCGGAAGTGGTATCAGGAAGCGCTAAATCGGTAATAATCTGAGGATCAGAAATAACAACACCCTCAGTGAAACGCAGTCGAACATCCTGCCAGATTCCGATATTACGATCGCGAATACCAGGTATCCAGTCCCAACCTTCCGAAGAAATAAAAGTGGGTCCATCCAAACAAAGCTGTCCGCCATTGGGACCCTGGCCGGCACTTGGTGATTCTTCCTGCGGAATACCCGGATTGGGAGGAGGTAATATCTGAACAGCCAGCACATTTTCACCCGATTTATTGATTGCGTCAGTGACGTTAAATTCGCCACGGACAAAAGCGCCGCTCATTTTACCGATTTTCTTTCCGTTTAACCAGACAATCGCCCGGTAATTGATCCCATTCAGCACCAGCCACGCCGTTTTGTTGTCTTGTTCATTGGGCACATTGAACGACAGGCGATACCACCAATCCATCCGGCACAGTGTATCTGGAATAGCTAAATTATTCAGTCCAAAGTAAGGATCGGGGTAGACACCTTGTTGAACGAGGGTCGTAAGTACCGTTCCCGGAACAGTTGCATTGTACCACGAATCAGTTGTGAATTCTGGTTTCGAAATGGATTCACCAGTGGATCCAACCTTTTCGGCTTCCACCATTTCCCATCCCGAGGCCAGCACAAATTCACCATCTTTTTCTGCTATTAAAGTACCAGGAATGGCTTCTTTGGCAACACGAACTGCAGTTTGAAAAGGAACTTTCGATTTCGGCAGTGTCGATTTCTCCTGCGGTTGCGACAATCCGAAATTTAATCTATTCTGGGCTAATGATTTACCTGGAAAGAAACTGATTTCACATATCTGCAGGCCTGTTAAAATTAAAACGGATAAAAGTATTCGGCGCATGTCGTTAGTTAATTTATTATTCAGATTTTAATATGATAAAAGTAATTTGTTTGAATTAATTTTCAGGCTATTTATTTAAGTTCTTTTCTCAAAATCCATTCTTGTACCTCCACTTTTATCGGCATTTAATATAGTTGATTATTTGATATTTACAATCTCTATCTTAAGTGTATTGTTATTTAGACCAGATTAAAATAGCAATTCTAGCCAGAAATTAATATCATTGTCCTTTTGTTATAAAACCAGAAATACAATGGGATGCAGTTTATGCAATATAAATATAGATTCAGACCGGCCGGAAATGCTCGGTACTTACGACTGGCTCAACGATATACCTGATACAAGTTACGAATCGAACATTGTCGAAATACGGTTCAAAGGAACCCGGAAAGAATTTTTCAGAAACGAGGATGGAATACATTTAAAACGCGACGAATTGGTGGTCGTTGCCTGTTCTCCGGGTCACGACGTGGGAGCGGTATCGCTAACTGGTAAGCTGGCAGAGCTTCAGTTCAAGCGAAAGGTGAAAAAACCCGATCGGTACGAATGGAATAAGATTTACCGGAAAGCGACTCCTTCAGATGTAATAAAATGGGAAGAAGCGAAAGCACGCGAAAACAAAGTGATGATACGTGCGCGCCAGATGGCTAATGAATTGAACCTGAATATGAAAATCGGCGATGTTGAATTTCGTGGCGACAATACGAAGGCTATCTTCTATTACATTGCCGACGAACGGGTCGATTTCAGGGAACTCATAAGAAAGTATGCACGGGAATTTTCGATTAAAATTGAGATGATGCAGATTGGTGCCCGTCAGGAAGCAGCCCGTATTGGAGGAATTGGTTCTTGCGGCCGGGCGCTGTGTTGCTCAACCTGGCGCACAGACTTTACGAGCATTAATACCAATGCAATTATTAAGCAAGGCTTATCGCCCAACGCCGAGAAGATGACCGGGCGGTGTGGCAAACTTAAATGCTGTCTTACTTATGAACTCGATCAATATCTTGAGGCACAGAAAGATTTTCCAAATGAATTACTGAGCATCGAAACCGATAAGGGAATAGCCCGTCATTGCAAGACCGATATTCTGCAGAAAAAAATCTCATACAAACTCGACCGATCAGATGGGAGAATTTTCATACTCGATCTGGAGGATGTCAAGAAGTTCCTGAATATGAACAAACGAGGTGAAAAGCCTTCGATCGAAGGTTTTGCAGAACAAGAGCCAAAGGAAGAAAATATGATGAACGTTGGTAATTTAGATCAATCGTTCTTCACAAAACCTGCACCTGAAAGAAGTCGCTTTAATCGGCAAGTTAGAACGAATAACAATCAGCAAACTGAGAAAGTGAAAAAATAAAGGATTTTAATATTCATCTTCAAACAACAAAATCACATTTAAATAGCAATGCCTCTTTACAATTCCATCGACAGCAAAGTATTAAAAGCAAACCTGGCGGCAGAACCGTTCGTTAGGAAAACAATTTCATTGTACCGCTATTTTATTCTTGAAAACCCGCAGGAATTTCGGGATCAATTGTACCGCGATTGGGTAGATCTCAACTGTTTCGGCAGGATATACATTGCCCGCGAAGGCATCAATGCACAAATGAGTGTTCCGGAAGCTAATTTTGAAGCTTTTCTGCAATCATTAAAACATTACCCAATCTTCGATGGGATTCCAATCAAATATGCGATCGAAGATAACGGGAAATCGTTCTATAAGCTATCTGTGAAAGTGCGGCCAAAGTTGGTTGCCGATGGCCTTGATGATGATGCGTTTGATGTAACAAATGTCGGCAAACATCTTAGTGCAAAAGAGTTTCATGATTTTGTTGAAACCGGCAAACACATAGTTGTTGATATGCGAAATCACTATGAATCAGAAATCGGGCATTTCAAGGGGGCCATTTGTCCCGAGGTTGATACTTTCCGTGAAGAACTTTCAGTTATTGCCGAAATGTTTGAGAAGCAGAAAAATCATAAATTATTGCTCTATTGTACAGGAGGAATTCGTTGCGAAAAAGCGAGTGCGTATCTGAAACATCATGGTTTTAAAGATGTTAACCAGTTGCATGGTGGAATACTTGAATATGCGCGAAATATTAAGCTATTAAATCTTGAATCAAACTTTGTCGGAAAGAACTTTGTCTTTGATGAACGATTGGGCGAATCTGTGAACGGCGAAGTTATTTCTCACTGTCATCAATGCGGAAAGTCGTGCGATGTACATTTGAACTGCGCGAACGAGTTGTGCCATTTGTTGTTCATTCAATGTAGCGAGTGTGCCGAAAAGTTCGAAAATTGCTGCTCAACAGCGTGTCGTGATTTGAAAAACGGATCCGAAACCGAAAAACTGAGCTTTAAGCTCAACAATAATTTCAAATTTGGGAACAGCAAGGTTTACCGGAAAAGCTTTCGCCTTGCAAAAAATTCTAATTTTGCCGATCCTGATTTAGTGTCAGGGCAAAAACCGATAGTTTAGTATGCCCAATTTTTGGAAAAATCTTTCGAAACCAATTTTTGCATTAGCACCCATGGAAGATGTGACCGACACCTCTTTCCGTGAAGTCGTGGCCGGACTTTCTGATCCGCAATATCTTCATATTCTTTTTACAGAATTCACCTCGGTTGATGGAATGAACCATCCGAAAGGTAAAATCAAGGTAGCAGAACGTCTATTCGTGAGCGAATCAGAGAAGCGCTTATTGAAACAGAAAAATATCAAACTGGTTGCACAGATTTGGGGCAATAAACCGGAATTATTTCACAAAATAGCCCGTGAAATCACCGATGAATATGAATTCGACGGCATCGATATCAACATGGGATGTCCGGTAAAGAATGTCGTTAAAAACGGTTGTTGCTCGGCACTGATTGATCAGCCAACGCTTGCCAAAGAGATTATTTTTGCAGCAAAAGAGGCAACTCATCTGCCTGTTTCCGTAAAAACCCGCACAGGCATACGATCGCATGATACAGATATTTGGATCGCACATTTACTGGAAACGAAACCAGCAGCAATCATTCTCCATGGGCGAACCCAGAAACAACAATCAGAAGGATTGGCGGATTGGGAGGAGATTGCAAAAGGTGCAAGAATTCGTGACCATCTCAACCCGGATACACTGTTTCTGGGCAATGGCGATGTATTTTCAGTTTCTCAAGGTGAAGAATTAATTTTCAAATATGGACTTGACGGTGTGATGATCGGGCGGGGGATTTTTCATAACCCCTGGTTCTTTAATCCATTGCGTCAAACACCTTCAAAATCAGAAAAATTAGCCCAGTTGCTGCTTCACACAAAGTTATATGAACAAAATTGGGGCGGAAAAAAGAATTTTAACCAGCTGAAACGCTTTTATAAAATTTACACCAATGACTTTCCTGGTGCTGCCCAGTTGAGAGCTGAACTGATGGACGCTAAAACGTTTGAAGATGTTTATCAGATTACCAATGCCTTTATAGAAAAATTGCCGCTACCTGAAGGCAACGGCAATTGATAGTCAATATATTAAAATATTTTAGTCCAATTAAAATTCTACCAAAACTTAAATTTTTGGCAACATCCATGGTTCGCGGTAACTTGGCAGCAGATACTTGTTTGCTTCCTCATCGTTTGTGAATTTTGTTCCGTCCCAAACCAGTTTTTTACCAGTCCGGTAAGCGATATTTCCCAAAGCAGAGAATTTGGCAATGTGAGCTCCAATTTCAACACTGGCATTTGTCTTTGGATTACGATCCTTTCTGCATTCGAGGAAATTCTTAACATGGTTTTTCAAACCTTCGCCTGTACCCTTCACGAGGGCAACAGCTTCCATCCTCTTTTCGCGGTTAACAACTTCAGGAATTACTTCCCAACCACTCCTGTCAACAACAAGAGTTCCATTTTCGCCAACAAAACCTAAACCGTGATTACGACCATAGGCCCCATCGTTGATTCCGATTGCATGATCCCACATCACATTAAAGCCGTCGAATTCATAAATTGTCTGTAAACTGTCAGGCGTTTCGCAAGCATCTGTGGGATAACCATATTTCCCTCCACTCGCCATAATTGACTTAGGAGTAGTGACATCCATACCATATAAAGCATAATCGAGCAGGTGAACACCCCAGTCGGTCATTAAGCCACCAGCATAGTCCCAGAACCAGCGGAAAGTAAAATGGTACCGGTTTCTGTTGAAAGGACGGTTCGTAGCAGGCCCTAACCACATATCGTAATCAACTCCTGCCGGTACAGGCTCATCGGCCAAAACAGGAATTGAAGGACACCATCCCTGATAGGAAAATACACGTACGAGCCTGATTTTGCCCAATTTCCCTGAACGGATAAAATCAACTGCACTCTGCCAGTGAGGATCGCTCCTCTGCCACTGTCCGACCTGAACCACACTTTTATATTTTACTGCCGCCTTAAGCATAATATTGCATTCTTCGATTGTTCTGCCCAGCGGTTTCTCGCAATAAACATCTTTTCCGGCTTCGCACGCAGCAACCATCTGAAGACAATGCCAATGATCAGGAGTACCGATGATCACCACATCAATATCTTTATTTTCAATTAATTTACGCCAATCCTTGTACAGATTTGCAGGCTTTTTTCCCCGTATTTTCTCAACATCCGCAGCACGACCATTAAGGACTGCATCATCAATATCACATAATGCAATACACTCAACCTCAGGATTTTCAAGAAAAGACTGCAAATCAGAAAAACCCTGTCCCTTGCAGCCGATCAAACCTACATTTACCTTATTACTTGCGGCACATGAGGCAATTGTACTTGATAATGAGGAGACAAGGCCAATTCCAACAGCGGCGGTTCCACTGCTTTTCAAAAATGTTCTTCGTGTTGTCATTCGATAAGATATTTAAAAAATCAGCTAAAAGTAGCGAAATATTCAATTCTGTGCACTTAAGTTTATATTTTTAGTTCATTTTAAATTCATTGAACTTAAATTAATAAATCCCGTAAACAAGATATTTCCGTCAATAATTTAAAGGAGAATCAGTATGATGTATTCTTCGGAAGCCGATATTGTACAATTTTTGAAAAGTCTGATAAGAGGCTTGCAACCTTATGCACAAGCAAATGAAGTGCGCATCTCTTTTTCTTCAGGTATAAAAAAACAGGTTGTGGACTACCAGCCTTTTTTACTTTCCCAATCCCTTATTCAACTTATTTGTAACATTATCAATTTGATACCACCAAAAAGCAAAATTCAGCTACGGTTAAGTTATTGTTCTGAAAATAAAAATTTGTACATAATGATAGAAAATGAGGGGATTAACCTGATTAGGATGAACGAAATTATCGCCCAAAATATATATTCTTTCGATGTGTTCCCAAAATCAAACGGCACCTTATACCGCCTTACTCTGCCTTTACATCCGGAAACTTTCCCACAGAATCAGGTCGCTAAAACGAATACAATCAGCAACATTCCTCAATTTTATGCCGAAATCCAGAAACGGTTGCGTTCACATTTTACTGAGACAGAAAAACACCTTGCATCACTGGAGCAGAGCCGGCCAAAGGAAGCTGCTTTTATGCAACGAATCAATGCATTGATCAAAGCCAATCTGGAAGACGAGAATTTCAATACCGATGTTTTATGCGAAGCCATGTCCCTAAGCCGCACGCAATTATTCCGGCGTTTAAAATCACTTATCCGGCAGGCACCTGCCCATTATATCAAAATCCAGCGGTTGCAAAGGGCTAAGGAGCTACTTGAAACTGCAGATCTGACTGTTAGTGAAGTCGCTTTTAAAACCGGGTTTCAAAATCTGAGTCATTTCACCAATATTTTTCAAAAACAATACGGAATACTGCCTTCGGTTTTTAGCCGCAGCAACAAATCTGCAACAAATGAATAAAAGATTGCAATAAATGGGATAACACATTTGTATTTCCAGACCTATTTTTGGTAAAACTTTAAATATTAATAACATGGAACAGCAAAAGAAAAACAAGGAATTTGTGATCCGCTATGTCAATGCACTCAGCGGAGTTACCAAAACGAGGGAACTCATGGAAGAATATCTTGCCGATGAAGAGCTGATTAACCATATTATTTTTTTCGATACCGTATTTCCCAAATACGAAATGTTTGCCGATGAGATAACGGCTGAAGGCAACCGGGTTGTAGTGCGGGCAAGGCTTAAAGGCTGCCATAAGGGCGAACTAAACGGAATACAGCCAACAAACCGGGATGTTGAATTCCCGTTTTTCATCAGCTATGATATCGAAAACGGGAAAATTGTCCATCACTGGCTTATTGCCGACCAGATGATGCTGATGGAACAGTTGGGAGTAATGAATGTGAACGCGTAAGTTACATACAAAATAGAGCTGGCTGCTTTATGAAAAATAAAACAGCCAGTTCACGCACTTTTACCGATACTAATAAAAGGTTTTGAATTGTAAATTATAGTACCACTTCCAGAATTGAATGAATCGCCAGTTCTGAAACCACCACTTTTGAGACCCCATTCTGAAAATCAAACTCCAGTTCTTTGCCTTCGGGTTGTAACACAATCTTAGCTGGTTTATTTGCAGTACAAATACTTACAGTCAGGCCTTTCAATGAAGGAATTTCATCATATCCGATTGCCGTTTGATTGGTATGTTCGCCAGCCATATTAATCAGATTCACAAACATTTTGCCATTAAGCTGATTTGTAGTTACATGAACCAGGTGCGATCCGGTCACCTTTACTAAAGGTTTTGGAAATAGTTCAGCGATTTGATTACCAATAAAATCCCGAAGCACCGGGGATTTGTATTCGAGATAGGCTGAACCCGCGTTGAAATAAACGCCTGCCACCTTCCCTTTTCCAAATCTATTAACAGATGAAGAAATGTTCGTCCCTTTGTCCCTGAAATCACTGCCATTGTAAAAATTGGAAATTGAAGTGACGCCGGGTATTAATTCTACCTCCGCAATAGAGGAGCGAATTGCACCTATTTTATCAGATGTAGCAATAAAAGCCTGCTCTTCTTCAGTTTTCACAAGCAATATGATGCCGAGTTCTTTTTCAAATAATTTTGCAGTTTCGGTGCCTATAATCAACAGGTTGCCACCATCAGCCGCATATTTTTTCAGTTCTTCGAGAAAGGAAGTCTCCAGATAATCGCATTCAGGAATAATAATCAGCGGGTACTGATTCATCTTTCCACGAAGGTGATGTTCCATCAGAATCTCGACCGATTGCTGACCATCAAGCACAAGATTCAAAGCTCCCTGCAACATTCCGGTTCCATTTGAAAAAGGCCTTGAACCATTTTTTTGATACGAAGCTGTCGGATAAAGAAGTGCGATTTGAGGAATCGCCTTTGCCTTATGAACGAATTGCTGCCTTGCACGGCAGAAAGTGGCTATCTCCGAAAGAGTAGTTGCAAGCCACGGCTTTATTGACAAGTCGCGGTTCTGCTGAAAATAAAACTGAACACCGCCACCCATTGCCATAATTTCCGCCGCTTCCTGTTCCAGCTGAACCGACGATTTTACGTTCATGGGCATCTTCCCGCCGTTCCACGAAAATCCCCATGCCATTAGATCCCATGGTTTTCCCTGTGGAGCCAGGCATCGGGCTTCGAATGCCGAGCGGTAAACGCCATTTTGCGGAGTTACGTCACCTGACAAATAATCTACATCTGCAGTGACTTTTTCGGGCATTAATGAAGAATAGGCCCAGTTGCTTGTGATTTGAAACTGAGGATTATATTGATGGATTGCAGTAATGTATTTATTCAGATGCTCACGAAATAAACTTCGCGTATATTCCATGAATATAGGATAATACTTATCTGATGACTTTCTTGGAATTTCAGTGATTCCGGTTTCTTTCGTGAAAAGCTCTAATGATTCTTCGCCATAATCGGGTTCTACAGCCCAACATTCCCCGTCAATCCAGGCTCCGTCGACATGGTAATCGCTTAGTTCCTTCAACTGAGGAATCATATAAGTATCAAGATAAGGGCTGAAAAATGACGTTTTCTCGGTGCTCCGTTCACCATTAGCCTTGACTGTCGCCCAATAGGGATGCTCTTTCACAACTTTGCCGTCCCAAACGCCCGAAAAGTGCATAAACAGCGCCACCTTGTTCTTTTCAGTTACTTCACGAAACAATTTCAGCGGATCTTTCTCAAATCCTTTCACATGGAAACCCACCTTCGTCGGATAACTCGATATTCCAGGATGGCCTTTACAATCGATCTGGATAAAATCGGGGCGAACTTTTGTCAGAAAGGTGTCCACCATTTCGGGCGTCAGCGTTTTACCAGCATCCACAATATCCTCACTGGCATGCAGATCGAAATGAACACCAAAAAAGCAGTCAGCTCTTTTTAATTTTTCAGTTGCTTTTTGGGATTGCGCCAGGGTAATCAAACTTGTGAACGCAAGCAGAAGAAGAAGGGTCAGTTTAAATTTGTTCATATTACCAATTGTTTTAAAAAAGTCAAGTTCCAAATCAAAAAGTCAAGAAAATTATCCTTTGTAATTAATTCATAATCAGAATTTAAATACGTTTCTTTCCAAATTTTTGGAGCCACTACCTTTTCGTTGATCCCGATTTCTGCGAAATCTGCAGGGTTAGCTTCCAAATTAATACAAAATTCGAGAGTATTGAGAAACTGGTTTCTGATCATATCACCCAATCGTACTTTTCACAGGACGATCGTTTGGGTTGTCCCATTCCTGATTAGTTTAGAGAAAATTACCGCTTTCCCACATGTAACTGTTAAGCGAATTTTTTCATCCTGACGCTCAACTGCAATATCATATTCTTTCTGATATCCATGCACCTTCCTGAATTTCATATAATTCCATGCCTTTGGAAGTTGTGGTGTAATTGTAAAACTATTCAGGGCTACCGGTCGGATTCCGAACAGACCTTCCGTAAAAATCCGGCAATACAATCCGCTTTCAGCTGACAGGTGCCTTTGATTTCCTTCCGGGAAAGCCTCAACAGCGTAAGGGACATGCTCGCCCAATAACCGGCGGGTTGAATAATATTGTAGAAATTTTAATCCACGTTCGATGTCACCAGCTGCAAAAACACCCCGAAGCGCATAAAGGGTTGAACGATCCCAGAACGTTTTATCGCCTGACACACAGGCAAGTCCGTCATCAGTCCAAAGTTCAGGAGAGAATAAGGCATCAATGGTAGCTTGTTTACGATCGAGAATATTGACAGTCAGCGGCATGCATATCCAGGCCCTAAGTTTGTCATTTCCTTCATAATACTGGTAAGTATCAAAACCCATTACTTTTGCTCCAAAGTACTTTTCGATATTGGTTTTTAAAGCTGCCGCCTGTGATTTATACTCCGAAAGTTGCTTCCCACTTTTCCCGAGCGATTTGCCCAGGTAGACAGCAGAATTAAGGGCATCGTAATACAACGAAGATGTACACAAATTAGCTTTCCCTGCAGGGAAACGACCTTCCAACTCATCCGAATCGGAACCTACCACACCCTTCGGATTGACTTTGCGTTTATTGAATTCCAGGCACCATCCGATCAACGGCCAAAGCTCCTCTGCAGTTTTACGGTCGCCCAGAGAAAGTGCAAAACGTGCCGCTCCATATGCAATCATGGCACCATCACCACGGTCGCCGGCCCCATTCCAAATATCAGTTCCTTCCGCAATGATCGAACTGGGTATGGGATTATAATCCGGATTCATAAAACGGGCAAAGTGGCTATAAGCGTTCAATGCCGACTCAACGCCATAATCGTAACCCAGATAAGGGAAGAATGGATTGATATATTCAGCCTGGTCGTTTGCCCAGATGGCAGCGTAATAACTTAATCCGCCCGGCCCATGCATCGGCCCCCCCTTCGTTTGGTAAATACTCTCGGCAGCACGGATTTTGGCAAAGGCAAAAGTACGGTTCAACGTTTCATCAGGTGTTTCCAACACCAGATTATCGCTGAATAGCGACAGCAAACTGTTACGTTTGCTCAACTCAGTTTCAATATCGGTATTTCTGAAATCCTGACCTTCCTTTATCCCCGAAAAAGAGAGATAGAACTTTACCGTCTCTTTTGGCTGAAGCACAAATGCACCATGGTTTTTCGATTGAATCTGCAAGGTGTAACTCCCATCGGTGCCTTCCTCAGGTTTCGTTCGGGTGAGAATATTCAAATCGGGAATCTCAACGGTAACCGGCTTATTTCCAATATTGAGCAGTTCATATTTTTCACCGAAAACAGGAAGTTCTGTTGAAGGGAATAAGGTGCGAACAAGCTCAAGAGTTCCGTTCAGGGTACTTTTTACGGTGATCTTTCCATCCAGAAGTATCTCATTGACAATTTCCTGTTGCACCAGACGCTTGTTGATTGATATCATTTTAACCGGATCAAGGTTAAAGGAACGGGTCAGGCTGGCATGGGTATTATTTGGAATCGTGCGCAACATTGGCCAGACAATGTCGCGGCTTATCCAAAACGACTTGTCAGCTTCAACGCCATACCTGATAACTGCTGAAATATATTTCCCACTCATCTCAATGTGATCACGATGAGGAAGCTGATCTGTAACAAGCCAGGAAATTCCACCTGCTTCATTAATTTTCCACCGGTTTTCATTTGCTTTAGCGCCAAAAAGGGAAATGATGCAGAGAATGATGGTTAGTTGAATTAAGTGCTTCATAGGTTTGTTCTAAATTGAAATTTTATTGAAAGTTCGATTCTGTAGATTTTAATATAAATACCTGATGACTGACAACTTGCTTTAGGACTTATTCCCTTCTCCTGATTTCTATCGTTGCCTCAATCATTGCCATATAGCCGTCAACCGGAATATATTCGGGAATGGAATTTCCGGATCCAAGTCCGTATCCATTTGCAATTCTGCGAAATAAAGTGCCTTGTTCTAAAACCGTTCGGTAAATAGTTTCAGGCTTTTCCAGAACAAGCAAATTCAGGTCGAAACCGCCGAAAAGCCCAATCCGATCGGAATATTTTTCAATCCATACGGGAAAAGGGGCAATCTGGTCCTCGTTAGAATGCTTGGCATCAATCCCTAAATTGATGATATCATCCATCAATGGGAAAATATTACCACATGAATGGAGCAAAAACTTTTTACCCGAACGATGCACCAGGTCAATCACCTTTTTGTATTGAGGCAGAATAAGCTGGCGAATAATATCGGGATCGAGTAAGGTGGAGGTTTTATGACCAAGGTCGTCTCCCATCCTGAAAAAGACAAAGATATCCGAATATTTTTCGATTACGCCCTGCCACAATGTTTCCCAAAGATCACCTATCTTTTTAAAAATATCCGCAAAAAGGTCAGGATCCATGCATTGCATCACACACAAATACTCATATCCGACCAAATCCTGGCTTGCCTCAAAAATGCCATATCCGCAACCACCATAAGCCTTCATTCCCGGTGGCAAAGTTTTCCGGATGGCCTCGAAGTGAGGGGTATAGGTTTTCCAAAATATTTTTGGGATATCTTCCCATGGATAGTTATCGAAATCTGCCCTAGTCTGAATTGGTCCTGCCATTCCACCCATAATGGCGCCGTGCCCCGGAAGAATATCACAAATTGCTGCTTCAAAATCGAAGGCGTCGTAAGTCATATCTTTCCAGAAACCAATTACTTTCCGGTAATAGTCTTCCAGTGCATTGTTCTTCAGTCCCTGCGACGATATGGACTCCCCAAGCATTTTTGAGATAAAAGGGGCATCAATGTGATGTTCGTACAATGGCAAACGGGCAGGTCGCTGATTGTTCAGAACCTGGAGAATATTTTGATAATCGGGTTCAAACTTCATGGGAGAATATATTCGTTAATTGACCGGTATCATGCCAGCAAGATCAATTCTATTTCAACTTATTTCCATACCGCTTTCAAAGTTACAAATCCATTTGCAGGAACAGTTACTTCACTGTTGACTTTCGCACCTGGTATTTCTTCTTTCTCGCAAAGGTTAATAGTTTTGGGATTTCCGGCAGGCCATGATAACCTGACATTTTCGTCTGTATTTACCACCGACCGCAAACGCATAATGATCGTTTTTCCTTCTGCCGTGGATTTGAGTATAGAAACTGTTACTGCAGCTGAACCCGCCAAAGCGATCAGCGGTTTGGAAATCGCGTTGGTATTAGCAGCCAGCGGTACCAGGGGTTGTGCCTGTTCCAGTCCAAAACGGTTGGCAGTGGCAGCGTCATATGCTCCGTGAAGCAAAATGCGGTAACGAAAGGTGACCGGGCCATCCTGCGTGAGCGGGAAGTTGGTGAACCAGTAATTGTTCATTACCCAGGAGTATACGGTTGAACTGGGTTCGAGTTTTCTAAGCCAGGGTTTCCGTTCCCCGCTCCAGGTGCCCGTTTGATTAGCGGTCATTGCACCACTTTCGAAGAGCGGTGCATCAAGAGAACACCACGTGACACCATTCTTGTCGTTCGAGATATCAAGCCAGCGTTGCATGGTGAGCCAGTTGCGATTTCCAGCAGCCCACTGCTCTTTTTCAACCTCCATCACACCCCATGGGATGTCTACCCTGGTCGTTCCCTGCGGAATATCGAATCCGAATCCAAAATGGATACCATCCTTTTCGGCGAGTGGAAGCTTATCAACGACATTGCTAATTTCCACCCAGGGTTGACCTTTGATGAGGCGCACCGAACGTATGACGGCACGACAACCAGTAGCTTTGGAGGAAACACGCAATTCCACAACCAGCGGACCAGATTCAACGGCAGTGATTGTGATACTGCTGTCTGCCTTGGCGTTGTCGCTGTCGCCGGGCATCCATCGGAACGCATTAAGACCACCGTTGACCTTTGCATCTGCGAAATTACGTCCGGTGGCAATATTAATAAGATGTGTAATGTTACCAGTAACCGGATCAATTGTTACCCGCACCTGTTGGTTTTCAAGCGTCATGCCATCAAGTTTGCAGCCTTCGGTCAACGGACACTTACCGGCCACAACCCGGTAATGGTTCGACCCAAAGGCAGGAACGTTGGATGCAAAAAATGCCAGCTCCCCTGTTGACAGCCTTTGGGACAGAACATCCATCCCCTTATCGTCCGTAACACGATCGCCTGGTAAACTTTCCGATTTTGAAAGCGTCACCAATCCTCCATGAGTCCAAGATTGCGTATTAAACACCACCACACCCCCCTTTGACGGGCCTTCAACAGGGCCGAGCGCACCAGATGACTTATCTGTTGCGGGAGCCAATGCGTCATCCATTAATGTTTGGGTACGTTCACCGGCTTCGCGGAAGTAACTCTGTTTGACCTTCCATATCGCATCCTGAAAATAGGGTTCTGAAGGATTTTCTGCGCACCAGGTATGCTCGGAACCAAGTGCAATATAACGCCATGCTTCGTCGAAATTATCACGAGGCGCGGGTTTGCCGGGACGAAGCATTGTCCAAAGCGTTTCGGCCTGCACCAGACGTTCCTTTGCGTTGCGGTTGACGGCAGTCAGGCCTGCAGCAGTACCCAGTCCATCGGTCCAATATTCGGTGAAGTCTCCTTTAACTACAGGAAGTTGGTCTCCATAATTCGTTTCAATCATCTTCATGATTTCATGACCTCCCGAAATAACAAGGTGCGGAAAGGCATACTTGTCATTCCATTTCCTGACTGCATCCGGAATATCAGCATCAAGCGGACAATTGTCCCAGAGCGACCACGAAACGATATAGAAATTATAGGGATTGTCTGCACGTTCCCGCTTAGACAAAGCATTCAGAAAATTCACATTCGCGCTATCGGTTTTGATGACAGCAGGAACCTTATCCGGATCGCGCTGGCCAAACCAGGGGCGACCAGTCGTACCCCCTTTTGTCATGCTACCACTGTTTCCATAACTACCAGGTTGAAAGAACAATATTTTTGATTTGCCGTCAGGACCGACCCACCAGAAAGGTTTTTCATCGAGACTCCGGCCATTACCAGCCCGGCACGAATTTGGCCAGGCCATCATGTAACGAACCCCTTGCTGTGCCATTACGGGCACAAGACCCCATGACATGCCAGGGATATCCATTTGTTGAAAAGCATCCATGGGTACACCTGTCAGTTTCTGCATCTCGCGGCTGAATCGGAACACCTGGAACAATTCCTCATCATTGCACGCACTTGTATTGAGGTTTAAATAACTGGCA
The DNA here is from genome assembly GCA_038236995.1 of Bacteroidales bacterium. Lineage (GTDB taxonomy): Bacteria > Bacteroidota > Bacteroidia > Bacteroidales > Prolixibacteraceae > JAAFHB01. The sequence goes on along the minus strand of JBBRZE010000049.1, from coordinate 8,823 downwards.
TCAATGCACAGATAACCGTTCTGAATAGACTTAACAACACGTTCTTTTTGAGTGGGAGTCGCCGTTTTCCAATAACGCTCCAGCGGCCAGGTGATTTCCGGATTCCACCGGTAACGTGAACCGACGGGGTAGTCTTTTGTCGCCTCACCAAGTTTCATTCCCTCGACAATGTTAGTTTTGTGCAGGATCTCGACATTTCGTTGCGTGTTCGTGTAGCCGATATCCACATGCGAGTGGTTATAAATGTAAACTGTCCAATGGCGCAGCGCGGGAACTGCGACAGTTTTCATCAACACCTGAGTTCCTTGTCGTAGTGTAAAGGTGACCTGCGATTCCTGTTTCACCCCGACATCTGACGGCAAAAGAACACGGCATTCAGATTGTCCACCAACAATAGCCGGCACAATAGTAATTTCAGATCGTCCGTTCACCGTTACTTCCACCCTGGCACTGCCTGTAAGTTTTGCATCCTTGAAATTGATCGTGATTTCGCGACCAGGCTTTCCATCCGGACGTTGGCGATAGTATTGCTGCACGACACATTCGATGTCAGCGGGGAAAATACTTTGATTTACAGAGTTAGAATTGGTTTGCTTATTTTGCCCAAATGCGGTCACGTTCAACAGCAATAAGAATAGTAGTTTTAGATGTCCCATCATTTCTGGTTTGAGATTAAATAGATTTCAGCTAGTCGTAATTGGTTAATTATCCACCCTTGTAACATCCCTGTCAAATGTCATTTCAATGATTGTATCTGGTGAATTACGATCTTTTGGAGTACTCCTGATCCGGACTTTTTCATTCTCTGTAGTTACTTTTACATTTCCTCCTGTTAGATTTCTGACGGATAACAGCTTTTCTCTAAATGCTGGTAACTCAAGAAGGTCGGGAGCTGATTCAAAAAGATGAATATAAACTTTCTTCCCTTTAAAGGTACAGCCACCCCAGCTTCCGTTTCGATAAGGGCCACCTTCAGTTCCATATATCGAAAAACCATATTTTCTGATCCAATCTCCAATTTGGGACAACCGATTAGCCTGGTCAGCCGGAATTACACCAAATGAATCGGGACCAACATCAAGCAGCAGATTGCCATCGCCGGAGGCACAGGCCACGAGGTTTCTGATACATTCTGTAAATGGTTTTACTTTACCATCTGTCCGGTACGACCATCCTCCTCCGGGAGCATCCACCACACACATGCATGACTCCCAGTTGCGATTGGTTTGATAGGAACCAATGACCTGTTCCGGCGTATCGAAATCGGCCTGGAGTGATGGAACATGTTCGCCAAAGAAACTGCATCTGTTGTTAATAATGGTCTGCGGCTGAAGCTTCCGAACCAATGCCAGTACTTTATCGGCATGCCAGTAATTGATTGATTCGCCAGTTCCAAAACTATCAAACCAAACCACATCAACCTGTCCATAATTGGTAAGCAGTTCTGTGAGCTGGCCGGTCATATAAGTCTCATATTTGCTGTTGTCGCCCATTCCATAGTCAGGATGATGCCAGTCGCGTGGTGAGTAATAGATCCCAAAATGGAGTCCGGCTTTGTGACAGGCTTCAGATAATTCCTTTACAACATCGCGTTTAAAAGGGGTGTGCATGATCGAATAATCGGTGAATTTGGTATTCCACATACAGAAGCCCCCATGGTGTTTGGCGGTAAAGACCACATACTTCATCCCTGCATTTTTGGCAATTGCAACCCATTTCTTAGCATCAAATTTTGTAGGATTGAACTTTTTATACAGGTTGTCATAAATTGAATCCCCACCTGTACCTGCAGGACTTCCCCACGAGCCGTCCAATGGCTTGGGTCCAAGTCGTGACCAGCTAATCTCAGTTCCTGCCACACTCGACATATCCCAGTGGATAAACATTCCAAAACGTGCTTCGCGCCACCATTTCAACCTTTCCTGATCAGTGACATCATTCTGGCCGAACGCTGGAATTATAACCATCAGAATAACAATAAAAAGGATCGGTTTCTTCATTTTAAAATAGCTTTAGGCTCCATCAAATGCCGGAGAACTTATATTAATGAATCACATTTTACCTTCTTGAATTTTAATATCATCGAGTATGATAGCTTTGGCAATCACCTCCGAGTGAATAACTTCGTCAAAACCGCAAACAGAAGTGAGTACTTCCTTGATACCTCTTGCATAAATTTTATCAAACTCAAGATCAGATTGCAACCGGTTACCTGATTCGCCACTCGCCCCAAAATGACAACCGCATACCAATGCTTTAAGTATTAAATCAAATGGGAGTTTCAGTTCAAAGGCAAGATGAATAGCACCTGCCAGACGATCCTCTGCACTGAGTTTACGTTGCAAATCGCAACCCACCCTGAAAAGGGTATCACCCAATGCCTTATTTTGAAAACGTCTGAGTAAATCGTCGATATGATCGGTGAGTGATTCAATCGCAAATTCATCGGGGTATTTCGCTATAAGGATATCCGCAGCCTGAAGCATCGTTTTGCGAACAACTTCTCTCAATTGACTGTCGGATAGCACCTCATATAGAAATGTGGCATCAGGATGGGCAAGATAACCCAGGTAAACAGCCGTGGCATGACCAAGGTTATGAATAAACAACTTCCGGTCGACCCAGGCTTTCATGTTCTCCTTTGGAGCAAGTCCCTCAATTTCCGGGATTGGATTTTTAAATGCCCGCTTGTCGAGAATCAGTGTGTTATAAGGTTCTGCAAAGACCTGAAGTATGTCTTTATCCATGTCTTTTTTGAGCATAATCGGAACCATTTTGCCGATGCTGGTCTCAATCAGGCCAACCCGCTCTTCCAAAGGATATCCTTTGGGTAAATTTTCTTTAAGCTCCTGGTTCATAAATTCCGCGGCATTACGCAGGTTCTCGGCAATGATGATATCGAGCGGTACGGCGCCACCTGTTTCGAACCTCTTTATCAATCCTCTGGCAATAAGCGGAATAATTGATTTCAAACCGTTTTGACCAACAGATACGGCCACAATCCGGGCGGATGCAATTTCATCGATAACTTTTTCTGTATCGCCTCCAAAAACACCCCGCACATTTTGTATATTGATGACGGTTTCCACATCACTTTTGATCACCACATTGTAGTTATGCCGGAGGTTCAACTCCTCGATTACTGGACGAAAAACGTCGATGAAAACAACTTCGTAACCACCCCGGCTAAAAAGCTGACCAATGAACGAGCGGCCTATTTTACCGGCACCAAAGAGAACCAGTTTATCCTGAAATTTATCCGTCACAACGCTGAGATTTGTTTAAAATATTCGTTTTTAAACGCTTGCACTATTTTTAGTTTTTCACCTTCACTCTTTTCAATATAGGTTCCTCCTACATAAAAACAGGTATATCCACCTGAAGCTACACCCCATGCAATGGCCTCGGTCAGGTCGAGTTTCCCAATGTCGCCGGTGGTTAATTGCATTGCCATTGACGCGATAACGCCTCCTGCAAAATTATCGCCACATCCCGTGGTATCCCCTTTCGAGGAAGGATTGCTGGCAATATCTTCCCCTACTTTTTTCGAAACCGGAAGCTTCATCAACTCCGTTTTATCGAACAGATCACCGTTCGAAAAGGCATAAAGTTCTTTGGCTCCATTGGTAATAATCAGCGCTCCGATATTCTGGTTGAAAAAATATTCGGCGGCTTCTGCAATTGTGTGTTTTCCGCTTATTTTCAGCGACTCCTCACAATCCATGATCAGCACATCGATTAGAAAATAGTTTTCTGGTTCATCGATAAGTGGCCAGGGCTGATCCGGATTTTTCTTTTCGTTGCGAAAATCGAACACCGTGTTCACAACGGTGAGACATCCGTTTCGTTTTGCTTTTTTCAGCAAGGAGGTTAAATTGTCGTGAATCTGAGGAACAAGAGCCGTGCCTCCAAAACAGACGATATCGGCTTCGATGAAATCATCACCCAAAAAGTCGGGCGTATAATCCCAGGCAGCTCCGATATTATTCACGAAAGTTCGCTCACCGTGGTTATTATCGTAGGTGACATCCGAAAGGACATCCGTGAATGGTGTCCTCTTCTCTGATATTTTGCGGTAATGATCAACGTTTAAAGGCGTCTTTCGGACAAGTTCCTCAATTAAAGTGGCGGTGTTGTCGTTGCCGGTTCCACCATAGAAACGCACTTCAAATTTATCTTTATTAAGAAGTTGTGAAGCATTAATCAACGAAACAAGCCCAGGCCCGCCGATGTTAAATGCATCAGGCGATTGGCCTCCTGTAATCTCATGGCAGATTTCGGCGTAAGGGATTCCGGAGAATTTCTCAAGCTCGTCGGTGAAAACAAGTTTTCCCGGCGTAAGCCCGCCATCTCCGGTCTGACGTGAGAGGTATTTCTGAAATTGGGGCGTGTTGAATCTCACTCCCGTGTATAAATAGTCGGCGAGGGCACAACCTGTCCCCGCCACAATTATTTTACCGCTCATCTTTCAAATATAACGTTTGTAATCAGCTGCCAACAAATGAATTGGTTTTTCATCTTCGATGATTTCGGGGAAGCGGCCAACCGGAGTATAGAAACGGTTATCAGCCGTATCGTCGTTCACGGCACTCACCTCGCCCACAAACACTTTGCCTTTCCCTGCTTCACCATAAAACCGGTGATAAACACCCTGTTCGAGACAGATGCTTTCGCCTGGAGTAAGAACAACGGAATCACCTGGTTGCAAATGACGGACTACGCCATCAACTTTAACAGTAAAAGGCTGATCAGAAAAATTTTCATTCTTATCGGAGTTATATAATTCAATAACCAGATTACCGCCCCCCCTATTGATGATGTCTTCCATTTTGCTCCAATGAAAGTGCATTGGTGTTTCCTGCATTTCCTCCACGATCATCGCTTTTTCAGCATACGGTTTTTTGTCCTTCTTAAAGTTGCCATTTCGTATGGTAAAGAGCATGAGTCCCTGTTTATGAAAATCGCCGCTTCCAAAGTCGGTCAAATCCCATCCCAGCATGTTATCGACGATTTCACCACAGATTTCATATTTACCTTTCCACTCTTCCGGAGTCCAGAATGCCCAGGGTGGAAGTTTGAAATTCATCTGATCTAAAAATGCTATTGAATTGACAATGTACTGGTTAATTTCACTTCGTTTCATGTTACAAGATTTAAATTTTAAAAATTCGATTTGCTGTTTGAAAAAATAAGCCTGCGATCAACCCTCTTTAAGCTTAAAAGCACTGAATAACAAATAGCCCAAGGCAATCAATAATACAGCCATGCCACCCGTTTGTCCAAGCGAATCGGAAGTAATTCCCATGATCAGCGGCATAACGGCTCCACCGGCAACTCCCATAATTAAAAGACCGGAAATTTCGTTGGCACGTTCAGGTTTACGCCTTAATGCAGCAGCGAAGATAATCGAAAACACATTGGCAATAGTTAATCCAAGAATAAATATCATGGACAAAATCCCCCAAAGGTTACCGATAAACAGCATAATAAGTAATGCCGGAATAGCAATCATCATACTTACAATGTAAAATTTCCGCCCCGACAATTTTACCAATAGAATGGCACCCGCAAAAGCCCCGACGGTTCTTGCTATAAAATAGAGGCTGGTTCCCAGGCCTGCTTTTTCAAGCAGAATATCACATCGTTCCATCAGAAATTTGGGAATGGTTGTATTCAGACCCACATCAACACCAACGACGAAGACAATTGCGAGAAACAACATCAGTATAACCTTGTCTTTCAACAGGCTGAAAGAGGATGAAAATGAAGAGCCCGATTGATTGACAGGTTCTTCATGAATTGGTGTTACCAATAACAAAATTGCGGAAAGTACGGTTATACCTGCAAAAATCACAAAAATGAATTTCCAGTTTCCGAAGCTTCCAGCGGCTACTCCGGCTAAGATCGGACCCAGGAAGGAAGCAATCGCTTTGATAAACTGGCCAAGTGTTAAGCTGCTTGTCAGCCGGTCTCCCCGAACCACATTGGTCAGCAGCGGATTCAACGAAACCTGGATAATGGTATTCCCGATTCCCAGCAGACCAAAAGCAACCAACATCATCGGAAAACTGTAGCTGATTAGCGGTATCATCATAGCCAGAAATGTGATGATCATACTAAGAATCACCGTATTTTTGCGACCCAGCTTATTCATCAGGAGTCCGGTTGGTACGGAAAGAACAGCAAACCATAGGAATAAAGTCATCGGTAAAAGGTTGGCGAGCGTATCGCTTAGCATGAAGTCCTGCTTCACATAGTTGGTGGCGATGCCCACCAAATCGACAAACCCCATTACGAAAAATCCAAACAGGACTGGAAGCACTTTAATAACCGGAGAGTTTTTTTCCACTTTTAATTTATTAAAATAGTTAAATACTATTGCAAGTTATTGATTTTATATATTATAGCATCAATCTCATCCACCCCATTCAGCAGCTCAATGGTCAAATCGAAATTTTTAATTTCGCCGGGCTCAAGGGTTTCAAGAATACCACTATTTCGAGGATCTACTCGCCCTCCGACATAGCAATTACAAGGTTCCAATCCCATCACATAATCTCCTTCACCCATTTGTTTCCACTGCGTAAAATTAAAAAGCTGACTTTTATTAAAGTGAATAGCGACTCCTAACTCAAGCTTTTCGTTGACCAAAGCCACTGAAGTATTGCCATTTGGATCTGATTTCAGGTTGTGATAGAATACCTGCTCTGAATAATCAGGTGTAGGTGGTTGACATTGATGGTATTCGGCTTCACCCTTAACGGCATCCTGATCTCTGGGCGTTAACCGTTGTGTAGGTGTCACCAACATAGCGGTTTCGTCAAGCAAAGGATACCCCATGTTGAAATGAAACAGCAGCATCAGTGCTTCCCTTTTGAAACCGCAATTTTCAACTGTATTTTGAATAAGGATTTTGTTCACACCATATTTGCAGGTGATTTTCCTTTCAAGTATTAAATTTTCACCAAAAAGCCTGGCTTCCCTCATTTTACCACTGATAGTCAGCACAGGAACATCGTCGATCCATTCGGTTTTTGGGCCAACCTCTTCTCCGGGGGTATTTGCAATCCGGCCATGCAGCGGGAAAGACTCTCCATTTTCGTCACAAGGATTCCCTACATTTCGTAACCCACATGTGGTCAGAAAACCTGCAAAATAATTGCGTAAAAACCCAACCCCATTTTCACTGTAATATTCAGGAGCAACAATTCCGGCTTTCGCAATATAGCTGCAATTGATGCCGTTGAATGTCAATCCGGCAATATCCAAACACCTGTCTGCAAGAACAGTAAACTCAAGCCCGGAACCGGTTTTGACATCGAAGGCTTTTACACCTTTAGCTTTCCCTCCTACAAGTGTATATTCTTTAATCCCAAATAGCTGGCTAAAATCGCCAGCATATTTGAGCATTTCTCTTTTGGTAAGCTTTTTCGTTTTCATATTACTGCTTAATTCCAAGCGTTACTATTTCATGAGGTTTCAATTTCACACTGATTGATTTTCCTTGAAATTCAGGAACTTCTGCATTTTCAAGTGGAAACTCAATCAAATTAAGTCTGCGTGCCGATTTAATTGTTACTGGCAAATTGATCGTGGCAGTTGTTGCTTTTCCTTCTACCTCAACCAACCGAATGACAAGCTCATCTCCTTCTTCTGATTGTTTCACACCAGTCATTGAAACATTAGTTGGGAAAACAGAGAAAAAAGATTCTTCTTCGGGTCGGGTTGCATGGTTCTTAGCAAGTGCCAAAGATGGAGGTTCTGCGGCATAAACCGGCACATTAAAGTCTTCACCTTCAGCCCAAACCTGGTTCTTCCAATCACCGGCATGAGGATAAAGGGCATAACTGATAATAAATTTGCCAAGATTCGGATAGATATCGGGATTACCGGCAGATCGCATCAGCGTGAGCCTCAATTCGCCATTGTGATAAGAATTGCCGTATTTAGTTTTATTCAACAGGGCGACACCCGTTTTTCCGTCAGTTACATCCACCCATTTTTGCGCAGGAACTTCCTGACCATCATTGGCTTCGGAAACTATTCCGTAATCATTCCTATGTTTGAGTGCTTCAGGAATTTCTTTGCCTCCGATTTTCCCGTTAGCTGGTCTTTCAACAACATCGAAAGGAACCTGATTGTAATACCTTGAATTCTGCATTGCCAGTGGAAAAACTGCCCGTAACATAGGAGAATCAGTTGTATCGCTTCCTGTCTCCAACCAATGTACTTCCATATCGTAAGCAATTCGTGGATACGAACGATAAAGATACATTCGTTCAATAAACCGTGATTTCCCCCATATTTTAACGGTTTCAATGCAGGCTCTTACAGGCCCGTTCTCTATAACCTTCACGCTCTTAACATCCGTAACATCCTCTATTTTAACATTTTTATTCAGCACCCACGATTTCATTCCCCCTTTTTTATCTTCCATGAAAATCCTTAAGGTATTGAGCTGCCCTCCACTTTTGACAACTTCGGAATTGGTACGTTTATCGAACAGGCTTACAATACCACCGGTTTTCATGTCAACCTTTACCTTGAAAAAATCTGTATCGAAGGTATTGTCAGCAAATGGGATCGGCTCAATGTATTCTCCCGGCTTCGTCATATCGACATAAAAAGTTTTGTAACCACCGGCAGGAAACTGATCAACAATAAACTGCACCTTGGAAGTAAATCCCGGAGGCGTAGGTTTTGAAAAGACGATCTGTGCCGGATAAGTTTTCCCTGAACCATCACGAACCAATACCGAGGCTAATTTCCCGGCAGATTTAGTCTGTTTGGTCGCATAATCGGCTGCCAGAAAATTTTCGTTCT
>JBBRZE010000048.1:0-40234 GCA_038236995.1 Bacteroidales bacterium | reverse complement strand
CGCATGTGCCGATATCGAAAAAGGTATTCGGAAATGGAAAGGGGGACGTTATGGAGGCCAGTTGATGTTGCTGGCTGATCAGGATCTGTTGCTGGTCTTGTCGGAAAAAGGGGAACTGGCTTTGGTGGAGGCAACCGCTGAACGATTCAAAGAACTTGCACGATTCCCCATCATCAAGGGTAAGACATGGAACCACCCGGCACTGGCAGGCGATGTTCTTGTTGTTCGCAACACGGAGGAAATGGCAGCATTCAGGTTGCCGCTGGCAAGTAACTGAAAAGGCTTTTGTTCGGACATCTACCTTGATCGTATGCACATCATTGTTGGTAGCCGATGCGTGCATTGATTATCCTTTCACAAACAAACTTTTAATAAGATTCAGAAGAAAAAGAGCTGAGATAAACACCAGATTGGCAATCATTGATAGTATCAGCAGAAAATAAAATCCCGATATATAACCAACAATCCGGCCCAGGAAATCAATCACAAAATTGCCAATCCATAATGTTATTAAATTGAATAACAGAAAAATAATAATTAGCCACAAAAAACCGGAAATAGCGCTTCCTACATCCGATTTACTTAATGTCATCGAACTGCCAGTCGAATAAAGGATATAGATCAGCAATGCCGATTTCCACCAGACTGAAGCTGAACCCACAAAGACGATGGATAAAAAGGTAATCATGCTGTTCCAGATATTTAGTCCGATCTGTTTTAATAGGCTTAAATCTGTGAGAACTTGGGGCGATATCCTGAAGTTGGAAAGTGCGGTAACATCAAATCGATAGAGAAGTAACACGCTAAGAAATAATACAATGCCGCCGAATAACAGCGGACTGATACCGATAAAGAAATTCCCTGTTTTCTGGTAAATACTGTTTTTATTGTAAGAATGACTCACATGGCCCAACGATTCGCCGTTACTGTTGGGCTCAAACAATACTATTTCAGAGATTTTATGACCAAAGATCAGCGCAAAAAATGCATGGCTCAACTCATGCACCGAACATCCGAGCCAGCCAAACCCATATAAAAAAAGGTTTCTGCCCCAAAAGCGAACGCTTAATCTTGCGTTGAAGATGGCTGAAAGATTCAGCAATACAACCAAAACGAGCAATGGCCCAAAAAGAATAAAGAGTTGGCTGTATGTCGCTTGCAGAACATCGAGTAGATAATTTAAAAATTTGGAGAAATAGTTTTCCATGTTGATTGATCAACTTATTTTTTCTTGCTTGAAGCGAAACCCTGTTCCTGATATGTATCCAAAAAGTAATAAATTTTGGCTAAAGCCACTGACAGAATTGATTATCAGCTGCCACTGCTTTAAGGCCGTGGTAATTCAAATCATGGAATAGCCTCGGCGACAATAAAAGTACTTCCTCCAACAAAGATCATATCATCAACATCCGCATTTTTGCGGGCGGCGGCCAATGCTTCGGCTACAGAAGGGTAAGTATTGCCCTGAAGTTTGAAAAAAGCAGCGATCTTCTTCAATTGATTTTCATCGAGCGCACGGGGTATCGAAGCCTTTGTAAAATAGTAAATTGCATCACGGGGTAAAAGGCCCAGCACACCGGCAATATCCTTGTCATTCACCATACCAATCACAAAATGAAGCGTTTTGTAAGGGATTTGCTTCAGTTGCGCCACCACTTCGCGCATGCCACCTTCGTTGTGTCCCGTATCACAAATGATGCGAGGGTTCGCTCCAATCACCTGCCAGCGTCCCTGCAATCCTGTATTCTCAACAACCTTTTCCAACCCTTTTCTAAGAGCGATTTCAGGAATTTTCCATCCGAGTTCGCGAAGCTGTTCAACAGCAGCCAGTGCTGTGCAGATGTTTTTGGCCTGGTAGTTACCGAGCAAATCGAGTCTTAAGTTTTCGTAAACTACTTTCCCGCCTTTCCGGATGTTAAAGACTTGCCTGGCATCAGGGGAATTAAGCCCAAAACCCGAATTATAATGCTTGTCAGCAAAAATCAGCGGTGCCGAAAGTTCATTTGCGATACCATTGAATATCATACTTGTTTGTGGATGGGTCTCACCTATAATAACCGGTATTCGCCGTTTGATGATTCCCGCCTTTTCAAGTGCAATCTTTCCCAATGTATCACCAAGTAAAGCGGTATGATCCAGACTGATGTTTGTAATCACCGAAAATTCGGGACAGATTATATTAGTTGAATCGAGACGTCCGCCCAAGCCAACTTCGATGATAGCAATATCGACCTGCTTTTTAGCGAAATATTCGAATGCCATCATCACGGTCAATTCGAAAAACGAAGGCTCGATTCCTTTCTCCTGGTTTCTGCCTAGAAATTCATTAACAAAGTTAACGACGAACTCTTTTTCGATCATTTCACCGTTAATGCGGATCCGTTCACGAAAATCTTTAAGATGAGGTGATGTATAAAGACCTGTTTTATAGCCAGCTTCCATTAAAATGCTGGTCAGCATATGCGAAACAGATCCTTTTCCGTTAGTGCCTGCAACATGAACGGATTTGAAATTATGATGCGGATGATCAAACATCCTGTCAAGTGCGATCGTATTGTCCAGGTTATCCTTATATGCAGCGGGTCCTGATCGCTGATAGTAAGGAAGATGATCGTATAAATATTTGATTACTTCGTCGTAGCTTTGCATAGTGTCTTTGTTTGTTGACAAAATCGATGGCAAAGATGATAAATATCGAAGGGCAAAACGACAAACCGGACTTTTTTTATCTAATTTTGGCCGCATTAATAAGCTTGAATACCATGCCAAAATCAAAAGTATTTGTAATTGATACCAACGTGATCCTGCATGATCACGAGTGTATATATCATTTCAACGACAATGATGTGATCCTTCCGATTACTGTACTTGAAGAATTGGATCGGTTCAAAAGAGGAAATGACCAGATCAATTTTCAGGCGAGGCAATTTGTACGAGTTCTAGACGAGATTGTTGGAGATGAACTGTTTAATGGCGGTATTTCACTCGGTACCGATAAAGGTAAACTAACGATTGAAACAGGTAAACCATTTTCTGAAAAGCTGAAAGAATCGTTTCGGGAAGATATTCCGGATCACCGCATTCTGGCGATCACCGAATATTTACGTGAAAAATTCAAAGACAGGAAGGTAATTCTCGTTACGAAAGACGTTAATCTTCGGATGAAAGCAAAATCGCTTCACATCGAATCGGAAGATTATAAAAATGATAAAGTTCGTGATATTAGCGTTTTACATCAGGGTATCCGTGAAGATAAGGAATACAGCGATCAGTTGATCGCACAACTTTACGAAAAGAACTTTCTGACACCCGAAGAAGCTGCAATCGAAAGGGCACCGTTTGCCAACGAGTTTTTTATTCTCAAAAGTAGCAGGTCGAGCGTATTGGCTCATTACAGTCCGTTCCGTCAACGGTTTGAACGGGTTGACAAGAAGACTGCGTATGGGATTAAACCCCGTAATGCCGAACAAACATTTTCGATCCATGCATTGCTTGATCCTGAAATTAAGCTTGTAAGTCTGACGGGGAAAGCCGGAACCGGAAAGACACTCCTTGCCCTGGCTGCTGCCATTGCGCAGCACAGTACCTACGAACAGATACTTCTCGCGCGTCCAATCGTGGCTTTGAGCAACCGCGACATTGGATTTTTGCCTGGTGATGCAGAAGAAAAGGTTTCGCCTTATATGCAGCCACTTTTTGATAACCTGGCTGTGATTAAGCGATGTTTTAATCAAAATAGTCAGGAATACAAATTGATTGAGGATCTCAAGAAAGACGATCGTTTGGTAATCAGTCCGCTCGCTTTTATCAGGGGGCGTAGTTTATCGAATTGCTATTTTATCATTGATGAAGCACAGAACCTTACACCACACGAAGTTAAGACCATAATTACAAGGGCTGGCGAAGGGACAAAAATGATTTTCACCGGCGATATTCAGCAAATTGATTCACCTTATCTGGATATGCAATCAAATGGTTTGGCTTACCTTACCGACCGGATGAAGGGGCAGGATATTTTTGCGCATGTCAATCTGGTGAAAGGTGAAAGAAGTTATTTGGCTGAGTTGGCAAGTGATTTGTTGTAGAAAATCTATCATTTGAAGAAGAGAAAATTATAAACATTCAGAAATGTTAAAAGTAAACGAATATTTTGGCGGAAATGTGAAATCAATTGCCGTCGAAAATGAAGAAGGAGTAGCAACAGTAGGCGTAATGGAAGCCGGCGAATATGAATTCGGAACCTCGACAATTGAGATCATGACAATAACCGGAGGAACCCTTGATGTGATGCTGCCCGGTGAAAATCAGTGGAAAAAATACGCCAAAGGAGAAATATTTGAAGTAGAGAAAGATGTCAGTTTCAAGGTAAAAGCAATTGCACCTGTAGCTTACCATTGTCAGTACAAATAGAAATACCTCCTTCTATTTATCACTCGTTAGTCCAGTTTATAACACACAAGTTGCTGCATATAACGAAGATATATTTTGCCATTGGCTATAACCGGAACTGTCCATGCAGGGTTCTTCACATCTGCGAGGGCTGACTTTATTTCTCCGACTTTATTAAACGCCGAAGGATCTGGTTTTACCAGAAAAAGGTTTCCTTTTACATCCTGACAAATGAGGTGCCCATCAGCAAAGGTTGTTGTTCCCTGACCAATAGTATTCGTACTCCACATCTCCTTACCGGTTGACAATTCAAGGCATTTAAACTGACCAACATTCCGGCCGCTTTCGCCTGAATAACCATAAATATAGCCATCGATAAGTATCGGGTCACTATGCTGGGCTTCCATGTTATTGTTCTTCCAGAGGACTGAATATCCGCTTTTTGTGACTTTAATTGCTTCACAACCCATTTTGTAACCCGATGTATGAAAAATGATATCGTTTGAAACGATTGGTGTAGTTGCATTTACGCCATATTCTGTTGGCCACGGAACCGTCCACAATGCTTTTCCATCAGAAGGATTCAGACATGAAAGTCCCTTGCCATGATATACAAGCAGCTTCGTTTCGTTTTCGATATTCATCGTAATAGCTGCAGCATATCCGACTTCTCCTTCCATTGATTTCCATCGTACATCACCTGTTATTTTATCGTATGCAATAACTAATGCTTTTCCACCACCCTGAACAATTACTTTGTCATCATGCACAAGGGGTGTTGTCGAGAAACCCCATGAAGGTTCAGCACCACCAACATCCTTTACATTCTTCCGCCAAAGGAGTTTGCCATCTTCAAGTTGCCAGCAAACCAGGTCCCCGCTGCGCCCAAAAGTATAAACCCGATCCTCGTTAATAAATGGGGTAGCCCGGGAACCTGGTCCATGACTGGTTTCTGCTTCAGCCGGGTAGGAACCCGTCCATATAAGTTCCCCATTATCGGCATTAATACAAAATACTAAATCATTCTTTTTGTCGCGTCCGGGAACGATTAGGCGATTGCCCTGAATTACAGGAGTTGACCACGATGCAGTGGACTTATCCTGGCATAAGTAGTTGACGTTCCAAAGTTTGACAAGCTCGTTCGACCAGTCAGTTTTAATCCGGGTCGTGGCACTTTTTCCTTCAAAATTAACACCTCTCCAATTTGGCCAATCAGCTGTCCCTTTTGTAAGAGGAGGAAGTGAAGACATTTTAGTTGGAATCGTTTCCTGTTTCCCGGATAATGGTTCACTTCCCATTATCATTTGATAGATCTGATAACCAAAATAGAATGCGATTACCAATACAAAAGAGGCGATTACAAGAATTATTTTTGTGCGGTTTTTCATACAGGTGGCTTATTTTAGTAGACAATAATCAAAAATAAATTTTTAAAGCAATAATTAAAGCTAGAGATTGAAGTGCTAATGGATTGATAGATAAATTACTAATTCGGTGAAACAGTTGACAGACAAAAATAATTGAAAATTATGGATTAAAGTGTAACAAAAAATATTCCTAATGCGTATTTAGTCTAAATAAACACGAATGTGTTTATTAGTTGGTATCGTTTATTTGATCAAAAATCACATAAATGAAATCTTTTTTGTGAACAAAGAACTGGAGTAAAAATTAGTAATAAATAATACCATGAATTACTTTGCAGACATCCACAGCCATCCAACGATGAAATCTTACGGGAATAGCTTCCCGTCAAAGCAGAATAGTAAAAACCCGCTTTCCAACAGTTCAATCTGGTACTACGATCCCCCCAATTTCTTCGATAAACTGATCGATTTGTTGGGGGGCATTGTAAAATATCGGCAGAGCAATTTTTCAGCAATGGGTTTCGGTAACACCGGAATTGTTTTTGCGACGCTATATCCGATTGAGCGAAGTTTTTTTGACAACAAACTTGGGACAGGTGACTTCAACGACATGTTGTTGAATTTTATAACCTCAGTAGGTAAAAACCGAATCGACTTTATCCAATCAATCACTGATTATTTTCCCGATCTCGAAAACGAATATAACTATTTGACGCAATTGGATGGAACTACTGTGAAACTTGCAGACAAAGCTCAATATCAATATGTGATAGCTAAAAATGCAACGGATATAGATATTATTCTAAACAAGGATACAATTTCCGATAAAAGGGCGAATTCGATAGCTGTAATTGTCTCAATTGAAGGAGGTCATGTATTTGGAACGGGTATTCATCCGGAAACAAATCCTGCCAACCCTGTTTATGTACTGAACAATGTGGATAAGGTAAAGAACTGGAGTCATCGTCCTGTATTCATGAGTCTTGCACATCACTTTTATAACGAACTATGTGGTCATGCAAAAAGTCTGACAGGTATCGTTAGCAAGGCAACCAATCAGCATTTTGGTATGAATGAGGGATTTACCCAGCTTGGGAAAGACGTTTTGGATAAACTGCTCGATGATTCTGATGGCAAACGGATTTTGATAGATATAAAACACATGAGTCGCAAATCACGGCTTGAGTATTTTAACCTGCTGGAAACAAAATATAAGACCGAGGATATTCCTGTTATCATAAGTCACGGAGCAGTTATGGGCAATGAAATGGACAAACATCTTTTCCTTCAGGAAGACATTAATTTTTTCGATGATGAAATTGTAAAAGTAGCGGCAACCAACGGACTTTTCGGCCTGCAGCTTGATGAAAGGCGCATAGTAGCAGCCGGTGATTTTGTATTGAAAAAATCTCACGGATTTGACCGAAGAAAAGTTCTATATTATTCTTCTGTTCTGGCGTGGAGACAAATTCAGCACATAGCTGAATTGCTGGATTCAAAAGGACTTTTTGCCTGGGGGATTCAAAGTCTGGGCAGCGACTACGATGGCATGATAAATCCGATCAACGGATACTGGACTGCTGAGGACTACCCAACGCTTGCTGATTATCTTCTTAAGCAGGCATTTAACTACACTGTTCAATTCTCTGGAAATTTAACTCAGGCCCGCAACCGGCTTGATCCTGAAGAAATAGTCGATCGCATTATGGGAAACAATGTATATAATTTTCTACATAGATATTATCGTTAATTCTAATTGATTGATTTCTCCATTTTTCCATATATTATTAATCTTTAAACTTAAAAGTGATGACAGAAATTACATTGACAAAAGATCATTTAGTTGATATTTCGAATGACATGGACAAACAAGAAGACATGTTAACAGATTCAGAAATCAATGCATTGGCACAAAAAGTCAACAAAAAAATCAATCTTCCTTTTCTCAGTGAGGAAAAAGAGCTGATAGTATTTGCTAAACTGATTAAATGGATCGACAGGGAATTATATAAAATATTACCGAATGAGTATTATAATCTGATACATGATGTGACAGATGGTATTACCATTCAGGAGGCCTATGATCTTGAAAAAAGATTAACCCCAATAATTAATGATGTTGTAAATATTCCGATTTTAACGGAAAAGCTCGAAGAAAAGCTTATCAGTATGGTTTTAGGTGTAATTATTGGCGCTATGGCAAAGGGATCTAAACTAGAGGAATTACCCCCGGCTTAATAGGTGTATTTAAATTAACTGAAGACAAAACGAGCATATTCGTTCAGCACAAACGTGGATGAACATAGAGAGTTCCCTCCGGCAATTAAAAAACAAATTATATACAGATGAAGATTGGTATTTATATATCTGGTTTAGGACAGTCGTTTGTTCAGGAGTCGGTTGAGAAATATGCAACACGATTGATGAACGAAATGAATTACAGTACAACCGGAATTGATTATGAACTTCGGACGGAGAAAATAAACTATGCAGAGGACCGGGAAAGCACAGTGGTGAGTATCTTTGAACAACACGAAACTGGTCCGTTGGTTATATATAAAATTTACGATTACAATTATCATAAAGTACTCACTGAAAAGTTCAATGGACACTCAATAATTGTCAAGAATTTCTTGTTATTCCTTTTGGTCATTCAAAAGATCCCTCTAATTTTAAAACGGCTGTTTGTTCCTAACGATTATTCCAGACCTTTTCAATCACTGTATGTATTCATGATTTTCCTGATTATTGCAGGTTCCGTTTTGCTGATGCTACCGGCTACGTTGGCTGTTATTAACGATTTTTTTAAATTTCCACTGTTTCCAAAAGCCGATATTGAATTTATTTCAAAGTTAATTGTTTCTGCAACAACAGTATTGCTACTAATTCTTCCCAACGCCAATGTTTTAATTACCAACCTTGCTACTGAGTATGTTTGTGCCAACGATTACATAGAACATGGTGCTCAAAAACAACTTCTTCAAGGGAATCTTGAATTACTGGTTGATTATATTACCGAAAAGGAAACAGGTTGTAAAATTCATTTTCATACCTATAGTTTTGGTAGTATTGTTGCGATAGACTATATTTTTCCATTTGGCAGCACACTAACTCACAATGCCATAAATTTCACTGAAGCCCTGATTACGATAGGCACACCCTTTGAGTTTATCAAAGCTTATTATCCACACTTTTACGATAGCCGGGTTTTCGAATTGGGGAATAAAATATATTGGCTAAATGTATATTCTATTGCTGATCCGCTGGCCACAAATTTTCGAAGTGATGCAAAACCTGGAGAAGCTCAGTTTGGAATTGATAAAAAATCACTAAAGCCTGTAAACCTCAATTATGAAGTTGCACCTTTAAAAAAGCCTGGCATTATCGATTTCATTCTGCTCTACGGCATGAAAACTCATGGAATGTATTGGGATCCGAAAACGGAAGGTCAAAGCTGTTTACGGTTATTAAGTGGTGAAATGAGAGAAAAGAATCTGTTTTAATTTCTTTATTAAATTGAAAAGGACAGAACCGGGAGGTTCTATCCTTTTACTAAAACTAACCAAACTAACTAACCTAACTAAACTTATGAAAAAAAATGTAATGCAAATGTAGGCAAACCCTATCTCATGACCTAATTATTATAGTTAATAAATTGTAAATTAATTGAAAAGATGTGGTAACATTACCTACAGTGTGACATGGTTCGTTTTATAATTGGAGAAGAATCCTTTTTACCCGGTTTCAATAGGTTGATGAATACCGGACAGTTAAACTCAATCGTAGTTTTTTGTAGTTTTACAATCATTTAATACCCGGGTAGATGAATAAAACTCAAAATAGTACTGTTGCTGAAAATAAATTTAATCTGTTATTATCCAATAAGTTACTGTGGGTGACATTATTCGCTGTTGCAATGGGGATGCTGGAAAGTTCAGTGGTAATTTATCTCAGGGAATTGTATTATCCTGACGGGTTTCAGTTTCCGCTAAAGGCAACATCCTATACCGTAGCAGTTACAGAGATATTCCGTGAGCTGTCTACCTTGATTATGCTTCTGGGAATTGGCATTCTTGCGGGTAAAAGCAAACACGAGCGGTTTGCATGGTTTATCTACAGTTTCGCTATATGGGATATATGTTATTACTTGTTTCTTTATCTCATAATTAGCTGGCCAGTTGGCTTATTCGATTGGGATATACTGTTTCTTTTACCAATAATGTGGGTCGGGCCGGTTTGGGCACCCTTATTATTATCCTTCCTTTTGATTTTACTGGCACTGTGCATTTTACACTTTAACAAAAGCAGACAGAATGCGAGCCTGAAATTACCTGAGTGGATCTTACTTATTGCGGGGGCATTTGTTGTCATTATTGCCTTCTGCAAAGATTTTTATCTGTATATGACCAGTCATTATCCATTGATTCCACACACACAACTCTTCTTTTCAAAACGAACTTTCGAATTTGCGGCTCAATACGTTCCTTCCCGTTTTGATGTGTTATTTTTCCTTTTCGGTTGTGTTATTATTTGTACTGGGATTGGTATGTATGTGATTCGGAATAAAAAGGATAAAATCAAAAGCACGTTATAATTTTATTAAAAAGGTTTCCTTTATTTTAAGCCGTGTATCACTTTTAATCTTTAACACAAATTCATCTAAAAAAGAGAAAGAAATGTTTGACGATGAAAACGAAATAGATCCCAAAGAATTACCCATTTATAAAAAGGGATGGGAGATCTACGAAGTAGTTAATCAGATTTGTCAGTTAATCCCTGAAGAAAATGAAATGTTGGCGCATGTGAAAAGCAACATACTCGAAGATGCAATGTTGTTAACTGTAAAAGTTGCTGGGGCGACAGCTGGACAACTGTACGATATCAAAATGGAGGCTGCCACCATTATCCGTAAAGCGGCCCAGGATTTGATGATTCAAAATCACTCGCTCGAAATGTTCGGATTTGAGTATGTGGAGTATTTTCAGATTGTCAGGAATTTACTGGAGGAATACCGTTTGTTGTTCATTGACTGGGTCGCGAAATTCGATCGCTGGAATTATATCATCGATCGTTGGGGTCTCTTCAATCCCCCAGGTGTCGGTCCGTTCGATCATGATCCGGATGATGATATACCGTTTAATGGATTCGATGAGATTTAATTTGAAACTTCTGCTAATTTTGAGATATGAAATAGCCTTGATAAGGAAATCGCCGACTGATAATGAAAATGAATGTTCAAGGCTTTTCCATCTTGTCTTTTAATATAATTGATTACAGTTGAAGCGAATAAAAATATTTATCAGCAGTGTTCAGCTTGAGTTTGCCGAAGAGCGTCAGTTCTTATTCGATTATCTGACAACGGATGCACTCCTGGGAACATTCTATTCACAATATTCACCAACATCACATTTAAATTTGAAATATGAGCGTTAAAGAATTGGCAGTAAGTTTTAAGGATAAATTAGGACTTGGAAATTTCCCTATTGGAATGTTCTTCTCGGAAACGAAGCCTGAAAATGCAATTAGTTTCAAAACAAAAGGCAACGGCTGTATTCTTCCTTTAATTTATAAGAGTGCTCAAGGCAAAACGATCGCCATTGATAAGGATACAACGGGATGGAATTGTTCTGCTTTCTATTTGGGTTACCAGGACTGGATATTTGACGGGATAGAATGCTTTTTATCGGATGGAGTTGTAAACGGAAGGGAAGGTGAACGTTTTATAAAAACTTCAAAACAGGCCAAATCATTTGTGGAATACTATAAACCCGAAACGTTGAATACGAAGGTTACGGTTTTTAAACCTTTGTCAGATTTTAAACAGGATGAAAGGCCGGAAATTGTAATCTTCTTCGTGAATCCCGATGAACTTAGCGCATTGGTTTATTTGCTGCATTTCAATTCACCTGAAAGTGAGGACCGGATTGTTACACGTTTTATTTCAGGTTGCGGTTCGGTTGTTACATTGCCGATGAAGCTAAAAAGTGAAGGCAAAATGCAGTCAGTATGGGGAATGCACGATATTTCAGTTAGAAGAAGATTACCTAAAGATTTGATGACACTTACGATGCCTTACGAGTTATTTGCTGAAATAAACAACGATATTGATCAAAGTTTTATAATTACAAATAGCTGGAAAGCGATAAAAGAGAGGAACATTCAAAATGCAGATCATGGAGTGTGACAAGCGTATTGTGAAACCAGAAAAAGATGGCAAACTGATAGGAGAGAAGGGTGAAATTTTAGTTCCACCAACTTCCTGGTCCTTTTTGTCTGCCGGAGATGCAGGAATCACCCGAAAGGTGACTGCCAAAGGAGTATTTTGGCGTGTTGTGGTAAAAATAGGACGAAGAACCATCTCGCAGGGAATATGGGCCCCCGCAACAACTATTGCTCAAGCTCATGATGAGGTTAATGCGGTACGTTTAACCGACGAATACAAAAAGAAAAGGGTATTGGATATCAACAGACGTGATAAAAAGCAAGGACTGTATGATGCAGAATTTTGTAAAGCGGTCGAAGACTTTCTCAGCTTCGATGCTATATATAAACCAATGGAGAAAAAGCTTGCTAAAGCGGTCACTGTTCATGCGATTCCTGTTGGCAGCGGCACCGTAGCCCGTACCCAAACGATTCCAATTGAAGAGCGTGCTGCTCATGCTGTAATTGCATGGATGCGACACCAGACTACCGCTTACGATAATGTGAAAATTGCAAGAATTAAGGGGGAACGACGTGCAGTAAGAAGAGGATTTGCACAAGAATCGGTTGCTTTACTTGCAAATTACAGGCAGGCAAGAGGTATTTCCGATAATTGTCCGCTGCAAAAAGCAATTCGTAAAATACAAACAGACGATGAATAAACTTTGTCCATGTGGTTCAACCCGTCCATACCTTGAATGCTGTGAACTGATCATCAGTGCAAAAAAAGAGGCTGTGACTTGCGAAGAGCTCATGAGATCGCGATATACGGCCTTTACAACTGCAAATGTTGATTATTTAATGCGCAGCCACCATAAAGAAACACGACCGGTAAAAGCAGCCGGTAGCCTTAAGAAATGGGCAGCCTCGGTGCAGTGGATGGGACTTGCCATATTAAATAAAGAGGCTGGACAAGTGGCAGACGAAACAGGATATGTTGAGTTCAGGGCGCTGTATCTCGAAGCGGGCCAGCTTCAGCAAATTCATGAAAAGTCGTTTTTTCTTCGCGAAAACAGGAAATGGGTTTATGTTTCCGGAGTCCATTTTCCGAAAGTACAGAAGTAATTATCAGAGCGTGAAATCTTTTAATTTGTACTGTTATTCTCAATGGCAGTGAATTGTTTAAACACAAAGTGTTGATTTGTGTTATATATTTATTAAACGGTTATTTTCCTTTTTAAGCAGGAAAGAAACGTGCAATAAAAGTATTGTCTTAATCTTATATACCATGAAGACAACTAAAGTATTTAATACTACCCATTTGAATACTGAAAACGATAGTAGGACTGTAATTATCCGGATAATTGTCGGCCTGATTTTTATTTCAGAGGGAGTTCAGAAATATCTCTTCCCCGAGTTATTAGGAACAGGCAGGTTTTTAAAAATTGGATTTACGAATCCTGAATTTTGGGCTTATTTCACCGGTACTTTTGAAATTATTTGTGGTGTATTTATCCTGATAGGCCTTTTTACGAGATTAATGTCAATCCCGCTTTTCATCATAATGGTGACAGCTTTTGTCACCACCAAATGGCCACTTTTAATCGAAAAGGGTTTCTGGCCATTTGCACATGAATATCGCACCGATTTTGCAATGACCTTACTGTTAATCTATTTACTGATATATAGTAGAGGGAGATGGTCAGCGGATTCAAAAAATAATTAACAATTCTAAATCCTGAGCAATGGCAAAACTTAACAGAAAAAATTCAATATTATTAGGCATATTGATTTTACTCTTTGTCCATCCTGTCTTTGCCGGCCCCCCTTTCGATACGGATGATCCGCAACCTGTTGATTTTAAACATTGGGAATACTACATATCTTCTATTAACACATTCCAATCACATACATGGTCTGGTACAAGTCCTCATTTTGAAGTGAACTATGGTTTAATTCCAAACATACAGGTTCATCTGCTGATGCCAATCAATTATAATTATTCACGTGATCAGGGGGGGCATCTCGGTTATGCCAGTACCGAATTTGGAATTAAGTACCGGTTTATCAAAGAAACCGATAACAGACCCCAGGTAGGAACCTTTCCAATTGTAGAAATACCCACAATTAGGAATAATGAATTTAGTAATGGAAAAGCGCAAATCTATATCCCGGTCTGGGTACAAAAATCATGGGGCAAATTAACTACCTACGGCGGCGTTGGATATTGGATAAATCCCGGTTCAGGTAATAAAAACTGGATTTTTTCGGGATGGGAAATACAGTACGATATATCATCTGTTTTAACAGTTGGCGGAGAGCTTTACCATCATTCTGCTGACTCGGTGGAACATAAATCAGTAACCGCATTTAACCTTGGTGGAATGATTAATGCCAGCGCAAAAACACATTTTATCTTTTCGGTAGGTCATAGTATTTCTAACGACAATTATCTTAGTTCTTATGTGGGGGTGCAATGGACAATCTGACGTTAAATCGGGATTTTTTTAAATAATTAGAAATTGCTGTGCCAGGCCGGTTTTTGTTGTTATAATCATAAATCTGTTTTCGTATTTTTGTGTTAGTTTTTACTATCAGCAAAAAATCATTAGATAATGTCAAGCAACAGATCGAACAGGGTAACCTCTTTGTTCATTTTACTTCTCCTTTTTGGAACTCTTTCGGCGCAGGAGTTAGGTTTCAGCAAAGTAAGATGGATCAGGGAAAAGATTGCCCCAGGACTGGTATGGAAATCGTCGCATACCGTATTTATGGATTCAATTCCTCAGAATATCAACATCCTTGTAATCAATCTTCATAAAAGAGATCTTTCCCTGTTTTATAATCCAAATGAAAATATAGTTGTCAGTAAGCAGGCTATAACAGCGGATGCTCTTGCTGCCGTCAACGGCGGTTTTTTTAATATAAAAGATGGTGGATCAGCGACCTATATTAAAACGGCGGGAATGATTACCGATTCCGATACTGCAAAGAAATGGTCCCGGAATTCAAATATGACCGGTTCGGTGTTGATTGATAAAAAGGGGCATGTTACAATTGATACTGCCCAACCTAACAGTTTTTACAACAACCATCCGGAGTACAATGATGTTCTGGTCACAGGTCCGTTACTATTAAAAAGTAAAAGTAAAATACAGCTTCCTCCGGGTTCGCTTGCAAAGAATAAACATCCCCGTACCGCTATCGGAAAAATCGGAAATCATAAAATCGTACTTGTCACGCTGGATGGCAGAACCGCTCAGGCAATAGGAGTAACGCTTGAAGAACTGACAGATATGATGGTCTCACTGCATTGCAAGGATGCTGTCAACCTTGACGGAGGAGGTTCAACAACGATGTGGATTTTCGGGAAACCTTTCAATGGAATCGTCAACATGCCTTGCGATAACAGAAAGTTTGATCATGAAGGGGCACGGGCGGTATCTGATATCCTGATTATTAAATAGAAATCTAAATTTGTAATTTTAAAATAGGTAAGTTAAACAATACAGCTATGAAAAAACTATTCACGTTATTCTGTCTATTTGGAATTCTCAATGGATTTTTACAACAGGATCTTAAGGCTCAAACTTCTTATAATGAACAATGGCCGGGTTTCCGCGGACCGTGGGGTTGGGGGTTTATTGAGAATGCAAAGACTGCTTCTACATGGAGTGTCGGTATCTTTAAAAGCGTAAAATGGAAAACCCCGATTCCGGGACTGGGACATTCATCCCCGATTATCTGGGACAATTATTTGTTTGTCACAACAGCAGTCAACAGGACGAACAGCGAATCACTAAAGGTCGGTCTTTACGGTGATATTGGTGAGGCAAATGACAGCGTGGAACATGAATTTATAGTCTACTGTCTGGATAAAAACACCGGGAAGATCCTGTGGGAACGTGTTGCCCATAAGGGGATTCCAAAGTCAAAAAGGCATACAAAAGCATCGCAGGCCAACTGTACTCCCGCTACAAACGGGAAATATCTTGTTGCGAATTTTGGATCCGAAGGTCTTTATTGTTACGATTTTAAAGGAGCACTTATCTGGAAGAAAGAGTTGGGTTTAATGAATCCTGGCTGGAATACGACACCTGGCATCGAATGGGGCTATTCAAGTTCACCTGTCATTTTTAAAAATAAAATAATTCTGCAGTGTGATATTCCTAAAAATCCATTTATTGCAGTATTGGATCTGGCAACCGGAAATGAGATATGGAGAACTTCACGTGCTGGAGAAGCTCAAACCTATTGCACTCCTGCCATTTATTCAAAAGGTGGGGTGACGCAAATCATTGTCAATGGATTTATGCATATAGGCGGCTATGATTTTGAAACCGGGAAAGAAGTCTGGAAGCTGAGTAACGGTGGTGATATTCCTACACCAACCCCTGTAATTGCAAATGATCTGATCTACCTGAACAGTGCACATGGAAAATATTCGCCGATCTTTGCCGTAAGACCAAATGCAACAGGCGATATTACCCTTGCATCCGATAGCACAAAGAACAAATATATTGCCTGGAGTGAAAAACGGGGAGGTGCCTATATGCAAACCCCGCTTGTCTATCAGGGATATCTTTATAATCTTAATGTTAATGGTCAACTTACCTGTTTTGATGCGTTGACCGGTAAAGTGAAATATAAAGAGAGTTTAAAAGAAGCATTTACAGCATCGGGTATTGCCGCTGATGGAAAACTCTATTTCAGTTCAGAGGAGGGGAATGTTTACGTTGTGAAGGCGGGACCTGCGTTTCAGTTACTCGCAAAAAATGATTTAAAAGATATTTGTATGGCGACTCCGGCTATTTCCGAAAACAGGTTGTTTTTCAGGACGCAACACTATTTGATAGCGATAGAATAGGGGTCTTTTGTCAAGATTTCACCTGAAAAGTTAGAGCCGGTAAAGATTTATTGTGTCTGTTTGACAGAGAGTGCCGCTGCGTGTTTGTATTGTTCCGGATAGGCGTTTTTAATGAAATTGCCTGAATTTATACGAATGACACTGGTACATAAATGCAGCAGTCGGAGTTATTCCTATGGGTCAACTAATACCACTTTTAATTAATAATCGGCTGATCAGCTAAGTGGACGGAAATAATTGATACTGTGTTGATATTGAATTATATATGATGATTCTGTAAAAATTGAAAAGGATGAAACCGGGCGGCTCCATCCTTTTACTAAAACCAAACTAACTAACCTAACTAAACCTAAACTTATGAAAAAAAATGTATGACAAATATAGAGTTCTTGTATATATCAGCCAAATGTTTTAAGTTAACGAATTGTAAATTAATCGAAAAGATGTATTAAGTCTCATAAATAGCTGATCTTCCAATTTTTGCTTCTTATTATTCCGTTTTGGCAATTGTGATATTCGTAACAGGCCAGTGGCTTACTTGTGCCTCTGTATTCAACTTCAATGTAGCCTCTTTTGATGAAAATGGCTCAACGGCAATATTCCAGCCATCAACCAAGACCATTGGGGTCTCATTGCGGAGATCAGAAACAGCAGCTTCAATCGTAATTGTCTTTTTTTCACCTGGAACCAAATTGATATAATTGTCGGAATAATAGACTGGCAACACGCGTACATTCGATTGCTGACGGCGAAGTTGAAGGTGAGCCATCATGGCTATTTGTGAACTTGCATTCTGTAATGTAACCTGAATCAAACACATTCCTTTGGTATTTTTGCTTATTACGTTGGTGTTTAGTGTTACTGTTGGCAACTTGTTCAAATCGGATAGATTATCTGGATTTGCTGCCAAAGCCTTCCAATAGAAGTTGTCAGACAATAATTTACCGGCAGCATCGTGAAGTTCAAGTTTCACAAAATAAACAGAAGAGCGGTTTTCCGGCCATTGAACGGCATCCAGGTCAGTAGCGAAACTTGCCTTGGCATTTACTGCAAAGTCTTGTTGTAATGCAACTTTTCCATCCAAATTGAAAATTGTCAGATGAGCCTTTGCATTTTTTAAAGCCACACCATTGTTGTTAATAACCTGGATTCTTTCATCTTTCTCATTCAACTGAATATGGATCAGTTCGCAGGCTTTCTTTGCGGCGAAAAGCGAAGAGTTTGGCTCCAGATCATGGTGGTAAATCTGCCAGACGAAACTTGGCTGCGCCGGGTTACTCATCCAGGTAATTACTCCTGTACTAGGATTAAAGAGCTTGGCATTCCGGCCTTCATACATCGCCCTGAATGCTTCGTAATTCATTAACTGTCCCTTACGGACAAAATCTGCCAGGTTATCTGCTTTACCGTAACGGTTATTCAGAATTTCAGGATAGAGATTCCCCCTCTGAGCTCCTTTCGCAAAATCGTGTTCAGCCCAATCGTCGTTTATCGTCTCCCAATCTTTTTCAGGCATCATTCCATGAATTGATTCCAGGGTTGGGATGGACATACTTCCGGTTTCGGTTTTAAACGACTCCTTAAAATTATAGAATTCACTTGGTTTACGCCAAAAATAAGGACCTCCTGAATTAACGCCACGACCTTCTGTCGAACTGGACTGATAAAGGCGAACGGGTTCAAGTTTGCTCATCATTGCCTTTAATGAATCATCAATCTCCTTTGGTGGAAATCCTTCGTTTCGTGCACACCACACGGCAATTGAAGGATGATTTCTGAACCTAAGTATTTTGTCGCGGACATTCGAAAGGTAGAGCGGAAGATTTGTAGGGTTAGGACCATCACTTGGATTGGGTTGGAAAAACTCATCCCAAAGCATAATACCATATTTATCGCAGAGGTCATAGAAATCCTCGCTTGTGCTTTGTCCGACCCAATTGCGTATCATGGTAAAGTTGGCAATTTGATGCATCCTGATCTGTGCTTCCAGTCTTTCGCGGGGAATACGTTTCATCGCTTCGTCCATACCCCAGTTACCACCTTTGCAAAATACATAAACTCCGTTTACTGATATTGTCAGGTTTTCAGATTCGGGTACTGAATAGGCTATTTCCCTTATACCAAACGAAATACTCTTTTCATCCGAAGCCTGATTCGCAATGTCAAACCTTAGCCTGAGTGTATATAAGTTTTGCGGACCATAACCATTTGGCCACCACAATTTTGGATTCACAAGATGAAGCTGAGGCAGTGTTTTTGGATTAAGGGAAATAAGCTTAGAAGTGTGAGCAGGTATCGCTATATTCTGCTTAAACGATACATTTCCAAAATTCCCGACCAATGTTCCTTTCTGAGCTTTATCTGAAACATTTTCAAGGGTAGTTTGAATTGAGATATCAGCTGAATTCAATTTAGGTAACGGAAGATCGGTTGTGATGAGCGGTGATTTGATTAAAACGTCACCTGATGCAGAGATAAATACTTTTTGCCAGATACCTGTATTGCGGTCTCTGATGGCCGGAATCCAGTCCCAACCTAATGAGCAAAGGAATGTAGGACCATCAATTGCTGTGATACCGCCGTTTAAGCCCATGCCCAATGCTATCGTGTGTTCGTGAGGAGTACCTGGATTGGGTTGAGGTGAAACCAATACAGCTACTATAGCAGCTGATCCCGGCTTTACAACTGCTGAGATATCAAATATTCCTCGAATAAATGCCCCTTGAATATTTCCAATTTCTTTACCGTTTACGTAGACCTTAGCCGAATAGTTTATCCCTGCAAAGTTTAGCCATATCTTTTTACCTTTATATTCATTGGGAACCACGAATGTCGTTCTATACCAGTAAGACGTACGCGAAAGCGCTTCAGGAATCTTGTCGGGACGATTGTTTTCGCCCCAAAGTGGTTCAGGATAAACTCCATTGTTCACTAAGGTTGTCAAAATAGTTCCTGGAACTGTTGCGTTATACCATCCTTTTGCCTGATAACTTGTAGTGGAAATCACTTCGCCTGGATTATCTGTTTTAGCGGCATCCAGTAATTGCCATCCACTGGAAATTATTAGTGGTTTCGCATTGGTTTGTCCCTCCAGCGAAATAGTTAATAACAATATGGCCAGTAAGGCCGTAAACCTATTTGTGTACATAAAAAATTTGATTATTGTTTTTATATAATTCTTTAAAGTTTTTAATCTTTATTATTCGCGCTTACCAATTCTGTTTTTCAAATGCCTTCGACAAAAATAGGTTTATTCTGCCAAATAGAATCGTGAAAAACAAATCACTTTGATTTACGGAATAAATCAAAGTAATCGTTTTAACTTAATACTTATTGTCAAAATTATTGAGTATTAATTTGATCATTCAGTGAGACACCTGGAATCCAAACTGAATCCTACAAAAAAAGCTGCCATTTCTGACAACCTTGAATCTTTTTTGTAATCCTCCAATGTTCAAAATTAGTTCAACCTTATTTGTTTATTTGTAAATACCACCAATAGCTGAGGTCATGAAAAGGGACAGAATGCTTGTTAAAAATATTATCTTCATTTAACCTTACTAAAGACCAGATTCCGTACCCGGCCTACATCTTTAATGATGAATCCCGAAATTGCATTTTGAGCATTTCTTGTAAAATGAAAGCCACTGACCGGCGAGGCAAAATAATCGGCATACTGCGAAATCAGTTCTGCTTCAACATTATTTTTACAAAATGGAGCAAGGGATTGGGGGAATTTCACGTACAATTTATTGTCTTTAAATAATACAGGATAAATTGCATTAATCTCTTCGCTGTAAAAATCTCCTATATATTGGCTTAATTGTTCTGCTTTTAAAGGCAATACATCTGTGCCCAGGTAGGCCAGGGGGAATTTTTGATCGCCCTGAACAATTGTTACTTTAGCGGTTTCTCCTTTTGCATCTTTACTGAAAATGAATTTTAAATCAGCAACTGTTGCATAAAACGAAGTATCCGACGAAGGATAAATTTCGAACTTATCCTGGTAAGGACCATCAAAAACAAGATGATCAGTTTCTTTGGTAATGGTTGCTTCAAGCCATTGCTTTTCATCGAAGTAATTCCCAACATAGGTTTGAAGTACCGAAGAATCAACCATTATCTTTACAGGATTTGGTGCAGAAGCAACCGTTTTGGCCTTTCCTTTCACAAACAAATCGGATATCTTATATGCAAGTCCTGTTACATCCACAGGAAGATTAAACAGGCACACCACAGCAAATTTTTCTGAAGGAATCTGGACATATTGAGCCGTAAAATCCCCTGTACCACCCTGGTGACTAATTGTTTTTAAGCCATCGTGTTCCGAAATGTCAAGGCCGAAAGCATAGCTACATGTATTGCCATTAGTAAGAGTTGTCCGTGATGTCATTTCCTGAGTAAAATCCCATTTCCCCAGCTTGTTTTTATAAAAATTGTTATCCCATTCCAGAAAATCTTCGATGCAAGTATATATATTTGACTGACCAACAACGGTACTGTTCCTCTTGCCGGTTCTTTTAAATTTTTCGTCACCTCCCCAGGTGTGGCCAGATGCACTGTTCTTTATTATTTTTCCGGGATTGTCATAAATGACGGTTTCATTCATACCCACAGGTTGGAAAATCGTTTGTTCAATGAATTTACTAAACTTCATTCCACTGATTTTTTCTATAATCTTTACCAGTAAAACATATCCGGAATTGGAGTATAAAAATTCATCGCCAGGTTTAAAGTTCAGAGACTTTTGTTTGATTATCAAACTGTATATGCCCTCCTGAGTTTCCACTGAATCCTGGGTTCCTGCCATTAGCGCAAGTACATCATTTGATCGAATTCCGCAAGTATGATGTACCAGGTTTTCAATCGTAATGGTATATCCGTAATCAGGGAAATCGGGAAGATATTTTCTGATGTCGTCTTTAAGGGAAAGTTTCTTTTCTTTTGCCAGCATCAAAATTGCAGCCGCTGTAAATTGTTTCGATACTGAACCCAAATTAAACAAGGTTGAAGTTTTATTTGGCTCTTTTGTTTCGAAATCGGATAATCCGTAAGCTTTCATAAAGATAATCTTCCCGTTTTTAATGACACCAACAACCCCTCCGGGAGTTTCAGATGACAGACCCATTTGAGCAATCATTGTATCAATCTTAATTTCAATCGAATCCTTTATCCTCTTTGAATCATAGCGTGAATTGGATTTTGCAGTGCAAACAATGCAAATCAAAAACATAGCAATTGTTGTAAATTTTAATTTTTTCATGATTATTTTTGTGTAATACTGATCTTTATGTATCCCTATTTTTTTTCCTTTAATAATTTGTCGAGCTTTTCTTTTGTTTCAGTAATTGCTTTAAGAGACAAAGTTTTTTTGAAACTGGCTATAGCGTTTATTTTATCCCCTTTTGCCAGGTACAAATCCCCCAATCCATCATAACAATTAGCCGTTTCGGGATAGTTCGCAATATTTAGTTTAAACAATGCTTCCGCTTTAATAAATTGCTTTTGGCTTAACAGATAGTATCCAAGACTATTAACCTGACTTTCATCCGGCTTAACGAGGTATCCCATTTTTTCAGAAATATTTTTATAGTGAGTTACCAGTAAAGAATCCAACTTAAAATTGGGATCGTCTAATACACTATTATAAATGTTAAGTTTGTAGTAATCAAAAATAAACCGGAGTGCATCATACTCTCCAATCAACCGAACAGAACTGTGGTTGTCGTCTTCGTAATATTTATGTTTGAAACGCAATTGATTTGTTTTATTCTTGGAAATAGTTCTAATGAATTCCATGTTACTACGAATAAGTTCAGTGCTCTCAGTAGTATCTTTTTGAACCGCCAGTGTATCCATTCCTCTTTCCATTCGATTTGCCAATGCCATAAATAAGGTTTTCCCTTTATAATTCTTATTTGCTAAAATCACCTTCGCATCTGTTACAATTTGCTGATTGTTCCACCACAAAGCGCCATCAAGAGAAACATAGGCATTGAATAAATTTGGATGATGTATTAAAGTGTTCACAACAGTGAGGCCGCCAACAGAGTGACCAATTAAGATCTTATAGGGAGCTGTTGGGTAATTTGATTCGATGTATGGTATCAATTCCTTTTCAACATAGAGCATGAACTTTTCGCCTCTGCCAACGATACCAGGAGTTTCCTTATCAGTACCAAATGTTAGATCCGTCATTCGGTCAGGATGTAAAACTCCGACTACAATCATAGGCGGACAAAGACCCGCGTTACTCATGAATTCGGTTATACTAACGACAGTATTAAAATTTGAATCACCGTCTAATAAGTAAATTACCGGGTAAGATCCTTTAGCGGAATTATCATTTCCTTTGTTGTTGTTTGGAATATGAATCCAAACTTTACGCTGTTCACCTAATATGTCTGATAATGAACTTCTTTCAAATCCAGAGTTAAAAGGGTTGTTTTCCTGAGCTTTGGCACAAAAAGAAAAAAGGATCAGAGCAAAAGCATAAAAAAATGTTTTCATAGTATTTCTTTTTAAAAGATTTCTCCTGCAAACCAAGTTAAAAATACAAACGGTACATCAGGTTTGGGAATAGCTCAAACTGTGTCACATAGCCGATTTTACCGGGTTTGCTCTCATCGTAATATTCTGATAATTTACCCTTGTTGTTGGTAATGTTATCCAGCGTAATAAAAAGTTCGTGTGTGACTTTGGGTTTGTTCCATTTGTAGCTCGCCGATAAATTCACCTGATAAATATCCTCAAACTTTTTATCGTACGCTTTTTTGTAATCCCAAAATTTGTTGTTTGCCGGATCAACAGCCAAATTTCCCTGTGAATCAGTTAACAAAGGAATGTACCTTTGCCCGCCTCCGAAAAACACTTTGGCATTTAAGTTAAATGATTGGTTTTTCATCTTCCCAAGTTGATCGAATTCTTTTCCAACTAAAATATTTACCAGGTAGTTGCCATTGTATTTGGTATTCCGCTCAATTCCTTCCAGTGTTTTGTATTTTGAATCATACATTGAAGCATTGATTAAATAGTAATATCCTTTGTTGAAAAAACGTTCTAATGTAAGTTCCACTCCGTAGTTTTTTCCGGTTCCTTTATTTACTAATTCAACGTATCTGAAATCAGTTCCTTCATTAATGGTTGCATAATAGCTGGTGTCATTGTTTTCAACCGGTAAGTTGTACAGGTTTTGGTAATAGGCTTCCAGCTTTACCCGTATATTTTCCCCGAAACGTTTTTCATACCCCATTACGAAATGATCTGCTTTTAGTAAATCCAGATTTTTATTCGGTTCTGTCACACTTCCATCGGATTGTTTCACCCTGGCAAAATAGTTGTGTACACTTTCCATGGAGCTATGTTTGCCATATCCGGCGTTAAACGAACTTGAGCTGTTTATTTGCCAGTTTAAGGCAAATCTTGGTTCAATCGTACCCTTCTTATTGTACAGTACATTCATGTTGTGAATCCCTGCGACGATCGTAATGTTTTCATTGAAACGATGCTTCCAGCTTATGAAATTATTCAGGGTACCTATATTTTCATTGAAGTTTGCCAAAGAAAACATAGAACCGGAACTGTCCTGTGTACTACTTAGCTTGTAATCGTAACCGAAGACCGCATATTTTGTGCCTATTTCAATTGTATTTTTTGCATCTAGTTTGTTGTTATAAGTTACAGCTGCCCTGTAAACCGAATTTCTGATCCTGCTTTGATAGTTTAAATCTCTGTTGCCCACTGAATCACGCAAAAATTCACCTTGGCTATCAATTAATTTGGTCGTTTTTATCTTAAAAACATCATCTTTAATGCCCGTGTTTGAATAGGATAAGGTCGTTTTAATAAAGCTCCTTTCATTGATACTAATCGTATGGTTCAACCCCAAGTTTGAGAGATAATTATTTTTGTCGAAATCTTCAGTAATATCAGAAGTGAGGGTTTCATTGCCCGGAATAGCAATATTGTCAGCTTTTACATCTTTTAGCGAACCACCGCTTACCCCACCCAATCCAAAGAAAGAAAACGTGCCCATTTTTTTAGTAGGGAGCACAACTTTAAACGCTCCGTCCTGGTAATTAAGCACTCCGTCAAGTTTAATTACACCCAAATTATTTAGTAGTGAAATAGTAGAGTACCTGTAATTTACCAGAAATGAACCACCATATCCTTTTTTAAACGGCCCTTCTACTGTTAGGTCTGTTCCCTGAACTCCAACCCCTAACGAGGTCTCATACTTTTGGTTATTTCCCGTTCTTAATTTTACGTCATATACGCCTGATAACACATCGCCATATTCCGCAGAAAACGCACCGGTTGAGAAATCTGATGTAGTTAATAAACTATTGTTTAAAGCGCTGACTCCACCGCTTACTGCGTTTTGATCGGCAAAATGAGTAGGATTAGTAATTTCGACACCGTCCAAACGCCATTGAATATATTTTGGTGAATTACCTCGTACGATGATGTCATTTCCTCCATTTTGTGAAGCTGTGACACCAGCAAAATTGGATAGTATTTTGGAAGGATCATCCAGACCACCTGCATAGCGCTTTGTTTCTGCCGCTGATATTGATCGCGTGCTTATGAGAGACATCTGATTGACGGCCTCGCCTTTGTTTTTATTTGCTTTAATTACAATCTCATTCAGCTTTAGAACTGATTCCTGCATGGTAAGATTTAATACTTTCTCTTTGCCTGTGTTGACTTCAATATCAGGAATGGTCTTAGTTTCATAACCAACGTAGGATAATTGCAGCGTAATTCTGCCTGCAACTATTTTTTCTAAACGAAACTCCCCATTTACATTGGTTGCTGCTCCGTTAAACGATTCAACTCCAACTACTCTGACCGCTACGCCAATTAATGGCAACTGACTGTCCATATCAAAGATGGTACCTCTTACCGTTTGTGTCAGTTGTTGGCTAAAAGCCAGCGTAGTGAACATGATAAATATTAACGATGTATATATAAATTTTTTCATTGTGTGTTTTTTGTGAATTATTGTTTTAAACTAAATGAAGAATAAACTACCGATGAATTGAATCCCTTAACGATAAGCCATACGGCCAACGACATTTCATAAGCGAATACGGGAATAGCAAGGATTGCTCCCCAGGTAGATACCTGAAGAAATACGCCGAACATCACCATTAACGCACATGTTAGGATGAGGGATCCTCCGGCAATACCCAGAATTGAAATGAAACGTGGAACAAGTTTTGAATCATACCAAAAATAGCTCATCAGCAGTGTACTGGCTCCCAAAGTCAGGTCAGGACCAAACAAAAATGTCCAATTATGTATGCTCACTAATAACTTGCCGGCAGTTAGATAAGAAGTTGCATTTGGAGCTACTTCAGTACCAAACTCCTGACTTAAAGTTACTATCGATAAGAGGCCGATGATTCCGATAATGATGAGAATAGCTTCAAGAAACCTGAAACAAACATACCCAATTGCAAGGCTTTCATTTTCCTTATTTATGATTGGAAACATCAGGACGGAGATGCCAATAATTGAAAATGCAAGAATTAGTTCATTAAAGGCTCCCCAAAAAACCTGAGTTTCATTTCCGGAACCATTAATAATGTAATCAGAATCATTCAGGATAGGTTGATAAAGTGCAAAACCTATTATTGCTGTTACCGCTGCAAGTATATATAATACACCCACAAAAATTGCGATATCTCTGTTTGAATTCATTTTTTTGATTTTGTATGCTATTCTATTTGATATTTAGCTAATAGACCAGTAGTGAAGTGAATGCTTAGATATTCCTATTTTTTCCGAGTGGGTTTTTCTTCCAGGGTTTAGAAAAATGCACACTAACAATAATCCCCCGATTAAACATTTCCTTGTCGTTGGAGATATTGGTTAATCCATAACAATATCTGATGTCCAATGCGAGTCTTTTTTGCTTAATCGGAAACATATATCCTGCCCCAATTTGGATACCGGCATCCATTCGTTTAAAGGAATCGGCTGATTTATTAAATGAAATATCCGTAGATATGTCTCCAATTTTCCTTGTTCCACTAAGATTATAAGCAACGGATGGCCCGGCATTCATATAAAATTTACCAAAATGAAAACGAGCAAGCACAGGTAATTCTAAGGTGTTTAAACGAAGTCTTGATTTCTGAGTGGTTAATGGATTATTAACTGTTAAAACACCACCCTTTCGGATATAATAGAACTCGGATACCATTGAAAAATTCGGTGTAATACCTGCTTGAAATGACACACCGGCATGTATCCCCTTATTCTCTTTTTTATAATCTGAAAGAGAACTATTTGAACTTCCATAATTGAGGTTTGAACTCGCGGTAGTAATCATAAGGTCGAAATAAGTTTCGGCTGATTTTTCAGCAACCCTGATTTTTTCTGATCCTAATTCTTTTGATTGACCAAATGAATTTGCGTGTAGGAGAATCATAGCTACTATGAGTCCTAATTGTTTCTTTATATTCATATCTGTTTGTTTAAATTAAATAACTGAAACAAAAGTATATGAAGGAGTATGGTTTTAAAATTCTGATATGCAAAGCAAGCTAAGATGTCTGCATCCTGGCGTTTTTTGTCTGCAAAATGGATGGATGGTTATGGCTTCCCCTGAATGAGCTGAAAGAAAACCTCTTTATACGTTTCAGAAATAGGGATTAACTGATCTGCAATTTTTATTCTATTCCGTTCAATCGATACGATTTTATTTAGTGCAACCATGTACGATTTATGCACTCTGCACACTATCCTTGAAGGGATTAATTTTTCAAACTCACTGAAATTCTGCAGAGTCATTAACTTTTTATTCACCGTATGAATTCTTCGGTAATCTCTCATCCCTTCAATGTAAACAATTTCATTCAACATTATTTTTTCCAACCGGTATTCAGTCTTTACGAAAATGAAGTCCGTTTGAGGTTCCGAACTCCGAAGGGTTAAATTTTCCTGCGCTTTATTTACGGCTTGTAAAAAGCGATTGAATGTAAATGGTTTTAAAAGATAGTCCGTTACCTTTAGTTCATAACCCTTTAAAGCATATTCCGGGTAGGCTGTTGTAATGATAACCTGGCTGTTTATTGTGGAACTTTCAAGTAATTCTACGCCTGACAATTCATCCATATTAATATCCAAAAAAAGCAAATCCACTTTGTTATTATTTAGATAATTAAGCCCGGTAAGCGCATTATCGAAAGTTGTACTTAAATGCAAAAAAGGAACCTTGTTTACAAAGTCTTTAGTTTTCTCCAGAGCAAGGGGCTCATCTTCAATGATTATGCAGGTATATTTATCCATTGTGAATTGTTAAGTTTACGCTATACAAATCATTTGTTTTATGCATTTCTAAAGTATGTTTTCCTGCATAAATAAGGTTCAGCCGCTTTTGAATAAGTTCATTGCCTAAACCGCCGTGTGTTTTCGGGACTGTCAACTTTGACTCAAATTTATTTTCACAAATCAGTTGCAAGTATTCGTCCTTTATAATGATATTGATAATGATGGCATTTTTGAGTTTCTTATTGTTAGCATGCTTGAAGGCATTTTCGATAAAAGGAATAAAAACCATTGGAGCAATTTGCTTATTGCCAATAATACCAGTTACTGAAAAGTGCGCATAATCCTCGTTCGCAGTTCTTATTTTTTGTAATGCAATGTATTTTTCGATGTATTCAATTTCTTTGGAAAGTAAAATTTTATCAGCCTTTGTTTCATAAAGCATAAACCGCATGATCTCTGATAACTTATTCAAATAGTTTGACGCTTCAACTGGATTTTTTAAAATTAATGTATCAATATTATTGATGGTGTTAAATAAAAGATGCGGATCAAGTTTCGATTTTATTAGCGCCATTTCCATCTCATGGTTCTTTTCTTTTAATAGCTCTTTCAATTTAATTTCATTAAACCAGGTAATAAAACCTTTTATGACCAGAGCTATCACTCCGGAAATTGTGGCAATTATGCTCATTGCCGTTATTACTATATAAGCAGTAGATCTGCCATTTTTGCCTCCCTTGTCCATATCAAGCATACGCCCTGTTTCGATAAAATACCGAATCAGAATGTATCCAACCGTTGCTACTCCTAATGAAATTAAAAGGCCAGAAATTATTGAAAGAAAAATTTCTTTTTGTTGAAGGTATTTGGGAAACAAAAGAAAATAATAGAGATAAAATGTGATAAATGAAGGAAAAATTGCAAATAGTAAAATGGATTTTAAAGCATTCTCAATTCGTGCTGTCTGATCGACTAAATGACTACTGCTTCTGTAGAAAACCGCCAAAATGATGAATATTAGCATGAGATAACACAACCAAAAACCAAAATGTATCAAAACAACGAATGATTTTTTCATAATAGGGTTTTAAATTTCCTTCCAAATCCGGAGATTAGTATTATGTATTGAAAATAGCCTAAGTACTGAATGCCTCCCTTGCATGTCTGCCATTTCAGTGGACATTCTGTTGTTATTCATGTTTTTATTTTTTGATGATGGTCTGGGTATTTGGATTTAATATTTTCATACTTAGTTAATGTATAGCACATGAACATTTCTAATCAAGTTAAAGTTCATTTATTAGTTATTACGATTTATGGCCCATGGATGCTGATACTTTGCAGGAATAAAAATCTATTTTTAATGGTCACCCCCTATAATTTCAGACTGAATTATAGGTATGATACAATTTCGTATTTATTAATCAATGGTGAAAGGTAATTATTTGTCGTCAGCCTGCTTTCAGAAAAATGATAACAATACAGATAAACACCGATTGAAAACTTACAAAGCGAGTTTTCAATCGGTGTTTATCTGTAAATCGAAGATCAGCGAAGCAAAATCTGTGGCAGAAAGAATTAAGGTCTGAGGTGTTAGCGTATTATATTGATCTATTTGGAATACGCAACTAAAATATTCTCATTACCTATCTCTTTTAGATGAAAAATTATTATGACTTTATTACCTGCCCTGTACTTACCCCGAATACGCTTTTGCGAAAGCCATATTCCAATTGTTTCATCGTTGTTGGAATTTCTCCTGGGAAATAAGGGAAATATTGCGGAGAATCTTCAATAACAGTAGGGCTTACCGCATTAATAAGAATACCATTTTCCAATTCAATTGCAGCAGCGCACACAAATCCCTCAACTGCTCCGTTGGCTGCCGATGCATTGGCAAAGTTCAATTGTGGTTCATGCGTCAAAGCGCCGGTGATTAAGGTAAATGAACCTTTAGGATTGATATAGTGTTGGCAGATAAGTACCAAATTAATTTGTCCCATCATTTTCCCTTCAACGCCCTTTCTAAATTCCTTGTCTGTCATTTTCTTCCATGGCCCGACATAAGTTGGCCCTGCTGTTGATATAAGTGCGTCAAATGGACCTACTTGTTTGAAGAAATTTTCTATTTCTTCCGGTGAAGTAATATCAACCTGAACATCACCGCTTTTTGAACCAACTCTTACAATTTCGTGCTCTTTTTCAAATGCACTTCCTAAGTACTTTCCCATTGTGCCTGATGCACCTACAATAATAATTCTCATTTTTGTTTTCAATTTATTGAATATTAATTTATTCAACAAATTTACTTCCAGATTCACCCAGCATTATAGGACAAAAATGAAGATGAATAGGACTTATTTGAAATTGTTTCTGAACGCCTCAGGTGAATATCCGGCATGTTTTTTAAAAAACCTTGTAAAATAGGAAATGTCTTCGTAACCAAGATGATCTGCTATTTGATTTACCTGATTTGATGTTGCAAGAAGGTACCTTTTGGACTCCAAAATAACATATTCATTAATAAGCGCTGAGCAGTTTTTACCCAGTGTTGCTTTAGTGATTGCATTAAGCTGAAAGGTGGAAAGATTCAAGATATCTGCATATTGCGATACTTGTTTTTGGCTAAAAATATGAGTCTCAAAAAATTTTAAAAACTCCTCAAGGCGCTCCTGATTATAAGGAGTGATAGTATCCGAAAGGACTTGGCTATTCTGCTGCCGCCGTATAAGTTCGATAAAGAAAATTCCCATATTTGCTTTGATGACTTACTGATATCCTTCCTGTTGGTCAGCATATTCCTGAAAAATAGTTGTCAATCATTGAAAGTGATTTTTTGAACTTATTGGCTTCAAGCTGATAAAGGTTCTTATTACTCGCCTTGCGTAAAAGCTGATTTGATGCTTTGTCATGGGGAAAATAGAAATCAATCTTAAATTCCATCAGGTATCCAGTACTTCCAGCTTTCAAAATAAGCTGATGTACCTGGCCCGGACGCATGAAGAAAAGAGAATGATCACAAATTTCGTAGGATGAAAAGTCGATCTGATGATTACCCGTTCCATTTTCCAAAGCGAGAACATGAACGAAATCATGTCTGTGAAGCTCCTGATCCATATCATTTCCTGCAAGTAAATCCCCAACATCGCTTATGCTAAAGTTTTCAGAAAAAACTGGCTCTTTTTGTGCTGATTTAATATGTCGAATAGGTATTTTGTTTATTTTATTTTTTGTTATGCAATTGCCAACAAAGACATTAGGATAATGTTTAGTCAAATGAAAATATATTTTGTATAACAATTCAGAAGTTGGTAATTAATAGCAGCGACATCTTTTCCCTGAGCTGAATTTATGAATCGTGGTTAGACAAAGGAACAGGTGAAATCCGGAATACGATCAGTATTTTAACAACTCCTGCCAACCTGTTAATGGAAAGAATTCACATCCTTAAAAAGCGAATGCCGCTTATTCTTACAAGGGAAGATGAAAAGAGATGGATTGAACCCAACCTTATGCATGACCACATTAACGAACTCATAGAACCCTATCCGGAATCGGACAAGATAGCATACACTGTATTGCAGAACGTGAACAGTGCAAAGAACAACCGCCATCTTGCTAAAAGTTTGGATAAGGTCGTTTACCCGGAATTGAGTTCATTGTAGAATTGAATTGAAAGTTTTATATTACTTTTAGCCATGAAACTTCCATAACTCAATAATCATGACTAAAACTACAATTTTTAAAACGATCCTGCTCATTTTTCTGTTTGCTGTTTTAAAAGCAGTTTCACCCGAAAACGGCGTTCTGGCAATTACAATTGATCGGCACTTGTTACCTGATGAGAAGACGATCCAAAAGAAAGGCCAAACGCCTAAGGAAGAATATGTAAGATTATTTCCAAATGATGGCAACTGTGTTTACCCAGGCAAAGGCCTACTTCGTAATTGGCCGGAAGGTGGTCCTCATGAACTTTGGAGACTTAAGATCGGTGAAGGAAAGGCTGCCATTGTTGAATCAGGCGGAAAAGCTTTCACCGGGTACCAGGCCGATGGAAAGCAGTGGGCTGTCTGTCTTGATCCTTCAACCGGAAACGTAATCTGGAAGAAGATGCTGATTGCCGTCGAAAACCATCATGTCGTAAATGGCACAGTTTCGACTCCAATAGTAGATGGTGACCGGGTTTACTTCTTTCCATACGACAGCGACAAAGGCGACTATTGGTATCCGCAATGCCCTATCTTCTGCCTGCAGGTAAGCGACGGTGCAACAATCTGGGAGGAACATGAGCAATTCAATGCAACGGAGGGTGGGCTGCCGCTTATCCTCGGGAATGTATTGTATATTGGTTCCAGTGGCAAGGAAAAGGTTCTCGAAGCGGTTGACAAGCTGACAGGAAAAATGATATGGAGGATAGGTGACGACACAGGAGAAAATTATTGCTTCCAAACCGGAAGTTCGCTGAGCTATGCTGAGTTCTGTGGAGTGCCTCAGATAATATGTTCCATTTACAAGAATGATTATATCGGGGTTAATGCCACGACGGGAGAGATTCTCTGGCATTGGAGCTTTCCGACAGGTCCGTCTTCTGGTCCGGTACCTACGCCGGTTGTGCTGGGTAACCGAATTTTTGTCTCAACTTTTCAGGGGAGCGCCTCATGGGGAGCCTTACTGGAGTTTAGCATGAAGAATGGAAAGTTCTCGTCAGATACTGTTTATATTAGTGACAGGTTGATGTGCAATGGTTTTCATACACCATCGGTTACTGAAGGAGCTGTATTTGGCTTCGGAAGAGGGAATAGTAACGATGCACTTCAATGTTTAGATCTCCTTACTGGAAAACTTTTATGGCAACAGGAAAATCAGGATTGGAGTCGCAATGGGAACATGATTGTCGCCGATGGATTGATTTTTGCCTTGACGAAGCACGACGAACTTGTTCTGGCCGAAGCGGGCAAAGACGGATATAAGGAGCTAGGACGGGTCAACCCGGGAATAAGACTGGGTATTCAACAACAGCCCACCATCTTTAACGGTCGACTCTATTTAAAAGGCAATGACACCATCGTTTGTTACCAGGTAGAATAACAGCCTGTTGGTAGTGAATATACCATTCGGTGGATCCAGGTTCGACCGCCGGCTATTCTGGCCATCTTTTGCCGGCGAAGTTTCAATTTTCAGGGTTGCACTTTGCAAGAAACCGCAATGCATCAAACGATACGCACTGTATATTGTGAGTGGAGAAACGGGATTAATTTCCGTTTCTCCAGCTCGACTACAAAGACTAATGAATCAAATTTACCCAGAACTGAGTTTATTATTGAATTAACACATTCCCTGGTACAACGAATTTGAAATGTATTTATATTACAATCAAATATTTGATTAGAATATAATCATGTGTAAGAAATTCGTATTGGCAATTGACCTCCAACGGATTGAGCCCCGGTTTAATGCCAAGCTCGGTCCAAACATACCTGAAATTCCCAAATTGTATGCAGCTGCTGAAGGTGATGAGGCCTATGTGATCACACGTCAGGATTCACACCTGATACAGGTATTTAAATTTGGGAATCCGCCCTACTTTGCACACGAACCAATAACATCATTAATGCCAGGGCTGAAGGGGATAAAAACAGTCGTAACAACCAGACTACATCGGATTCAATGTTATATTTT
Organism: Bacteroidales bacterium; assembly: GCA_038236995.1. Classification (GTDB taxonomy): domain Bacteria; phylum Bacteroidota; class Bacteroidia; order Bacteroidales; family Prolixibacteraceae; genus JAAFHB01. Next base: position 6,511 of record JBBRZE010000048.1, on the reverse strand, counting down.
TGAAGCCAGCCTTTCGGAACCCCATTCAATTTCAAAGATGCCTCGTGATTGCGGATGCCTACTACGAATGGTCCAATCAAAGTAAACCCTACCTGGTGTACCTGCAAAAAAAGAAACGACCATTTGCCTTTGCAGGACTCTACGATGAATGGATAAACCCGGATAAGAAGGAACCTGTTTTCTCATTTACAATTATTACGACAACCGCCAACCCTTTATTGCAAAGCATTGGCGTTAAAAGGATACCAGTTATACTGTCAAAATCGGAGGAGATGGAATGGATAAGAGCCTCCAACCATTTATCAGATGTTTTAGGATTGTTAAATGCTTACCCGTATGAAAAAATGAATACCTCCCCGGTTTCGGAAATGGTCAACTGGAAGTGTAATAATGATCCCTTGATGCTGAATCCCGCCTGGGAAAAACTACTTGAAGAATTAAAAACAGCTCCTTTACAGCAACGTCCGGTTTCACAAAGAAAAACCATCTCCTGAAATACCCTGATTTCAGAATCACCAGAAGCCCAAAGAGACAGAATATTTTGATGCTGATTTAATTAACACAACATTTTAATTCTTTTACAATTCGTTAACACTGAAAAATTGATGGAGCAATTCAATAATGTTACCTTTGCATCGGTTAGTTAGTTTGGTTAGTTTTAGTAAAAGGATGGAGCCGCCCGGTTCTGTCCTTTTCATGTTAATAGGGTAGAGACACAGATCTATGCCCTAATTACTTCACATTGAGAAATACAATATCACGTTTATTTACAAAAATCAAATATTGTGGATTTGCAGATCTTTACAATCAATTTAGAGATTCCGAAATCAGATAAAATCATTTACTCCCTCGCTAAATTACAATTATGGCTAATCATTTTTTGCAAATCGTGGTGTCAAACGGTTGCCCGTAATACTTTCAAAATCGATTAAAACAGACTGCTTAAAACAAATAACCTTTTATCTGACATATTTAGGAAGGTTATGATTTATCCTTAATTCAAATTTTGCAAGAAAATATCATCAAAATATTGAAACTATTTTAAAAATATTACGAATACTAAAAAAGGTTATATAAATCAGGTTAAAGGAATTAAGCTTAATAAAAGGATAGAGTCGCCCGGCTCTATCCTTTTTGGTTATCTATAGATGCCATACTGACATCTGCTTTACTACTTTTGTTTGAAAATTAAAAATAATCTATTAGATGCCACGACTTATTGTTCAATTATTTAATAATACCAGGATCAAAATGAATCAGCATTAAGTGAGATTAATCACACAATCAAATATTTCACAGTCAAAATTAAGCTTGCAGGTTCATTCTGTAAGAGAAAATCATTATTTGGAGCGTTAAAAATTATTATCGTGATTTTGAGCAGGTAACAATTTTTTTTTAATGAAAAGAAAAAAACCGAAAAAAAATAAAACCTATATTATTACAATTGCATTAATTGTAATGATATTGATTGTCAGGTATATTGCCTTGTATCTGCCCCCTGCGCGGTTTTATGAAGAACCAAACGGAATCGAAGTAGACAAATCACGATATCCGATTACCGGGATTGATATTTCCAGGCATACAGGTAAAGTCGATTTTCAGAAAATTAAAGAACAATTTAATGACACCATTGATTTTGTTTATATTAAAACGAGTGAAGGTGCTAATTTAGTTGATGTTAAATTTGAAACGAATTATAATAACGCCGTTTTGAACGATATTCCTGTTGGTCCCTACCATTTTTTTAAATTTAATGTAAGTGGGAAAAGACAGGCAACGAACTTTTTGCATGTCATTAACAACAAGATCTTTAACATTCCATTAGTTTTAGACGTTGAAGAATGGAGCAACACCGGAGAACACAATCAGGATAAAGTTATTAATGAGATAAGGTGCTTCATCCTCGAAGTTGAAATCAGGAGAAAAGAAAAAGTAATGATCTATACCAATGAAAGTAGTTATCAAAAATATATCCAGGGAAATTTTGAATCGAATAAAATCTGGATTTGTTCATTCAGTCCTCAGCCAAAAAATCTGAAAAACTGGACTTTTTGGCAACATTCACATAATGGGAAACTTGAGGGAGCTGAAGGTTGGATTGACATAAATACCTTTAACGGCACACGTAAAGAGTGGAATCAATTTTTAGAATTATAGATCAATGTCGTTTAGTTAAGGGAATCATCTAAACGCACTGATTTATAAATTGTAAAATGTCAATAAAATGACTCCATCAAAAACTCTTTTGTCTGGATTAGCTGCATTAACCGCGTTTTCAGCTTTTAGTCCGGACTTGAATAAAACAACTCTTAATCAAAAGCCCAATATCATCTTTATTTTAGTTGACGATATGGGCTGGGGTGATCTTGGATTTCAGTTTCAAAACCAACGTTCGAAGCTAAATGTAAGAAGTGAACCTTGGGTGAAAACGCCAAACCTGGATATAATGGCATCAAAAGGTGTACAACTGCCAAACCATTACAGTCCTGCTCCGGTTAGTGCACCATCGCGCGCTTCACTAATGCTCGGGCAACATCAGGGTCATGCCAACGTCAGGGATAATCAGTTCGATAAGGCCATTGATAATAACCATACCATTGCCACAGTATTAAAATCAGCTGGATACTCAACTGCTGCATTTGGAAAATGGGGATTACAGGGACTCGGTGATAAAAAATCCGATCAGGAACCTGGACATAAAGAATCTGACTGGGTAGCACATCCCTTAAACCGTGGTTTTGAATATTTTTTTGGATATATGCGCCATTCAGATGGGCACGAACATTACCCGAAAGAGGGAGTTTATCGGGGTAAAAAAGAAGTTTACGAAAATCGTAAAAATATTGCCGAAGATTTAGACAAGTGTTATACAGCCGATTTGTGGACTGCAGCCGCAAAAAATTGGATTGCAGAGCAAGAGAGCGTTAAAAAATCTGAAAAACCATTCTTTATATACCTTGCCTACGATACCCCGCATGCAACCATAGAACTGCCAACCCAGTCCTATCCGGAAGGCGGTGGACTTAAGGGAGGTATGCAATGGGTTGGACAGCCCGGACATATGATTAATACAGCCTCTGGTGTCGTCGATTCATGGATTCATCCTGATTATGCATATGCGACTTACGACCAGGATAAAAACCCAGCAACTCCGGAAAGGGAATGGCCTAATGTTTACAAGCGTTATGCGACCAGCACCCGTCGGCTAGACTGTGCTGTTGGCGATATTGTTCAGTTACTTAAAGATTTGAAGATTGACGATAAAACCATGATTATATTTACCACAGACAATGGTCCGTCGAGGGAATCTTACCTGAAGGAAGATTTTGAGCCAAATTTCTTTAATAATTTTGGTCCTTTCGATGGTATTAAACGCGATCTGCTTGAAGGGGGAGTTAGGGTTTCAGCTCTTGCTTACTGGCCAGGTCATTTTCCCGCAGGCAGGGTGGTGAAATCTCCAAGTTCATCCTATGACTGGATGCCGACTTTGGCTGAGTTGGCAGGAGTCCCTGCTCCGGCTGTAACCGACGGGGTTTCATTGCTTCCATCTTTAACAGGATTAGGTAAGCAAAGAGAAAGTTTCGTTTATGTCGAATATTTCGAAGGAGGAAAGACACCGGATTACGTAGAGTTCCTTCCCGAGCACCAGGGAAAAAAGCGCAACCAGATGCAGATGATCCGTCTCAATAATTATGTTGGACTTCGATATGATATTAAAGCACAGTCTGATAATTTTGAAATTTTCGATATAACCAAAGATCCTCAGCAAGGTAGTAATCTGGCCGGAAATCCTGGAATGAATATTATTCAGCAACAGATGAAAGAAAAGGTGCTTCAATCGCGCCGTCCCAATGCCTCAGCTAAAAGGCCATATGATGATGAGCTGATTCCGTCGATAGTTAATTATAAAGTGGTTAATGGCATTAATTGGAGCGCCTTTAAGGGCGTTTTCCCGTGGGTTCCGAAGGTAAATGATTTATCCCCGATAGCCAGTGGCATATCCGATTTACCGGGTATTGATAAAATGAACCAGGGAAAAGGAGATGTTTATGCTTTTGAAGGTTATATAAAGGCGCCTGTCGACGGAACTTACACTTTTTATTTAACTACTGATAATAAGGCATTTATGCGTATTCATGAAGCTTCAATCATAGATGAAGATTTTGATTATAAGGCTAATACCGAAAAATCTGGTGAAATAAAATTGAAAGCAGGTCTTCATCCATTTCATATTTACTATTTATCTCCTTCACCGTTGAAAACTTCTATTCTTAAATTACAGTGGGAAGGTCCTTCAATAAAGAAAATGTATCTTTCGGCAGACAATTTTTTCCGTCCCAAAAAAATAGCGTCCAAAAAAATAGCGAACAGAAATATTTAAACCGAAAATGTAAAAATGAATACATTAACAAAGTTCATCTCATTTGCGTCAGTAATTCCCTTTGGAATTCTTCCCCAACAGGGTTTTGGTCAAAAACCCAATGTCGTATTTATCTATGCCGACGACATTGGCTACGGCGATTTAAGCTGCAATGGTGCCAAAACGATTAAGACACCTAATGTTGATTTACTTGCCAGTCAGGGTGTGCGCTTTACCAATATGCACAGTCCTGCAGCAACATGCACTCCATCGAGGTATGCTCTTCTTACAGGCGAATATGCCTGGCGTCGCGAAGGAACAGGAATTGCAACAGGTGATGCCGGGTCAATCATCAGGCCTGAAAGATACACGCTGGCAGATGTGTTTAAAAATGCCGGATATCAGACTGGAGTAGTCGGGAAATGGCATTTAGGGTTAGGTGATAAAACCGGAACGCAGAATTGGAACGGTCATATTACGCCAGGACCATCAGATATCGGTTTTGATTATTCCTTTATTCTTGCTGCTACGGGTGATCGGGTCCCTTGTGTTTTTGTTGAAAACGAACGGGTAATTAATCTCGATCCCAAAGATCCGATTTCTGTAAGCTACGAAAAGAATTTTGAAGGCGAACCTACCGGTAAACTGAATCCGGAATTGCTTAAAATGCACCCCAGTCATGGTCATGATATGTCGATTGTGAACGGTATCTCGCGGATCGGATTTATGAAAGGCGGTAAATCAGCACTTTGGATAGATGAAGAAATTGCAGATGTAATCACGGCAAAGGCGCTTGCATTTATCGAAAAAAGCAAGGATAAGCCATTCTTTCTATATTTTGCCACACAGGATGCACATGTACCACGTGTTCCAAATCCACGGTTCGTCGGAAAGAGTGGAATGGGACCTCGCGGCGATGCACTCATCGAATTCGACTGGTCGGTGGGAGAGGTGATAAAAACCATTAAACGACTGGGACTTGAGAAAAATACGATCATCATTTTATCGAGCGACAACGGCCCTGTAGTAGATGATGGTTACAAAGATCAGGCAGTTGAATTATTGGGTAATCACAAACCCGCAGGTGAGTTCAGGGGTGGAAAATACAGCAGTTTCGAAGGTGGTACAAGGGTTCCCGGAATCGTCAGTTGGCCTGGGACGGTAAAACCGGGTGTTTCGGATAAGTTGATTTGTCAGGTTGATATGATCGCTACTTTTGCTGAAATTCTAAAAGTTAAACTTCCATCCGGCGCCGCACCTGATAGCGAAAATCACCTGGATGCCTGGCTGAATAGAGGTGGGAAAGGGAGAGCATATTTGGTATTACAAAATGTAAATAACAACTTATCGATTGAAAACGGAACCTGGAAATTTATAGCTCCGGGGAAAGGTGCAGCCTATAATCCGCTAACCAATACAGAAATGGGAAATCTCGACAATGATCAATTGTATAATTTATCAACTGATTCGGGAGAGAAGGTCAATGTTGCTGCCCAAAATCCGAAAATTGTCGATAAACTCCGCACAAGATTGAATCAGATAAAAGGAAGGAAATAACTTATTGAATCAATGTCGTAATTTTATCAATTGTAATTGTTGCAAAATCTGTCGCCGCGATGCGGCTTTTAAAATGATAATCGAATATTATTCTACCAAACTATCGGTGCGATGCACCTTAAATGGCATTGAATAACCGCATAGCGGTGGAAGTTTGGTATAATGATAATCGTATTATTCTCCCAACTATCGGTGCGATGCACCTTAAATGGCATTGAATAACCGCATAGCGGTGAAAGTTTGGTAGCAGAAATCAAATAATCATCAGATGAAAGCCGCATCGCGGCGACAGATAGATTACCATTAATAAATACGACGTCATCCGGTTATTCGAAAATAGTATAGATTTCAGAGAATAATAGGACCGTGTTTCCTATTAAAATGAATATTTTAGCACATTATAATAGCCATGAAAAATATACTTCTTACGACCACTTGTTTAGCAACATTGGCAGCTTGCTCAGCGGCCAAAAATCAAAGCCAGGAGCTGATAAAAAAGCCGAACATCCTTTTCATTCTTGCCGACGATTTGGGTTATACCGACCTGAGTTGCATGGGCAGTAAATATTATGAAACGCCCAACATCGATCAGAT
>JBBRZE010000047.1:0-40275 GCA_038236995.1 Bacteroidales bacterium | reverse complement strand
TGCCGGCAAATTCGACATCGGCACTATTCTCGACGAACGTGCACGTGAATTGTACTGGGAAGAGCCTCGTAAAACTGAACTTAACCGCATCTCTTTTATCTTTGCGAAAACAGGTAAGTCTTACAAAGGAAATACTTATACGGAAGCAGGTTTCGGAACGAAAAACTTCTATTACGACCGAATGATGGAGAAGACCGACTGGTATAACAAAGGTGTTAAAGCAAATAATGGCCAGGAATATACGATGAGTGCTTATCATGTGCTGTGGCCAATTCCTCAAAATTCAATTAGCTCGAACACACAAGGAATTATTAATCAGAATTTTGGTTACGATGGTTATGCGAACAATAAGCCACCGTTAACAGTGATTCCGGCTGAAGATGATCTTTAGTGAATCTTCTCTGGTTTTCAAGAGAAATTAACTGATTGTGCTGATTGTAATCTTATTATCGCCGTTGCTGAATTGTCAGCAATGGCGATAATTCTATCACAAAACTGATTTTTTGCAATTATAGTATTATAATCGGCAAATAATTCTACTGTTTGTCTTAGATTTTATGGTAATTTTGAATTGATCCTTTCATTTTTTTTATTGAGAAGCTTAGTTCTGGATTGCTTTTATAAACAACTGGCTGATAAACAATAGTAAAACGAATAATTACATATGACCAATAAAGAGTGGGTCGAACTGCTGGCCATCGTAAGCGGTAAAAGCCAGAACAAGAAAGCCATTGGCTTTATCATCGACAGTCCTTGGTTGCCTGGCTGGTCGGGGATTACAACGCTTGACTATTACACATCGGACGAAATCTGGCTCAAATCGAATCTTAAAGCGATTGAAACTTTTCCCGAAATCACCTTTTTACCGGGTTTCTGGTCCGAATATGGAATGTGTACCGAGCCTTCTGCTTTTGGAGCCCGTTCGGTCTGGTACAACGAAAACCTTCCTCATGCCGAAAAGGTGATTCACACCAATGATGATATCTCTTTGCTTCCACAACCCAACGTTAAAACAGATGGTTTATTGCCATTTATGATTAATCGGTTGAAGAATATGGAACCAGGGATTTTGGAATCCGGCCATTCCATCAAATTTGCAGTCACTCGTGGTCCCTTAAATATTGCGACATTCCTGATGGGAACGTCTGAATTTATGATGTTGCTGGCCATGGATCCGGAGAAGGCGCATGAACTTCTTGAAAAAATCACACGGTTTATCTGCGATTGGGTTCAGTATCAGAAGGAATGTTTTCCATCTATCGAAGGAGTTCTATTACTTGATGATATTGTCGGTTTTGTTGGAGAGGACGAATGCCGCGAATTTGTAGTTCCTTATTTGAAAAGGTGTTTTGAGGCCATTCCAACCAAAGTACGGTTTTTTCACAACGATGCGTTTGGTTTGGTCTGCGCTCCTTTCCTGAAGGAAATGGGGGTTAACCTTTTCAATTTCGCTTTCGACCATCCGATCAATCAGATCAGAGAATTAGCAGGACCAAATGTAGCTTTAATCGGAAATCTGGCACCCCGTGATATCCTTGCAGTTGGTACACCTGCCGAAGTTTATTCGGCTACGCAAAAGATGGTCAATGAAGTTTCAGATAAAAGTCGGATCATCTGGTCTTGTGGAGGTGGGATTCCTCAAAACGTTTCGACCGAAAATATTCAGGCATTTATACATAGCATTCAAAATATTTATAATCAATAATATGAAGTTGTTTTTATTTTTGATGGCCACGTTGATTAGCTTGTCGGCCACCGCCCAAGAGCTTTTGAAGTTTGATGTTGCTGCGGGATCTGTCGAAAGAACCGACGTTCCGGTCAGTTTGTCTATCGACCAGATAAACTACAATTCGGACTCGTTGAAACTGGCACTTTACGAGATCAAAGGTAAAATGGAGACATCTGTACCATTTCAGTTGGAAACAAATTCCGGAGCCAAAATCTGGTTTGTTCTGAGTGGACAGACACCGAAAAATACGAAACGTACTTTTTTGCTGAGGAAAACGCTGAATCCACAAATATTTAAGTCAGGAATTTCAGCGGTTAATAAAGATGGAGCACTTAGCTTGTTTTCAGGCATTAAGCCAATTCTCAGTTACCAGATCGAAACCCTCAATCCTCCGAAAGGAGTGAACCCACTTTACAAACGATCGGCTTTTATTCATCCGGTCTATTCTCCCGGAGGCGAAGTGCTGACCCGCATTCAGGCTCCTGATCATTATCATCATTATGGCATCTGGAATCCTTGGACTTTGACTTTCATCGGCAAACGTGAAATCGATTTTTGGAATTTGATGAAAGGAGAGGGAACTGTAAGATTTGCCGGTCTTATTTCGCAAGTGGAAGGTCCGGTCTACACCGGATTTAAATCGCTTCAGGAACATATCGATTTTAAAGCAGTCGGAGCCGATGCCGTTGCTATGAACGAGTTATTCGATGTCCGGGTATGGAACATTGCCAATCGCAGGTATTTATTTGATTATATGAGTACCCTAAATACGCCGCTTGATTCCGGAATTCTTTTGGCAGCCTATCGTTATGGTGGTGGAATTGGTTACAGAGCTACCGATAAATGGAACAAGGACAACAGTTCTGTTTTGACCTCCGAAGGAAAAGATCGCAAAAATGCAGATGGATCTAATGCCCGATGGTGCATCATCGAAGGAGCATCATCAACTCAGGGAGGTCGGTCAGGAATATTATTCATGAGTTTTCCCGCTAACAGGATGCACCCCGAGCCCATGCGAGTTTGGCCTGAAGAGACCAATGGTCATGGTGATGTCTATTTCGAATTCTGTCCTATCCGGAACAAAGATTGGAAGATTGAAAAAGGCAACGATTACACACTGAAATACAGACTTGTTGTTTTTGATGGAAAAATGACTTCGGAAGAAGCCGAAAACTATTGGCAGGCTTTTGCCAATCCGCCTAAAATTTCTTTAATTAATTGATTGTTAGACATTTTATTAACCAAAAACATTTCTAAATTTTATAACGATGTATAAAAAAATCATGATTGTCCTTTTTTGTTCGCTTTCAATGATGGGAGCAAAGGCACAACTAAAAGAATTCAATTTAACCGATGAGTGGATTAAGAAAATTGAGCGATTAGCACCGGCTAAGGCAGAAGTTAAACCACTAAAACATCGCAAAGTCCTTGTTTTTAGCCTTTTTACAGGATTTAACCACTGGGTAATACCGCATACAAATGCGGTGATGAAGGTGTTAGGCGAAAAAACCGGAGCATTTGAGGTGGAGGTAAGCACCGATATTTACAGGTTTGAAATGAAAAGTTTAAAAGAGTTCGATGCGGTAGTTTTAAACAGCACATGTTCTATTGGTCCCCGGCGGGATCTGATCATGGACGTGCTGGATAAAGATTCATCCCTGACGGAGGAACAAAAGAAAAAGAAAGCTGCCGAACTTGAAGCAAGTCTGATTAAATATGTCCATAACGGTGGCGGACTGATGGTTGTTCATGGTGCAATCGTGATGCAAAATAATTCAAGCGAATTCAGCGAAATGGTGGGGGGTAGTTTTGATTACCATCCGGCTCAACAGGAAATTGCGCTGGAGTTGGCTGAACCCGGCCACCCACTTTTGAAAGCTTTTGAAGGTAAACCGTTTGTTCACATCGATGAGCCGTACCTATTCAACAACGCGTATGCAAAAAAGAATTTCCGTCCGCTACTGTATATGGAAACTTCGAAACTGACCAAAAAAACAAAAGAATTCGACGAAAATATCAAGTACGTTTCCTGGATCAAAAAGTATGGAAAAGGAAGGGTCTTTTACGTTTCTCCTTCCCATAATGCACAGAGTTTCGAAGATGCACGGCTTCTTAAGTATTTTCTTGACGGAACCCAGTATGTTTTGGGCGATCTGAAATGCGATGATTCGGTTGTGAAATATTAATTGTCTATAAACCAATAAACTATATTAAAATGGAACGAAGAAATTTTTTAAAAAATTCATCTGCGGCAATCGCCGGAACGATTATTCTCCCAACCATTGTCCCATCAACGGTTTTTGGGAAGAATGCCCCGAGCAATAAGATTAATGTGGCTCAAATTGGCTTTGGCCGAATAGCAATGACACACGACCTTGCTGAAACATTGACCTTCGATACTGCCCGGATAATAGCGGTGTGCGACCTCGATACCAACCGGGTTGCCAAAGGGAAGGATTTTATTGAGGGTTACTATGCAAAAAAAACCGGCAGCAAAGATGCTGTCAGTGTTAAAACATACAGCGATTACCGCGAGTTGCTGCTGAATAAAGATATTGATGCTGTGATGATTTCGACCCCGGACCATTGGCATTCACAACCGGCAATAGAGGCTGCTTTGGCGGGCAAAGACGTCTATCTTCAAAAACCAACATCTCTGACCATCGCCGAAGGACGAATGTTGGTTGATGTGGTAAAACGTAAAGGGACTATTTTTCAGGTAGGAACTCAGCAGCGGGCGATGCCCCAGTTCCGGATTGCTGCCGAACTGGTTCGTAATGGAAGAATAGGAAAGCTTCATACCATTAAGATTGGGCTGCCGGGCGATCCTGCCGGTCCTGAGGCACCAGAAAGGCCGGTTCCTAAAAATCTGAATTACGATATGTGGTTAGGATCGACACCCGAAGTTTATTATACCGAAATGCGTGTGCATCCGCAGAACAGCATGACCGATCGTCCGGGTTGGTTGCGCTGCGAGCAATTTGGTGCCGGTATGATCACCGGATGGGGACAACACCATTACGATTCGGCGGCCTGGGGAATGGACACCGAATACACAGGCCCTATTTCGATTAATGCTCATGCAGAATTTCCTAAATCAGGTCTTTGGAATGTTCACGGTGAGTTTCTTTCGGTTGCAGAATACAAGAATGGTCTGACCATGATTTCAAGTGGAGGTTACCCAAATGGCATCAGGTATGAAGGTAGTGACGGTTGGATTTTCGTAACCCGGGGTAATTATACTGCCTCAGCAAGTGATCCGGTAGCTAAAGACAGAAGTAGCAAAGCTTTGGATGCCAGCAATCCCAAGATCCTCACCTCTGTGATCAAAGAGAACGAAACTCATTTGTATAAAATTGATAATCAGCATGGAAACTGGCTCGATTGCATCAAAACGCGTAAAGCACCCATCTCCAATGTCGAGATTGGTCACCGCGCCTGTTCAATTTGCCTGATTACCCATATTTCGATGAAACTGGGTCGTAAACTGGATTGGAATCCTGATACAGAAATGTTTGTAAAGGATGATGAGGCCAATAAAATGCTTTCACGGACCCAGCGATTCCCTTATGGGACAAGCTACGTAAAATAATCAGCGCGTATTTGAACCATATAAAAAGCAATCATGAACGCCTTTGAGGTAAAAAATCCTGATTTTGAATTAAGTACCTTCACGGGAATGTCAAAGAGCCATTATATCGAATTGGCCAAATATTTGCTTGAAAGGGCTTTTAAACATGTCGATTCATTAGAGACTCCACTCAGTTTCCCCATTGTTCCCGGCAAAACGTATCCTCAGCCCGATTCTCCCGAATGGCGTTACCGGTCTGCTGAATTTGAAGCTTTGGAAAGAACCTTTACCCTGGCAGGACCCCTGATTCAAATTGATCCGGTAATGACTATTAATAATATTAGTCTAAGGGATTATTATTGTCTGCATTTTTATAATGCTTTTACTCCCGGTCATGCCAATTCGTTGCCAATGCCTGAAGATTTACCCGATTCAAATTATCAATTCACATGCGAGTTTGGGGGATTATTTAAAACATTGCTGCTATTACCGGATACTATCTGGCCCCAATTTACTGAAAAGCAAAAGGATGAAATGGTGGTAACCATCTCAAAATGGGCGCATCACCGGACCACACAGAATAATTGGAGGATATTTAACATTTGTGCACTTTCATTTTTAAAAAAGTACGGATACGAGATTGATGACGATTTATTAAAAAGCCATTTGTTGTGGGTTGTCTCTTATCATTCTGGAGACGGATGGTACCTCGAACAAACTTACAACTACTATTCTATCAGTCTGTTTATTGTTTATACAACGATCTGGAACAGGACATTTGGCGATGAATACTATCCTGAGATTGCTGAAATTATAGAAAAATCGGCGGTCAAACTAATGGAGTCTGTAACCGGTTTTTTTGCGCGCGACGGATACATCAACATGTGGTCCAGGAGTATCTGTTACCGGACATGGGTCTCCGGAGCCTTTCCGGTTGCTTTCATGCTGAAGGAAAAAACAGCATTGGATGCAGGATGGGCCAGACGACTTTGTTCGGGTTCTTTGCTGCAATTTGTCACGAAGGAAGAATTTTTTGACAACGATATCCCCAGTCTTGGATTTTACGGACAGAAAGAATATATGGTGCAAAACTACAGTTGTTCGGCAAGTCCTTTCCTGATGTTTCTGCCATTTATCTGCCTTGCTTTGCCTGACGATTCCCCCTTTTGGACTGCTAAAGAAAATGAAGGTATCTGGGAAACATTGGGTGGCAGTTCACGGAAAATAATCCTCGAAAATCCGGGTCTTGTACTGGTCAATCATGGCAAGACAGGCACCTCTGAAATTATCCCGGGCAAAGTGTACTACGACGATCCGAACTATTCCAAACTTGTTTACAATACCCACTTCCCCTGGGAAGACCATAATCCGGCTGGAGGAACATCGATGGAGTACTGTTTCCGGAGCCTGGACCCAAGAGATGTAAGAGGCGACGATGTTAATTTCTATCTCACCGGTCAGGAGATTATGAACGATTCAGATAAAAACAGATCATTTACGACCTCTCAAAGTATGCTTTACAACGGCGTACGGAAAAATGTTTTGTACAGGCAGGCCATCATGCGCAAACCTCCGAATAATGGCGTGGGTTACATCATTGATCTTGCTGAAATAACAATCCCCGGAGGAGTTATCCGGGTCGACCGTTCACGGCTTGCCTTTGAATATGAATTAACCCTCGGTCATTTTGGGATGCCACATATTGACGGTATTAAGGCAATAATTAATCAATTCGATTCCGGAAACAAAATGGTTATTACGGCATCCATTCCTGGCAGACAAATTGCCTTGATAACTTACAATGGCTGGGACACATTGGAAAGCCTGGTGCACTCTAATCGAAATGCAGAAGCAGACGAAAGTACAGTAATCTATGCCTGGAAGAAGCGGACAGCAAAGAACCCTCAGATGGAATTAATGATTTCGGTCATGTTGCATAAGATGGATAATTGTGAATGGACAGAAGAAGAGTTATCTCCAATAAAAGAGATAAAAATTATGGATGTCACAACTTCACAGTCAGCCTTGGGTGCAATAATTTCACTACACAATAACGAAGAATTCGAAATTGATTTTAAAGACATCGATGGCAAAAGAAGTTGCTAAGTTTTGATCGAAAACTGAACCATTACCTTTCGGGGAGGAGAATAACGTCATAAAAAAGATCGCATCTCTCAGGCCATGTTATCGGATATTTCAAATTTTGCCGGGATAAAATTTAGTCTTAATTTAGCAGATTACTTTTCTCCTTCCGGGGATGAAAGAAATATTTGCCAACGTTCCTCTTTTCGGAAAAAATATGGCTGTAAGAATAGTTAAATGTCTATATATTAGTATTTATAAAAATAAAATCTGAAATGAGAAAATTATTTTTTCCTGTTATGGCACTTGCAGTTACGGTTGCTTTAAGTTCATGTGGAGGAGGTAGCAAACCCGCTAAAAAGGACGATTTAAAACCTGCTCCGTTTACAGGAGCTAAAGGTGAGGTAAAGATTATGACGCTCGATCCGGGCCATTTTCACGCTGCGCTTGTTCAAAAAGATATGTATGAACAGGTTAGTTCAGATGTTTTCGTATATGCACCCGAGGGGAACGATTTAAAGGAGCACCTTAAACGAATTGAAGGTTACAACACAAGGGCTGAGAAGCCAACAGCATGGAATGAAAAAGTTTATACTGGAAGTGATTATCTGGAGAAGATGTTATCAGAAAAGCCGGGTAATGTAGTGGTCGTATCGGGAAACAACCGGATTAAAGCCGATTATATCAAAAAATCAGTTGAGGCTGGGCTTAACGTCTTGGCAGATAAGCCGATGGTTATCACGGCCAATGAATTTCCTGTAATTGAAGAAGCCTTCAACATCGCAAGGGAAAAGGGTGTTTTGCTATATGATATCATGACTGAACGTTTTTCGGTAACAACCGTTCTTCAACGTGAACTTTCGATGCTTCCAGAAGTCTTTGGTAAACTCGATTCCGGAACTGTTGAAAAGCCGGCTGTTGAAAAAATCAGTGTGCATTATTTCTATAAAAATGTATCAGGGAGTACACTGGTTCGTCCAGCCTGGTTCTTTGATGTAAACCAACAAGGAGAAGGAATTGTAGATGTGACGACTCATCTTGTCGATCTGGTACAATGGGTTTGCTTTCCCGATCTGGTTGTGCAAAAAGTCGATATTAATATGATTGCCGCAAAACGTTGGCCAACTGTATTGTCAAAAGATGATTTCAAAGAAGTTACGAAGCTGGAACAGTATCCCGATTACCTTGTCAAAGATGTCAAAGATGACAAATTGAATGTGTTCGCAAATGGTGAATTTACCTATAAAATAAAAGGTAGTGTAGCCAAGGTTTCTGCAATATGGAATTATAAAGCACCTGAAGGTGCAGGTGATACACACTACTCAATCTTACGGGGTTCTCTTTCAAGTTTAGAGATACGACAAGGTGCTGAAGAAAAGAATGATCCTACTTTGTATATCATTGCAAAGGAGGGTACCGATTTGATAGCATTCGCTGCCAATTTGGATAAGGTTGTGAAAGCACTTCCCCAAACTGGTCTTTCGATTGAAAATGTGAATAAAAACACGTGGAAAGTTGTTATCCCTGCAGTGCTTAAAGTCGGCCATGAGTCTCATTTTGCCCAGGTTACCGCCAAATATCTTGAATATCTGAAAGATGGAAAACTCCCGGAATGGGAAGTTCCGAATATGATCACAAAATATTACACGACGACATTGGCGTTAAAGCTGGCTAAAGAGGCAAAATAGTCAATTCTGATTTTCTTAAACAAAAGCGCCCGGATCACTGATCCGGGCGCTTTTGTTGGTTAAAAAAGCTATTATGCAGTGATTAATTCAAATATATTTAAAAAAAATAATATTGTTATATGTCAGATAAATAGATATATAACAAATTTTAACATGGTAGTGTTTAAAGAAAGTAGAAAAAGATTAAACATTATTCGTCGGCACACGTTTAAATAATTACAAAGTTCAAATTTTTCAAATTTTTAAATTTATTGCTATGAAAAGGTTCAATTTGTTATTTTCGGTTTTATTGATCATGGTACTTTCGATTACCATAAACAGTTGTAAAAAAGACGAGAAATTAAATGAAGTTAAAGTTCGTACAATTGTAGATGTGGCAGCTTCAAATCCTGACTTGTCTACATTGGTTGTGGCCTTGAAAAGAACGGGATTAGATGTTGTTCTGGCAAATCCTTCGTCAAGTTTTACAGTCTTTGCTCCTAAAAATGCTGCTTTCGCGGCTCTACTCACCGAACTTGGTGTTATGTCATTAAATGATATTCCTACAGAAACGCTTAAAAAAGTTTTGCTTTATCATGTAAAGGCAGGAAAATCAGCTGCCTCAATGATTTCGACGGGCTACTATTCAACTTCTGCGAATGGACCGGTAGTAGATTCTTTCCTCTCTTTATACGTGGATATGACTGAGACAAAAATTAATGGCAGGGCTAAAATCACCCAAACCGATGTAATGGCCGACAATGGAGTCATTCATGTGATTGATAAGGTTCTTTTACCAATGAGTATTGTCGATCATGCAGTTGCTAATCCAATGTTTACCTCGCTGGTCGCAGCTCTCACAAAAGCAAATCTTGTTACCGCTTTGGCTGATCCAACTAAAACTTACACCGTTTTTGCTCCTAGAAATGATGCTTTCGCAGCGTTATTTACCGCATTGGGAGTCACACTTAATGATCTCTCTGCCGCAACATTGTCACCTATTCTTCTTTACCATGTTGTTAACGGGTATGTTCCGGCTGCGGCTGTAGCGGCAGGATATGTTCCGACCCTAAGCACCGCATTTGGAAAAAGTGTTTCACTTCAGATCAGTACAACCGATGGTGTCAAACTTAATAATACTTCTAAAGTAATTGCCACCGATGTTGTTGCTACTAATGGGATCATCCATGTTATTGATAAGGTTCTGCTGCCCCCGACTGTGGTCGAAATTGCACAGCAAAACAGCCTATTCAGTACACTTGTGCTGGCAGTGGTTAAGGCTGATCTGGCTACCACATTATCCGGAGCAGGTCCATTTACCGTTTTCGCTCCCACTAACGATGCATTTACCGCATTGTTTACAACCCTGGGGGTTACCGGTATAAGCGCATTAAGCAAGGAAACCCTTACGCCTATTCTCCTTGCACATGTTGTTAGCGGAAATGTTCAGTCAGGGAATCTGACATCGGGAACAGTCCCGACATTAAATGCCGCTAAGTCACTTAGTGTTGTTGTGAGCAGCAGCGGGGTTACCATTAATGGTTCCATAAATGTTATTAAAGCTGATGTGCAGGGTAAAAACGGCGTTGTGCATGTGATTAATAAAGTCATTGTTCCTTAATATATAGACCGATTAATCATTGATTGATTCCCCGGAGAATTTTAGTCATGAAAATCCTTTGTATGGTTTAAATACCAGGATATTAATTTTTTATGAATAAATATTTCTTCGGGGATTGTTTTTATTTTATCGATTTTCTTTAAATCAACTACCTCAATTGAAAGTTTTTAATTTGATTTGTGAATATATTTGTTTAATGACTAATTTCGTGATGATTCTATGGGTAATCACTTTGGTCCGCAAAACTATGACAAATATTAATATTGTAGTCAGCCACATTCTGAAAAATGTATTTTTAATAAATTATTTCGAACATGTCAACCTATTCAATTAAGGACTTAGAGAAATTATCAGGGATCAAGGCTCATACTATAAGGATATGGGAACAGCGTTATCGTTTGATTGAACCTAAACGGACTGATACAAATATTCGTTTTTATTCAGATGATGATCTCGTTAAGCTGATGAATATCTCTGTGTTGAATCAAAATGGATATAAAATTTCGAAAATATCACAACTTACCGACAGTCAGATTAGCGAGGTAATGTTACAGTTAAACAATGAGATTCCTTCACTGAGCACTCAAACTGAAAGTTTGGTAATGGCTATGATTGAAGTTAATGAACGCCATTTTAATCAGGTCTTTGAGCAAGCGGTTGCGAATCTGGGTTTTGAAACTGCGATTGAACAATTATTGTTTCCGTTACTGGAACGTATTGGTATTTTGTGGCTCGCAGGTTCTATAAATCCTGGCCAGGAACATTTTATCACGAATCTGATCCGGCAAAAACTGATTACTGCCATTGACCGTGAGGGAGTTAAATATGAGGGGTCTCACCCTCGGATTTTATTTTACCTTCCTGAAGGTGAGTTTCACGAAATTGGATTGCTCTATTACAATTACCTGGCCCGTAAGGCCGATTTTGAAGTGCTGTATCTCGGGTCTTCGGTACCTTTTCGTGATATTGTTCGGGTTGATGAGATCCGGCCGGCCCAAATTATTTTCACCTCTTTTGTAATGTCACCGGGTGCAGGAGTACTTACAGAAAAAATCAAAAGACTTAAGAAGGCATTTCCTGATAAAGCCGTTCTAGTGAGCGGATGGCAGGTGAAGCAGGAGCAACCACGACTTCCGGAAAATTTTCTTAAAATCGCATCTTCAACCGATTTTAAGAAAGCTCTGGCCACCTATCTGAAAAAAGGGAAGATCAAATAACTGGTTCCAAAGCATTGATTGGGAAAGAGTAACCGGCTGTTAGCGACTGACAACTTGCATTTTCAGGCCAGCCTTGAGTCGTCAGAAGCCAGTCTATTATATCATAAATCCTTTATTTCAGATATTCGCGGATAAAATCCTCCCTGGGCTTATTAACGGTGTTTTCCCACGTCGCTTTCATATAATTTGCCGGAGCATGATGTTGACGGTACGGTACTACAAAAACTATTTTTTTACCTTTTGTCTGATTGATTGCCGCAAAAACCGATGTTGAGGGACATGTAACGTCTATCAAACCAATTTCTGTAAGAATGGTTGCTTTTGAGCCTTTAAGTATATGGACAGCATCAAAATAGGGGAGTGTAGAAAGCATTTTGTTTTTGTCTCCTTTGGCTTCGAATGGTTGCGGCCAGCCGCCTTTCCTGCCGACCAATGTTCCGCCCCAGTCGCACATGGCGGGCACCGTTGCAACAACGGCACTTACCCGTTTGTCGAGACCCGCAGCAATCAATGCCTGACCGCCACCCTGACTCTCACCAATTACGATAATTCGTTTCCCATCCCATTCCGGCTGACTTGTCAGGAAATCAAGTGTTCTGATCAGACGGAGGTACATTCCCCTGAAATAGTTATCATTTTTACTTTCCAGTCCTTGCAGGTAATAGTTTTTCAACTCCCCGTTTTCAAGATTTGCATAATATTCTTCAGTCTGTCCGTTCAGCATTCCATGCGCATTTAAATCAAAGCAAAGTGTTCCGTTTCCCATTTTGGCATAGCGAAGTGCATCTCCTGGTTCCGAACGACACCATGACCCTTTTACGCCTGCAGCATGAACTAAAAGAACTATTGGCAACGATTTAGCTTTTGCCGATTCAGGTTTAGCAAAGTATCCTCTCGCTGGTTTGGGTCCGGTACAATTAATCTCCATTTCAAAACAGTTGAATCCATTTCCGTTTTCTTTCACAGATACTTTTTTCACATCCATTGGGAGTGCCCTTAACGCGTTTTTCTCGTTCTTCCAGAATTGATCGAAATCTTTTGGCCGATTGGTGCCGGGTTTGAACTTTTCAGGATCAAAGATCGATCCAATGCTAGCCGTTTCATTTTTTGTGCTTGCCTCAAAGATAACGGACGATGGTTTGTAGAACCGCTCTTTAAAAATCAGAATTGTATCGCCAGTAAATTTGAGTTTTTGTTCCGAAATCTGTTGGCTGTGGTTTTGGCGAATTTTAACCAAAACAGAATCAACGGAATGATCTTTTAAGAACAGGGTTACCCTTATTTCCTGACCTTTTTTATAAATACCCGATTGATTTGATTGTTTGAGTTCAATATTCTGCCCATGAACAATCGTGAGATAAAAGGTTGAAAAGAAGGCAAAAAGTAAAAGAGGGAGAATGGTTTTCATAAATGACAGCTATCTGATTTTATTGAATTTGTACATTTGGATGAATGCCGATTTGCAAATTTATTAAATTTCGTTGGGTTACTCCAAATCAAACCAATTCGTTACCAATTCCGTTTTGTCTTCTGGTTCATTGAAATGCCTGAATTCGTTGGTTTTATGATTGTAAGAATAATCCTTTCCCCAGTCGCTGTGATTTTTCTGAACCTGCTGTATTGCGTCCATGATAAAAAAGAGTTCCTCGTTGGTCATGGTTGGATGAAGTGAAAGTCTTATCCAACCCGGTTTTTGCGAAAGATCGCCGAAATTGATTTGTTGGGTGATTTGGTTTGACTGATCGTGGCTCACATCCAACAGAAAGTGACCGTATGTTCCGGCGCAGGCACATCCACCTCGCACCTGAATACCAAATTTGTCATTCAGCAGTTTTACTGCAAGGTTGAAATGGAGATGATCCATGTAAAAAGAGATGATACCCAATCTTTTGCGGATATTGTTAGCCAGTATGTGAAGCCCTTCTATCTTTTCAAGTTCAGCAAAAGCGATCTGAACCAGTTCTCTTTCACGTTTTTCGATATTTTCGACTCCCATGTTGTTTTTAAGTTCGATGCATAGAGCTGTGCGGATGGCCTGCAAAAAACCGGGTGTCCCGCCATCTTCGCGTGTTTCAATATCGTCGATGTATTTAAACTCACCCCATGGATTTGTCCAGTCAACTGTTCCGCCGCCCGGGTTGTCGGGAACTGAGCTATTATAGATCGCAGAATTAAAGACTAAAACACCTGAACTTCCGGGTCCGCCCAGGAATTTATGAGGCGAAAAGAAAATGGCATCCAAAGCCTGAAGCGGGTCTTCGGGATGCATATCAATATTAACATAAGGCGCCGAAGCAGCAAAATCAATGAAACACAATCCGCCGTTTTCGTGCATGATCCTGGCCATTTCGTGGTAAGGAGTTGCGATGCCTGTAACATTTGAACAAGCTGTAAATGAACCGATTTTCATTTTCCGGTCCTTGTATTTCTCTAATTCAATTTTTAACTGCTCAGTGTCGACCAAAAGGTCCTTGTCGGGACAAAGCTGAACAATATCGGCAATTGTCTCCAGCCATGAGGTGTGGTTGGAATGATGCTCCATGTGCGTGATAAAAACCACCGGGCGATCCTCTTTTGGCAAACAATCGAGTTTATCGATTTTATGCATCGCCCTGAATCCGAGTATACGCTGAAACTTGTTGATCACCGTTGTCATTCCTGATCCCGCAGTGATAATCACATCGTTCGGACCGGCATTCACGTGCTCTTTGATTTTTCTTTGAGCATGGTGGTAGGCTTTTGTCATAAGCGTACCTGTTTCACTCGCTTCTGTATGCGTATTGCCAACAAAGGGTCCAAACTGGTTCGTGATTCTTTCCTCAATGGGTCTGTAAAGCCTGCCACTGGCAATCCAATCAGCATAAACGATCTTTTTCTCTCCGTAAGGGGATTGAAAAGTCTGGTCTATTCCAATAGTGGCTTCCCTGTATTTTTTAAAATAGTTTTCCAAAGGTTCGATGTGAAAGTTTGCCGGCAATTTTAACAAGAATTAATGATAATATGTATGAGTTTTATTACTATGAATGGTAGTAATAGATTTTTTAAGAGGTAAAACGCCGGTTATCTGAAAAAATACAGGCGAAAGTCAGTCCATCAGGTTAGTTCTTTGCTTCGCCCGGAGAAAATCGTTGTTTCAGGTTTAGTTTGACCATTCGCTCCGGGGCGAATCAGTGTCTTTATACCATTTCTATCATTCGCCCCATGACGAATGAGGATTCATCGTGGAATTCTATATTTTTAAGTATACAGCACTTTTAAATCATAGCTAAAAAAGGAATCGAAAACACTTTGACAAAAAGGTGAGGAGAAAGCTGAATGTCAATTAAATTTTCACTAACTTTTGCGTAAGAAATTAACGTAACTAATCACTATGGGCTATTCTCTGAAAATCATGCTTTTAGCATTTTGGTCAAGTAGCTTTTTAGCTTCCCAAGCGCAGGTACTTACCATTCAGGATGCTGTTGATCAGGCCGTCTTGAATAATGCGCACATTAACCAGATGCGGTCCCAGTTAAAACAAAAGAATGAAGCCTGGCGGATGCAGAGCGGCATTTCGTCTCCCGAAGTAAGTTATATGAAGGAGGGAATGAATGGTAAAACTACTGATCCATTTCAGGAGCAAAGACTTACTGTATCTCAAACGGTCGATTTCCCGCTAACAACTTCATACCGGATGAAGGCGATCCGCGAAGAGGGGAAGGCAATGGAGTTTTCGATTAAAGCCGAAGAAAGAACGGTTAAAGTTGGCGTTAAAACCCGCTATATTGAAGTGCTTTATGCGCTTCATCTTCAAAAATTGCGCGACCAGCAACTAAAACTGGCCACCGAATTATACAATGCTGTTTATACACAATTCGAAACAGGCATGGGAAATGGCATGGACCTCACCAAAGCTGAATTGCAAGTGGCCGAAGCGAATAATGATATCGACGATGCCCGGAGGCAGTTGCACCTGGCTCGCTACGGACTTTTCAACCTGATGGGGCTTCAGCCTGAAAACCAGAAATACACGATTCAATTCATGGATAGCCTCAGGAGTACCGATGTGGATATTTCTCAGATCCAGGCATTGGCGGTGCTGACCGATCAGCCTTTGTATAAATCATCATCCAGTGAACTTGCTGCATCCAACTATTTTCTGAAAGAAGCAAAAAGCAATATTCTTCCCGACATCCGCTTCAATTTGTATAAACAGGATTATGGAACCGGGTACAATTTCAATGGGTTCGAAGTCGGTCTGAGTTTCCCTATCTGGTATCCGCTCGAGCAAAAGGGTCGTATCAATACAAACCTGGCCCGACAGGACGAAATTCGGTGGAAGCAGCAGGAAATCAAGCTTGATATGAAAAAACAAATCGAGCATGCCTGGCACAGTTACGAAGTGAGTCGGGCGACGATTAAACGGTACGATGAAACCATTCGCAGCAAAGCCGAAAAATTGCAGACACTCACCCTCACCGCTTATCGCCTTGGTGAGGTTGATTTACTGAACCTAATAAGTGCTCAACAAATATACCTCAATAGCCAGCAGCGCTACCTATCATCCCTAAGGGATTTCTATATTCAGCTTGTCGAACTCGAAAGGTTCCTGGATAAAGACCTTGTTTATTAGTAAGTTATTTGCAAAATAATTGATTCATGAAAAAACTTCAATTCGTCAGACGATTGGTTTTGGTAAACCTCCTATCTTTCCTGCTGGTCATCATTTATTCATGCGGAGGCAATCACGAACCTGCTCAAAAGGAAAAAGGTGCATCCGATTCACCGCCATCTGTTTCAGGAATAAAACCCGAAAATCTTGTAAAGCTTTCAGTCCAGGAGATCGCTGAATTAAAAATTCAAACAATAACGGTTACCAGCAGTCTGGCGAATTATAGCATTGCCGTTCCTGGCGTGGTATTTCCGGCTCCTAATCACATTAGTATTATCAGCACGCCTATTAATGGACGTATCAGCCGCATTGATATTCAGGAAGGAGAGATCGTAAAGCCAGGTCAGGAGATGTTTAGCATCGAGAGTCTTGAATTTGGCAATATGGTTTCGGAGTATCTCCAGGCAGTTTCCGAAGAAACTTTTCAGACGTCCAGATTACATCGGCTCGAACAGTTGGTTGAACAAACAATCAGTTCGGAAAGTGAACTCGACCGTGGTCGCTCTGATTTTCAGCGCGCAAAGACAACCGTTATCGCAGCCGTATCAAAATTGAAGGCAATTGGAGTTCCTGAAAAAGAAATAAACGCATTCCGAACGGCAGAAAGTATCGATCCTACCCTCAAAATTCATTCACCTATTGGAGGAAGTTTGGATCAACGGTCGGTCGAACTTGGACAGTCGGTGAATGCCCTTCAAATGCTTGCGCGCGTCTTAGATATCAGTCATGTTTTGGTTCGTGGTTACGTTTCTCCTGAGGACGCACAATACATTAATAAGGGTGATTCGGTTAGCATCTTTCGTCGGCAAAATGATCCGCTCGAAATGAAAGCTGTCGTTACTTCAATCAATCCTGGTCTGGATGAAAATAATCGTTCTGTTGTGGTTAATGTGTTACTTGCCAGTAAAGATAATTGGCCGAAACCGGGCGAAAACCTCCGGTTGTCAATTAGCACCTCTTCTCAGACTGAAGTGATTACAATTCCTATTGAAGCGCTGACGTATGAAGGAAACGATCCGATTGTTTTTGTAAAGGTCAGCGAGTCAACTTTCGAAAAACGGAAAGTCGTCGTTCCTGAGTTTCGCGATAAATATGCAGTGATACAAAAAGGTCTTGAGAAAAACGAAAGATTAGCTGTAAACCAGATCTTTAGTCTTAAAGCCCTTTCCCGTTTCGATAAGATAGCTGAAGAATAAAATTTCACCTGAAACCTGAAACTATGCTCAACCAAATAATCACATTCAGTGTCAGACAAAAGTTTATCGCTCTTTCATTGGTTCTTCTGATGGCAGTAGCCGGTTATTTTTCGCTGATCAGGTTGCCTATTAATTCACTGCCCGATGTAACACCTGTTCAGGTTTTAGTGATCACCAAAGCTGGAAGGTTTTCTCCATTTGATGTCGAAAAGCTGGTTAGTTATCCGATTGAAACGGCGATGAATGGCTTACCTGATGTAAAACAGGTTCGTTCAACCTCTCAATTTGCGCTATCGGCTGTTACCATAGAATTTGAAGAAGGGACCGATATTTACTTTGCCCGGCAAATGGTCAGTCAAAGACTACAGTCCATCTCCTCCGATTTGCCTCCCGATGTTTCGGCTCCGCAACTAGGGCCCATTTCAACTGCACTCGGCGAAATATTTCAGTACGCTGTTCGTGGAGAGAATAAATCACTCACAGAGCTCCGTGAAATTCAGGACTGGCTGATTGTTCCCCAGCTAAAAGTGGTTAAGGGGGTAACCGAGATCAATTCATTCGGAGGTTTTGTCAAGCAATATGAGGTAATTATTGCCCCTGAGAAAATCCGAACTTTTGGAATTGGGATCAAAGAAATTATTGATGCGATTGCGAATAACAATAGTGTCTCGGGAGGTAATTTCCTGGAGCATAACCGTGAACAATACATTATTCGCGGTTATGGGCAAATCAACAAAGCCGACGATATCCGAAATATCATTGTCCGCAACATCAATAACAAACCTGTTTTTATAAAAGATATTGCAGATGTGGTAGTAGGAACCCAAATCCGTCAGGGAGGAGTAACACAGGATGGTAAAGGCGAAATTGTGAGTGGCATCGTGATGATGCTCCGGGGTGGAAACGGGCGTGAGGTGATTGCTGATATTGAAAAGAAGATTAATGAAATCAACAAGTCGCTTCCTGATGGCGTTCAGATTGACAAATTCTACGACCAGTCGGATTTGATTAATCGCACGACTGCCACTATTTCGACTAATCTGGTTGAGGGAGGTTTTCTTGTTATTGTGGTGCTCCTATTGTTGCTTGGCGAGATTTCAGGTGCCTTGATAGTCGCAATGGTGATTCCGTTTTCGATGTTATTCGCTTTTATAGGCATGCGCGAATTTGGGTTAGCAGCTAACCTGATGAGTTTGGGAGCCATCGACTTTGGGATGGTCGTCGATGGATCGGTGGTGATGATTGAAAACATTGTTCACCGCCTGCAACAAAACAAGAACGAAAACACGGATGATCTGATTATATCCGCTTCGAAACAGGTTGTCAGGCCAATATTTTTCGGCGTATTAATTATTCTGATGGTCTATGTGCCTATCATGACTTTTAGTGGCATGGAGGGTATTTTATACCGTCCAATGGCAATCACTGTGGCGGCAGCCGTTTTGGGTTCATTACTGCTTGCCCTGATTTTTGTGCCGGCCATTTCGTCGCTTATTTTTAAAAAAGGGGTGAAAATGCGGCGCAACTATCTTATCGACTGGATTAAGCCAAGGTACCAAGGCGGATTGGAGGAACATATTGACCGACGGAAGTTTGTAAGTATTTCAGCGGCTGTTATTTTTGGACTTTCGATGATTGTGATGAGCCGTCTTGGAACGGAGTTTCTTCCTGAACTTGACGAAGGATCAATCCTGGTTGAGCAAGTCAGAATGCCATCAGTAACACTGAAAGAGTCGATGGATAATGCTAACTGGCTGGCGGGGAAACTGATGGAGAATATTCCTGAAATAAAAACGGTGGTTCCTAAAACAGGTCGCTCTGACCTCGCGAACGACTGGATGGGCGTGCACCAAACCGACGTTTGGATTGTTTTGAAACCGACGGATGAATGGCGAAAAGGTGTTACGAAGGAAGACATTATTACTCAAATTGAACCGTACCTGAAAACGGAACCCGGGTTGGCTTATAATTTCACCCAACCAATTGCCATGCGTGTTGATGAATTGACAAGCGGTGTAAAATCAGATCTGGCAGTGAAAATTTATGGTGAAGACCTCGATTCGCTTAATAGAATAGGTGAAGATATTTCAGCACTCGTTGCGGGAATGCCTGGCACCGCTAACTTTTTCGTTGAGCAACCTGTTGGTCAGCCTTATCTTACCATTGAAATTGACCGCGAAGCAGTTGCATCCTTCGGATTGAATGTAAATGATGTACAGTCAGTAATTGAAGCTGGTATTGGCGGTCAGGTTGCGGGGCAATTGTACGAAGGTCAGCGCCGTTTCGATATTCAGGTGCGATATCCGGCCGAATTCCGTTCCGAATTGCAGAAAATTCAGGAAATTCCTGTGCCATTGCCAAATGGTGATTTTATTCCAATTAAGCGGGTCAGCCGTATTGTCGCTCAGGAGGGACCCCGCGAAATCCAGCGCGAAAACGGGTGGAGGAGGCTAATTGTGGGTATCAACATTAAGAATATCGATATTGGAACTTATGTAGGTCAATTGCAGGCAGTCATTGATCAGAAGGCAAAAGTTCCGTCTGGCTATTTTCTTGAATATGGCGGGACTTTCGAAAATCAGAAACGGGCGATGAACCATTTATTGCTGGTTGTACCCTTTTCCCTTTTTATCATTATCGGACTGTTGTACATCAACTTCGGGAAAATGCGCTATGCGATCATCATTTTAATGAACCTTCCTTTTGCACTGTCAGGAGGTATTTTCCTGCTTTGGATTCGCGGAATGTACCTTTCAGTTTCAGCTAGCATTGGTTTCGTTGCGTTGTTTGGAGTGGCGGTTCTGAATGGGATTGTTTTGCTTGACCATATCAATGAACTCCGGAAGGAGGGGGGACCTCTCCGAAAAACGATTATCGAAGGAGCGGCAGATCGTTTGCGCCCTGTTTTGATGACTGCACTTGTGGCTAGCCTTGGTTTTATCCCGATGGCTTTTAATTCCGGTCCCGGCTCTGAGGTTCAGCGACCTTTGGCAACTGTCGTGATTGGGGGACTGATCACATCAACATTATTGACACTTCTTGTATTGCCAATTATTTACTTTTGGGTAGAGGAGAAACGGGAAAAGAAGAGGGTGGAAAATGAAGAGAAGTCTGATTTTGAAATTTAAGATTGCACCAGGATTAAAGTCATCCAATAAAAAATCATTTTTGGATAGTATATTAGCTGTTATATCCATATTATTCATTTTACAGATAAAATATTAGCTGCTAAAATACAAATATACGATTTTCATCTCTAATATTGTTTCAATGAGAAAAATTAGAATTTAATAATGCTTAAAATAGGGCACTTAACAATCAGAAAGAAATTGTAAGTTATTTTGAAAGTTCATATTTAATCCTTTCTCTTTACATTGCTTAAACCTCCTTCAACAAATTCAATAAATCGACTGTAGATAAGCGGGCACTTTGGTCGGTACCTTCGAGAAGGCTGTCGGCCATGTCGCGTTTAGTGGCATGGAGCTGAAGGATCTTCTCTTCAATCGTGTTTTTGGCCACCAACCGATAGATCGTCACGGGACGGGTTTGTCCAATGCGATGGGCGCGGTCGCTCGCCTGATCTTCAATGGCCGGATTCCACCATGGATCGAGGTGAAGAACATAGTCGGCAGCGGTGAGGTTCAGCCCTAGCCCTCCGGCTTTTAGACTAATCAGGAACAGGTCACCCTTGCCTGCCTGGAAAGCCTTTACCGCCAACTCGCGTTGAGGGATCGGAGTGGAGCCGTCTAGATATTGGTAGCTGATGCCTTGCTTGTCAAGCGCCTGACGCACGATGGATAAGTGCCCCACGAACTGACTGAAGACCAATGCCCGGTGATTGTTGGCGCGCAACTCTTCGATGATCTCGAAGAAAGCCTCGAGTTTCGACGACGGTAGCTGTATTTCTTTGTTTACCAGCGCCGTGTTGCAACAGGCAAGGCGCAGTTTGGTGATTTCTGCCAGGGCTTGCAAGTGCTGCTGACCATTGGGGCTATTGCTGTTTTCGA
This sequence comes from Bacteroidales bacterium, assembly GCA_038236995.1. Taxonomy (GTDB): domain Bacteria; phylum Bacteroidota; class Bacteroidia; order Bacteroidales; family Prolixibacteraceae; genus JAAFHB01. The sequence goes on along the minus strand of JBBRZE010000047.1, from coordinate 18,534 downwards.
TGATGCTAATGGCCTGTTGTCGCAAGGCTTCGTAAAATGCTATTTCGGCTTCGCTTAGTTCGACACTGAAGGTGATCTCAGTTTTTGATGGAAGTTCGTCGAGAACCTTGTTTTTAGTGCGACGCAGGATGAATGGGGTAATCAATTTTTTAAGATGGGTTTTTTGAGTGGTTGTATCATTTTTAAGGTAACGGTCGGTGAACTGCGCCAGGGTTCCAAGCAATCCGGGGTTACAAAAGTTAAAGAGGTTCCATAGTTCACCCAAATGATTTTGTATTGGCGTACCCGTAAGCACTACTTTGAAGTCGGCCTGGATGCTCATCGCCGCTTTGGATGATTTGGTCTGGGTGTTTTTGATGGCATGAGCTTCGTCTAAAACCGCCATTGCCCATTGGACTTTCGCGATGCGTTCCTCTTCCGTCTGAAGCAGACCATAAGTGATCACCAGCACATCAAAAGCCGTCAGCGCGGTAAAAATCTCTTCGCGATTACCTTGTCGAAGGATGATCGGATTCAGCGTAGGGGCAAATTTTCGTAATTCGTTACCCCAGTTTGGAACCACCGAAGCCGGGCATACCACGAGCATCGGACCGTTCTCGGCCAGGTGAAGCATCATTGCAATGGCCTGTACTGTTTTCCCCAACCCCATGTCGTCGGCCAGACAGGCACCTGCATCCCAGGTTTTCAGTCGTGTCATCCAACGGAAACCCTCTTCCTGGTAAGGGCGCAATTCGGCATCGAGTGTTGCAGGAATTTGTGCATCAATTGTGGTTGTCTCTCTTATCTTTTTCTGGAAGTCTTTCCAATGTTTATCGGTTTTGAACGACCCTGCCTTGCTCGTAATCTCCTCAAGTGCATGAGAGGCAAAGCGGTTGATCGTAACTCCCTTTTTATCAACAGTTGCATACGATTCGAGTTCGTCAATCTGTTTTTTCAGCTCCTCGGTGAGGGCAAGGAATTCCCCTTTCTTCAGTTCAAGGAAGCGACCCTTACTTTTACGGCTTAGATCCAGTAGCTCTTTAATGCTGAGAACAGTTTCTTCATCGATATTGAGTTCGCCTTCGAGTTCAAACCACTGACCTTTACCTTTAACCCTCAGGTGCAAATTTGCAAAGGAGGCCGATTTCTTCATCCTGAAGCGTTCGCCTTCGGGCCACTCTACAACCGCGATATCGGCATTCTGGCCGATGGTCTCCAGTAAGTTGAGGCATTGATATGGATCGTTAAATGTGACCGCTTCTTCAATCAGGTCGGCATCCATGTCCATGACAATGGTGTTATTCAACTTGTTGGCATTGGCATTTTCGAGGACGATGTTTCGTACTGCCTGACATTTTTCTCCGTCAACGATGCCATACACCACTTTACCACCGCGTCCGGGTTTTACGTAAGGTGGTTCGGTACCCAACGGTTTCACAAACATCTCGGCTTTCAGTCCATCGCCGATTGGTAATATCTGAATCCTGATACGCGAATCTGCTTCAATCGTTTTTGATGTTGTGGTGTCGTCGGTCATGTCGGAATGCACCGTCATGATACCGCTCAGATTCGAGACAGTCTTAAGCAGTTTCTCTCTTCCTTTAACGGGAATAGTGATTCCTTCGTTGATCATTCGTATGATCGTTTGCTGCTGTGAGTTAAGTGTGATCAACTTAAAACGGGTTTGTGTTTCTTTGATCACGATGATCTTTTTACTCGAATCGGTAATGTTGGTTTTTAAGCGAATCCCGGCTCTGACCTTTTCGGTACTGATTTCGGGTTGTGCTTTTATCAGTTCGACAGATATTGAAGGATTTGAAAATAGGAATAGAAACGGATGTCCGCACAGTTCAATCGCAGCATTCTCAAAGTCGATATAATACTCATTTGATCCGTAATAACCAGAACTATGACTGATGGTGTTAGCCAAGCGCCGGTCCTGTTCTGTCAATCCGTCAACCTGCTGTTCTTTAAGTCGTTTTAATGCTATATTCCGGCCCTGGCTCCAGTTCCCTTTGGCATTCACGGTTTGCAAAAGAGGTTGCAGTATCCCTTTCTCTACATTAATCAGGTAGCAGATCCTGGACGAGTTTACTTCACGCTTTACTGCATCGGATTTAATTGCTACTAAATTCAGGAGTCCATCCAGCATTTGCTCCCATTTTTCCTGATGCGTTAACCGGCTCATCAAACAGGGAGGAGAGTCGGGCGACATCGCAATTTTTATTGTGGTTGGCGGAATTTTAAAATTCAGCTTATCCATTATAAAGGTGACTTCGCGCAAAAACGTTATGCGTTGGCTCTTACTGAGTTTTAGGCACAGCTCGGAGGATAAAACTATCATCTTTTTCGACAATTCACCCGAAATGATGTATTCCATTAATACGATAAAGAACAATCTGATATCATTGAATTTAGGAATGTCAGAATCAATCAATTCGTTCAGTCGCTCCAATGCCAGTGTTCTGTCTTTTTTCAGGAAGTATAAAAGGGGAAGCAGGATTCGAATGTGTAGTTCTTTGCTTTTTACTACCTTATTTATATAGCTATCAAGCTTCTTAAGGTTTAAACCAGCTGGATTAAACACATAGTTGAGCCAGAAGAAGAACTCGTGGTAAAAACCAAATTCTATGCGAGGCATCTTCTCTTTCGCTTCGTTAGTTGTCCGGGCCTCCTCAAAAAGCGCTGCCGACGCTGCAAACTCACCCCGAAAAAGTGCTATCTGCGACTTCAGAAGGTATGCTTCGTGGGTTTGGAACGGCAGCGTGGATTCGCGGGCTTCATTAATCTTTCCGTGTTGAAAGTCGATTTCCGCCTTTTGAATATCAATATGATTATACAATCCTTCGAAAGATTTATTTCTGTCATAGAATTGTGTAATTATGCTGTACCCGAGTAAGTTGCTTGTGATGTTGTTCTGGACCAGTTGTATCAGCCGGTAAAAGAGGAGGGGTGACTGGATCAGCGCCTTGTCGTAAGCTGGCCTGGCGAGCATCATTTGAAAGGGGAAGAAAGCTTTGATTGGCTCATTGAGCAGCTGTTTTTCTGCGTTTTGCGTATAGGTGTTTTCTTCAACAAAATAGGCAAACAAATAGTCGCGGATATGTTGTGTTACGGGTGCATAAAAATATGATTTTAAATCCCTTTGCTCACCTTTTATGATTTTGATGTATTGGGGCTGTTGAATCAACCCCGGAAATAATTCAAGCAGTAAATCACGCGACACCGTATAATTGTAGCCTTCTACTACAACCAACTTTTTCTTTATCAATTCTTTTATTGAGTCCTCGCATTCCTGTGGTTTTATAGAATTGGGAAGATTCTTCAAAAGATAAGTGGAAACGTCGTATTTTGCAATTTCTGCAAACCTTACCGTCAGCAAATTGATAATCTGCCTGCGTATTTCGGGAAGTGCATGATAGGATTGGAGCAAGGCAGCTAAATTTGAATCCATAATTTCGACATTCATTAAACTTAAAGGTACAGATCGATATCTGTTAGTTCAATTGACTAACAGACATCGCTGCGAAGATAAACATTAGGGTTAATAATAATACTGTGATTTTCCAAAATCAATGCATGATGATTTTCATTTTAGTTGAACAAATCACGCCGTCTCAAATGTATTAGATTAACGCAGAATTGACAGAGGTGGATGAAAGGTTCTCATTTTCTTCCTTAGGCGGTTTTGTCCTCCACCAGCTTGCCAAAGCCGAACCGGTTACATTCATTAAAGGACCAAAAATGGCAGGTGCTAGTCCAACAGTGGCAATCTTACCCATTTGAAGCGCAAGACCCGATGCTAAGCCGCCGTTTTGCATTCCAACTTCAAAGGCAACGGTCCGGCGGTCTTTTTCAGGCATTCCAAACACCCATGATACGGTGTATCCCAATGTATAACCGGTTAAGTTGTGCAGAAGACTGGTTACCAAAAGTAAAGCGCCAACCTTTAGCAGGCTGTCGCGACCTGCAGCAGTAATAATTGTAATGATGATCGCAATTCCAGCCATTGATAAAAATGAAAGGATTTTTCCCATTAACTGCTTGTCTCCTTTAAGATAGTGACGAAGAATCATAGCACCTATCATTGGGAGAAAATAAAACCAGCACAGCGATTTAACCAAAGCTACCGAGAATCCGGCGACATCAGTGTGTTTGGCTTTCATGTAAACCAGATTTGTAAGCAGAATAATGATGAAAAAAACAGTTAGTTGAATCACTTTCGACCGTAGTTTTTCTTTTCCTGAATTGAACAGATTGAAAATAAAACCGGCTACGACCGGGAGAATAATCATATTTAAAATATCGAGCATCATACTCCAGAAATTGACTTCAATATATTGCCCACCAAGTAGTTTCATCAATAAAGGTGTGACAAAAGGGGAAATAAGCGTTGAGATTGCTCCGATTGTAACCGCTAAGGCAAGGTTGGCATGGGCAATGTACGACATCACGTTTGATGCCAATCCGCTGGGAACACATCCAATCAAAATAATCCCGGCGGCTATTTCGGGCGGGAAATTAAATATTCGGGATATGGCAAAAGCAACCAGTGGCATAATCAGATAATGTGATCCAACCCCGATAATGACACCTTTGGGCATTTTAATCACCCCCGTAAAATCGCTCATACTCATTTGTGACCCCATTCCAAACATGATTATCTGCAAAAGTGGCACGATCAGTAATTTAAGCTGAAATTCGCCGACAGAAGTAAAATACTGAGGATAAAACATGGAGGCAGTAACAGCAGTGAAAATCCAGATTGTATAGGAAAACCCTTTCACTGCATCAAATCCTCTTACGCCAATCGCGAGAGAGACGAAGAATGCGATCAATAAAGGACCGGCACTGGCTACATTCCCGGAAAAGATGAGAACCAATGAAATTATTAAAAATATTACAGCAAAACCCATCGCTATCCTGTGAGCGGTCATTTTTTTCATGGTACGGAGGTTTACAAGACTAATTGTTAAAATTACGCGGGAAACTTTATTTCCCGCGTAATGAAGTTATTTATTAAATAGTCATCGACTTTTTTCATTTCAAAAAGTGCAATCGCAAATTGGTTTTAATTCAAAATCGGCTTGGAATTAACTCCAGGTTCTGTCATGCGAACGCTTATCGTTCCATTCATCCGTTGGCGCAAAAAAGCTTTTATCCTTTGCGTGCAAATGCTCTTTAACGACATCTTCATTCAATTCAATTCCTAAACCAGGTGAATCCGGGACATTTGCAAATCCTTTGGTAATTATAGGTTTGCCACCTGTCATTTTCACCAAACTTTCCCACCATGGCAGGTCAACAGAGTGATGTTCCAGAGCTAAAAAGTTTTGGGTTGCAGCAGCACAATGAACACAAGCCATAAATGAAACCGGCGTCCCGGCCTGGTGCATCGCCATTGCAATACCATGTTCCTCCGCATAATCACCAATTCTCTTGGTTTCCAAAAGTCCGCCTGAAGATGACAAATCAGGGTGAATGATATCAACTGCATGGATATCTATCAGCGGTTTGAAGTTTTGCAGCAGGAAAATATCCTCACCTGTATTTGTAGGCGTTTCCAGCGCGTCAGTTATTTTTTTCCATTGATCTGCATATTCCCAGGGAATCATATCTTCCAGCCAGGCCAACCGGTACTTTTCAATGGCTTTTCCTAAACGGATGGCATTGTTTACATCGAAATGACCAAAATGGTCCGTCGAGATAGGAATATCCCAGCCAATGTGTTCACGCGTATGTTCTGCAACTTTAACCAGTTCCTCCAGTCCTTTATCTGTTATTTGAATTTGTGTAAACGGGTGTTTCGTATTTCCATAACCCATATAATCCCGAAGATCATATTGTCCTGAAGCTCCGTCCCAGAATTCATGATTCACCAACGCTCCAGGGATATCCTTCAGGTTGTTGATGGAAAGATCCATCTTTAGCCAGGTGTAGCCCTGGTCCTGAATGCGATACCTGATTTTTTCTGTTTGTTCTTCATGTGATTTCCCTTCAGGTGTATCCGCATATAATCGGATCTTATCACGATACCTTCCGCCTAATAATTGCCAGGCAGGAACGTCGTATGCTTTGCCAACGATATCCCAAAGTGCCATTTCAACGCCACAAACACCTCCGGCCTGACGAGCGGGTCCGCCAAACTGCTTAATGATTTTAAAAATCATCTCCACATTGCATGGATTGAGTCCCAGTATCCGGCTTTTTAGCATCAATGCATAACGAACATCAGCTCCATCTCTTACTTCACCCAGTCCGTAAATGCCCTGGTTAGTATCAATCCGGATAATTGCCGTCTGACCAAGAACCGTTGTCACGGCATAGCGCATGTCCGTTATTTTTAAATCGGAAGGACTTGAAGAACGCGAAACCTTCGAGGTGGTTTGTGCGATGGTATCTTCAATCGATAAATTCATTAAGCCACCGATAGCAAGGCCTCCAAGTGCCGTTTTCTTCAGGAAATTCCGACGATTATTGGTTGTGGCGGGATTTGCAATTTCTGCCTTCACTACTTCAGCCTCTTTTTTTTCCTGCTGATTATTTTTTTCAACGATTTGCTGCAAAATACTTTTCATATGCATAAAATTTGTTTTTAAGTGATCCCATTGATTGTCTGGCAAAGCGGGGAACCGTCACAGATTTTCATCTCCTTTGGCTGGCCTACGCTCATCCGGATTTCATCTGGTAATCAATCTTAAGAATGAATTGTACAATCTGAGTTTTAATACGCTATTAATAATTCCGCTCTTTCAGATATTTATCTAACTCGGCTTTTGACATCGGCAATTTGCCAGGGTAGTTATTGACCCAGTTTAGGAAGTCTTTTTTGATCTCTTCGCTCCATTCACTATCGATCTCACCTGCCAGGTATTTCTTTTCCTGGAGTCGGAGATGTCCGAATTCGTCGCGAAGCGCTGTAACTTCAGAGGTCAGTACCAGGTCTTCGACGAGATAAGCAGGAATAAAAATGACGCCATATTTTTTTGCAAGAACAACATCGCCCGGTAATACAGTTGCACGTCCGACCCGTATCGGTGCATTAATGGTTGTCAGCATCATTTGCTGAATATAGGAAGGATCTGATCCTTTGATCCATCCGTTGAATCCTTTGATCTCTGATATTCCTTCCTGATCCCTTACCGATCCGTAGAATACGACACCTCGCTGCGATTTGGCATAAATCGAATTACCCAGGTTATCGCCGATTAAGGTGCCATCCGCAATTTTTCCATAGGCATCAGCTACATAGACGTCACCGGTTGTCAGTATATCGATTGGCCACGAATTTGTTCCGCCCTTTTGTGCCCTGTTTTCAGCTTTACCCTGTTCTTTTACCTGTTTTTCAAGGTCGGGTCTGAGCGGCATATACTGGGCAGTTACAACCCGGCCGGTCATTGGTTCACCAGGGTTGATAATTGTCCAGTCACCTTCGAACTGGTTCATAAATCCTTTATTCCGAAGGACTCCCCAGGCTTCTTCAATGGAGATATTCTTTAACCTTTCAAGTATCGCGTCGGAAACTTTGGGTCTGCCGTCCGGAAAACGTTCACCTTTCCACTCAGCCGTTAAAGCCTTGATGTATTCAGGCGTTGAACCAACATGCTGCGCATTGACAAAAACACAGCTTAATACAAATGCAATAAGTAATAATGTTTTTTTATTCATACGATTATATTTAAAGAGATGATGATCATACTAAGTAATAAAATATTTTCAAAAAAAATTTCATTTTATCTCCCGTAGTTCATTGCAAATAATGAACAATGGTTAATAGTTGCCTGTCAAAATCCTTTAATATACATCTGGTTTAAATATTTATAAACCAGATGTATAAAAGTGGAAGATTCTTTAAATCCAAATTATTGTTACAATCAAAATACAATAAGCACTCCTGCTTTATTTATCCCAAAAAATACGGGTAGCAAAGTTGTCGGGTCCCATCCGTGCAACCGCTGCATTGTAGTTCTCGGTATTCACTGATTTTTCCCGAACAGGGTATACTAGCCGGTGAATAAAGCCTCCGGTTACAGCAGGGTCCGCACTTGGATACGCATTAGGTGTTAACGCAGGAAATCCGCTACGGCGAAAGTTAGCCCATGCTTCAGATCCGTTTTGGAAAGATGCAATCCAGTATTGCGTATTTATTTGCTGAAGCGCGGTGGCTGGATTAAACGGATTTGCTGTAAGGTAAGCATCCTGGCTGGCAGCGGGGATGGTCGCCAATACGTCATATTGTTTCATCTGATCCATATGAGCCTTAACACCTGCATTATAAAAAATAGCAGCCGATCCTGTTGCCCAGTTCCTTTGCGCTGCTTCGGCCAGTAATAGCTGGGTTTGGGCATATGTAATGAAAAACTCAGGAATATCAATCTTGGCAACAGTGCGCCGGTTTAGTTGCGAATATTTCCATGCAGCACCCGATTTTCCCGGATACAGAGGGTCGTTGACAATCGTAGATTCATTGTATCCGAATGGCATTCCCTGTTGGTTTAGCGGATTTACATCTTCAGATCCGGCAGCTGCCAATGCATTGGCAGGAAACTGATATTTAACTGCAATTACATTTAGACGCGGGTCCCCGGTACTTAAAAGATAATCTACGAATGGTTTTCCCAAATAGTAATTGCCTTTTTCAGTTCCCTGATAGCTATTAGCAGATGGATGGTTAAAAGAGCTGTTAAATGCAATAAGCGCATTGTCCGTATTTGCCTGCATTACACCGCCACTCACTGCAATCGTTACATATTGCTGAGCCTTGGCTGCATCCGCTTTGGAGTAACGCATGGCCAGACGAAGGAGGAGCGAATTTCCCAATTTCTTCCATTGTGCGATATTCCCTTTGTAAAACAAGTCACCTGTTTCAATAGCCTTGGTTGCATCAAGAGCTTTCGTTGCCTCGTCGACTTCTTTAATCAAATCGTCATAAATGGCTTTGTTGTCATCATACTTGGGTAAATTAATACCGTTGAGGAAACCCTGACCCGCTTCGGTGTAGGGAACATCACCATAAGTGTCTACCAATACCGAAAACACATAAGATTTCATAATACGCGCCATGTTGTAAAGATTGGTGCGCGCCGGATTGGCTTTCGTCTGGTTGATCACATCTGTAAGCAAAACTACCGGCCCGCTTGAGGCAGTGAACAAGGAATTAAAGTTAGCGTTTGTATTAGGGTCGTAAACCAGGTTGTGATTTCCGCCTTCCAGAACACCCGTAAAGGGAGTTACAATTTGCTGCACAATGGCACTTTGATATGAAAGTGTATTGATTGCCGAACCGAACTGTGCATTTGAAAAAAGATAAAGCGGATCGAGTGTGGTTGCAAGAACCGGATTGGTGTTTATCTCTTCAAAACCTTTGTCGCAACTATTTAAGCCTGTCAGCAAAAATGCCAGCGCCATGAATTTATATATTTTTTTCATAAAAATTAATTTTTGTGAAATTACAATTTGACGTTTATGTTAAAACCAAAACTGCGCGTTGTAGGCAGCGTGTGTGTCTCTATACCCTGCAGATTATCAGATGCGGAAACCTGCGCTTCGGGATCAAGATTGTCAATATGTTTTGTAATCATCAGCACATTGTTACAGACCGCAGAAACAGTACATCCTTTGATAAATGTTTTGGTTAAAAACCTCGTTAGATCGTATCCGATTGACAGCGACCTCCATCGTATGAAACTTCCATCATATATAAATGGCGTAGCAATCCCTGTACTACGATATTGTGTATAAAATTGTTGTGCTTCGACTCTTGTGGTATTTGGTGTTCCGTCAGCATTCACACCTTCAAATAAAACTCCACCGTCACGCCCTACCAACGATGACTGGGTTAGCCCTTCACGAATAAAATTCAGGTTGGAATTCGACATGATTTTGAATCCTGCTTTATAATCAATCTGCGTAAAAATACGGAAATGGTTATAATTGAATGTATTGAGCCATCCTCCAACCCATTTTGGAATCGCGCTTCCGAAGGTCTTAATATTTCCTTGCTGGAAAAGTCCTCCCACTGTGATTATTTTTCCGCTCGCATCGCGTTTGTAATCAAAGCCGCGCAGAGAAGCCAATGGCATTCCGACTTCGTGTGAAACAAACCCAAAAAATTCGCCTGTTCCAACATCAAATCGTTGCTGGCCATTTGCCAATGCTATAACTTTGCTTTCGTTATAACTTGAATTGAAGGTGGTTTCCCAGATAAACTTTTTAGATTTTACCGGAATTAGTGTTAAAAGCAGCTCAATTCCTTTATTCTCTAATTGGCCTACATTTACCTTCGTCTGACTAAACCCGGAAGTATTTGATATATCAACATTCAGGATTTCATCAACCGTTTTTTTCTGGTAAACAGCAATATCCAGACTTACCCTGCTATTGAAAGTTCTTAGTTCAAGACCTAATTCCGCTTCCTTCACTTTTAACGGACGAAGATTTGGATTAGGACTTACAGCGCCCGAAATAGATCCGAGTGCGTTTCCATTAAACTGGTTTGAATTTACTGAGTAATATAAGTTATTGGAATAAGGGTCCGTATCACCTCCGACTTCAGCATAGGAAGCACGTAATTTACCAAAATTCAACCATGCAGGTAAACTCTTAAACGCCTGAGAAAATATGAAACTCATACTTGCAGAAGGATAGAGATAACTGTTTGAGGCGGGATTAAGTGTTGAGAACCAGTCGTTGCGTGCTGTTGCATTCAGGTATAAATAATCTTTGTACGAAAATTCCGCAGAGCCATACAGCGAATTTACACGTTTCTTGGAAAAATTATAAAACGGGTTTTTGATTTGGCCGTTGCCAATTGTGTATAAATCCCTTACATAGAAATTGGTTACTGAAGCGCCGAGGTTGTCATAGGTCGTTTGCATTTGATTACCACCCGCGGTTATATCGATTCCAAAATCTCCAAATGTTTTGGTGGCACCGATCAAAAAGTCAAGGTTCCGTTCGCGGAAAGTAGTTATATCCTGATAGTAATAACCGTTAAATCCTGATGAGACGGCTCCGATTGAACGGGTACCTGTTGGGCGGTCATAATTGTATGGACGCGTATAATAATCCTGTCCGATACGGCCCTGCACATAAAGCCAGTCAAGTAGCTGGTAGCGCAAAGAGGCATTGCCGAAAAGACGGTCGCGCCTTACATTTTCAAATCGCTTAAGTGCTACCCAATATGGATTATTACGGTTGGTGAAACGTGATAATGGCTGCTCATTTCCGTTTGCATCCATGTATTTATCTTTTAACCAATTAACATCAATACTGTTCGCCATTGTGTAGATGGTCGTATTTGCATTCATATCCTGCAGACCAATCTGTGGCGGGTTGTGATTAAATTCGTTTGAATAGTTGAAATTTAGTGCCAGTGAAAATTTCGGGGTGAATTTGTAATTTAATCCTAAATTCAGAATCTTTTTATGATAGTCTGAATTCGGGACAATTGCCAAAGCGGATGTGTTGGCAAAAGATACGCGGAAATTTCCTTTATCACTGCTTCCGGTCATCGCAACAGAATTTGTTGTGCTAATGCCAGTGCGGTAAAAATCTTTAATCCGGTTTTTGTTTGGCGAATAAGGCTGTGTACTTCCGTCAAACTGGGGAGTTGCTTTGCCATCAAATTTTTCACCGAAACTAAATACACCGGAACTTTGTGCTTCTGCAGTTGTGGTCGGCCGTTTACCAAATTCTCCCTGGCCGTACTCATACTGAAAGTCTGTAAAATCAAGTGCTCTGTCGGCCAGAAAGTTTGAGCTGATCTCAACACCAATGCCAGCTTTCCCCTGTCCGCTTTTGGTTGTAATAATAATAGCTCCATCCTTTGCACGAAAGCCATACAATGCCGCCGCCGCAGCGCCTTTCAAAACGGTCATCGATTCAATATCGTCCTGGTTAATACTTTGCAAACCATCTCCCTGGTCTGAAGATCCACCGGTTGGATTTCCCGTACCATTACCTGAGGAACCACCGGCCGAAATACCTGAATTACTAAACGGAACTCCGTTTACAATAATCAGTGGTGAGTTGTTCCCTCCGAAGGATGATTGCCCGCGAATACGGATTTTGGAAGACCCCCCCGGTCCACCTGCAGGTGGCGATACATTTAATCCGGCTACTTTTCCCTGGAGACTGTTACCGACATTGACTGTCCGGTTATTTGTAATGAGTTCATTTGTCACTGAGCCGGTTGAATAACCTAATCTCTTGGCTTCTTTTTTAATTCCTAACGCGGTTACAACAACCTCGCCAACCCCAAGAATTTCCTCGGTTAAGACAACATCAATCGTCGTTTTGTTTCCAATTGCAACTTCCTGTGATATCATTCCCACAAATGAGAATATTATGACCTTTGCATCCCCAGTTGATGTCAATGAATATTCCCCGTCATTATTCGTCGTGACACCTGTTGTCGTACCTTTCAGTACTACTGAAACTCCCGGGATAGCAGATCCGCGCACATCAGTTACTTTACCAGCAATTTTACGGTTTGGTTGAATTGCAATCGACGGATCGGCAGCGCCTATCTGTTTTACAACGACATAGCGGTCGATTATTTTATATTCCAATCCGGTTTTGGATAGTACCTGATCCAGAATATCGGTAACAACAGCGCCTTTCAGATCGACTGTTACCAGTTCTTTGGATTTTACTTCCTCTTTGTTAAAGTAAAAATAGAATTCACTCTGATCTTCGATTTGTCTGAAAATATCGATCAAAGAGGAATTCTTTGCCGACAGGTTTAGTTTGGTGTTCTGCGAGTATGTCGAGGCGCTCATCGCCATCAAACTCCCAAATAACAGAATTACAGTTAGTTTCATAATTCGCAAAATTTTTGTCCACGGTTTTAAGCCTCCGCAGATAATTGGATTCATTTTCATAAATTTGCATGATTTAAATTAAACAATAAGTTTTTGTTGAATCGATTATTGCGGTGAGGATGGTACGAACATCTTCATCGCTTTTTTTTATGCTTTATTCCATCATAGGCAGTCGCGTTTTAAAGGTGTACATTAAAATTAATTACCTTGTTATTCCGTTAGTTACTAATGCGTTCAATGTTTGTCTTGTCTCAAAGACGGGTACGGTTTGTTAAATACCCTTAAGATCTTCTGTAGATGGTAATTTTATCTCTTCCGGTTGCATTTACCTGATGCTTGAACCTGATCGGAGAGAGCATTTCCAACGCCTGCATAATCTGATCGACAGGTTTATTTTTCAAAATTGTACCGGTAAACCTGTGCGATTTAAGTTGTTGATTCGCAAATACGATGTCAACATTGAACCACCTCTCCAGCTTCACGGCAATCTGATCCAATGGTTCGTCATCAAAGTAGATTTTACCATCAATCCAGGCTGCATAAAATTCTGTTTTTACATTTCTGATTTCAAGGTTTGTTTCGGTTTTGTTTTTTGTGGCCATCTGTCCCGGGTTCAGTTGAGCAATTGCTTTGCCTTCCATGTTCCGGACCACCACCTTTCCTTCAACAAGTGTAACCGAAGATGCAACATCTTCGTTATAGGCCAATACATTAAACGAAGTTCCCAGAACTTCAACTTTCATATCAGCTGTATTCACGGTAAATGGCTTGTGTTCCATTTTTGTAACTTCGAAATAGGCTTCCCCTTTTATCGAAACAGAACGTTGGTCACCGGCAAATTGTTCAGGATACCGAAGGGTTGTTCCTGAGTTCAGCCATACTTTTGTACCGTCACTTAGCTTCAGCTGGCTCATCTGTCCAAACGGAACGGTGATCTCGGAATAGCGGATCACTTTTTCGGGTGGGGCGGTAGGTCTCAGCTGGTTTCCGGCAATAAAAGCGAAAACGATAATGGCTGCATATTTCAACACTGTCTTTACCCATCGGAATTGAAAAGCCCTTATCTCATTTTCAGTTCGATCCCATGATTTTACCTTTCCGTTTGCAGCAACCGATCCTGTTTTCACCAGGTTTTGATGAACGAGTTGTGTTTTTTCAAATCCGTACAAATTGGCTTCATCGGTCATCATCTGGTCGAATATAGTTTCCTCATCACTGCTCAGTTCTCCGTGAATTTTAGCGGCTATTTTTTCCCATTGAGAATCGTAGTTTTCGGTCATCTGTTGTGGTAGTTTGTAGGTATGACGTAAATTCGTTTCAGGAGGGTGACAGTAAAATGCGAATTAATACGAATTCGCATATCCCTAATTCATCGAGAACTTCGACTGGATCATAAACAACAGGTTAATGCTCCGGGGATCGAGTTCTTCTTTCAGAAAACGGTAGGCCCGACCCATCTGTGTTTTTACGGTGTTGACAGATATATTGAGCTTTTCGGCTATCTGAGCATAGCTGCACGATTCATAAACTGCTAATTCAAGGATCCTGCGACGTTGTTCGGGAAGTTTTTCCAGCGCATTGTATAACCGAGCGTAATGGTCAAACTCGTTCAGCGTTTCGGTGTCCGGTATTTCGGGTAAGGAGATCACATCCAATAGGATAATCCCATTTTTTTTACGGCTAAGATCAAATAATCCATTGCGCAATATCACGAAAAGGTATGACTTTAAAGACCGGTCAATTACTATTTCATTTCGTTTGGTCCATAGCTTGATAAAACAGTCAGCAACCGCTTCGTCTAATCCGCTCTGGTTGTGGTATATTTTTTTTGCAAAGAGATACAGCTGGTAATAATACCGGTCGTGCAAAACCTTTAAAGCGCGGGTATCGCCATTTTGGATATTCTTCCATAATGTCAGGTCGTCATCCATGAAAAATGATTTATTGTCGTAACCTGCTCGTTAGTTAAGAAGCAGTCATATCTAGTAAGCTATAAAAGTAGATATTTTTGAAACTAAACCAAATGGCAGCGCAGAATAATATATGTCTTCAATAGAGGTGTAGTCCTAAAATGGGTTAACGGATACCATAAAAAAAGTCCCGGTTTGAGGGCGCCGGGACTACTAACAAACTAAATCTAAAAATTATGGAAAAAAACTATGCTCAAATGTATGTATTGAATCTATGCGGACGTTTTATCGTCTTTTTTTTCGGCGTTCTCTTTACGCGTACCCCGTGAACGAACCAGGGTAACAGCGTCGGTAATAATTTCATTGATTTTTTCTTCGACGGGGCTAAACTGCGCAGAATCATAAAGGCAGCCGGTTTCAATGTAGATTAACAAACCCTTCAGATTGATTGTGATTGATTGTCTTGTTTTTTTTATCAACGGAAAATCAATGCCGGCGTCAGATTCAATTTTGGACTGATAGACTTTTTCAAAATCCGCCTGCCTTGCTTTTAAACGTTCGAGCCAATCGGTTGCCTTAATTATTCCAAGTGATTCCTGTGCGGCAGGTGAGTTCAGCCTTTCAAACAGCACGTCCATTTTGGTGGTCTCAGTGGCATAAGCCATCCTGTATATTGTGTTTCCAACTGCCGAAAGTAGATCTGACAGTTTATTAGCGGCTTCCTCTTTGACATCATCACCGCTGTTGCAACATGCATGAATGTAATCGCGCAGACCGATAAAGGAACCATCGCGTTTCTCATCAGCAACCAGCAAAACGGAGGTAAACTCCAGGTTAAAGGTTCTTCCGAGTCCTTTGCGAAGATCGCTGTTGGCCTCGAGAATGTGGGTGCATAGCTTCAATATATGCTCATCGGCGCCATTGGTTTGTTTACAGGCTTCAACAATGCGGCTTGCAATTGCATAAAGTTCACTTGAATTCAAAAGGCTGAAAGGCAAAGTTTTCATACAAATTAAATTTAGATGTTTCTATAAAATGAATGAATCAATAAATTGAGGGTCGCTTGGTTGTATATACTCCATTCTTAGAACGAAAGTTTCAAAAAAACATGATTTTTTTATAGAAATATTAATTTATTTCCGGAATTTGGTATTTCAGGCACTTTAAGTTGGGAAAAGCGCTCAAAAACTGTTTTTAAAAGGCTATTTACAGAGTGTGGAGCGAAAATGGACCGTCGTTTTGCTATTTACAGAGTGTGGGAGCACAAATGGACGGTCAGTTTTCTATTTACAGAGTGTGGGAGCCCGAATTGACGGTTAGTTTTCTATTTACAGAGTGTGGGAGCCCGAATTGACGGTTAGTTTTCTATTTACAGATTGTGGGAGCCCGAATTGACGGTCAGTTTTGCTATTTACAGAGTGTGGGAGCCCGAATTGACGGTCAGTTTTGCTATTTACAGAGTGTGGGAGCCCGAATTGACGGTCGGTTTTACTATTTACAGAGTGTGGGAGCCCGAATTGACAGTCGTTTTGCCTATTTACAAAGTGTGGAAATAAAAGTTCAAATGCATTTCTTTGTATTCAAAGTTGTTATTCATCTTAAAGCAGGATGAATAGTTGCCCTGCATCTGGATCTTGTTTCCATGTTTTCTATCAGACGTTTTCGCAAAAGAGGGGGCGGCTACAGATTTTAAATGGGAAGACTTTTAAAATTTCAGGATTCAATGAAGTGGGACCGGTTTAAAATATACAAACTGCTTTCTGTTATTCACAGCTGAGCTATATCAAAACATTAAAATCGAATCATCGATTTCGTAATTCGTGCTTCTTCCACCTGCCAGGTCCTTACGAAGTATCCTTTTTACTATTAAATCCTGAATATCCCGGAGTGCAGTATCGGCAGAACATTTTGATATTTTCGCCCACTTTGATGAGGTCAGTTTACCTTCAATTCCATCCAATAATTTATTTATTAAGATGGTTTGCCTTTCATTCAGAAGGGTTGATGCATGTATCTTCCAAAACCTGGACTTAAACAATACTTTTGACAGCGTTGTGTCAGTAGTATTAAACGCATTCGTCAAACAGTTCAGGAACCAGCAAAGCCAATCTGTTACATCGAGACTGCCTTTCTGTGTTTTTTCTAAAATGTGATAATATTCATTCCGCTCAAGTCTGATTTGAGCCGACATACTGTAAAATCTCATCGGACTGCCATCCGATCTTGCGAGTAACATATCTGCAATTGCTCTGGCTATTCTGCCATTCCCATCCTCGAACGGGTGAATCGTTATAAACCATAGATGTGCCAGTCCGGCTTTTAAAACGGAATCTATTTTGTCTTCAGAATTTAACCAGAGAAGAAACCCGGTCATTTCATTTGTAAGTTTTGACGAATCAATTGCCTGAAAATGGACTCTTTCTTTACCCATCGCACCTGAAACCACCTGCATCGGACCTGTTGAGTCATTGCGCCACTTTCCAACTGTTATTTTATTCATTCCGTTTCTTCCGGTCGGGAACAATGACGCGTGCCAATCGAATAATCTTTCGGTGGTTAATGGCTTGTCGTAGTTTTGTGTGGCGTCCAGCATCATTTCAACCATGCCATCAACATTTCTGTCAGAAGCAACCAGACCTTGAATATCGATGCCTAAATGTCGTGCAATTGAGGACCGGACTTGTTCCAGGTTTAATATTTCACCTTCTATTTCGCTTGATTTTAAAACATCTGAAGTTAAGGTCTCTAATACCGCTTCGTTTTTCAATTCAAAGCCTAACGATTCCATTTTTCCAATCAGCCTACCCTGGAGATTTCGCACGTCACCAAGCCTGAGAAGCAAAACTTCATTGTTCCAGGTAAAATGAGGCCAATTGTCTTGTTGATGGATATATATTTTCATTCTCCGCAAATTTTGCGTCAAATATAAAACATTTTCATGCTATTACCAATTATCTCCGCAAATTATGCGGTAATAAATTGAGTTATTTACCGCATAATTTTAAAGTCCTGAAATTAATTTATCAGGGAGTTTTAAATACGAATACTTATTGCTTCGTGTTTAACCGACTTTCCTTACGGTGGCAATTATTTTTGTGAACCAAACACTTTTTGAAGTAAAGGGGTTACACGTGCTTTTACATTGGTACGGATATCTTTTTCGCGCTCGGCTATTTTCAGAAACATTCCTTTCAAAGCCTGCTCCAGGATGTAATCTTCGAGTTTGACATTCACTGTTTTTAAACCGGCGAATTGCCCCAGTGCCGAGCCGGCCATTTTATTCCACCGAACGGTCAGTTCGTTCCACGATTGTTGGGTTGAAATCCCTGCCACGAGGTTTTTATTCAGCGATTCGCGAATCTTCGGACGATAGAGCTCGCCCAGCTGCAGGCTTGTTTTCTGTACGAAGTATTGCGTCGCTGCATCGTTGGGCCCTTTAAGGATCTGGAGACCATCGGTGAAGGTCATGTCGCGGACACTTTTTACAAAAATGGGTTTTGCACCTTTGGCAGCATCTTCTGCAGCCCTGTTTATACGGATAATTACATCGTCAACCAGTTTCGCACCACCGGGAAGCTTTGAGAGGTTATCGGTAATTGATTTCGCTTCAGGCGGGAGTAATATTTTAATAGCCAAATCTTTAAGATAGCCATCTACCGCAGATAAATGGGAGACGGAACTGTCGGTCGCTACCAACAATGCATTTTTCAGACCACCAACAATGTCGGCATTCGAAAGCGGCATATTTTGATTTATAGCAGATTGAGAAAACCTGGTGAGTTCTGCACATGAACCAAGACTAAATAAAAGAAAGACAAGTG
>JBBRZE010000046.1:0-40624 GCA_038236995.1 Bacteroidales bacterium | reverse complement strand
TTGCAATGAAAATAACCTGTTGGTGAAAGAAGTTCTTCAGCAACATTTCTAACAAATTGACAATATGTTTTTCAATCGAAAAAACAAAGATAATACTGGAAATATTATTCTTAATAATTACGTTAAATTCAGATCGTCGATTTATGGACGTGTAGTTTTGATCATCACCATATTGTCCGTTTTTCTATTTGTATCCTTCAGTGTTATTTTCAGATCGGTAAATGAGCAATATCTAAATACAGTTATTCGCCAAAGTGGCAACAATATTGGGTTTATCGTTGAGGGGGCTTTGTATCACAGCATGCTCAAAAACGACAAGAGTTCACTCCGAAACACACTTGATATTATTAATACACTTCCTGGCATCGATGAGGTGAATATGTATGATAGCGAAGACAACCTCGTTTATTCATCTTTTGCAACCGAGACAAATACAACCCACAGTGACCCAAATTGCAAAAGTTGTCATCCCAATATCAAATCGATGTTCCCGGCAAAGGAGAAGTCCTACAAAATCATTAATGTCAACAGCGATTGTGAGATGAATCAGAACGATAACGGCAGCAGGCATTTGCTGATTAAATCACCAATTCTGAATGAGAAATCCTGCTCTACAAGTTCTTGTCATGCACATTCGGAATCCGATACCTTGCTTGGTTCACTTGTTATTAAAATTCCGTTGGAAGTACAAGATGCAGCAGTACAAAAATCTTCAACTGAGTTTTTCCTGCTGGCTATTTTTGCGACCCTTTTATTTGCTTCGTTTTTATTATTATTCACCAGAAAAAAAATTAAAGGACCGTTGAATGCGCTGATAGAAGTAAGTATTGCAGTTGCAAACGGGGATAAAAGTACACGTGTTGAAATAAAACCTAATCAACTGGATGATATGAGGATGGTTTCTCTTGCCTTTAACGATATGCTCGATAACCTCCACACGGCTACAACCGAATTGGAAAACTGGTCGCAACAGCTTGAGTATAAGGTCCAGAAAAAATCTGAAGAATTAGGAGCTGCACAGCATGAATTGATGCATGTTGAACGGTTGGCTTCGCTTGGAAAATTATCTTCTTCAGTTGCTCATGAAATCAATAACCCCTTATCGGGAATTCTGATTTACACGAAACTACTTTATAAACAAGTAAGCAATCCCGAATTGTATGCCTCAAAAAAAGATACAATGCTCAAACATTTGAAATTAATTGAAAATGAGACAAAGCGTTGCGGTGATATTGTTAAGGGATTACTGGACTTTTCGAGGAAGGATCAGAACGATTTTGAACCAAGGCATTTACACGAGATACTGCTGGAGACCTACGATTTAATGTCCCATCCCATTAAAATTGCAAACATCAGCTTTCTAACAGATCTTTCGGCAAGGATGGATTTGATCTATTGCAGCCCGAATCAAATAAAACAAGCTTGCGTAGCGATGTTGGTAAATGCATCGGAGGCTGTTCTTGAGAATGGCGAGATCTTCATCCGAACCAAAAATGCAAATGAAGATACGGTCACATTTGAAATAACAGATAATGGATTGGGAATTGCTCCTGAGGATATCCCTCATATATTCGAACCATTCTTTTCGACAAAGCAAGATGTCAGCGGAATAGGCCTCGGATTAGCAATTGTTCATGGAATTATCCAAAACCATAAAGGGAAAATACAAGTCAGATCAGAACTTGGTAATGGAACTACCTTATCAGTTACCTTACCTTTAATTAAGTCATAACCCAAATTAGCGATAAGACTTTATTTAGGTAATTTCCCATATTTAGCGAATAACATAGAAACGATCGCTCGTAAATCGTTGCTCACCAAAAGTAGTATCGTCGTTTTTTTCAATCATACGCATGATTGCCACAGCCTGTGTGTTATTTAATTGATGGCACATTCGTCTTATGTTAAATAATATCAGCCAACAGCTTGATGAAAGATCTTGCAATCTTCTGGAAACCAAAATACAATAAGATTACATACAGATTACTACGTTCATCTTTCAAAAAACTCAATATCCTATTAATGTGTGAATTATATAAAATATGCACACAATTATATAACATTCCATCATGAAATCAACCGCATCTTTGCCGATGATATTTAAACTCCTTATAGAAAGAGGAACAATAAAAAGTAATTTAAATAAAAGAAAAAACCATGAAATTTTTATTCGTATTAATGACAGCAATTTTTATTACTGGCGCCGCAAGTGCGCAAAACATCAATGCCCCTGCCGGACATGTAAGTATTGGAATTAAAGGTGGAGTGAATGTGTACAACATCCATAATGACAACAGTACCACCTATGATTCCAAAGTAGGGTTTAACTTGGGCGTACTTGGCCATATCCATGTTGCCAAACATCTTGCGATTCAGCCTGAAATTGAATATTCAGCTCAGGGTGCAAAATACACGACTGGCAATGGGTCGATTAAATTGAACTATGTCAATGTACCAGTTCTGTTTCAATACATGTGGGACAATGGATTCAGATTACAGGCTGGTCCACAGGCAGGTTTGCTAATTAGTGCAAAATCCGAAATCGATAATAATACGGTAGACATTAAAGATGCGATGAAACCCATTGACTTAGGTGTTAGTTTTGGTGCGGGCTATATTCATCCGGCAACAGGTATTGGTATTGATGCAAGATATAATCTTGGACTGAGCAATATAAATAAAAACAGTGATATGAAATCGACCAACAGGGGATTTCAGGTTAGCTTATTTTATATTTTTGGACATAACACTAAAAAAATCTAATCTGATATTTGATTAGGAAGGGTTATTGAATTTCAGTAACCCTTTATTATTTAGAAATATACTTATTGAAAAGTATAAGAGGTTGTCTATTTAAGACCTGATGGTTTTTTAGACAACCTCTTTTCTTGTTTTCGCATTGGCTATAACTTCGTCATTGTTTTGAATTTAAAAATCAGATGCCAAAACCTTAATCCGGTAACGTTGGGATTGACACTAACAAATTTAAGAAGGAAAATAATATTTAGTTGGAGTCATACAGTAAGTAATATTGCCTATCCCACCAAGTGAAATAGGGTTTAGCAGGCGTCAATCAGACATTACATGAAGCTTTAATCCCAGCGAAATAAATGGAGGCTTACCAGGTCTCACAGATGGTAAATATTCAAAGTTATATATCCGATCATTACATCTCAACCAAACCTCTCCCGATGCAGATTTTTTTTATCTTTGAGGACATAACAATTCAAACAATATTTGCCAGGCTGCTACAATACAAAAAGATCCGTATTTTATTGGTTTTTTGAATCTCTTGCACACTTAAACCGTAAATGACTGATTTTATGAATATTTGGCTTTACCTAAGATTAAAAATTAATAAGAATTACAATGGCGAGAAAGATATCAATATTGATCGTTGATGATGAAGAATCGGTAAGAGATTCGTTGTACAACTGGTTTCTCGAAGACGGATTTCGTGTTGAGTGTGCCGAAAATGCCAAGAAAGCACTTACAATTCTTGAATCTGACCAATTTGACATTATCCTGGCCGATATTAAAATGCCTGGAATGGACGGCCTCGAAATGCTCAGAAGAATAAAATCGCTTAAACCCGACGCCATTGTCATCGTCATGACAGCATTTGCGACTGTCGATACTGCCGTGAAAGCGCTTAAAGATGGTGCATATGATTATGTGACAAAACCCTTTGATCCTGATGATTTAACCCATTTGATACGTAATGCGACGAAACAGATTTCATTAACGGACGAAAATGAAATCTTAAAGAAAAAAGTTGTCTCACTTGAAAATGTGGAAGACCTGATTGGGGAAAGTGCGGCGATGAAAGATATGCTTCGGGAAGTCGAAAGCGTAGCTCAAACAAATTCCTCCGTAATCATTACCGGCGAAAGCGGAACCGGGAAAGAACTTGTTGCCAGAGCTATTCATGCTAATTCACCGCGGAAGTTTTTTCCTTTTGTTAGTGTACATTGCGGAGCATTGACTGAAAGTTTACTTGAGAGCGAGTTGTTCGGTCACGAAAAAGGCGCATTTACGGGAGCGATGTATAATCGTAAAGGCAGGTTTGAAATGGCAGACAGCGGATCAATTTTCCTTGATGAAATTGCCACAATATCCACCAAAATGCAAGTAGAACTGTTGCGCGTTTTAGAATCAAAAACATTCATGCGCGTTGGTGGTAATAAAGAGATTAGCTCCGATTTCAGGGTAATTTGTGCCACAAATAAGGATCTTAAAAGCATGGTCGAAAATGGAACCTTCAGAGAAGATCTTTTTTATAGGTTGAACGTTGTAAACATTCAAATTCCACCATTACGCGACCGCAAAGAGGATATTCCGTTACTTGTTGATTATTTTATCAAAAAGTACTGCACTTCGATGAATAAACCGCCAGCGACAATTGATCAAACGGCACTGAAACGTTTGCAGGAGTTTAATTTCCCAGGTAACATCCGTGAACTTGAAAATATGATTGAACGGGCTATTGTCGTTGGAGATGGCAAGAAGATTGGTCTGAAAGATCTCCCGTTGGAAAAAACCATCGTGAGTAGTACTGCTGAAAGTCTGGATGATTTCGAAAAAGCATTTATTTTCCAGATCCTCAATAAATACAGTTGGAATATATCCCGAACAGCAAAAGCGTTAAAAGTTGACAGGGTAACACTTTACCATAAAATAAAGAAGTACGATTTAAAACCCGCAGATCAATAAAATGTATAATGAGTCTGCCAAACATCACCTTAATTTCATTCGGGTATTTCGACAAGGAAATTCTTGAGAATGCCGCTGAAGCGGTGAAGAAAGAATTTCACTGTTCGGTGAATATTAAAGAAGGCCATATTGATTTGGGTGAGTTTTATGATCATTCACGAAGACAATACAATGGGAATAATCTGTTAAAGCTGGTCGATTCCATGCACCTTCCTGATTCGTTAAAAACCCTTGGATTATTTAATGTTGATCTTTTCATTCCAATTCTTACTTTTATTTTCGGACAAGCCTTTTTAGGCGGCCGAACCGGGATTGCTTCACTATACAGATTTAGTAATGAGCGATATGGTATAACCGGAGACAACCATTTTCTGCTGGATCGGTTCAAGAAAGAGGTGATCCATGAACTTGGTCATACGTTCGGATTGATACACTGCCATAATCCGACCTGTGTGATGAGGTCGAGTACATATGTCGAAGACATTGATCAAAAAAATCAGCAGATGTGCCCTTCCTGCCGCGCTGAGATTGGAATGTGACATCATCACACGATATTTACCTTGAGATTAACAATGCTTATGCAAATGGTCTGTTCTTATTGTTTATAAACCTTCTGCACTAAAATTCACATAAAACTAAAAGGCTCAAAATATGCATATTATAAATTGAAAATAATTGTGGAAAAAACGATGAGGCAATTGATTTAATTTTGCTATTTTATGTTATTTCTTATTATTTTTACCATATCAGGTTTTGTACTAAACTCGACAATGAAAAAAATATTTATATCGAACTGCCACCTGATTGACTAATTAGTACATTATTAACCTATTTTAATTCAAACAGATGAGTAATACAGTCCTTTCCGGTAAGGATCAGAGCAGAATGCTTTCTATTGATTTTTTCAGGGGATTTACGATGTTTATGCTTGTCGGTGAATTTTCAGGTTTCTTCGGTACGATGGTTGATCCGTCAATGGATGGAACTTTGATTTCGGCCATTGGCCGGCAACTACATCATGTTGATTGGATTGGACTTCATTTTTGGGATTTAATTCAACCTTTCTTTATGTTTATAGTTGGTGTGGCCATGCCATTTTCGATGACACGAAGGTGGAACAGGGGGGACAGCTGGAATAAAACCTTTCTTCACGCAGCGACCCGATCCGTGTTGCTGCTTTTCCTGGGTTGGGCACTCTATTGCATTGGTCCGGGTAAGATCACCTACCATTTCACAAATGTTCTGGCGCAACTTTCTGTGACTTATCTGATTGCATTCCTAATCATGCAAAAAGCAGTTAAATGGCAGTTACTTGTCTCTTTTATGATGATCATTATATCCGATTTGCTTTACAGATTTTGGAATATTGATGGTTTCAATCAACCATTTACCCCCAATCAAAACTTTGGTTCGTGGTTCGATCTGGCGCTGACGGGCAGTTTAAGCGGAGGAAGCTGGGTTTCATTCAATGCTATCCCTACAACAGCCCACACTATTTGGGGCGTTATAGCCGGAATGATTCTGATGAATGAATGGAAACCGCGCAAAAAGATTCAAACGATGGCCATTGCAGGGATTATCGGTTTGATTATTGGATACGGTTTGAGTTATTATATCCCGATTATAAAACATATATGCACCAGTTCATTTGTGATTGTAAGTGGGGGATGGTGCCTTATCGCATTGTCGATCTCGTACTGGTTGATTGATAAGATGAATTTTAAAAAAATCGGATTATTCTTTGCAATTGTTGGAATGAATCCTTTATTCATTTACCTGTTTGCCCATACTGGCGGTAATGAATGGCAGAGTACCATTGCCAAACCCTTTATCAACGCAATTTTTGGTGTTTTTGACAAATTAACGATTGAAATGGCTTTGACAATTACCGTTTGGGCTATGATGTGGGGAATCTGTTATTTTCTCTATAAACGCAAAGTATTTATCAAATTGTAACCCGTTACGATTAACTACAAAACAAAACATATCAATTAATTAACATCCGTGTCTCTTTTTTAACCCAGTGGTCTTTTGTGATGATGCAATAATCAATACTTTTGCCGTCTGAAAAGAGACGTTGCTGATCTAAAAATTCAGAAATAATAAAGTAGCAGCCGGGAGAAAGTTTATAATCAAGAAAACTGGTAAATCAAAGTGCAAAAGAGAATTAAAAAAATTGGAACGAATCTTCTGAAGCTATGTGTTTCCGTTGCTGCAATTTGGTGGGTAATGTCGAAAATCTCGTTTAAAGAGGTTTTAGGCGTTTTTTCATCCGCAAATATGTATTTCCTATTTGGCGCTTTAGTACTTCTTGTAATTTCCTTTATCTTATTAGCTTTTAGGCAGAACCTCTCTTTTCGTAATACAGGTGCCAATATTTCACAAATTCTGAATATTAAGCTATTTTGGCTTGGGATGTTCTATAATTTGTTCCTTCCGGGTGGTATCGGAGGCGATGGGTACAAGGTTTACCTCGTAAATAAGTATCGGAAAAATGGTCTCAAAAAAAATATTGGAACCATGCTTGTCAATCGTATCGCGGGGCTCGTGGTAATTGGTATGATCACCATTGTATTGTATTTCTTGTCGGGCCTGCATTTTCCATATGGGAATGTTGCATGGATTGGCATACCAGCTCTTTATGTGCTTTATTACTTTGTGCTTAAATATTTTTTTAAAAGTTTCCTGCCTATCCATGCCGGATTATTCTGGTGGTCAGTGGCATTGCAGATTGTGCAATTTTTTTCAGCTTTGTTTATTCTCTACGCTTTTCACCAATCCACCGACCTGTTCGATTATCTCTTCCTTTTCTTTGTATCAGCTATTGCAACTGCGCTGCCAATCACAATTGGCGGAATTGGCGCACGTGAAATGGTTTTTTTGATAGGAGCCAAGACATTTGGACTCGACAATGAACTTTGCATCGCATTAAGTCTTATGTTTTTCCTGATGTCGGCTCTTGTTTCCTTAGGTGGTTTGTATTGGGTATTCTTTCCCCCATTCAGACGCGAACAAGTTCCGGATCAGTTACCGGAAGAAGAGGTTGAATTTTCAAACTGATTTCAGATCCATGTGTTAGTATACTTATTCATAGTAATTTATATCGCCTCAATGATTTTGATCGGCATTTTCTCATCAAGGAAAATCCGGTCAGATAGTGATTATTATGTGGCAGGAAAACGTGGAAATTTATGGCAAATTACGGGATCTTTGCTGGCAACAATTTTAGGAAGTTCTGCAATTCTCGGAACAGCAGATCTGGCACTTAACCAGGGCTGGGCTGCTTCGTGGCTGTTACTGAGCGCTTCAGCCGGCCTTTTTATACTCGTTCCTTTTTCAATGATTGTTAGGCGCCAGGGGAAATATACACTTCCCCAGATGATTGGAGATTTTTATGGGGTTGAAGCCAAAATGAACTCCTCATTTATCATCTCTTTTGCCTGGATCGGTATTATTGCAGCTCAAATTATCGGTGCCGCCAAAATTCTCAATGGATTTACAGGTTTAGATTATTCGAACGCTGTTTGGGGTTCTGGCATCGTATTTATTTTTTATACGGTAATTGGCGGACAAATATCTGTTTTAAAGACAGACCTTTATCAAACGGTGATCATTCTCGCAGGAGTTTTAATAACCGCTCTTTATATCCTTTTTTCGGAACCAGTTTCACCAATGGCAATGTCACCGCTGAAATTCCCATTCAACGAAGGTTTTCATGTCTTCGATCTGATTGTACTATTATTAACCTATTCCACAACTTTTGTAGTCGGCCCGGATATTTATTCTCGTATTTTTTGTGCTGAAAATGAACATATTGCAAGAAAAAGCGTTTTGATCAGTGCCATTGTATTAATACCATTCTCCATATGCATCACCTTTCTCGGCGTATTTGCCGCATATAAGTTTCCAGAGCTTCATCTTCAAAATGGCTCTGCCCTGATCCCGGTAATGGTTAGTATGTTACCAGAGTGGGGTGTCGGCTTATTGGTTGCAGCACTTCTTTCGGCAGTGATGTCATCGGCATCAACTGCATTACTCACATCTGCAACAATCATCAGCGATCCAATATCAAAAGGACTGGAACAGCAGAATTCACGGAGAAACACTAAAGTTATAATGCTTATTATTGGAATATTAAGCATTATTCTCTCGTTAAACGTTCAATCCATTATCCAATCGCTGCTAATCGCACTTACAATTTTCTCGGGTGCGTTTATAGTCCCAACTGCAGCAGGACTTTTAGGCTTTAGAGCAAGTAAAATCAGAAGTAGTACAGCGATGATCACGGGAGGAACTATTGCCTTAACCGGGAAAATCATTGCGTTAAACGGCGCTAATATTCCAGGCAATCTTTTAATAATCATAGGATTCGCATTAAACGCACTAATTCTTTTTTCCGGAAACCGCCTGAATCGTCCGACTAACAGTAGAAAGATTAATCATACATCCCATTAAGATTTTTGTACTTTTGTCATCCGGAAAACATAAATCAACCAGAAAATGAATTTTCTCCGATTATTTTTCACAATTGGGGTCGTATCGATCCTGTTTTCATGCAAAGAGCCTGTTCCACGTCCTG
This sequence comes from Bacteroidales bacterium, assembly GCA_038236995.1. Lineage (GTDB taxonomy): Bacteria > Bacteroidota > Bacteroidia > Bacteroidales > Prolixibacteraceae > JAAFHB01. The sequence goes on along the minus strand of JBBRZE010000046.1, from coordinate 31,332 downwards.
TTGTTCGAATCATCCCATTACCGGCTGAAGTAACCGACCAGGAGGGTTTGTTTACACTCTCAAATTCCAATAAAATAGAGATTAATAGCGAAAGTGATCAGATGCGGCAACTGGCATCGTTTCTGACAGTTCATACAGAGAAATATTATGGATTCAGTAACGCTGTTGTGACCGCTGAAACAGGAGACAAAGGATCAGTATTTCTGAAACTTGATGAAAATTTGAAACTTGGCAAGGAAGATTACAATCTTTCAGTATCTTCGGATGGAGTCCAAATCGAAGCTGCAACTCCAAACGGTCTTTTTTACGGTATACAGACCTTGATTCAGTTAATGCCATCCACTCCTAAACAAGTTAATGAGATCATACTGCCAGGGGTTGAAATTAAAGATTCGCCACGTTTCTCATGGCGGGGCCTTCATCTGGACGTTAGCCGCCACTTTATGCCTAAAGAATTTATCCTGAAGTACCTCGATTACATGGCTATGCACAAATTAAATACGTTTAACTGGCATGTGGCAGACGATCAGGGTTGGCGAATTGAAATAAAAAAATACCCTCGTCTCACTGAAATAGGTTCAGTAAGAAAAACGACAATGATTGGCCACATCAATAACCCAACAGGAGTCGATACAATCCCCAGTGGTGGATACTATTCCCAAAATGATGTCCGCGAGATCGTTGCTTATGCATCGCAACGTTTTATTACAATTGTTCCAGGAATCGGGATGCCAGGGCATGCATTGGCTGCGCTTGCCGCTTATCCGGAATTGGGCTGTACTGGTGTCCCCTACGAAGTTGCTACCAGATGGGGTACTTTCAACGACGTATATTGCCCGGGTAAGGAAGGGACCTATACTTTTATCAAAGATGTAATTGCTGAAATGACGACACTGTTTCCCGGCAGGTATATTCATATTGGCGGAGCTGATTGTTCAGAAATAAGATGGGAAAAATGCCCCCAGTGTCAGCTTAAAATGAAAACTGATAGTATGGGCAATGTCCACGATCTCCATAACTATATCGTTCGGCGAATCGGCAGAACACTTGATTCGCTTGGAAGGGATATGGTAGGCTGGGACGAAATCGTAAAAGACACACTAATTACCAAGGCGGTAGTAATGTCATGGCGCGGTCAGACAGGAGGAATTGAAGCAATAAAAAGGAAACTTCAAACCGTAATGTCGCCAGCCAAATTCTGTAATTTTGACCAATATCAAACTAATCCCAAAGGTGAACCATTGGCAGTAGGCGGGCTCTTAACCCTTGAACAGGTCTACAACTTTGAGCCTGTTCCTGAGGATCTATCCAGGCAGGAAGCCAGATATATTATCGGCGCTCAGGCAAACGTATGGACCCAATATATGAAAACTCCCGAATTCGTTGAATATATGGTCTTCCCACGCGTTGCTGCATTGTCTGAGGTGTTATGGTCTACAAAAGAAAGCCGAAACTATCCATGGTTTAAAAAACGAATGCTGGAACAGATTAAACGTTACGATGCCGAAGGAATCAGGTATTGTAAAACCGAGTTTAAAGCAGCAACAAATTGAAATTCTGATTTCTGACTTTATTCTTTCGGTTTTTCCGCTGCTATAATTTTGCCAATGAACGAACAGAGTAAGACCTAAGGCACAACGATTGAAATCGTTGTAATAACTTCTAAACTAATTGAAAGAGAAAGTTAAAACCAGTGAAAAGACCTTTGACACTGACATGAATCGTATCACTTTTTAAACTTTCACAAACTTTTAATTTTAGGTTTTCAAAGGAATGTCTATCCATTGTCAGTTCCAATACATTCTTACCTTAACCATACAATCGCTTTCGATCAGGTTGAAACTTTACATAAGTGAAGTTCACAATTAGAATTACTTCCGGCTGGCAGAAAGGCTCATACGTCAAAATGAAACGATTTGGAATTGTAACAACCCCACATATTTGCTCCGTGCGTATCTCCTTTATCTGTTTGATATTTTTCTCCTGCGAAAAAATGGGATCGGCGGTCATACTTGGGATGCGGGACCAAAACCAAAAAACATTATTACATAAAAAAAGAACCGACTAAAAGCCGGTTCTTTTTTTAATATGATAGTTGGGTAATTATTTAGCCGAGATAACAAGAACCTTAGAAAGACTCCAGAAAGCAGCAGCATCAACAATCACAAGTTTATCAACTGTTTTATCACCTTCGAGACGGTAAGAACCATTTGGATGAGAAGTGATAATGTTAATTTTCTTTTTCATGATTGGAATTTCATTCACTACGGTTATATCAATCTTAACGAAGTCGTTCATATTAAGATCAGCCATGATGTCCTTAGTACGACCAATTCCGATAAAGCCACCTTCACCTGTGATGATTTTTTTATCTTTCAGTTCGCGGTTCGTTCCAATCACATAATAAGCAGTATTCAACGCAGCAGTTTTAGCATCAATATCAGCCTGTTTCTTAGCGTTGTCAGTACTTAAATTATCCACATTAGTATTCAGATCAGTAACTTTAACATTAAGGTCTTTAACCTGAATATTCAGTTTGCCTAATTCGTCAGTCATTTGAGCAATCTGAGTATCTTTTTCAGCAATCGATGCATTTAGATTGTCAATCATTTTCTGAAGTTGGGCAGCATGTCTTCCTGATTTGCTAAGTTTAGCCGAAAGTTCAGCAACCATCTTGCGATTCTTTTGTTGCAGATCGTAGATATATTTAATATCACTTTTGATCTGCTCTTTACGGGAACCTTTAACTTCGCCGGCTTTTGCATTCTTGTCAATTACAAGCTCAGCTTTTTTAATTGAATCCAGATTAGCTTCAATATCGTTAAATGTAGCAACGAACTCAGCAATATTTGAGTCCTTGTCTCCTCCGACAGCTCTTAGGCTATCGTTTTGCGCCTGCAGGCGATCGATTTTTTTCTGATTACAACCGGATGCCAATAAAAGAACCGGGATTAGTAAAACGTAAAAGAACTTTTTCATTTTTGTTGATGTTAAATTAAAATTAAAGTTGAAATTAATATAAAATGTTTAACTCAGATAAAAAATTAGCATTAATTAACTAAACATTCAATGTTTTTACACATTATAACAATATTAAGCGACTGAGATACAACTATTTTCACAAAATAAAAACTAGAATCATATAATCCAAACCGGAAGAAAGTCAAATTAGGTCCTTTTTTATGTCATCCGAATCCTCGGTTGAAAACCTGACTTCCTTTTCGTGTTTCATGATTCAATAGTCTATTTTTTCACCTTATTTCTCATCGCTACTATTCCGGAATTGGAATATGTTTTTATGATGCAAATCTATAGAAGTTCAGAATGAAAGAATTACACAATTCTATTTAATTATTACACATTTCACACATTTTAAAACTTAAACGGCTTTTAATACATCTTATTACGCCTCTCCTTCAACTCTTCATTGGCAACATATTCATCGTACTCAGTTATTTTATCAATTATTCCTTTGGGAGCCAATTCTATCACCCGATTGGCAATGGTCTGAATGAACTCATGATCATGTGACGACATCAAAACATTCCCTTTAAAATTAGTAAGCGTATTGTTAAACGCCTGAATAGATTCAAGATCCAGATGATTCGTCGGCGCATCGAGTACCAAAACATTTGCATTTTTAAGCATCATTCGCGATATCATACAACGCATCTTCTCACCACCCGAAAGTACAGACGTTTTCTTATAAATTTCCTCTCCCGAGAATAACATCTTACCAAGATATCCCCTAATATAGTTTTCACTTGTATCGCTCGAAAACTGTCCAAGCCAATCAACAAGATTTAGATCTGAATTAAAGAAATCAGAGTTATCCATTGGTAAATAGGCATTTGTAATCGTCTGACCCCAGAAAAAAGTACCTGCATCTGGTTTATCATGACCAGTGATGATCTCGAAAAGTGCAGTCATCGCTCTTGGATCGCGTGAAAGGAAGATCACCTTGTCATCCTTTTCGATGTTAAAATCGAGATCTTTAAAAAGTAATTCACCTTTAATGCTCTTGGTTAATCCCTTCACTTCAAGTATTCTGTTTCCTGGATCACGATCAGGCATAAAAATGATACCGGGATATTTTCTTGTCGAAGGTTGAATATCCTCAATATTCAACTTTTCGATCATTTTCTTGCGACTTGTAGTTTGCTTCGATTTCGCCACATTTGCACTAAAGCGTGCAATAAATTCAAGTAATTCCTTCTTTTTCTCTTCTGCCTTTTTATTTTGATTCTGTTGCTGACGTAATGCAAGCTGGCTTGAATGATACCAGAAACTATAGTTCCCAGCAAACAACTGAACTTTACCAAAATCAATATCAACGGTATGGGTACTTACAGCATCCAGAAAGTGCCGGTCATGCGATACAACTAAAACTGTATTCTCGTAATTGCCCAGGTAATTCTCGAGCCACATTACCGTATCAAGATCAAGGTCGTTGGTAGGCTCATCAAGCAACAGATTATCCGGCTTCCCAAAAAGAGCCTGAGCAAGTAATACACGTACTTTTTCCTTACCGCCCAACTCTTTCATGAGTCGATGATGAAAATCCTCTTTAATTCCAAGGCCACTCAATAACATGGCAGCATCACTTTCGGCATTCCAACCATCCATTTCGGCAAACCGCTCTTCGAGTTCGGCGACCCTCATTCCGTCTTTATCCGAAAAATCAGCTTTTGAGTATAAAGTATCCTTCTCTTGCATGATGGTCCACAATTCATTATGCCCCATTAATACGGCGTTAAGGACTGTAGACTCTTCATAATCATAGTGATTTTGCTTTAAAACAGATAAACGTTCACCAGGCCCAAGGGTAACAGAACCCTTTGTGGAAGAGAGATCGCCCGAAATAAGGCGAAGCATTGTCGATTTACCTGCTCCGTTGGCCCCGATCACACCATAGCAGTTACCTGGCGTAAATTTTAGATTAACATCTTGAAATAAAGGCTTTTTGCCAAACTGAATTGCTAAATTGGAAACTGTTATCATTAATTAACTTCTTGAATTTCTTTAGATATAAAAAATCTGTATTTTGACGACAAAGTTAGACATTTCTTTTTAAACCCCCATTTTTGCCGTTTTAATGTTATGATGTTAACCAAAATATAATCTGAAATATTTGAATAATTCCTTTTGAAAAAAATTGTATTTTTGGTTCAGAATATGTGTTTTATGAATTTCATCGAACTTGCCACTCAAAGATCCTCTGTCCGAAATTTCGAGCCAAAACTGGTCGAAAAGGAAAAATTGCTTTATGTTCTTGAAGCAGCAAGAATTGCCCCGTCTGCTGCGAATTTTCAACCTTTGAAATTCCTGGTTATCACTGATCCTTCAATACTTAAATCTATTCAGGTTTTATATCACCGGGAATGGTTGGTTACCGCCCCTGCAATTATTGTTGCAATGGGTGACCATAACAAAGGATGGCACCGAAAAGCGGATGGGAAAGATTTTACAGATATTGATGTTGCAATTGCGGTTGACCACCTTACACTTGCAGCAGCGGAACAAGGGCTGGGAACCTGCTGGATTTGTAATTTCGACGCTGAAAAATGCTCTACCCTTTTTAACGCGCCACCCAACATCGAGATGATCGCGCTTATCCCAATCGGTTATCCGGTTATTGAACCTAAATCAATTAAGAAGCGCGTGCCGATCGATCAATTGGTAGGCTGGAATACATTGTCACTGGATGCCGACGAATAACAGCCTGCAAAAAATCGTAATCAAAGAATTTCCAGATCTTAATCTCAGTATTTGCTTCTGGTAGAACGGTAGACATTTATACTGTGGAAAACTTAAATCAAAGGATTAAAAATTGATCGGCATCTTTTGCCACCTGAAATTTTTCCCTGAAATCATTCAGTTCTTTCATGGTTATTTGGCAGGTAACAAACTCATCGCTAACCGTAACAGGTTCCAATAGCAATTCCCCTCTGGAGTTAATAATTCGACTCTCACCAATATAGGTGATACCATTGCCATCTTTCCCGATTCTGTTTACACCAGCAACATAAACCTGGTTTTCAATTGCCCTTGCTTTCAGTAGTGTTTTCCAAACCTCGTTACGCGATGAGGGCCAGTTTGCCGTAAAGATCATTAAATCGGTGTCGTTCAAATTTCTGCACCACACCGGAAAACGGACATCGTAGCACGTATACAATGCTATTCTCCAGCCGAAAAAATTAATGATCATTCTTTGATGGCCTGCGGTAAAAGAAATCGACTCACCTTCGAATGTAAAAAGGTGCCGCTTGTCGTAACAAGAAATTTCACCCGCAGGTGTGACAAATACAAACCGATTATAAAACAGATCCTTATCCACTATTATCACACTGCCCCCGATTGCGATACCTGTTGTCTGGGATAAATTCAACATCCAGGTTACAGTTGGACCATCCATAGGCTCAGCCAGATCAGCGGCACGCATCGAAAATCCAGTTGTGAAGGTTTCTGGAAGAATCACAAGATCACTTTTGCCAGTGAGCTTCCTGATCTGAATTTCGAAATTCATCCGATTTTGTTCGGGATTTTCCCATACCAGATCGACCTGCGCCATCGTAATGCGTAAAATCTCTTTTATTATCATCTTTAAATCTGATTAATCAAGGTCATCACCAAGAATAAAACGCTCAGGATGTTTTCCTATTACGCCTCTGTCTTTATACCACTGCCGGATACTTCGGATGTCAGCATTCATATCCTTTGTAAGCTCAACTTTGTGAGGCACTCCGATCTCTTTCCTTCCCCAATCAAACACAGCTAAATAAACCGGAATATTTGCTATTCTGGCGATCGAATGAAATCCCCCCTTCCATACAGCAGTAGGTTTACGCGTACCTTCAGGTGCAATCGCCAAATGGATTGTTTTACGTCTTTTAATTTCAGCAACAATCTGCTTAATCGAACTTGCGCCCTTTGAAGTATCAATGGGTATGGCTCCCATTAGCTTGAGCAAAAAACCAACGGGCCAGAAGAAAAACTTCTTGTTAACCAAAATATTAGGAGTTCCTCCTACCGATGTGTAGTAGATCCATGAAATAACGAAGTCCCAAAGTGACGTATGCGGAACACCAAGTACGATACATTTTGGTTCAGGAAGAACACTTCCGATTACCTTCCAGCCAAAAAGCCACAGAAGAAATTTTGTAAAATATTGCATTCTTTATATTTTAAAAAGCAGAATTAATTCATTCAAGAGACAACAATTAACTTATCTGATTATAACGGTCTCAATATTGTCAGCTTGGGCATATTTCTTTAACAGACTCACAGACAGATCAAGTGCTTCTGACGTACAAATCTCACCCGAAAAGCCAATAATAACCATTAAAAATCTTTTGGTTTCGTTTGTAACAGAAGTTCTTACAGAATCGCTGGTTGGCGAACCAAAAGGAGATATTGCGTCACGGAATACCGGTAGAAACTCAATATTCATCGCTCCCCTGCCGATCGCTTCGTAAGGTTCACCTTTTGTACCAATGTCGAAGATCATACTGCCGGAAATCTTATCAGCATCGTAGCCACCAATCGAAAAACCGGTCTTCAGCGAAACCAGGTTCAGCAGATCAACCACGTTATTTATTCTGTAAAGTTGGTGTCCCTTTACCACCCTGCGCATCAATGCTTCGGATGAGAGTCTGTACCTGGCGGGATCTTTGCCACAAAGCCGGTAAGCGACGCGTGAAGCCCTGATAGCTGGTTGACTACCCACTTCAGCAAGTTCGCCCGAATGTCCGATTGTTCCGCAAGTAGCTTCAATCTCTCTCCATAATTCGCCATTATCCTCCGAAATCATGACATCACATTCAATACATCCCAGCGTCAGATCCGGCAATATTCCTTTAATAGACTGACTAATAATTATTTCCCTCATAACTTAATTACAGTTTTCAAAGGTCTGTTACTTTCCTAAAATTAGAATTACTTTTGGTAATAACTAAAATATCCCTTAACAATTGGATAAAAGGGAAGTTCAGATACACGAAAATGTATTTTGAATTAAAACAATCAATCAAAATGAACATTCCGTTTTTAGATATCCATACGCATCATCCCATTAATTCGGAAGAGATCTTATCTGTTCCGAGCCTTTTTCTTCAGGATATTGACTTAAAAACAGTAATCAATACCCCGTTTTCTGCCGCAATTCATCCCTGGCACGCCGCCAAATTCCAACCGGGGCAAGTTAGGGAAATGCTTGAAGCGCTGATAAAACAACCTGGTTTACTTGCAATTGGGGAAACGGGTCTTGACAGGGCTTGCACCGCAGATTTCCAGCTACAGAAACTTCTCTTCGAATTGCACCTCGAATTTGCAGAGAACCATCACAAGCCGCTGATCATCCATGCTGTAAAATCATGGAATGATTTAATATTGTACATGAAAAAGGCAAAAGTTCCGTTCATCCTTCATGGGTATTCAGGTGGAAGAGAACTTACAAAACAGCTGATTGACCTGGGATGTTACTTCTCTGTTGGAAAATTGGTGCTCCAAATGACACCGCGTTTTCGTGAAGCCTTTCAGATAATTCCCCTCACTTCTCTCTTTCTCGAAACCGACGAATCACCTTCAGATATCAGGGAAATCTACAAGGAAGCATCCGGAATTTTAAATATCCCATTGAATCAATTCAAAATTCAGCTTTACCAGAATTTTAAAGACCTTTTTAACCTGCAAGATCGAGAATAACTTCCTTCTGAAATCTTTTCATAGGTCTGATATTCTATAATTTAACTTTCTAAAAAAAATAGCGTCTGTTATTTATCACTCACAATTAAAATATTTCAATAAAATTTGAATTTTTTTCGATTTAAATTTTGAATTTGACTAAAAAATGTTATTCCTTTACATCAAACCGACATACTGATTGACTATGAACAAGCAAAAACGATTTGCCGTAATACTAGCAGGGTGTGGTGTATTTGACGGCACCGAAATTCATGAAGCAACACTCACTTTCCTGGCGATTGCGAAAGCAGGGGGTAGTTATGAGTGCTTCGCTCCTGATAAAGAACAAACTCAAGTGATTAATCATTTGACTGGAAAACTGATGAATGAAGAGCGGAATGTATTGGTTGAAGCTGCCCGTATCACCCGCGGGAAAATCAAACCGCTCAATCTTTATGAACCTGAAAAGTTTGATGCTGTAATCTTCCCCGGAGGTTTCGGTGTCGCAAAAAATCTCTCTACCCTTGCTTATGAAGGAAGTGAATGTACCATCGATCCGGAAGTGGAATTGGCGGTCCTTGCTTCGGTTGAAGCACGCATCCCGATTGGTGCGCTTTGCATCGCTCCGGCTCTAATCGTCAAAATTCTTCCGGGTGCTGATGTAACAATTGGTAAAGACCGTGAAACGGTTAAAATAATTGAAAAGATGGGAGGAAATCATCACGAAACAAGTCATGCAGAGGTGGTTATCGACGAAAAGTATAAATTAGTCACCTCACCGTGCTATATGCTTGATGCACATATCCTGGATATAGCAGAAGGCACGCAGAATGTTGTTGATGAATTATTTAAACTAATGTAAAAAGGCTGAAATTACTTCCAGCCTTTTTTAATAATTTTTTATTCAGTGATCAAAACTGGTATCGTATACTGAACGCGATACTGTTTTGGTAAGAGTCACCATGATTAATCAGACCTATCTGTGGTCTTGCATCGAGTGATAGCTGAATTCCAATCGGGAAGGCATATTCTATACCAATATCTCCTGCAGCCGCAAGGAAGAGTCCATTACTTTCTGTTGTGTAATTCTTGTCCCAGGTCCATGAACCAATTCTACCACCGACTCCTGCATACCAGTTAAAACCGCCATCAATATTCCAAACCCATTGGTAAAGACCGGCTAAACCCCATGCATTGTAATGGTTGCTCGAATGCATTCCAAGATCGAATTCAAGGCGATTACGATCAGAAAGACCATGCTGGTAGGATATTTCAGTCCCAAATCCGTCACCACCGCCCAATCTCAAACCAATAGCATGGTTTGCAACTTGTGCATTCGCAATAGTTGCTAATAAGATGAATGCAAAAGCAAAAAATAATCTTCTCATAGTTTTCATTTTTAAATTATATAAATCACAATTCCTGACTAATCAATTATTGCGCCAAAATAGCAATTGTATAACAGTTAAATTAAATTATCGGTTCATTAATTGACAATTAAATTTTTAAATCGTTGATATTCAGAATTCCAACTATCAGCGTCCTGAGGATAAAAAATCTTTGTCTCGAACGAATTGAGTACCATCAGCCGGATCTCCTCAAGTGACGAAACGGCACCCAATGCCTTGGCCTGCATCATGATATTGCCAATTGCCGTCGCTTCTGTCGGACCGGCATAAACAGGAAGATTTGTCGCATTCGAAGCATACTGACACAGCAATTCGTTGTTTGCCCCGCCACCTATAATATGAATCTTTTCAATTTCAATGGTGCTTACCTCCCTGATCGAATCAAGCGTCGTGCGGTATTTCATTGCAAGACTCTCGAAAATAGTACGGATTACTTCTCCGTGGGTGTCAGGGGCGGGCTGACCAGTTTTCGCGCAGAAAGCAGCAATTGCAGCAGGCATATCTCCCGGGTTCAAAAACTCACGCGCATCGGGATCGATCAGGCACTTAAACGGAAGTGCATTTAAGCTCATTTCAACCATTTCGGGCCATGAATAATCGTGTTCCGCTGACCATGTGCGCCGACATTCCTGTAACAGCCACAATCCCATGATATTCTTAAGAAATCTTGTTGTCCCTTCAACACCACCTTCATTGGTGAAATTTAATTTTTGAATCTCCTCCGAAATCAGAGGATGATCACTTTCAATACCCATCAATGACCAGGTACCTGAACTGATATAAGCCCAGTTGCGCCCTGGTGCTGGTACCGATGCAATTGCGGAGGCCGTATCGTGTGCCGCAACAGCAACAACCGGAATCGCTCCACTCCCGGTCTCTTTTTGAATATCCGCTTTGATATTCCCAAGAATAGTTCCCGGCAATACCAGTTCCTGCATCAGGTTGATATCAAAACCGATGGCATCGAACAGTTTTTGCTCGTATTCGAGTTTACCGGGTTTCAGAAACTGGGAGGTTGATGCGATCGAAAACTCATTTTTCTTCACACCACTGAATAGATACCCCAATGCGTCGGGCATAAACAGAATATCGGTTGTAATTTCGAGCAGCGGAGAACGATCGCGTTTATAGGCATACAACTGGAACAGTGTATTAAACTGCATCAGCTGAATGCCTGTCATCAGGTACAATTCCTTTTGCGGGATGATTTTAAAAACCTCCTCCATCGCCGTGTCTGTACGCGGATCGCGGTAAGCATAGGGCAATCCGACAATCATTCCGTTCCTGTCGAGCAGGGCAATATCAACGCCCCATGTATCAACACCCACCGACTCGGGTTGAATTCCAAAATCATGTATGCATTTTTTCAATCCGGTTTTCAATTCACCAAAGAGGCTGAAAATATTCCAGTAGAAGGATCCGTCAATCTCGACCATCTGATTGTCAAACCGATGTATTTCCTTTAAGCTTAATTTGTTTTCCGAAATAGTTCCCAATATTGCCCGGCCGCTTGATGCGCCCAAATCGAAAGCCAGAAAGTTCCTTGTTGTCATCTTGATATTTTGCAGGTTAATCTAAATGTTGATGAACGGTAATGATTAATTTTCCCCCAAAAATAGGGGAATTATGGGTTTGTATTGATATTAAGGCTTAAAAAATAACTTGCTGTTAGCCGCTGGCTGCTTGCCACCAACGAGCTGCCAATAGAAAATTACCAATGGTAATCCGACTGCTCACATCACCTTCCATACAGCCATCCACAAAGGAATCACCACAATACAAGCGATATAGGAAATCAGCATCAGACTTCCGCTCTTTTGCGCATCTCCCCCGTAGTTCTTAATCTGTATTAAAATTGCGATTGCCGGCGGAGAAATAGCCTGAATCAAAATAACATCGCTCACCAGGGAATTTGTCACTTTGAGGTTCACTATTATCATTATAGCAATCGTTACCAAAGGAATAATCAAAAATTTCACCCCTAAAACACGGATTGTGTCAGCAAACGAGGGCCAGATTTTTAATGATATACTGCCCAATACTGCTCCAAGGACAAAATTGGCGATTGGAACCGTCGCAGTGCCAGTCAGTTCAATAGCGTTATAGACGATTTTTGGAATGTATAGATGCCATCCTGAAAGCACAAACAGAATTCCCAGCAAATTGGCAATAAACGGAGGCGTTATAAGCTGTTTCCACGAAATCTCAATCATCTTGCCCCCTGTACTGAGGAATTTGCCTACACTCCACAAAATAGGATTGAGTCCCATGATGATCAAAAAAGTGTAGAGCGCATACAAGTCAAACTGTTCAGGATAAATGGCTTGCCCGAGTGGCAAAGCAAGATAACCTGCATTTTGCATGCTTGCAAGGGGCAATAAACTGCGTTTTGCCGAGAGGTCTTTGTAAAAAAAGAGCATCGCAAATACAATCCCGATTGCAATTAATCCCAGTCCAACCAGGGGAAGTATCCACCATAACGGAAAACTAAGAGGATCGAGTGTGCCGACAATATTTGAGAAAATCATCGCCGGAAGAAGCACATTGATAATGACTAAAGCGAGACCTTTTACATCACCCGATGTGAATACCTGTGTGCGAACCAATATCGCGCCGGCTAAGGCAATCAGCAACACCTGAACCAGCGCCAGCGTATTGCTCGTTAGCGTGACGAAAAATATTTCAGACATTAATGTTTCTTATAAAACAACCTTCCCGTGATTAGTAGTCCGGCAAAAACAAATATAGCAAAAACCATACTGCTGACAGCCATTTGCATGCCGCCCGATATCACATGACCGCTCGTACATCCACCCGCCATCCGGGCACCAAAAATAAGAATAAATCCACCAAACATGGCCCAGAAAATCCGCTTACCTTTACTGTTTCCTTTGTATTTTGACCAGTTGCTGTGAATTAAACGGATCTTAAAGTCTTTTTTTAACAGTGAGATAATCAGCCCTGCCAGGAATGATCCGCCAAGGAAAATCACCTCCCAGTTGCCCGGTTTTACAATCTTCGTAAAATATTCATTGTCAGTATTTCCTGTGAACAAGTTGGCAAGATAAGGGAAAGCGGTTGAAGCGCCGATTGGCCTGTCCATTCCAATTTTTAAAAAGACGATGCTGTTGAGAATGGCAAGTGCCACACCCGCAAAAATCCAGGTGCGGTCGGTTACTTTTTCAATTTTATGCACGTAGAAAGCGATGGCAATAAACATTGCTCCGAACAGAACGACAAGGGAATAAAAGATGACCGGCGTTGATCCGGTGAGTGAATAGAGTGAAATGGTTCCAAGATCGGGACCCAGTAAACCGGCGATCGAAGGTAAAACAAGCGTATAAACCAATCCGCCCAGTAATCCACCAGCCAGGCCGGCGGCGGCATCGAGTGAACCTTCACCCAGCGAAACAATCATGGTTCCGGGGCAATACCCAAGGATGGCCATGCCGGCGCCAAAAATCAATCCACCCAATACGATACCGCCAACGATCAGTGGTTTTGCATGATAAGAGGCAAATCCCAGTCCTATCTCAATATTAAGCAGGATTACTCCGACTCCGATCGCAAGTGCAATGGCTTTTGCTACCTTGTAGTTTTCAAGAGTCGCCATCCCGCTGATGGTGTCGAAACGGTTCAGTTTCGCACTACGTAAAATAGCGCCAAAAAGAAAACCATAGAATAAAATCATGATTGTCATAGTATTCCTCCTAATGTTTGAATCGGTTAACTGCGCCAAATTTAGAGAAAAATAGAGGAAATGTGCGATATTAAATAAGAATTTTGGTTATCAATTATGCTCTATATTCATTCAAATACCGTCACGGGTAATGACTGGGAAAAAACATGGGTGGAATAAGGACTTTTGTAGAGACAAGGCATGCCTCGTCTCTACTGGCGCAACCTCCTGCTGATCATTAACAATATTTCTTTCTCCCCGCTACCCCTTCTCCTCGCAAAAGCCGCTTGAAGGGTTTACAACCACATCAAGGGCTAGCAGCCACTTCAAGGGCTCCGTAAACAAAAGATGTTTCGGTTTGTTAACCTATATCTGCTGAATGGTAACAGCAGCAACAGTATTTAATAAAAACGAAATTAGAAATGCCGCTACAACAATCAAAAACTAATCAAAACATGGAGTCGCAGACCGAAGAAAAATCAATCCGGCACTTACTCGAAGATTTTAAAGCCAGTATGAAACGCGCCTTTCACGAAGAGGATAAAATTGATCAGTTTTGCAGCACTCGCGGTTTACCACCTGCTGTTTTGGAGGAACTGATGTCAGAAAACCCTCTCGCACTTTGTATTCCAAAAGAATACGGAGGTTTTGGCGGCAGTGTAAGAGACAACATTGCATTTGTTTCTGCTGCGTCATACGAATCGCTCGCGTTGTCATTAACGCTGGGAATCAATAATGCGCTGTTTATCCAACCTGTATCGAAATACGGACAGGAATCAGCAAAACCAAAGGTCTTTAACCAGTTTCTGAACCACAGTTGCATGGGCGGCTTGATGATTACCGAACCCGACTTCGGCAGCGATGCGTTGAGTATGCACACCTCTTTCACCGAAAAAGAAGGTGCTTATCACATCCGTGGAAAGAAACACTGGGCCGGGCTAACTGGCATGGCTGACTTTTGGCTGTTAACTGCACGCAAAAAAACTGAATCTGGTAGCCTGATGCGTGATATCGATATGTTTATCTGCGATGTGCATCAACCCAAGCAAAATATTGTCGTTGAGGAATATTTCGAGAACCTGGGGCTCTATCAGATCCCATACGGAAGAAATCACATTGATGTACTGATTCCCGGAGAACAAAAGCTGATTCCCCGTACAAATGGTATCCAGATGTTACTCGACCTGCTGCACCGAAGCCGGTTTCAGTTCCCGGGGATGGGACTCGGTTTTATCAAACGGATACTCGACGAAGCCATAACTCATACAAAATCGCGCGTGGTAGGCAACAAACACTTATTCGACTACGACCAGGTGCAGCACCGGCTCACAAGGCTGCAGACCAATTTCACGATTTGCTCCGCTTTTTGCCTGAAGTCGGGCGAGATTGCCGGCATCGAAAACGATCTGTCAACACTTGGCCTCGAAGCAAATATCACCAAGAGTGTTACTTCCGATATTATGCAGGAATCGGCACAGTCGCTGCTGCAACTCGTAGGCGCAAAAGGATATAAACTGAATCATATTGCTGGTCGTTCGGTAGTTGACAGCCGTCCTTTCCAGATTTTTGAAGGATCGAACGATATTCTATACCATCAGATTGCCGAGTCGGTGCTGAAACTGATGAAAACGGCCAAAGAGAAAAGTGTGTACGCGTTCTTAAAAGGGTTTACAACACGTGCTGCCGACCGAATTAAGGAACTTGTGAATTTCGATGTGGAAGCGCCGCTTGTACAACGAAAACTTGTCGAGTTCGGACAGGTAATCAGCCGGATTGTATCGATGGATCTTGTCCTCTATCTCGAAGAGAGTGGATTTCGAAAAGACCTTATTGACAATACGGTGATCGTTCTGAAACAAGAGATATCCGGCCTTTTAAATACGTTCCACTTTGCGAACAACACAAAAGTTGTTGCAGACTATGAGGAGAATAGCTTCTGGCTCGATTTTTCGGTATAAAAACAAGTTGATAATTGTAAAACACGAAAACCGCTTCAATATGAGGCGGTTTTTGTTTTTAATATCTACAATCTTCCACACTTAGATTTTGTTTACAGCTGTAAAAGAGCCAGACAACGACAATATCAATATATTTGAGGAAGACCAGCACGGCCAATCAATTTGCATAATCACCAATCATGATCACCTCCGTTATTGATGAGACAAAACTGATGTTTGTTGGGAAGACAAATAAGTTTGGAGAGCAAATTAACAATTAAAGAAACTGGTTTGATTCTCTTATTTTATAGTGATAGTAAACTATTAATAAATCAGGGGATTTCAATGTATGCTCAGATAATCAAATATTTGCGCATTTTCTTTTATGCAATTTCAAAATGAAAACCGCAGGACTAAAAATTTATTTAAAATATTCATTGCAAAATGAAACCAACAGAATCACTATTCGTAATCAGTCTTAATAAAAACAAAATCGTTTTAGGGATATTATTTACATTTCACCAGTGATGCCAAAAACTGGGTAGAGTAGGCATAACATTTTAAATTTAAAGAAATGATATCAATTATTTATTTTTCCTGGCATGTAACGTCCTATAATCACAAGCCCAATTCTTATCAGCCCGCTATTGACATTTTAGAAACTGATAGTTCTACTGGTTGAAAAAAATTCTAATTCTAAGAAGTACTATATCTAAATCGACAAATTTAAGCACTGCTAAATTTGATCTGACCGTATAACCGCCTCTTTTTTTCCTGAATTTATTATCTTCACCTCAATTGAGTTTCCATTACTAAAGATGCTCAATCATTTGTGATTAATAATTTTCCGGATTAAATACTTTCGACGTTTTTCTTCTTTCTCAATATCATAGAGATTTTAGCCAATATGTATAATTCGTTTGCATTTGGCGTTTATCTTTTTTAAATTATTTCTGCTAGCTCTTAGCACAAAATGGTTAAAATCAGAAAATCCTAATATACAAAAAGTGACAGAAAAGAAGAAGCTGAAAAGTCCCCAACTTAGTTTTCAAAACATTCATACTTGAATTTTAATACTATAAGGGAGAGTGCCGAAAATCCCATGTAAAGAGTAGGCAAATATATATTTTAGCTATGTTTAACTCACCCGTATTAGATGTTGTTATTGGACTGGTATTTATTTATCTGCTCTATAGCTTTCTAGCTACAATTATTCAGGAAATAATTGCTACTTATTTTGGTTTACGTGCAAAGACATTAGCCAAAGGCATTTCAAGGATGCTGGATGATGAAGAAAAATATAATTTTTTTCAAAAGATAATACCTGTTTTTCTCAATTTACTTAATTCGATTAAGAATATATTATCAAGAAAAACAGAGAAAAAGAAAAAAAATAAGAAGGTTTCAGCGACTTTTTATAGTCATCCTCTTATCAAATATTTAGGCCAAAATAAAACAAATTCAAAGCCTGCTTATTTAACAGCACAAAATTTCGCCAAGGTATTGATTGATTTACTTCGTGGGGATAAGGTAAAACCGTTGGATGATATAAAATCTTTGATTCAGATTGCTTTGGATGATGGCAAAACCAACTGGGAAGGTTCCGATATTAATAAGGATACCCTTTCATATCTTAGATCCATTTGGGCTGATTCTCAAGGTAATGTTCAGAAGTTTCAAGAACTAATTGAAAAATGGTTTGATGATACTATGGAAC
The DNA here is from genome assembly GCA_038236995.1 of Bacteroidales bacterium. Lineage (GTDB taxonomy): Bacteria > Bacteroidota > Bacteroidia > Bacteroidales > Prolixibacteraceae > JAAFHB01. The sequence goes on along the minus strand of JBBRZE010000046.1, from coordinate 13,908 downwards.
GTGCTAGTGGCTGGTACAAAAAAAAGATTCAGCTTATATTGTTTTGTATTGGTCTTTTCTTAGCAACTATTTTCAATGTTGATACTATTTCAATCGTAAAAAAACTCTCAAACGATAAAGATGCAAGAGATAAATTGGTTAGCATGGCCAATACATATGTGCAGAATAATAAAACATCCATTGATACCTCTAAAGTAAAAGATAAGGCTGAATTGGACTATTTTAATGAACGACTTGATTCTTTATTGGCCATAAAAAGACAATTAGATACAGATATTTCCAAGGCAAATAGTATCCTTGGATCAGGAGGATGGCCTCCAGATACGATAAAAGTTGTTACGAATCTAAAAACTAAAAAACCATATTATGATCCACCAATAGAAGTCAAGTCTTTACCATGCAAATACCAAACTGGGACCATGGTGCAAATTATATTCACCTTCTGGGATAAATTAATATATATAGTACGGCTTTTGTCAAATCACTTTCCAGGATTTTTTATAACAGCGTTGGCAATTTCTTTGGGAGCCCCATTTTGGTTTGATTTACTAAATAAGTTTATGCAACTAAGGTCATCGAATACCGAAGAACCCGGTAACAAAAATAAAGGAGTAACGAATACCCAACCAATTACTTTAAATCTTAATAACCAAACAACAAGCGAGGAGGCTGTAGGATAATGCAACTTATAGTAAACGTCAAAAAATTAAACAAGCGAAGCAGTATACCTGCAAGCCTTGCCGAACAAAACATTGTCGGGACTGTTCTTCAGGGATTTCGCTTTGAAGGTGAGGAAATTACAATGTTGCTTAACCCAATCTTAGGAAAATGGTATAAAGATAGAGATGGTTATTTTTACTGGGGTGGCGGTTTAATAATTGATCCCGTAAAAACTAATAACAACACAATAGGATTGCCCGTTAATCTTCCTACGGACTTCAAGATTGGTATTGATATATCCCATTACAATGAACTTATTAATTGGGCAGCTATTAAAGATTCAGATGTCAGTTTTGTATATATAAAAATTTCAGAGGGAGTTGGAACACCTGACCGAAGAGCAAATGAACATGCTAATAATGCCCGTCAAATAGGTTTAAGAATTGGTTATTACCATTTCTGCCGTCCCGACAAACGGAATGGTGGTTCTGTAATAAGTGACGCAACAGCAGAAGCTGATGAGGCATTAAAAATTATAGCAGGACTCCAAAAACCAGATTTGCCACTTGTCCTCGATTTAGAAAATCAAACTGGTTGGGATACCCCATTAAACAAACAAGAGTATTTATTGTGGGTAACAACCTTTTTAAATAGGATAAATGAAATATTTGGGACGGATTGTGTGATATACAGTCGTAAGGAATATTTAGATCAGAAGTTGCCGTCTACCCACAATCTGGGTAAATATAAACTTTGGTCATCTTACTATCCTAAAAACCCCGACGTTAATAAACTTACATGTCCCATTGGCTGGGTTGACTGGGCGATTTGGCAATATACCGATTCTGGAGTAATTGGGAGCAATGCCAAAATCGACATCAATATTTTAAAAGACAGCACACTTTTTTAACTTAAAGTTATGGCAAATTTAAAAGTTGTTGTACCTCTTCTTAATAAACGTAGGTTTCCGGTTGCAGATACTACTGATAAAAGCAATGTTGTTGGGCAGGTTAATAAGGATTTTCAATTTGAAAGTGTTGCTGAAGTAACCAATGCTTTAGGGAATTGGTACCAGGATAGAGATGGGTATTTTTATTGGGGAGGAGGAATTGAAAAGCACATTAATGAAACACAAGAACTTGAAATATTGACCAAACAACAATTACCTGATGCAATTGAGAAATCTTTGACAGACGATCCTACGAAACTGAATACCATAATTGATTATAGAAAATTAATCAAGGTGACTACAGCTTTACCTGGGAATGATGGTGATAAAATTAATATTGCCATTCTTGATACAGGTATAAATAAAAATCACCCGGCTTTTAACAAAGACAATATTCTATTGGGTGACATTCATAATTCATGGGATGAAATAATCGACAATAATGGTCATGGAACTCATTTAAGTGGACTTATATGTGCATGTTCAAAAATGAATGTTGGAATAATAGGTCTCGCACCGGATGTTAAGTTGACAATTTTCAAAGTCTTAAATGATGATGGAACAATTAATATTGAAAAAATCTCAAAGGCCTTGACGTCAATCTCGAATAATAGCAATATTGATTTGGTGAATATAAGTTTTAATGTACCTGAAGATGATTTTAATCTTATTAAAAACGATATTGAAACAATTCATAACAATGGAATTATCATGGTAGCTTCAGCTGGGAATGGTAAATTCCTTTCTAGTAGATGTTTTTATCCAGCGAATCTTAGTTATATTTTCTCAGTTGGAGCTGTTAATAAGGAATTACTCTCCTATTTTAAATCCTCGGGGTTTTATAAAACGGTGGATTATTTCTTTGTTGATGAGCAACTAGAGTCCTTATCTTATATAAGTGATATACAAACTTATGGGCTTGGTTCATGTAGTGTATATACAGCTATTCTGAGTGGACTAATTGCAAGGATACTATCTTCGACACCTTCAGTAGTTGAACGTAATACGCATATTCCTTCAGAGTTTAATCAATTAGGTTTTACATACAATAACCAAAATACTTTAGAATCCAAAAGACTATACAAAACAACTTAATACAATCCACCATGAAAAAATTGCTATGCTTTGTGTTTCCCATATTCTTTTTCAGCTCACCACTACTATCACAAAACGCATATAATGATATTTTGAAACTCAGAAGTGTTGGAGCGATTACATCGGCAGGTAAAATAGTAATAAATACCTCCAACAAAGACATTGTGATCCAAATTTTAGCAATATATATGGGCAAAGAATACGCATCTTTTTCTGATATTGAAGAATATTATAATTCGTTTGAAGGAAAGGACAATAACCCTTTTATTGAGATCGAAGGCACAGCACAGTCAAATGGGATTAACGCTGATGATATATATGGAGGAAAACAATTTACTTTTTTTTCAAATATAGGTTCTAGTAATATCACAAACCTTGCCGATGGCTTTGCCAAGTTTTTGGTAAAACGGACAAAAGAAGAATTAAGCGCAGCTTTTTTTGAGCAGTTTAAAGATTTCATTACAAATAAGAAGTATAAAGATGCCCGAATATTGTTTCCACAAACTTATGCCACGCTTCAAGCCATAGGAGATCAGATTTATAATTACCAGGCATACCTTAATACCTTGCGTGAATCTTTTGAAAAAGATTTAGATGGTCTGCTATCTAATCTGCCCAAAGTTATCGAAGACGGACGATATAATGAATTCTTTCTGTCCCATCCTGATTTAAAGGCAATCAGTTTAAGTTCTCTTTACGTTGGTAATGGACTTATGAATAAAGAACACCCCGGTAAAATTATTGCTGAATATAACGTTTCGCAGCTTGATGGCATTAACAATATAAACGTAAAAGCATCAATACAAATTTTGAAATTATTTTCAGAATCACTTCGATCCAAGAGCATTGATCATTATTGGGTTCCAGTTGATTCTCTAGAGATGCTCATTAAGAACGATGCGGCTTTCAAAATTTATATGGGTTTAATTTTTCAGAAAACAAAAGCTGAGGATATTAAACTTCATCTTGGGACGGATACTACTACTTTTGATCAAGTTCTTGCCAATGAAGCAAATAATTATAAGCAATACAATTCATTTTTGCGTGATTTTACAAAGCAAGCTTCAATTGTAACTACCAACATCAAAAATATTTCAGGCAAGGAAAGTGATAAATTGACCTTCACTGATTATTATAACTTTTATAATTCTGCTTTAGATTTAATTCAAAAAGCCGCTACGGTCAATCTACTTCCCGGATTGAATGCGTTAAAACTACCTGATGATTTTAACAAATATCAAAGCATTGCACGAACTGGTGGAAATATAGCGTTGGATATTAACCGAAAGAATTATAGTTCGGCAGTCATTAATGTTTTCACTTTGTACAATTATGCATTTGGTGGAAATATTAATGATATTCAAGCAATAATTGATGATAAAAACGCATCTGAACCAAATATTGCAAGTGCTGAAAAACTTAAATCAGATAAGGATATTTTGAATTTGAGTAAAGATTCCAATGTTGATGATTTCAAAACCGATATGTTGAAATATGCCTCTTTTATGGCAGCAGTCACCCAAGCCCAAAGTTCTGACGACGTAGAGGCTGCCATTGAAGCCGTTGTATTACCCACGGGCTCTGCAAGAATAAAAAGAGAAACAATTTTCAACGTTTCGTTAAATGCTTATTGCGGTTTTTTTATAGGAAATGAACACATTAAAGGTATTGATGATTCAGGCGAGAAAGCTAACTTTATCAATAATTACGGTGTAACTGCACCCATTGGAATATCGATAACCAAAGGTAAAGGTAGTTTTTTTCCTTTCTTCGGTGCATTTTATTCAAACCATAGCTGGTCTCATAGTCTATTTTTATCTGTTGTAGATATTGGTGCGTTAGCTTCATTCAGATTTAAAGATGACAAAACTCAAACAGTTCCTAACATCCAGTTAAAGGATATCATTTCTCCCGGAATTTTTTATTCCCTTGGAATACCCAAATCACCAATTTCGTTGAATATCGGCTGGCAGGTAGGTCCCCTATTAAGACAAGTAACAGTAGCACAAAACAATTACAGCCAAAGTTATTCCCGGTTCAGCGCTTCAATTGTAGTGGATCTACCATTATTAAACTTCTATACGAAATCGAAATAAACAATTAATAACATATTCCAACCATCACCTTAAATTTTTCATTATGAACTTAAAACTAATCCGGAAATATCCGGCAGATGATTGCGTTATTGGCGAACTATCTGTAAACGACCAATTTGAATGTTATACGTTGGAAGACGTTGAGCGACCCGTAAAATTAGCGGGCATGACAGCTATTCCTCGCGGAAATTACGAAATTGTGATCACTTTCTCCGAACGCTTCCAGGTACCTTTGCCTCTTTTGTTAGGCGTACCAAATTACAGCGGTGTGCGAATTCATCCGGGTAATAATGCAGCGAATACCGATGGATGCATTCTACCAGGAAAAGGTAAAACCGAAAATTCAGTAACTGAAAGCAGAGTTGCATTTGAAGCTTTATTTTCAAAATTGTATGCAGCATCTAAAGTGGAAAAGATTTTTCTGGAAATTACAGGGTAAAGCATCTTTCAATCGTCCTACCTTAAATTTGAAACAAACATAAGTATCGAATATATGACAAAAAATAATGAAATATTGTTATCAGCAAAGTGGTTTTCCACGTTGCTTTTGATTTTCTTGATCAACTTTGCAATTTCTGCCAAAGACCAACAGCAAATTATTGGTCCGATAGACAAAGTCCAACAGCAAATTATTTCCCCTACAACCCACAAATTGCAGATGTTATCTCCAAAAGCTTATCCCGATTCGTCCGCAATTAATAAATTAAAGCTGAATGACTATTATAATTGCAGATTTGATTCCATTCGTTTTGAAAAAGATATGAAGGTTTATGATTATAGTATTCTTCATATGAAGCGAAGCTTCACATGGCAGTTTTATAGTGGCATTGTTATCTTTGTAATGGTAATTATAATTGTAAGTGTTGGGCTATTATTATCTTACAAACAATTTCAATTAACAGAACTTCAAATAAAAAGCAGACTAAAAAAGGCGGATGAACAAAAACCTGAAATGGAAAATAATAATATAAATATTGAGATTTCAAAAACGGGCCTTAAAATAAATACTGCAGTTATTGGTCTTGCCTTACTCTTCCTTTCACTGGCGTTCTTTTTTCTATACATTAAATATGTATATAATATAGAAGTAGTGCATGTTTAGATTTTTGTTTTTGTCCCTTACTATAAAGAAAAGTACAATATTCCTTTTCATTTAAGGCTGATTTGTTCTCTGAATATCCCTCCAATTCCCATACAGATAACAGTATTTGACCTCAATGCCGAAAGTTTTAGATACAAGTACTGAATTCTTACATCCTTCGCCCTTAAGATGATAATAAGCTGCTCCGTAAATGGGGCGGCTTATTTGTTGGATAAAGGTTGTAGGATTCGATCAGTTAATCGGTCATGGTTATTGATCCTGCATAATTGATGTACGAAAGCTGCTATCCGTCAGTGGATGATAAAGCCAATGTAACATTGTATCCGATCGCCCACGAACATGATGGGGTGATTAACAAATGTGCAAAAGTGAGAATGATGTAACTCTTAAATAGAATTATGTAACACATCCAAGCCAATAAAGGCATAAACTTGCATTTATTATTAATGCAATTTAAAACATCAAAAGCATGAAAAAGATTAGTTTTTTACTGTTAATAGCGATTGTTGCAATATCGGGATTTCTTGTTACATCCTGTAAAAAAGAGGCAACTGAAACGAATATGATTATCAGACGATGGACATTATCGTCAAAGACGATCGTTGGAGTGAGTGTTGCAACCGACTGCGAAAAACTGTCGGTATGGAACTTTAAATCGGATGGAACATATGCGGTTTACGATTCGTGTGACAAAACAACAACAGGTACCTGGAAACTGGCAGCCGATGGCAAAACCTTAACATTGGATGGCATGACAGCTTATGCGGTAATTGAAAGTACGATAAGTACACTTGTAATCGATTTGCAGGTAGGCGACGTCGGATTAACCCGATGGTCGTTTAATTAATTGGATAATTACAAATAAATGAGGCTGTCTGAAAAGGCAGCCTTTTTTTTTCCAAAACAAGACTGTTGGTTGTTCATTAAAATTGTCGCTGCAAGCGACAATTGAAGAACAAATGCTATTCGATATTGGACACTTATTAAGTGTCCCATTTATTGTGATTGGGATTGTATTTATTATTTACGGAATCGCAAAACCAAAAGAAACGAATCCGGTACGGCAAAGTTTGTATCCCACGATTTAGAATGGCGTTAATAAATAAAGCGATTAAAAAATCGCTTGACCCGAATGATTTTTATCGCAGATTCCAACCCTAAACCAACAATCCCTTGTTGCAACCCGCATCAAAACATAAATTAGTTAAAAAACATTCAAATAGATGGATTAAATATTTGTTTTTATGTTTTTAATGACGTCCTTTGGGAATATAATAAAGCATTTGAATCGAATAATTTACAAATAGGTAAGAACCATATATTGTAAAAAGGCTTTCATTATCAGCAAATATATATTAATCGAATTATATGGAATTGGATTTTAAATACTTATTGCTTAAACACAAAGAAGGAGCTAGATATGTTTTTGAAAGTGCATGTGAAAAGGCATTAAAAAGCGAATTTATTAATGCCTTTTCAGTTAAGTGTAATCCTGGTGATGAAGGAATTGATGTATTTGTAGGAGATTTCAATGAGCCAATTTCGGTTTATCAATGCAAATTTTTTATTGAATCAATTGGTGATTCACAAAAAAAACAAATTAGAGATTCATTCAAAAAATCTGTAGAATCAAAAAAATACATATTAAAGGAATGGTATTTATGTGTACCTAAAGCTCTTGATATAGATGAGCATAAATGGTGGGCAACTTGGAAAAAGAATACATCTCAAATTCATAAAATTAAAATTGGTTTATTAGATAGTACAGTACTTCTGAGTTTGTTTAGAAAGCATAAGGTCGATGAAGAAGTTTTCGATCTAGAAGACAGAATTAAGCTTGAAGAAATTTACAAATATCTAATAGAAAGAGAAAAATCGATTAAAGAAGTATTAAGCAAACCGTCTGAAATAGATTATAGTAGTAGTATTTTTATTTCTAAACTTAAATCAGCCAAAATAACAGAACATCTTAATAATTATGAGACTCAGTTTTTTAATGCCGAGATATTAGAAAAAACAGTGAATAGCAAAGGGTTAGAAAAGGAAAAGAAAGAATTATCTAGTCTAAAGGTCAATATTCATGATCTCTGGTTAACCCAATACACCAAACATGCAGATAGTTCTGATGGCAATAATCTAATCGGAACAGTTAATGAAAGGATTGAAGATTTAAATGAATCTATTTTAAAAACTTCTCTTGACATAAGTCTTCTTGAAAAAAAAGGAATACTACATCAGTATGCAGATAAATGTGAGATTGGCTGGGTAAAGGGCTATAAGGAAAAGTTAACTTCTTTTATAATGGAAAAATATAAAGATGGAAATTGAAAATAAAATTGAATTTCTTAATAGTTATATGCGGGTTCTTACTCTATTATTTGGCTTTAAAGATAAAAGATCTTTCCAAATGACTTTTGATAAATTGATTCTTTATGATTTCTATATGAAATATCCAGAAACAATGTTCGGCGAATCAGAAAGAGTCAAAAGCTACGACTTTGAAGAATTATATTCATTTTATCATTCAGAACCAGATAGAGATAACTATCACAAGATATTGCGGTTTTTGATTGCCAAAGGACTAATTAATAAAATCATTATAAAAGGATCTTTTGTGTATCAAATATCCGAATTGGGTGCGGAATTGATATTAGGTATTGAAAGTTTATATAGCATAGTATTGATTGGCTATTCGCTTCAAATATCAAAAACAGTTTCAAAACTTAGTGAATTCAATGTTAAGGAAAACATTCATAGTAAGAGTATCGTTAATCTTAATTACTCATTTTAGATGGCACAAAACCTATTCATTCATTCTTTAATTCTAAAAGGATATAGAAAAGATTATATAGTTGATTTTAAAAGTGGCCTTAATTTTATTACTGGTCCCATAGCAACAGGTAAGTCATCTATTTTGGAATTCATAAATTATGCCTTAGGCAGTAAAGATCATAAGGATTATCAAGAAGTCAAAAGTAGTTGCACTGATGTTGAATTAGTTTTATCAATATCTGGAGTCAGATATAAAATTGTGCGTCCACTTTTCTATTTTGACAGACCATTTAAAATTTATACTTGGATTGAATCTAAGCAGAATTTTACTGAAGACTTTGCAATCTTTGAAGTATCATCTCCAAAGAATGAAAGTTCATTATCAAATTTCCTTTTGGATAAGTTAGAAGTTCCTACAATAACGTTATCGAATCAAGCATTTAGTTTTAGAGATTTGTTTAAATATTGTTACGTAAATCAATCGAATATTGATTCTGAAAATTTGTTAAATGAAAAGTATTATGCCTCAGATTTTAAACGAAAACCCACACTTGAAATAATATTGAATTCTCTTAATGAATTATTACATCAACTAAAAGAATTAAGAAAACAAAAAAAAGAAGCTTTAAATAAATTTCATGAGCGAAAGGTCGCGATTTTTGATTTTCTAATTAGTGTGGACCTTAATACAAGTACTAAGAATATAATTGAAGAAAGAAATAGGCTAAATAGTCGAAAAGAAGACATCAAAAATGAACTGAATAGTATCAAAGAGCATCGAAGATTGAAAGATGATTTTACAAGATCATTAGAAACACAATTATTTATTTACGATTCAGATATTAGAAAATTTAAAAATATTCATCAAGAAAGACTTGAATATAAGAATAAGCTTAGCCTTTTAAGAAATCAATACAGCAAAGAGTCTGTCAAATATGATTATCTGTTAATGGCTCAAGGCAAAATTCAAAAAATCGATTTTGAAACATGTCCATCATGTAATTCGGAATTAAAGTCTGTTGAATTTGGAAAATGTTCTCTTTGTGGCAACGAGTTAATTGAATTAGATTCTGAGGAAATTTCTGCATTAAAGCTTGAGCAAAAAAGGTTGTCCTCTAAGATAAAGGAACTTATTGATTTTATAGAACTACAAAATGCCGAACTTAATCAAGTATCAAAAGATATTATAGAGACGATAAAGAAAAGAGCCAAATCAGAAGAAAAGCTTAATAACGTACAGCAAGTTTATGTAAGTCCTTATATAGCTAAAATTGAAGAATTAAACAGAGAGTTAGGTGAAGTTGACAAACAAATTGAAAACTTAGATGCAACTAATAAAGTCCAACTAGAACTAGCGGATATTTCTAATAAAATTGGAATTGCAGAGCAACGATTCTCTGATTTAGTTCAACAAATCAAGAATCTTGAAGAAGAAAATATAAACTTTGATTCTGTAATTGAACAATTAAGTAAATCATTTTTCAGTGTGCTCAAAGCATTCGATTTTCCTAAGCTTACAGATGCTTATATAGATAGTAAGAACTATTTGCCATATGTTAGAAATGTCAAATACGACAATCTAGGTAGTGGTGGTGCTGTCACACTCATAACAATCGCATATTTTGTTTCAATTTTGAAAACCTGTTTACAGTTAAAAAAGACCTATCATCCTGGAGTTTTAATGCTTGATACTATTGGAAAGAATTTAGGAGTTGTAGAGAATAATGCAGATGAAGATGAATTTAGAGACCATAAAATTTTCAGATTAATGGTTAAAACCTTGTCTGATTTTGCTAGAAACAATAGTGATAGTATTCAATTAATATTGATAAATAACAATTTTACAGATGACGTGAAGGCCGAAGACATTATTGTTAGGTTTGATGGAGATGGAACACATGGCTTTAAATATGGATTAATTGATGATATGTTGTAGATTTCAATTGTATTATTTCTTCTCACTCTGCTCTTGAAAAGAAATAAAAAGCACAAACTACAAATAAGTGCTAATCGCATCCTTCAACCCCCTTTCACAACAAACCCCTCATCGCCGAAGCGAAAAGGGGTTTGAAATATCAAGGTATAACAGGTTAGGCCTGTTTGCCTAAGAAGAGTTGATCGTTATATAAATCCCAATTATCAGACGCGTAGCACTATGCAACAACGTGCATAATCGGATCGCAGTAGGCCGAAGTTCCTTCTGTGGTAACGGCTGCCACACGAAACCAATACCGTGTCACAGAGGTAAGGTTCACGAGTATAACAGTTGCCTGGCTTGAGGCATCCGCAAAGACCCATTGCGCTTCGGATTCGGGAAATGCGTTGGGACAATATTGCCAAATATACGATTTGGCACCCTGTACGGCCTTCCGACGGAGCTTAACTGTGCCCGGCCGGTCACCAGCTTCGGCCCAAAGCTCTGGTTTTGCATTTGGAACAGGCTGTTTCGAAACATTAAAACCTGCACTTTTAATAATTGCTTCGTCGCCATCGGCAATCCTGTCAACGTATAAAGCCTCGTAGCGCATTAAATTATCCCATTCTTTTTCAGCCTGATGTAGCTCTGCTTTTTCGGTCTTCCCATCGTTGAGCGATGCAATTAATTTTTGCTCAAGCTGATCGGTTTTATCTTTTAAGACCACTAATGGAATATCAGGTGTCGGAAAATTTGCATTTCCCGTCATCAGCGTACCTACATTCCTCCCAAACGCAATTTTAACAGGAGGTATGTCTAATACAAAATCAAATAATACATGACTCTTTTTCATGATCTTTGTATTTTACAGTTAAAAAATACATTCTAATTTATAAACAATAATCTGACTGTCTGATTATAGGGCTTATATTTTCAATATGTCAAGGAACGCTTAATTGACAATTTTATTCCGATTCTTCGCCGATTCCGCCTGCGATACTTTACCTGTCCGTTTTTGAAAACGTTGCACCACCGGCTAAAATGATTCCTGTTTCCCGCCGATTCAGGCATCTTTTCGCGGATTCAAGCTTCTTTTCGCAGATTCAAGCTTCTTTTCGCAGATTCAGGCTTCTTTCCGCGGATTAAGGCTTCTTTCCGCGGATTAAGACTTCTTTTCGCGGATTCAAGCTTCTTTTCGCAGATTCATGCTTCTTTTTGCGGATTCAGGCTTCTTTTCGCAGATTCATGCTTCTTTTCGCAGATTCAGGCTTCTTTTCGCGGATTCAAGCTTCTTTTCGCGGATTCAGGCATCTTTTCGCGGATTCAGGCATCTTTTCGCGGATTCAGACTTCTTTTCGAAATTATAGTTGTCAATTTCTGTCAATGAACAATTTATCTTATAATTATGTGAAACATTTATGGTTTACATGCCGTTAAAATGGAAAACAGATGATGATGATGAAACGCTTGTAAACTGCTCTTTTTAAAAGCTGGTAACACAGCATTAAATTAGTACACGACAATCGTCTTCACAATACTACCATGGTGGTATTTTTTCGCCTAAACTTAACAGATTAACCAATATGGAAAAGAAGAGCAAAACATCGGTAAAAACGCTTAAAAGGGAACTTGAATATTACAAAAAGATTCTCGATTTGCTTCCGGCAGTGATCTATATCAACGAGTTGAAACAATCGGGTGATATCAGCTCTTTCAAAATTGAGTGGATGAATCAGCGCGGCCACGATTTTTTAGGAGCTACGCGCGAGGAAATCGAACTGTTAGGGTTTGATTTTTTTATAAAGATAGTTGATCCGGTCGATCTGCAACTTTTATCGGTCGGATCGAAGGTTTTGTGTACGGTGACACCGGAATCGGATACTGCGACAGTTCTCAGGATCAGATCTAATATTCATGGTGAATACCGATGGTTCTTTTGTTCAAAAACGGTGATGGAGATCTTCGATAACGGAACAATGCGAAAAACACTGACCGTCGCCAGCGAAATCAAGGAGATCGTCGATCCCGATCATCAAATCTCATTGGCTTTGAAAGAGCTTCTTCGCCGGAATAATCGCCTGAAGGAATTGAATATTACCCTGCGAGAATTTGAGGTGCTGCGCCTGATTGCACAAGGTAAAACCAACGACGAAATAGCAAAAGGATTCAATATCAGCATCCATACAGCAAAGAAACACCGTACACACCTGATTCAGAAAACGCGTACGAAGAATTCCTCCGCCCTGGCTGCATTGGCTGTAGAAAGCGGTGAATATTAAGTATTGCCATCGATTGTAACCAGACTCTCCCTGTTCCACGTAAAGTTGCCAGGAACAATCCTTCGCCGCCAAACACTATCGAACGTAGATTACCCGCCTGCCGGATATCGAATGCAATTGAAGGTTTGATCAAGGCAATAATAATTTGCCAGATGCGGCATATTTTATAAAATAATTCCTTTACTACTTTTTTATGAGAGTGGCCGCGTGTTACTTTGATACTGTAACGTTACGCGTGTCAAACCTTGCAACACGAAAAAGAAAGCAGGGATTAATTTTTTGAAATATATTTAATACTTTTAGATTATGAAAGAATTAGATGAAATGGAATTGAGAACATTCGATGGAGGAACATTGTCTTATGATAATGCGGATAACTACAATGCCCTAATTTCTAATACTAAGTTTGCAACGCCATACGCGATTGAGATGGCTAAGTTTTTATTCAGGGATATAATAAGATGGGCATTCTTGTGAAAATTTAAGGCTGTCTGAAATGGCAGCCTTTAAAATTATGCCATTAAAATTTATTTTCAATTAATATCCAATAAACTATATGAAAGACTTTTTTGAATATATCAAGTATCCAATTCCCATTGAAAAGACTGAAAGGTTTACTACAAAAATCTTTATAAAAACTATTGGGCTGAGTTACTTTTTATCTTTCATTTCATCTGTCTTTTTGATTTTTCTAAAAATTTTTAAAGCGCTACCTGACAACCAAAGCCCCGAAATAGATTCCTTTATCTTATTTTTAATGATTGCTGTTATTGTGCCATTCTTTGAAGAAATACTCTTCCGATTAAATCTAAAAATAACAAAACTAAACATTTCAGTATTACTATCTTTTTTAATAGTTATAACCATTAAATTATTTTTTTTTCAAGGTGAGCAGCTTTATATATATCTAGGAGCGATACCAATTTTTGGACTGCTTTACGATGCTTTAAACAGATTTGATTTTAAACTAAATAAAATTGAAACAGTCTGGAAATCAAAGTTTAAATATATATTTCACTTCTTTGCAATTTCTTTTGGAA
>JBBRZE010000045.1:0-41512 GCA_038236995.1 Bacteroidales bacterium | reverse complement strand
CTGGATAACTCTGAATAATATTGCAATGATTGCAATAACAAGAAGTACGTGAATGATTCCTCCTGTACCATAACCCACGAATCCAATAAGCCATGCAATGATTAAAATGACAGCAACGAGGTAAAGTAAATTTCCCATGATAATTATTATTAAATGTTAAAATGTTATTAGTCGTAAAAATGTTAATCTACTAAATTATAGCAATCTCTGCTTTGTTTACACTTTGACGAAGTAAAGATAATCCCCATAAGACTTCAGAACATTACAAAATTCTTACAATTAGTTACATCATTCACACATACGAATTAGGTGATATTGCTTAAGAAAAAATGTTCTTCAAATCGTCGCAGAGTGGCTAAATTGTTAGTAATTAACCGGTACTGACACTCTGATAGAATTGCAATTTCCGACAAACCCAATACATTAATTGAATACAAAGCAAAAGAGGCCAACCTTGCGGCAGCCTCCTTTTAAAGTTTTGATTCCCTTGATATATTATGGTTTTACAACCGTATTCATCTGAAGAGTTACTGCAGTTTGTGCAAGCATCCTACCGTTGATGGTAGCACCTGTCTGCATATTAATAGCAGTCTGACTCAAAATATTTCCTTCGAAATGACTGGTCGTGCCTAAGGTAACGGCACCTGATGTCTGCCAGAAAATATTCTTTGCCTGTGCGCCTCCAGCCAATGTAATTCTTACAGCAGAGCTCATCTTAAGCGTTCCGGCAACCTGGAATATCCAAACATCTGTAGAACTACCTGAAATTGTAATATTTGTTGGAATAACAACCGCTGTTGTAAATTTGTAAAGACCTGCAGTAAGTGTTTTACCGCCAATATTTCCAGCGCCCAAATTTAGAAAATTAGGATTTGAACGACCAGCTGCATCGGTATAAGCGGTTTGCATATTGCTTACAGCAGTCGTTAGCTTAGAAGCATTTGTTACCCTGCATGGCAGTGGTCCGGCTGCATCAACGGTAAAAATGGTACCGGTAACTTCGTCACATTTTAATAAAATAGCTGATCCGGAGATTGGACTTGTTCCGATATTTCCTGTAACGGCAGATTTATAAACATCGGTAATACCGGATTTTGAAAGAATCACAAAATCGCCTGCAACTCCAAGATTTACCACCTTTAATGCACTGCCAGCTGGTTTAACTTTACCTGCTTTCAAATCAGCATCAGTAGATAAAGAAGTAGTATTATCCAGTTCCTTGCTGCAACCCGAAATTAATGCAATCAGTAGCATTGCTATGATTGGAAATCCTGTTTTTAGTTTCACCTTTTTTATTTCTTTATTTTGTGACTTAATTATCACACCACAAAGAAAAGCCCTTTAATTCCATCATATGTTGCACAATTTTGGAGAATATTTGCAAAATTCACACATTCATGCATTTTTCTTTCGTCAACGTAAAATATTCATCAACGTAGCTCACTAATATTAAAGCGCTGAATACACATTCTTTAATTGACCATTTTTGTTATTATCGCTTACAAACCAAATTTATTTGCTAGCACAGCGTAAAATATTTATGCTTTCGCATTTGGGAACGAACAGACATTGAAGAGACGATTGCAATCCCCTTCGAGTAATTGCACCGCCCGAAGCGGATAAAATACAAAGGAGACAACCTTACGGCAGTCTCCTTTGTGTTTTTGATCCTTTAATATAGAATAAAGAACTATCTTGTAATTACATTCGTTGCATATACCAGCTTAATTCTTTTTCCATCTTTTTGTAACGGAAGATAGCAGTGATGATTTGCTGAAGACGCACAAAAGCGGTCTCACTTTTCACCACATAATCAAAAGCACGATGATGCATACAGTTTACTGCTACTTCAATCTTATCCTGCGAGGAGAGTATAATAACTGGAATATCCTGGTTATATGCCTTTATTTTATCAAGGGTTTCTATTCCATTCATTGCAGTGGCATCAATTCCATCGAGATAATAATCCAGGATGATCACGTCAGGGTCGTGCGAAAGATTAGCCATACATAGTTCGCCAGTTGCGAATGTTTCGATCGTAAAATCAGCCCGCTCAAGAAAATCAATTTCCAATGATTTTAAAAACACGGCGTCGTCATCGACCAGGAAAAGTTTTATTTTTTCTTTATTCATGATTTTGTACTTTTAATTCTAATAGCTCTTCTTCCAATTCCTCACAAGCCTGATTACAGACATTCCCAAGTTGTAAAACCAGGTCGCTTATTCCTTCAGACTGTTTCTGTGTGCTTGCAAATTCCTGAACTTTCTTTGCCATGTTCTCGAAATCTGTACTGATACCCATTATTGCAAATGATGGTATCATTTTATGAACAGCAGAATATAATAAATGCCAATCCTTATCCTTGAAGCTTTGTTTCATCGTCCTTATTAATGGTGGGGTCTGTTCCAGGTAAAGTGTTATCATCTCCATCATCAAATTAGGATTCGACTTTGTACGCCTGATTAAATAATCCAGGTCAATACATCTTGATCTTATTCCATCCATGTGCTCTTCATTTTCTTGTTTATCGTATTTTACAAGCGTTG
Source organism: Bacteroidales bacterium (assembly GCA_038236995.1). GTDB lineage: Bacteria > Bacteroidota > Bacteroidia > Bacteroidales > Prolixibacteraceae > JAAFHB01. The sequence continues at coordinate 38,965 of JBBRZE010000045.1, read as the reverse complement.
GCTTTTTAACCAGCCCAACTATTTTATTATACAACAACCGTTCGTCAACAGGCTTAGCAATGTAATCATTCATTCCGACGGATTTGCATTTTGCCAGATCGACCGTAGTAACATCGGCTGTTAAAGCGATGATCGGAATTTTTGATTTCATTTCGTTTCGAATGTATTCAGTTGCTTCAAACCCATTCATTTCAGGCATTTGCAAGTCCATCAAAATAATATCGTATGTTTTTTCCTTCAGTTTATCGATTGCTATCCTTCCGTTAGCCGCAATATCGCGTTCGAAACCGAAATCATCCAGTAAAGTTTTCATCAGTAATTGATTCAATGGAATGTCTTCAGCCACCAATACTTTAATGTTTTTAATTTCAGCATCCAATTCTTCAATCTCAGATTCTATTTCGGCGTCCTCCGTGGTTTTAAGAAAACTTAATATAAAACTAAAAGTAGAACCCTCTCCTATTACACTCTTTACACTGATACTTCCCCCTTGTGGCTCCACCAATTGTTTTACAATGGCAAGCCCAAGTCCGGTTCCTCCATACAGCCTTGAAGTACCGCTGGATGCCTGCTGGAAGTTTTCAAAAATCTTTACTATTTTATTTTCAGGTATGCCAATTCCCGTATCCGAAATCGAAAATTCAATGGATACTTTCTCATCATCCTCTTTCAATAAACGAACACAAACCGTTATTTTTCCTTTCGCCGTAAACTTAACCGCATTGCTTACAAGATTCAGAATGATCTGGTGCAAACGGACAGGGTCGCCAACCAGCACTTCAGGAATATTGCGGTCGTATTCTTTAATCAATACGAGGTTCTTTTCCAGAATCTTTGTCTCAAATAAATGAAGCATGGCAGATATTGAAAGCGCCAGTTTGAAAGGCGTTTGCTGGAATACCATTCTCCCCGCGTCAACTTTAGCCAAATCGAGGATGTCGTTGATCAGCACGATAAGCGCATCGCCCGATATTTTTATAGCGGTTAAATATTCTTTTTGCTTTGATGTCAGATCTGTTTTTAAGACAACTTTCGTAAATCCGATGATCGCATTCATTGGCGTCCGGATTTCGTGACTCATATTTGACAAAAATTGCTGCTTCGCCTTTACCGCATTTTCAGCAATTGCAGTGGCACTTTCGGCCTTACCTTTTGCTTCTTCGGCAATTAAGGTGGCCAGCTCTGCAAACACTTTCGCCTCTATCAATTCTGTTTCAATCCGTTTTTGATCCGTTATATCTCTTGCAACGACAACGACACCAAGCACATTCCCCCGGTCGTCTGTATAAACTGATCCATTCAGCAATACACTTGTTAGATTTTCATCCCTGATTGTTAACGGATAATCTGCCACATAGCCAACCGCAAAAACTTCCTGGTAAACCTCACGTGCCTTTTGGGGTTCAGTAAAATAATCGAAGAAGTCGGTACCAACTAATTTATCGTGCGGAACTCCGGTAATATTTACCGAAGCTTCGTTCATATCCGTAATTTTTCCTTCCGGATTAATTGTAAACAGCGGGTCAAGACTGGCCTCTATCAAACTACGAGCATATTGAGAGGCTAATTTCTGAGCAGTAACATCGCGGGCGACGATCACAATACCCATTACATTTTCCTTAGCATCTTTATAAACTGATCCGTTAAATAATACATCGGTCAGCTTGCCATCCTTGTGCCGGAGTGTAAGCGGCGAATCGGCTACAGATCCGTTTGCAAATACTTCCTTGTAAACATCGCGCGCTTTCTGGGGTTCCGTAAAATAGTTGAAGAAGTCGGTGCCTCTGAGTTCCCAACGCGATAATCCGGTAATATTCACCAACGCCTCATTCATATCGGTTATCTTCCCGTCCGTATTTATAGTAATCAGCGGATCACGGCTCGCTTCAATTAAACTGAGCGAATATTGCGAAGCTAATTTTAATGAATCGCTGATTGCCTCCAATTTAACATTTGCTATTTCCTGTTTTTCTTTCTCTTTCGTTTGATATACAAGTTCATTGTCGGTAATTACCAACTCTGCAGCACGTTTCTCTTTCTCCTCATTTTGAAATACCAGTTCCATGTTCGCAAGGACTAACTCTGACGCACGTTTTTCCTTCTCTTTGTTTTGAAATAAAAGTTCTTTGTTGGCAATGAATAATTCTGCAGCGCGCTTCTCCTTTTCTTCGTTTTGAAATATAAGTTCTTTATTGGCAATAACTAACTCTGATGCGCGCTTCTCTTTCTCTTCGTTTTGATAAGCCAGCTCTTCGTTTGCAAGGACTAACTCTGCTGCCCGGCTCTCCTTTTCGCTATTTTGATAGGCAAGCTCATCGATGGCAATACTTAACTCATCGGCTCGTTTTCCCTTTTCTTCATTTTGAAACAGAAGTTCTTTGTTTGCAATAAATAACTCGGCTGCACGTTTCTCTTTCTCTTTATTTTGAAAAGCAAGCTCTACATTCGCGATGCCTAACTCGGCTGCACGTTTCTCTTTTTCTTTATTTTGAAAAGCAAGTTCATCGTTCGCAATACTTAACTCGTCAGCCCGTTTTCCTTTTTCGTCATTTTGAAAAAGAAGTTCATTATTTGCGATGCTCAACTCGGCTGCACGTTTCTCTTTCTCCTTATTTTGAAAAAGAAGTTCTCTGTTTGCGATGCCTAACTCGGCTGCACGTTTCTCTTTCTCCGTATTTTGAAAGGCAAGTTCTACATTTGCAATGCCTAACTCGGCTGCACGTTTTTCCTTTTCTTTGTTTTGAAAAGCAAGTTCATCGTTCGCAATACTTAGCTCATCGGCCCGCTTTCCTTTTTCGTCATTTTGAAATACAAGTTCTTTGTTGGCAACAATTAACTCGGCTGCACGTTTCTCCTTCTCCTCGTTTTGAAATGCAAGTTCCTTGTTTGCAATACCTAATTCTGCAGCGCGTTTCCCTTTTTCATTGTTTTGATAGGCAAGCTCTTTATTGACATTTCTTAACTCCGTAGCCCATTTTTGCTCTGCAATGTCACGAGCCACAACTACAGCACCAAGCACATTTCCACGATCATCCTTATATACCGATCCGTTGAATAACACATTGGTCAGCGTTCCATCCTTGTGACGAAGCGAAAGCGGTGAATCGGCAACCGACCCGTTGGCAAATACTTCCTCATAGACTTCGCGCGCCTTTTGCGGTTCGGTGAAATAATCAAAGAAATCGGTGCATGTGAGTTCTTTACGTGTCATCCCTGTAATGTTCACCAAAGCTTCATTCATATCCGTTATCTTACCTTCTGTATTGATGGTAATCAACGGATCGAGACTTGCTTCAATCAAACTCAGCGAATATTTCGAAAGTAATTTCTGCGCAGTTACATCTCTGGCTACAATTACAATACCCAATACATTTCCATGGTCATCTTTATATACCGATCCATTGAATAATACATCGGTCAGTATGCCGTTTTTATTCCGAAGCGTAAGTGGCGAATCGGTAGCTGATCCTTTTGCAAACACCTCCTGGTAAACATTGCGTGCTTTTTCAGGTTCTGTGAAATAACTGAAGAAATCAGTGCCAGTCAGCTTATCGCGCGATATCCCTGTGAAATTCACCAAAGCCTCATTCATATCGGTGATTTTACCATCGGTATTGAGGGTAATCAATGGGTCAAGACTTGCTTCAATAAGACTAAGCGAATAATTGGAAAGTAATTTCTTGGAAGCGGTAAATTCTTCCAATTCTTCGTTCCTGATTCTCTGATTCTTTAGAATAATGGAAATCAATACAAAAATGAAGATGATGAAAACGAGCAGTACCAGAAAAATAAATGTAGAACTTGAATTATTCTTTTCAATTTCTACTTTTCTTTGACTTAGCAAACCAAGTTCTTCAGCATTGATGTCAGAAATGATACTCCTGATTTTGTCGGTAAGGATTTTCCCGTTCCCAACAATAAGCAATTTTTCTGATTCACTCAATACATTCTGCTTTTTGGCATCAATCAGGCGATTAATTAAAAGCAATCTTTCGTCTGCCGTTGCTTTCAGCAAGTTTATCCTGGCTTGTTGATTTGGATTATCACTTGTAAGCGATAACAATGATGTCAGGTTGCTGTTTATTGAAACTGACCCCTTGTGAAAGGGTTCCAAAAGTATTTCGTTACCCGTTAATGCATATCCTCTTGAGCCTGTTTCAATATCAAGTATATCCAAAAGAACACGATCGTTCATGCGAAGAACTTCCTGGGTATGTTCCACTAATTCGCTGGCTACTTTTACTTTCTTGGCATTGTAATAGAAAAACACCAGTATCGACAACAAAGCAGCGCCTAAAAGGAAATAGAAGAGCGTTATTCTTTTTTCTAAAATGAATTTCATAAAGCCTTTCTAAAAATTAAATTGTGCCATGTACAATACCAACTTCCTCAATCGGACTTCTCCTTTTTTCCTTCAATTGTTTAAAATGCGACGGAGATAAACCGGTCATCTTTTTAAATTGATTGGATAAATGGGCAACACTACTGTAATTCATCTTATACGCAATTTCGGTGATGTTTAATTCATCATAGATGATCAGCTCTTTTATCCGTTCAATTTTATGGGAAATAATAAATTGCTCAATTGTCGTTCCCTGTACTTCAGAAAATAGATTCGCCAGATACGTATAATCGTGATTCAGTTTTTCACTTAAATATTCCGAAAAATTAACTTTGATTAATGCATCGTGATGATGCACCATTTCGACAATCACATTTTTGATTTTTTCAATCAAAACAGCCCGTTTGTCATCCATTAATTCAAGTCCGGAGTCATCTAAAGCAACTTTCAGCTGCTCGCGTTGCTCTGAGGTAATATTTTCCATGATATCCACTTCACCCAAATCAACAAGAATAAAATGGAGACCAAGTTCCCTCAACGCATCCTTCACTGCCATTTTGCAGCGGGTGCTTACCATGTATTTGATGTATAGTTTCAAATAGCTTTATTTTTAAACAGATTCGGACAAAGATGCAAAACTTAAACCACACATGCATCATAGATCTCGCTTTATAAATTACATAATTCATACATTGTCACGTTCGCTATATCTTTTGTTCGGTTCACGCAAATGTTTTGCATTTATCTTATTTATAATCATTAATTAATAGTAATAGCATACAATTCAGATCATGTTCAGCAGATATTTATTAAGTTTTGTTCTGTTCATGCAGCAATGCTCTTTTCTAATAATTTAATTGTAAGTCCAATCAGTAAACATTCAAACAGGATGCCCGTTAATTTCCGAAAATGGGGATAAACAGGGTGCAGTGATGGCACGATTCGGGTATTCACCAAAATCCAAAATTCAGTTTAAAGTTTTATTGGTCAAAAGAACATTGCTCCGATGACCGCTTCCGTTTCTTTAATTTTATTTATAAAAACACCGGATGCTATCAGATTTTAAGATTAGCACATCTAACACTGGATGAAGAGTCGTACTTCCGGATTTTTTCTGATATTAATAAAATAAGTTCCGAACCTTGACTATTAAAGGATAAGGATTAATATAAGGATAACCAGAAGGAGCCCGCCAACTGTGAGATATAGGCCACCATGACCATTGGTAACAACTACATCGTGCTTATTACTCTTTTTAAGATCGGTTTTGATCGTCCTCAGTTCTTTTCGCAATTCTTTCCTTTCGGAGGCATTCAATGTTGAAAAATCCATTGCCTTTATTGCCTCAACCCTCGCGGCTAAAACACTTGCGTCGACCGTAGCAGCAGGATTAGTTGCGACAACTGTAACAGGTGTCTTTTCCGTTTCGGCGTTTACCAGAAACGGCATAAAAAATATAAAAACGAATGCCGTTAATATACCAAGTGTTAATTTTCTCATTTTGCAGTTTTTTTAAAGTGAATAATTTCAGGCGTAAAGATGCATTCAGTTTACTGTAAAAGCATTACATTTTTCCAAGAAAAAGTTATATCATTCACACATTCCGAGTAACCCTTCAAGCGGTCGCAGACCCTTGAAGCGGTTTATGCCGTATCCTTCGGGGGTTTTCAACCACCCGAAGGGCTGTTCGAAACTTTCGAAGGGTTAGAGCATAAAAAAACCGGCGCTACCTGTCTTCTCCGGTGCGTCGGTTTTAGAAATTGGATACTCCACTTAAATATTCTCCAATTTGACAGGTGTTTCTTCCGGCTTTACAGTCTGGTTTTCACCTTCGCTCAACAGAAACATATTGTAGCGGGTCGCGTCTTTCTGAAAGACCAGTTTTGCACATTGGCAAACCAGCGACATCTTTTCCCAAACCGTGTTAAGTGCTGTAATGCGATTGTTTGCGTCGATCGTACGATCGTTCATCGCTTTTTCCTGGGCTTTGTCCTGTTTAACGATGTCGTCAGCCATTGTTTTAAGCATCTCAATCTCCTCCTCCTTCAGCCCTTTTGCCATCAGTGCCGGTTTGTGTTCGGGTTTCGATGCCTGTGTATAGGCCGTTTGAAGTAAGCCAGGAAGTTTCACATGGCTGTTGCGCGCAGCTTCATACTTTTGCTGACCGAATAGCCGCAGTACAGTTGCATTGTCGGGGAAGGCGAGCCTGACGTAAAGCAGGACCGATTGGTAGAAGTTTGCCCCTTTTGAAACCATCGTGTTAAGTAACTCCGTCTCACTGCTTTGGCTGGCAACCGAAGCATAGTCAGGAACAATGTTCCGCGCGATCGCGGTTGCGGCACCCCATTCTTCGGCAAAAGGATCAGCCAATTGGGTGAAACGTTCAACAAAGTGGCTCTTGTTTTCGATGAAGGAAGCCAATTTTACTTCCGACTGTTGCAACACTTCGTCGTCAGATTTGTGGAAAATTCGATGAACTTCGTCTGGTCTATTCATAATCGTAAAATTAAAAGTTTTGAAAACTGATAAGAATTGTATGATGAAGACTTTGCATAGGTGAAATTTACGAAATAAAAAATTCTTTTTTAATGAATTTGGATGAAAAATTCAAAATAAATTCAATTATTTTTCCTTCGAAAATTCAATACTTCGCATCGAAGATTTTTGCCGGAACATAGAAGTAATTCCACACTACAGAGAAGATCTGTTACACTATTTCGAAGATAAATGACACCGTGTAGAAGATGTCTTACGTTGCATAGAAGATATGGTACGCAATGTAGAAGAGTTGCTACACCATGTAGAAGATGTATTACGCCGGCGTAGCACTGCTTCTACGTTCAGTTTTTATGCTTCTTCGAAGGGTCACACGCTCCGGAATGGGATAGTCGTCAACTTGAAGTGTTTCTATTATCATTTGATTCGTTTGTCTGATAGTATTATCTTTGCCCCTCGATTTCCGACACAACATATTTAAGAAGATATTATTCGATGAAGAATTTTAAACGAACGCTGATCACCTCCGCTTTACCGTATGCCAATGGCCCGGTTCATATTGGCCATCTCGCAGGCGTATATGTTCCTGCCGATATTTATGCCCGTTACCTTCGCCTCAAAGGGGAAGAGGTTGCATTCATCGGTGGTTCGGATGAACACGGCGTTCCGATTACCTTAAAGGCGAAGAAAGAGGGAATTACACCCCAGGACGTGGTCGACAAATACCATGGAATGATCAAGGATTCGTTTGAAAAATTCGGGATATCTTTTGATGTTTATTCCCGGACAACTTCGAAGATCCACCATGAAACGGCTTCCGAAATATTCAAAACGCTGTACGACAAAGGAGCATTTATCGAACAAACCTCCGAACAGTTTTACGATGTTGAAGCCAATCAATTTCTGGCCGACCGTTACATTACCGGAACCTGTCCGAAATGTAATTTCGAAAAAGCATACGGCGACCAATGCGAAAGCTGCGGAAGCACTCTCAACGCGACCGACCTGATTGATCCAAAATCGGTACTTAGCGGAAATAAGCCGGTGATGAAGGAAACGAAACACTGGTTTCTTCCACTCGATCAGTACGAACCCTGGTTACGTGAATGGATATTAGAAGAACACAAGGAATGGAAACCCAATGTTTACGGGCAATGCAAATCATGGATCGACGGTGGATTAAATCCGCGCGCAGTAACACGTGATCTTGATTGGGGTGTTCCGGTTCCAATCGAAGGAGCTGAAGGGAAAGTGCTATACGTATGGTTTGATGCCCCGATTGGTTATATCTCCAACACGAAAGAACTTTGTGTTAATCAACCTGTAAAATTTGGAAAGTGGGAAAAGTGGTGGAAAGATCCTGAAACGAAGATGGTCCATTTTATTGGCAAGGACAATATCGTATTTCACTGCATTATTTTCCCTGTTATTTTGAAGGCCGAAGGAACGTACATTTTACCCGAAAACGTTCCTGCCAACGAGTTCCTCAATCTTGAAGGGGATAAAATTTCAACTTCGAGAAACTGGGCAGTCTGGCTGCACGAATATTTGATTGATTTCCCGGGCAAGGAAGATGTTCTGAAATACACGCTGACAGCCAACGCTCCCGAAACCAAAGACAATGATTTTACCTGGAAAGATTTCCAGACACGCAACAACAGCGAGCTGGTAGCTATTCTCGGCAATTTTGTGAACCGCGCTTTGGTTCTCACCGATAAATATTACAATGGAGAAGTTCCGGTTTGCGGCGAATTAACCGAATACGACAAGAACGCACTGAACGAAATAGCCAACCTCAAAACTGAGGTTGAAAAAGCGATTGACACTTTTCACTTCCGCGAAGCATTGAAAAATGCAATGGAAATGGCCAGGTTGGGGAATAAATACCTCGCAGATATGGAGCCGTGGAAAGTAGTGAAGACAGACCCGGAACGTGTGAAAACCATTATGAATGTTGCGCTTCAGATCACCGCCAATCTGACGATTGTTTTTGAGCCATTCCTCCCTTTCACAATGACAAAACTGTGTGGATTGATGAATCTTGATAAATTTGATTGGCTTGAACTCGGCCGGACAGACCTTATCAGTGCAGGACATAAGATGAACACGCCGAAACTTCTTTTCGAGATTATCGAAGATGAAGCAATTCAGGCGCAGGTCGATAAATTACTGGCTACAAAAAAAGCCAATGAACTTGAAGAAGTAATTGCTAATCCCGTCAAGGAAGATATTGAGTACGAAGATTTCGCCAAATTAGATATACGGGTCGGGACGATTATTGCAGCCGAAAAAGTAGCTAAAACCAAGAAATTACTCAAACTCACCATCGACACCGGAATTGATCAACGAACCGTGGTATCGGGAATCGCTGAATATTTCGAACCTGAAAAGATTGTCGGACAACAGGTCTCAATACTGATGAACCTGGCACCGAAAACCTTGAAAGGCATCGAATCGCAGGGGATGATCCTTATGGCGGAGAATGCCGACGGATCGCTCGTATTTGTTACGCCCGCCTCCAAAACAAAAGAGGGTTCGGAGGTGAGATAGTGATTAAAAATTAGTTGAATATCAGTTATTCAATCAAAAAAAACCGCAGAAGTGATTCTGCGGTTTTTTGCCTTAAAGATACTTACTACTTTACTTTAGCAGCTCCTTTTTTAACTCTTTTACCTTTTACAACTGGTTTTACCGGAGTTTTAGTTGTTGCTGCGACAGCTTTTGCAGGTGCTGCAGTTTCAATTTTTGCAGGAGCTTTTTTAACTTCTTTTTTCTTGTCCTGTGCGTTTACAGAAACCAAACCTAATACAAATAGGAAACTTAATGCGAGTACTAACTTTTTCATGATTGAGAATATTTAATATTGTTTACGGATCAAAAATATTCTCCCAACTATGAAGGAATCATGAAGATTTAAGCAACAGAAATAGAATTAACATTTTTTAATGGAAGCTGAATTTTAAAAACAGATCCTTCTCCTGATGTTGATTTAACATCAATTGATCCGCCATGAAAATTTACAATACTTCTCACAATGGAAAGTCCCAATCCATGACCTTCTCCCGACGTCGGATCAGTTCTTTTAAAACGATCGAAAACCCTATCGATTTGATCAGGTTCGATTCCTATCCCATTATCGCTAACCTCGATACAAAATTTTCCACCATATAAATTGGTTGATACACGGATCCATCCACCGTCTTTATTATATTTTATTGCATTGCTGACAAGGTTAAAAATCAGGATATACAACAACGATTTGTTGACGTTTGGCAGCAGATCGCCCGGATCAACCCGGTTTTCAATTTTAATATTTTTCATTTCTGCACGGTCTTCAATATTCAGGATGATCTCTTCAACAACTTCATGAACAACAACTGTCTCATTTTTTGCAAATTGATCGTTTTCAATTCGTGCAATCAGCAGCAAAGCTTTAATAATTTGTTGCAACCTGTTCAAATGATTCTGCTGATCCATTACATTGCCTACAAATTGATCAGGCAAATTCCCTGATGTCAGCAGATTCTCAAGCTTACTTTGCATGATCGATATCGGTGTAAAAAGCTCATGCGAAACATTGGCCGTGAATTTCTGCTGGTTTTTAAGGATCGCCGTAACCTTCTGCATTAACTCGTTCAATGCATTATTCAGATATACAAAGTCAGACGTTGAACTATGCAGTTCCGAATAGACAAAAGTCTCGGGATTGGTAATTGTTTTTAATTTGGGAATGATCATCCGGTTGAGCGGATACAACAAATACTTATTGATCCCGATATCAAACATAATCGTGCTCAGGAGTACTAAAAGAATAATTGCAACAGAGATATTTTTCAGTGTTTTGTTCAAGGCGTTTATGAGTTGAACATTCTTGCCGATTTCCAGTATATAGTGCTGATTATTGATTTCAAAAGTATAGTTAAGAATTCGGTAGTCAAATTCTTCGTCTTCAATTATTCTTGCTTCATCCGAAAACTGGATCTTACCAGATCCCTTTTGGGAATTCAGATCAATCGTAATATATTCATCTTTTAGTAAATTGTAACTCGCATAAACGCTGTCTTTTTCAATATCGAGGAATGATTTAATGCCGATTTTCGCAACGATTGCCATCGTTTTTTCCTTCATCCTGATCAGAGAGCGATCAGTATGCTGCAGAGCTTGCTTATCAATAACCTGCTGCATCAGGACAAGCAATACAAAAAATATAACTATTTTTGAAAGAGCACCGATCAGTGCTAATTTTAGTTCAAGTCTCATTTTTTTATAGTTCAAAAGATATTACAATTAATTGCAAGTTATTACTATTTTTTCGATTAGGTTTGAATCATCGAATTTCATGAATTATTTTGAAATATGCACGTTTTAATTGTTGAAGACGAGATCACATTGGCCAACGAAGTAAAAAGCTTTCTTGAAAAAGAAGGATTTTCGTGTGATGAAGCATATACCGGAAAGATCGCTTCGGATAAATTGTTCTCAAATGATTACGATCTTATGCTGCTTGATCTGGGGCTTCCCGATTATGAGGGGATTGATTTGCTGAAAGAATCGATTGCGAACAACAGTAATACCGCGGTGATCATACTCTCGGCAAGAGGAGCTCTCGAAGATCGCATTAAAGGACTAAACGTTGGTGCCGATGATTATTTGCCCAAGCCATTTTCGTTGCTCGAATTAAAATCGCGCATCATGGCGGTGATGCGACGCAAACATGGAATCAGGGTGAATATTATAAATATCAATGGATTGGAAATTGATTTGGATAAACGCCTTGTCTCATCAGGTGAAAATACTATAACCCTTACCCGCAAGGAATACGATATATTAAGCTTCCTGGTCCTGAATAAAAACAGGGTAGTAACCCGTCTTCAGATTTCGGAACACATATGGGGTGACATCATCGAAGAAAATTACAATTCAAATTATATTGATGTCCACATTAAAAATCTGCGGAAGAAACTGGCTGAATATATTGAAGGCGATTTTCTGGAAACAGTAAGAGGTATCGGATTTCAGTTTGTCGAAATCAATCAGGTGTAATCATGAAATGATGGTACGGAATAACCTTCAGGCAACGAATTCGCCGGGCTCAAGTTGCAAACTTCCGGCCGGCTAAAATTTGCAACGATTGTTCCATGACGGTCAGTGCGCTTCATCCTCCAGAAACTTTCCGGAGATATGTTTTACAGGAAACCAGGCTGCTACGAATCCAATCAAAACGACAGAGCAAAATATCAGCAAAATATCAAATGGGATGATTGTCATTGGATAAGAATCGACTATAAATGAACCGCCGCCTCCCTGAAGCTTAACAAACCCAAAAACAATTTGCGCCTGGCAGATTGCAAGCCCGGCAATTGTACCAATCACAGCTCCAAGGATTGAAACGGACCAACCTTCGAAAAGAAAAATATTACGGATCAGCGGTTTATCCGCACCCATACTCTGTAATATTCCGATATCTTCCTTCTTGTCGATAATTAACATCGTGAGCGAACCCACAATATTGAATGATGCGATAATGAGTATAAGTATCAGAATCAGGTAAACCGCATATTTTTCGCCCTGCATGGTTTTATAAAGGTAGTCGTGTTGCTGATAGCGGTTCTTCACCACAAAACGACTCCCCAGCTGTGCAGCAATCGCCTTCTGAACCGTTTTCACCGATGCTCCCTCCTTTAATTTCAGTTCTACCGAATTGACCTTTTCCGCCATTTCAAAAATTTCGCGGGCAAAAGCAATAGGGACAATAATGTACTTAGAATCAATTTCCTGCTGCACAGAGAATATGCCGGATGGGTAGATGTGACCTTGATTAAAGTTGCCTTCCATTGCCAATCCCGAACTCCTCCCCTTTTGCGGCACATAGATATTGATCGGATTGATCAGGTTAACTCCCAGTGAAAGGTAATAGGCGACACCCTGTCCAACAACGGCGTACTGCAAATCCCCTTCCTTCAGTTTAAATTCTCCATCAACTATCATTGTATCAAGGCCTGTCATTTGGCTGTAATCATCACTTACTCCTTTAATTGTAGCAAGGACCTGCCTGTTTTCGTACCGGAGAAGTGCATTATCCTCGATCACTTCGGTAAAAAACAGGACATCTTTCATCTTACGAATCTCGTTAAACGCCTGATTATTCGATTCAAAACTTTTGCCTTCAACAAGGGTAATCTTAAGATCGGGATCGAAAGATGAAAAAAGTGATTTTATAAGACTGTCGAAACCATTGAAACCCGAAAGTCCGATAATCAAACCCAAGGTTCCGATAGCCATTCCAGCCACCGAAATTGCCGAGATGATGTTGATCAGATTCGTTCTCTTTTTCGAGAAGAGGTATCTTTTAGCGATATAAAAGGAGAGATTCAATTTTTTTGTCGATTAGTAATCACTTTTTGTATGCTTTCACCAGCAAGCCAGTCCCCTTTTTATGACGAAAAATCACATCGAGGTAATTAAGCAGGATGCAAAACGGGAATGTAACCAGGTAATAAAAAGGGAGCAGGATATAAAAAGCTTTCGATTTGCCCAACATCAAAATTGGATATTTCATCGAAAACTTCCATGAAAGCGATCCCGGAAAGCCATAGGTGTAACGCACCTCAACATCAGAAAATCCGGCATTATTTAGTTTTTGGGTAATGTCATTTATGCCATATCCATCACGTACATGTTCTTCAATAAAACCATGAACCGCGTCCTGTTCGTGCTCATGCGTATCTGATCCGCCCTGATCGGAGGGTGTTGAAATCAACAACACACCATTGTTACGAAGCGATTTGTAAAAGTTATTAAAGACTAACTCATCTTCTTCGATGTGTTCCATTACATCAACCGAAAGGATCAAGTCATAACTATACGGTTCAATGTACTTTGTCAAGTCAGCATATTCAAAATTCACCCTTTCAGGCAATCCGATTGAACTAAAAAACCGGTTGCAATCATCAATCTGCTCTTGCTTTACGTCGACCCCTTTAATAATAGAACCGGCGAAAATCCGGCTCATACGGTAGCTGTACTGTCCAAATCCTGAACCCGCATCAAGAACCCTGATTTTTCCCGAAAAGGATTTCTTTTTCAGCGACCTTAATTCGCGGTTAACGTGCCACGCCCTGAGCAGCAGCAGGTCGAGCAATTTGTAAAAAAGCTTTCGCAAAAACGGAGTGCGGTTAAAGACAGCTCCAAGTCTCCTTTTAATCGGATCGTACTCCATAACGAATTTTCTTATTCAATGATTAGTCAGGATTCGAATTAAAATTTTATTTCAAAAGTTTATCAATCTTTTCAATATAATCGAGACTGTCGTCCACATAAAATTCGAGTTCAGGAACATGACGTAACTGGAACCGCACAATATTACCAAGATCTCCTCTTAATTTACTTTTATGAAGCTTAATATCAGCTAAAACCTGAGCAGCTCCTTCCGAAGGAAAAATGCTTAAGTAACACTTTGCCTGCGACATATCGCGTGTAACCCTGACCGTTGTCAGGGAGAGTATCCTCCCCTTTGCCAAAATATTTGTATCGCGTCGTAAAAGTTCACTCAACTCTTTTTGAATCAACCTTCCGATTTTATTTTGTCTTGTTGTATATTCTTCCATCTTTTCTTGTATTTGCTACAAAAATATATAAATTCAGCGGGTTCTGGCGTTTCAAAAATTATCTTTCCATGTAAACCCTACCTTTGCAACCAGTTAAATAACGAAAAACATACTAACAAATAGATGACAAGCAAAATTCAGAAAACAGATTCATCCATATATTCATTTCCACCAATTGCCGATTCCACGAGTAAAGTATTGATTTTGGGAACGATTCCAGGAAAAGAATCGTTACGGATGACTGAGTATTACGGGCATCCCAGAAATGCTTTCTGGAAGATTATGTTTAAATTGTACAACATTCCGTTCTCTTCCGACTATCAGTTCAAAGTAGAAACCCTTCTTCAAAATGGGATCGCTCTGTGGGATGTACTTCGATCTTGTGAGAGGCAATCAAGTCTTGATACCGATATCAAAATGGAAGGGCCAAATGATCTTCGCTCATTTTTGTCAGCACATCCAGGTATTTCAAAAATATTTTTTAACGGTAAAGGCGCGGCGCGGTATTTCGGCAAGTATTTTGCAGATATTAGCCTGCCAAACCAGGTACTCCCCTCGACTAGTCCGGCTCATGCTGTAAAATGGGAAGAAAAACTTGAAATCTGGCAGGTTGTTAAAACTGCAGGTCATAAATAATGCCTGAATTTTTCAAAAAAGTAATGTTTAATAACTTTTTAATATCTTTGACTGAAAGAAAAATTAAAATTCAACATAATGAAGAAAAACGAATTCAAGCTCAAAACAGTACAATTGAAAGAGATTGCCCATAATCTCGAAGACAAAATTGAGAACGGACTTAAGAATGACAACACAGAAGTAAAAAGTATCCCGACTTACATTCACCCGCTTTCGTGTGGTGCAGAAGGTCAAGCCGTTGTATTAGACTGGGGCGGAACAAATTACCGCGCAGCTGTAATTAATTTTGCAGGTGGAATTGCTAACATTTCACCAAAGAAAGCAGGAAGTATCGATCTCTCGGCAACAACAACAAAAGGTTATTCGATGGAGGATCTTATTGCCAGACAATCTGAATTTGTAAATGAAATCGAACTTCCGGCGAAAGCTCCAATAGGTTACTGTTTCTCGTATCCGGCCGATTGTATGGCCAATGGTGATGCTGAACTGATCAGATGGACCAAGGGAATTGATATTAAAGAGATGATTGGTAATCCTGTTGGAAAACCACTTCTTGACCAACTTAACAAATCAGGAAAAGTTGAATTTACGGGAATTAAAGTAATCAACGACACCGTTGCCAGTCTTTTTGCCGGATTAACAAATCCTAACTATGACGCATACATCGGATTAATCGTTGGTACCGGAACAAATATGGCGGCTTTCATTAATGCCGACAGAATTCCTAAAATTGATGCAAGCCTCAACTGGCAAGGTCTTACACCAGTAAATCTTGAATCGGGTAATTTCAAACCTCCCCATTTGACCAAATATGATGAGTTGGTTGATGAAAAATCGGACAATAAAGGATCGCAGCGTTTCGAAAAATCTGTTTCAGGAATGTATATCGGACAGATCCTCCGTGAAGTATTTCCGGAAGACGGATTTGATGAGCATACAGATGGAAAGGCACTTACCGATATCATCAACAGTCCTGATCAGCATAAGAAAAAACATGTAAAAGTAGCGAAAGCCATTTACAAAAGATCGGCCAAACTGGTTGCGGCATCGCTTGCCGGATTAATTGATATGCTAATTGTACACGATAAAACGATTAAAAAAGTCAGAATTACTGCTGAAGGAAGCCTTTTCTGGAGCGAAGTAGCCGATTGCAAAAACTATAACAAAGTTGTGAAAGCTACATTAAAAGACCTTCTTGCCGAAATGGGTCATAAAAACGTGAAGGTGAATATTGCCGAAATTGAAAGTGCCAATATGATTGGGTCGGGAATTGCAGCTTTATCATAAATCTTTTTGAAAAGAAGGCAGCCTGAAAGTTGCCTTCTTTTTTTACCTTTCGTTCTAAACCGAATGCCATGAAAAACTGCCCGAATTGCAATACTGAAATTGAGCCAGATTTTGAAATCTGTTGGAAATGTCAGTACAGTTTTGGTGATCAAAAAGTAATTGAAACAGTGGTACCTGGTCAAAATCATTTCTATGCAACGATCAATTGCCTAAGATGTAATGTTCCTATGATTTTCGCAGGCACACGCAAGATCCATGATAGAATGCATTGGACTACCGTTGGAAATCTTATTTAACTTTTATCAAATATGGACTCTTTTGATCTGTATGTTTGCCCTCAATGCGATAAAGTTGAATTTTTTGTTTCGCCACCCGCAATAATTGAAAATAAAAGTTAGAAAAATTTGGAGCTGTGGCGGCAACGCTTTCATTTGTTCCCATCATCGGCGATATCGTAGTTCTCGCATTGGGATTCATCCGCATCTCACCATTTCTTACCTTTTTTTTTATGATCATTGGTAAGGTTGCCCGATATCTGGCAGTGATAGGTTTGATGAAAACAGTCATGTAAGTTGAAATTAAATCAGTTAATATGAGAGTTGTTATCCAGCGGGTATTAGAAGCTTCTGTAACGATTGACGAAGAAAAAATATCGTCCATCCGGCAAGGTCTGCTTGTACTAGCTAGTTTCGAAGCGACCGATACTGTTGAAGATCTGGATTGGGCTTGCAAAAAAATCACACAATTGCGGGTTTTTGATGATCTGCAGGGAGTCATGAACTTATCGGTGAAAGATACTGGGGGCGAAATTTTGGCGATAAGTCAGTTTACACTTCATGCCAAAACGAAAAAAGGGAACCGGCCTTCGTATATCAATGCTGCCCCACCCGATATTTCAATTCCGCTTTATCACCAGTTCGTAGAAACTTTATCAGAGAATCTTGGTAAAAAGGTAAATACCGGCGTATTTGGAGCTCATATGGTTATAGGTTTGGTCAACGACGGACCGGTAACAATCATCATCGATTCTAAGAACAAAGATTTTTAAAATGGGTTTCTCCTGCCCGTGCGGGAATTCTTAAAAACAAAAAATTCTTCTGATGAAATGAGCACGATATCCAAACATAAATCGGAATGAATATTAACTTCGTGCGAATTCCATACGGCAATTAAAAAAACAAATTATACGTATGAATGAGAATATTACAATCAGGGATGCACAATCGGAAGTTCATGCCTGGATCACAAAATATGGTGTAAGATACTTCAGCGAGCTGACCAATATGGCCATTCTTACTGAAGAGGTTGGCGAGGTCGCCAGGATTATTGCCCGAAAATATGGCGATCAATCCGCTAAAGTCAGTGAGTCGGATAGCGATCTGGGTGACGAACTGGCCGATGTGCTTTGGGTAATCATCTGTCTGGCCAACCAAACCGGTGTTGATCTCACCGAGGCATTTGTTAAAAACATGGAGAAAAAAACGGAGCGTGACCAACTTCGCCATTTAAACAATGATAAATTATTTGCATAAATCTTAAAACGAAAAAACCATGAAATGGCTTTTAGGAAATGTTGATCGGGAATTCCCTGATGGAGAAGTTGAGCAGGCAGTTACTGCTATTGTTGAAAAATCGAAAGGGTTGAAAAATCGTGAATGGTATGAACTTGCACTGTCATGCATTGATTTGACCACATTAAATTCAACTGACAATCCGAATCAGGGAGAAAAATTTGCTAGGAAAGTTTCTGCATTTAAAGATGAATTTCCCGGCTTACCGAATGTTGCTGCGATTTGCGTTTATCCTACTCTGGTTGAATCGGTTAAAAAAAACCTTCAGGCTTCCGGAGTAAATTTGGCTTCCGTATGTGCTGGATTTCCCTCTTCTCAGACTTTTTTGGATATTAAGGTGATGGAAACCAAAATGACAATAGCCAAAGGTGCCGGCGAAATTGATATTGTACTGAATTTGGGTAATTTTCTTGCCGGTGATTATGCTGCTGTAATTCAGGAAATTTCGATGCTAAAAAGGGCCTGTGGGGAAGTGCATTTGAAAGTAATCCTTGAAACCGGAGCACTGAAGACGCATGCAAAAATTTGGAAAGCTTCGCTACTGGCGATGCAGGCCGGTGCAGATTTCATTAAAACCTCAACAGGAAAGCTAGAGCCGGCCGCCACACCCGAGGCTGCATGGGTAATGTGCAGTGCCATTAAAAACTATTACGAAAAAACGAATAAGAAAATTGGTTTTAAAGCCGCCGGTGGTATAGTCGAGCCGGAAGAAGCTCTTAAATATATTGCGATTGTAAAAGAAGTGCTTGGAGATGAATGGTTGAATAACAAACTATTTCGGATCGGAGCCAGCCGTTTGGCAAACAACCTGCTGACCGCAATAAAAGGGGAAAATATCGCTTATTTTTGATTTTCCTTATTATAAAAAAACGAATGGCTGTCAAAAATATTTGGCAGCCTTTTTTAATTGACCCGCGATGTAATGTAATTGACATATTCGATCAAGGCAGATTTGACCTCCGAGTCCGGGTAACCAGATAGTTGGGAAATTGCCTTTTCAATATAACTATACATCACCTCTTCAGAATATTTGAAGCCACCATTTGCCTCCACGAACTCACTAACCTCCCGAAGATCAGTAGATGATTTGGAGCGTTTGCGCACAATTTTAAGAATGCGCGATTTATCACTGCTACTTGCGTTGTTCAAGGCATGGAGCAATGGAAGGGTGATTTTCTTTTCACGTAGATCATTACCGGTAGGTTTTCCGATCAGGTTCGATTTTTGGTAGTCAAACAAGTCATCTTTTATCTGGAAGGCCATTCCGGCATATTCGCCGAACAGTCTCATGCGCTCAATTACCTCACTATCTGTTGTTACAGTACAAGTTCCTACTGCGGCACTTGTAGCAAGTAAAGAGGCGGTTTTTTTACGGATTATTTCGAAATAGATCTCTTCTGTAATATCAAGTTTGCGGGCTTTCTCTATCTGAAGGATTTCACCTTCACTCATATCGCGAACCGCAGCACAAATGTGATCCAATATATCGTAATCGCGGTGTTCAATCGACCAAAGAAACCCTTTGGCAAGGATAAAATCTCCAACCAACACGGCAATTTTATTTTTCCAGACAGCATTTACCGAAAAGAATCCGCGTCGTTGATACGAATCATCAACAACATCGTCGTGAACAAGGGTGGCGGTATGTAATAGTTCAATGGTTAAGGCTGCATGGTAAGTCCGTTCATTGAAGATGCCATTCAATTTCGCTGCCAGAAAAACCATCATTGGACGCATCTGCTTCCCCTTTCGGCGCAGAACATAATTGATAATAGTACTTAACAGTGGTAAATCACTCTTAGTCGCTTTTTGGAAATAGGGCTCAAATTTCTTAAGCTCCTCAATGATAGGAGCTACTATCCGTTCTTTAGATGACATTATTTAAAAATTGTATTCTTTCCTTTCATTGTCCTACCGGCCAAAGGTAAGAATTAATTTTACTTCAACATTATTGTTTTTAGCCATTCTAAATTGCAAATTTACAATTTGTGAGATATTGACAACTACAAACTTAAATCATTAATTATTAGCAATTAAGAAATCATCGATTATATTATGATATAGTTTAGGTTTTTTACGAAGGCTGCTAATAAAATATATATTCATATATTTGCATCCGTTATTAGAATGGTAGAAATTACCATCCAATTATTATTTAAAACTTCGTAAGATAATGAACTACTCTGAGTTAAATATCGAGAAGTTAACTTTGGCTACTGAAATGCTAAAGGCTATTGCCCACCCGATGCGGATTGCTATCGTCGGATATCTTGACGGCGGAGTCAAACTTACCGTCACCGAAATTCATGAACGTCTCGGAATTGAGCAATCAACAACTTCACATCATCTTGGCATCCTTAAAAACAAGGGCGTTTTAAGTTCAAAACGCGATGGGAAAAACACTTATTATTTTCTAAAACATGAAGCGCTGACAGGAATACTCACATGCATCGAAAAATGCGGATGCCAGGAATAAAATTTGATTAGTAATATAATAGAAGCCGACAAAATTTTTGCCGGCTTTTTTATTAAATTTTTCCGTAGTTTTGATTTGGTCTTAATTCAAATATATCATGAACCGATTATTTTTGCTTGATGCATACGCACTGATTTACCGCTCCTATTTTGCATTCATAAATGCTCCACGTGTTAATTCCAAAGGTCTCAATACCTCAACTATGCTGGGATTTGTAAACACCCTCGATCAGCTCATCAAAAATGAGAAACCAACACATATTGCCGTTGCTTTCGATATGCATGGACCCACTTTTCGTCACGATATGTTCCCGAATTACAAGGCTCAACGCGAAGAAATGCCGGAAGATATTCGTAAAGCCATTCCATATATCCGTGAAATAATCAAGGGTTACAAAATTCCGATTCTTGAAAAAGAGGGATTTGAAGCCGATGATGTAATTGGAACACTGGCTAAAACGGCAGAAAAAGAGGGGTTCCAGGTTTTCATGGTTACTCCCGACAAAGACTATGCACAATTGGTCTCTGAGAATATCTTCATGTACAAACCAAAGCGTATGGGCAATGAAATGGAGATTTTAGGGGTAGAGCAAGTTTGTGAGAAATTCGAAATAACCAATCCATTGCAGGTAATTGATGTTTTGGGATTGATGGGTGATACATCGGATAACATTCCCGGATGTCCTGGAGTTGGACCAAAAACGGCGATGAAACTCGTGAGCGAATTCGGCAGCATCGACGGAGTATATCAGAATATTAATAAGCTGAGAGGAAAACAAAAAGAGAGCCTGGAACAATTTGAAGAGCAGGTCCGGATGTCGCGTACTTTGGCAACAATCATACTAGATGTCCCTGTCGAATTCAATCAGGAGGAACTCATCATGTGTGATCCGGACTATGTCCATTTGCGTGATATTTTCACCGAACTCGAATTCAGGGCACTGGCTGAAAGAATATTACCAGCTTCAACTAAAACTGCAGCGCCACCTAAACCGACACCTGCTTTTGAGCAGGGTACACTTTTCAGTATGCCCGAACAAACCCAGGTCGAATCTGTAAGTATTCATGACGATATCCGCTCAACGGCTCACTTGTATCATCTAATAAGTAATGAAGAGCAAATAAAAGAATTGGTTTCCAAATTAGAGAAACAACCAGCCTTTTGTTTCGATACAGAAACGACGGGACTCGATCCGCACGCAGATAAGCTGGTTGGATTATCCTTCTGCTTCAAACCGGCTGAAGCTTATTACATTCCCGTATCTGCCGATCAGAATAAAGCAATCGAGCTTGTTCGGCTGTTTAAAGCGATATTTGCAAATGAAAGCATCCTGAAAATTGGTCAGAATATGAAATTCGATATTCTATTCCTTTCGGGATACGGAATTGAAGTCAAAGGCAATTATTTTGACACGATGGTTGCCCATTACCTTATTCAACCGGAACTTCGCCACAACCTGGATTACCTTTCCGAAATATACCTCGGCTATAAAAAGGTAGCCACCGAAGAACTGATTGGTAAAAATGGCAAAAACCAACTGAACATGAGGCAGGTTGATCTGGAACAGATCAAGGAATATGCCTGCGAGGATGCAGATATTACATTTCAGCTGAAGCCACTCTTAGATGCCGAGTTAGAGAAGGCAACCGTTAAAAATCTGTTTACGGATGTCGAAATGCCTTTATTAAAAGTGCTGGTTCAGATGGAATTGGCAGGCTTAAGAATTGATCCAAAAGTTCTTGACGATTACGCGGTGTCGCTTAGAGCGCAGATCGTTGAACTCGAAAATAATATCATCGAACTGGCTGGCGAACATTTCAACATTTCATCGCCAAAACAGCTAGGATACATTCTTTTCGACAAGCTGATGCTCGATCCAAAAGCGAAGAAAACCAAAACAAAGCAATATTCAACGGGTGAAGAAATATTGGTAAATCTGCAGGACAAACACCCCATCATCAACATGATACTGGAGCACAGGGGATTGAAAAAATTACTTTCAACATATGTCGAGGCACTTCCCAAACTGATTAATCCTAAAACCGGTAAGATACACTCTTCTTTTAATCAGACGATTGCCGCAACAGGGCGGCTAAGTTCTACAAACCCCAATCTTCAAAATATCCCAATCAGGACAGAAAACGGACGCGAAATACGCAAAGCCTTTATCCCGAGCGACGATGAGCACACCTTTCTGTCGGCTGACTACTCGCAAATAGAACTTCGCATTATGGCTGCAGTTTCTGGCGATGAAGTGATGACCACTGCTTTCAGCCACGGCGAAGATATTCACGCAGCTACAGCTTCGAAAATTTTCGGAATAGCTATTAACGAAGTGACCTCAGATATGCGTCGTAAAGCAAAAACTGCCAATTTCGGAATCCTGTACGGAATCTCGGCTTTTGGCCTTGCTCAACGGCTGAACATTCCCCGGGGTGAGGCGAAACAGCTGATCGATGACTATTTTGCCAATTTTTCGATGGTAAAGGATTATATGGACAGTCAGCTGGTACTAGCCCGCGAAAGGGGTTACGTTGAGACAATTATGGGGCGCAAACGCTACCTTAGCGACATCAATTCGGCCAATGCTTCTGTTAGAGCTTTTGCCGAGCGGAATGCGATCAATGCACCTATTCAGGGTTCAGCTGCCGATATCATCAAAGTTGCCATGATCAACATTAACAAACGATTCGACGAGAACGGTTTTCATTCTAAAATGATCCTTCAGGTACATGACGAATTAAATTTTGACGTTTTGAAAACAGAACTTGAAGCGGTAAAAAAGGTTGTGAAATACGAAATGGAAAATGCTGTAAAATTGGCTGTTCCACTCGACGTAGAAATGGATGCCGCCGAAAATTGGTTACTTGCGCATTGATTTGATGTTGTAAAACATGAAATTAGTTCATTTGGTGAATAAAAAAACGAACTATGTTTGCAGAACGGATCAGAACAGATATTTTGCTATGGCAGAACAAGCAAATGTATTTTTAAATCCATTTCCAGGTTCTGAATTCTAAATCACAGTAATCATCAGTATCCCATTCGTTTTCTATAATTGACGATTAAGTTACTTTTTCGTATTGAACCATTTTTAAACATGAATATTAAAGATATTATTAGTCGGGCTAAAAACGGGTCGAAGTCAAAAATCTGGATAATGACTTTCGGAGCTTTGCTTGGTCTGGCCATTCTCGCGACCATTAACACCGTATCATCATACACTTCTACCGATAAATACTGTATGTCGTGTCACATTCACCCCTGGGCTGAAGAGTCCTGGAAATTGTCGCCACACCATAACAACAGGACGGGTGTCACCGTTCATTGTGTTGAATGTCATTTACCACCCAAAGGAGAAGGCTACCTTCTTGCTAAAGCAAAGCATGGAGCAATAGATGTTTACGGGTTTCTTTTTAAAGATAGTGCAAAGATCAACTGGCAATCAAAAAAATTGCTTGACAATGCAAAAGGATTTACATACGAGGCATCTTGTATAAAATGCCATCAGAATCTCTTTCCTGTCACGCTCTCGGTAAACGGGAGCAATGCCCATTTAGCGTATGTCAATGCAAAAGAGGAACCTAAACCCAACTGCCTTAACTGCCATTTGAATGTCGGACATTTCGACA
The DNA here is from genome assembly GCA_038236995.1 of Bacteroidales bacterium. Lineage (GTDB taxonomy): Bacteria > Bacteroidota > Bacteroidia > Bacteroidales > Prolixibacteraceae > JAAFHB01. The sequence goes on along the minus strand of JBBRZE010000045.1, from coordinate 14,918 downwards.
AAAATGCAAAGCACGAACATGATACCAACTTTGGGGTCGACGCTGCTGCAAGTAAGAAATTATTCACAGAAGCCACTAAAGTAGAGAAGTTCGAAAATTTCACCGAAAAAATTCCAGGTACCACCGTTGCATTCGATATGGTAGCGATACCGGAAGGCACCTTTAAAATGGGTAGTCCGGATGATGAACAGCTTCGCAAGCCGGATGAAGGTCCGGTAAGAAAAGTGAAAATTTCAAAATTCTGGATGGGAAAAGTTGAAGTTTCATGGAATGAATACCTCGTTTTCTTCCAGGCCACAGGATCACAGGGACGAACTGAAGGACAAGTTCTTAAAAATAAGAATGTCGATGCTATAACAGGACCGACACCACCATGGGGAGCTCCCGATCAGGGTTGGGGTAAAGGTACAAAACCGGCGATTACCATGTCGTGGCGTGCCGCAAACACCTATTGTCAGTGGTTAACGAAAGTAACTGGTAAAAAATACCGTTTGCCAACCGAAGCCGAATGGGAATACGCCTGCCGCGGGAATACAACAACCCCTTATTTCTTTGAGGGTGATCCCAAACAATTCACATCCAAAGGAATCTTCAAGAAAATTTTCGGCCGCGATACGACGACAATCAGCTCTTATATTGTATACACCGAAAACAGCTTATCAAAAACAAAAGATCCTTCGGTTATGATGGCAAATCCTTTTGGATTAAAGAACATGGCTGGCAATGTTGCTGAATTTTGTTCAGATTATTATGCACCCGACACTTACAGCAAAAGAAGAAGAGAAATTGAGAATCCTGTCGGACCACAATCGGGTGAAGAGCATGTGATCAGAGGAGGTTCGTTTAAGAGCGATGCCAAAGATGTGAGAAGCGCCGCGAGAGATTTCACCAAAACCAAGGCATGGTTGGTAACTGACCCGCAAATGCCCAAAAGTGTCTGGTGGTATTCCGATTGCATCGATAACGGATTCAGGGTTGTATGTGAGGCAGATAGTATTGTTGGTAAATAAAAAAGAACATCATAATGAAAAACGAGTCAAAAAATATCAACAGAAGGAAATTTTTAGGAGTCGGTGTACTGGCAGGAATTACGGTTGCCGGCGCCGGAGCTATCCTTTCATCCTGTAAAAAAGAGATAACCAACGAAGCATTGGGACTTCCCCCCATCCTGAGAGGTGCACCAAAAGGACGTAAGCTTCGTGCTGGTCTTGTTGGTTGCGGAAACCGTGGAACCGGAGCAGCTATTAACTTTATCAGCGCAGGTCCCGACCTCGAAATCATCGCGCTTGCCGATGTATTTCAGGATAAGGTAGATGGTTGTCGCGAGCGGTTTGATGGTTTCAAATTACCAATTCCCGCAGAAAACTGTTTTGTAGGTTTTGATGGATACAAAAAATTGATGGCAATTCCTGAAATTGACGTTGTTATCCTGGCTACTCCACCACAATTTCGCCCGGAACATTTCCTTGAAGCAGTTACAAATAAAAAACATGTATTCCTCGAAAAACCGGTTTGTGTCGACCCTGTCGGTGCCCGGTTAATGATTGCCACAGCTAAGAAAGCAGAAGCGCTCGGACTTTGTGTTGTGACTGGTACACAACGGCGTCATCAGGAAGATTACATCGAAACTTATAAACAGGTGGCCAATGGCGCCATCGGCAAATTAACTTCAGCCAAAGCATTCTGGAACCAGGAGCATGTTTGGTTCCGTACACGCGAAGAGGGATGGAACGATATGGAGTACATGATCCGGAACTGGAACAACTTTTGCTGGCTCTGTGGTGACCATATTCTCGACACACATGTTCACAACATTGACGTCATCAACTGGTTCATGGGCAAATACCCCGAAAAGGCAGTTGGTTATGGCGGTCGTGCCCGTAGGGTGACCGGTGACCAATATGACTTTTTCAGCATCGATTTCGATTATGGCAATGGCGTAAGCTCACATAGCATGTGCCGCCAGATCGACAGCTGTGCCAATGGAACGGGTGAAATCATTAATGGAACAGAAGGATATACCAATTGTGTCAATACCATCTGGAACCTCGATGGAAGTATAAAATGGCAGTTTGAATATCCAAAGGACGAGAATGGAAATGCGATGAACCAGCTGAAAATTCCGGCATACGTACAGGAACACATGCACCTTGTGTATGCAATCAGAACAGGCAAATATGTTAACGAAGCGGAACGGACTGCATTGTCAACGCTTACAGCGATCATGGGACGCACTGCAGCCTATACCGGTCAGCAGGTAACCTGGGATGCAATTATGAAATCAGATATGGATCTTGGCCCGACCAAAATTGAATTTGGTCCTGTTGACATAGTTTTTGAAACCCCAATTCCGGGAACACCCGTAAACATATAAATATCAACCACTAATATTCACAACTAAAATTAATCGCAATGTTTGACAAATCGACCAGAAGAGATTTTCTGAAACGATCTGCGACCGTAGCAACCGGTGCATTGATCCTCCCGCAGATCATCCCTTCAACTGCCTTGGGCATGGGAGGTAAACTTCCGCCAAGTGACAGGATTGTAATGGGAGCTATCGGAACAGGTTCACAAGGAACCAGTAACCTGAGAGATTTTTTAGACTTAAAAAATCAGGTACAATTTGTCGCAGTTTGTGATGTTGACACCAATCATTCAGCCAAAGCTAAAGGGTTCGCTGATGATGCTAACAAAAACAAAGATTGCCGTGTCTACAGCGATTACCGCGAATTTCTTGAAAAAGAGAAGCTGGATGCCGTATCTATTGCACTGCCTGATCACTGGCATGGAATTATTTACAGCGCCGCAGCAAATAAAAAACTGGATGTTTATGGCGAGAAACCTATATGCCGTACAATAGTAGATGGTCAGACCATCGTCAGTGCCGTTAAAAAGAATAATATCATCTGGCAGACGGGCAGCTGGCAACGTTCTCAGCCTAATTTCCATCATGCAGTTGAGCTTGTTCGGAATGGCAGAATTGGAAAAATTAAAACAATTGAAGTCGGATTACCAAATGGAAGTAAAGGGATTGGAACACCTCCGATCGTGGAAGTACCCGCCGAACTTAACTGGGAAATGTGGCTCGGACCAGCACTTAAAGTTCCCTACCGTGGAATAAGCCACTGGAACTGGCGCTGGATTCTCGATTATTCAGGTGGACAGCTCACCGACTGGGCAGGTCACCACATTGATATTGCCAACTGGGGTGCAGAACTTGAAAGGACTGGCCCTGTTGAAATTTCGGGTGAAGGTGTTTATCCAAGGGACGGCATTTATAACGTTCCTGTTGAATACGATTTTCTATGTAAATATGCCAATGGCATCGAAATGCGCGTAGCCAATAGTTCACGGCTGGTTCATGGAGGTGGTGCCACCTGGTATGGTGAGAAAGGGTGGATTAATGTTGATCGCGGCAGGCTGGAAGCCTCCGATCCAAAAATTCTTCAGGAAGTAATCGGCGCTAACGAGATCCAGATCTATAAAAGTGATAACCATTGGCAGAATTTTATCGATTGCGTTCGGTCGCGTAAGGAAACCATCGCACCGATTGAAGTGGCCTACCGTGCAATTTCTGTTGCCTTACTGGGCGAAATCGCGATGACAACCGGGCAGAAAATTCAGTGGGATCCCGAAAAGCAGGAGATCATTGGAAATCTGATGGCAAGTCGCTTATTGAGTCGCCCTTACCGTCAACCCTGGAGCTTACCAACTATTTAATCTGAAATCAAAATGAAGAAGCAATATCTGTTTATATTCGTTTTTGCCGGACTTTTAGCCATTTTTAATTCATGCCAACAAGGTGCAGAACAGAAAAGCGCCGAATACAAGGCATTAATTGTCACAGGTCAAAATAACCATAACTGGAAAGCCAGTTCTCCAATCTTAAAACAATTGCTCGAACAGACCGGTCTGTTCAACGCCGACATTGTTAAAACTCCCGATAAAGGGGGAGATATGAATACTTTCAGTCCCGATTTCGCAAAATACAACGTTGTCGTTATCGACTATAATGGTGATTCATGGTCCGACAAAACCAAAGCTGCATTTGTTGAATACGTGAATAATGGTGGAGGTGTGGTTATTTATCACGGTGCAAATAACTCTTTTCCTGAATGGAAAGAATTTAACCTCATGTGCGGATTAGGTGGTTGGGGAGACCGTTCAGAAAAAGATGGTCCATATATCTACTACAAAAAGGATTCAATGATCATTGATACTACAGCTGGACGTGGAGGATCACATGCGAGACGTCATGAGTTTGAGGTGAAAATGCGCAACACAGAACATCCAATTACGAAAGGATTACCTACTCGCTGGATTCATGGCAATGATGAATTATACAGTCAGTTACGCGGTCCCGGCAAAAACATGGAAATTCTGGCAACTGCTTATGCGGATACCACAGGTGGCGGCACCGGACGCGACGAACCTATATTAATGACAATCACCTATGGTAAAGGTCGGATTTTTCATACGGCACTTGGACATGCTGATGAAGATGGTGGTCCCGCGATGGAATGCGTAGGTTTTATTGCAACTTACCAGCGTGGAGCTGAATGGGCTGCAACAGGAAATGTTACCCAAAAGATTCCCTATGATTTTCCAAATGTTGGAGCAGCCTCTTTGAGAACAGATTTTAAGGAATTGACACTTGAAGGCGATCTGGAAAAAATCGAACAATACGATATCTCTAAAAGCACAAAGTATTTTGTTGATTTACAAAGTCGTATCCGCAACGAGGCCAAAACTCCGGAAGATTTTCAGAACTTCGAGAAACTGATGATCAAAGTGCTCGATAGCAAAGAATCAACCGACGATGCTAAAAGACTTATCCTTAGCGAACTAAGCTGGATGGGTTCTGATCTTTGCATTCCATCGGTAAAAGAACTTGCTAAAAAAGAGCAGTTAAAAGATGCTGCCGAATTTGCTTTGGCAAGACTGCAACCGACCAAATAATAGAAAAAATAGTAGAGACGTTGCATGCAACGTCTCTACTAATACAACACCCCCTTTCTAAGGCAAGCTCACTGCCAATTAATACGATTTAAATCCCAAGGCAATGAAAGATCTGAACAGACGAGGTTTTATTAAACTTTCTTCCACAGTTGCGGCAGGAGTCATTGCCGTACCAACAATTATTTCAGCCTGTGCTCGCGGCAAAAACGGAAATGTTGCCCCCTCCGACCGTATCAATCTGGCATTTATTGGATCCGGAAATCAGGCAATGAATGACATCCGTGATTTTGTAACTGACAAGCGGGTTCAGATCACTGCAATTTGCGATGTAAACAAACAAAGTACCGGATACTGGGACGGGAAATTGGGAGGAAGGGATGTTGGAATCAATTTGGTCAACGGATTCTATTCGGAATTAACCGGCAAAAAATATACGGGCTGCCTCGGATTCGAAGATTTCAGGGAAGTGATTGCACGAAAAGACATAGATGCTTTAGAAGTAGTGATCCCTGATCATTGGCATTCGATTCCGGTACTGATGGCTGCCAAGGCAGGCAAAGATATCTATTGTCAGAAACCCCTCGCATTAACGATTCCTGAAGGAAGAGCCATGGCAAATGCGGTGAAGAAATACGGGGTCATTTTTCAGACTGGAAGCCAGCAACGGTCCGATGAAAACTTCAGACGTGTTTGCGAACTCGTAAGAAATGGCAGAATCGGTAAACTGGAAACCGTTGAGTGTGGTCTTCCCTCCGGAACCCCAGACTACGGAAAAACAGGTCATCTTACTGATACAATTCCGGTTCCTGATGGTTTCGACTATAATACATGGCTTGGACCAGCTCCCGATGCGCCCTATTGTCCGGCTCGTACCCATGTCAACTTTCGCTGGGTGCTCGATTATTCTGGCGGACAGGTTACCGACTGGGGTGGACATCACCCCGACATTGCCCAGTGGGGAATGGGAACCGAATATACCGGTCCTGTAAAAATTCAAAATGCAAAAGCCACGTGGGCTGTTCATCCTGTTTGGAATACTGCCACTGAATTCTATTTCGAGTGTCTCTATGCAAATGGCGTTAAACTGATCATTTCGAATAAAGTGAAAGGCGGGGTTACCTTTCGCGGAACAGAGGGATGGGCTACGGCCAACCGTGGAAATCACCAGGTTTTCCCTGAAAATCTTAAAGATACAGTGATCGCACCTTCCGAAATCCATTTGTACAAAAGTGACAACCATTTCCGGAACTTTATTGACTGCGTCCTTTCCAGAAAAGAAACAATTGCCCCCGCCGAAATCGGACACCGTTCTATTTCAATGTCGCACCTTGGCAACATCGCGATGAAACTTCAGCAAGACCTCGACTGGGATCCCGTTGCGGAAAAATTCATTAACAACGATTTAGCCAACGGGATGCTGGCCAGAAAAATGAGAGAGCCATGGGCATCCGTTTACAAAGAACACCTCGTTTAAAAGATTTAATGTAAATTTACAAGTGATAGCCGGCCCGTTTGCCGCTATAAAATTCAACGCTATGCTCTCAATCGTAATTCCCATCTACAATGAAGAAGGCCTGATCGACGATCTGCTGGAACGAACGGTGGCGGCATTAAATGCATTTATATCGGATTACGAGATCATTGTAGTTGATGATGGCAGTGAAGACCGAAGTCTTCCAAATCTCCTTAAATGGCAAGGCAATTACTCAAATATCAAGGTGTTATCACTTTCTAAAAATTTCGGGCACCAGGCAGCATTTACCGCCGGATTGGAACATGCTTCCGGAGAAATAGTGGGTATGATGGATGGCGATTTGCAGGACCCGCCTGAACTATTCCGCGAAATGTACCGCAAAATCACTGAAGAAGATTACGATATTATCTGCGGAACACGTACCGGGCGAAAAGGGAAAAGCAGCCGTAATTTCTATACATTTCTCTTCCACCTTTTATTCAGGAACATTGCCGTAATCCAAAACATGGAAAATACAGGTAACTTTTCGATGATGAAACGCGAAGCCGTCAATGCTCTTTTAGCGATGAAAGAAAAAGTCCGTTATTTGCCAGGGCTCCGCTCGTTTATCGGTTTCAGACAAGGGTCTGTCGACTTTGTGAGGGATGAACGTTCGGAAGGACAACCCAAAATGAGTCTCACAAAATTATTCATACTCGCTTCGGATGCCATATTTTCCTTTTCGAGATTTCCCATTAAATTCTGCCTGTACCTCGGACTGATTGGAACAGCGGTGTTTATGTGCGCCGGAATATATGTACTGATTGCCAAAACGCTTGGATTTGCCGTAATCGGCTGGTCCTCCACCTTGCTAAGTATCTACTTCCTGGGATCAATCCAACTTGTCTCTCTCGGCGTTGTGGGAGAATATGTTTACCGGATTTATAAGGAATCCCAAAACAGGCCGATCTATTTCGTTAAGAAATTCTACGATGGGAATTCCAATAAATAATGACGAACAAACATTTAAAATATATCTTCTACAGTATTGCTGCACTGCTACTAATTTTAATGCTAAAAGGTGGCGTTGATGGCGGAATATCGGGCGATGAGTATCTCCATTACAATCAATCGGTTTATGTATACGATTATTTTGCCTCCCATGGAAAAGACACCACCGCCCTTAATACACCTGTAACTCACTTAAAATACTACGGTCAATCGTTCGACAACCTGACCACCATTCTTGTCAGGTGGTTCAACATCGATGATTTGTTCCTCTTCCGGCATCTATCGTGCTCGTTGGTTGGCTGGCTTACGGTGATCGTCACAGCGTTCTTTGCTGTTTGGCTCGCCGGATACGGTGCCGGCATCTTCGTGATTTTGTTGTTCGCCCTCTCTCCCACTTTCATGGGTCATGCACAGAACAACCTGAAAGATATTCCTTTCGCGTTGAGTTATATAGCAGCCATCTTCTTTACCCAGAAGATGCTCTTTAATAACAATAAAACAAAGATTTCCGACGCACTCCTGCTTACCGCCAGTATCGCCTTTTCAATCAGTATAAGGCCCGGAGGCTTGCTGCTGATCTGCTATCTATTCTTCTTTTTCTTCCTGTTCTACATCTATAAACACCTATATTTCAATCAATTTGAACCACCCATATTTCGAAAGAAGCTCATATACATTTTTCTGATTTCAGCCACAGCATGGTTCTTCAGCATCCTGTTATGGCCTTATGCCCAGCTGAATCCCATCCTGAACGTATGGAAATCGTATGAAGTGATGACGCAGTTTCCAACCACGCTGAAGCAACTTTTCGAAGGGAAGATAGAATGGTCCGATTTAATGCCATGGTATTATTTGCCTAAATACATGGCCATCACAATTCCGCTGATCATTTTTGCCGGGCTTGCCGCGTTTGTTGTTTTATCAAAAAAGATCATCAACACCGATAATCTGATCAAATACGGATTTCTGGTATTCTCAATTCTGTTTCCGGTCATCTTTGTGATCTACGAAAAATCGAATCTTTACGGATCGTGGCGCCATTTCCTGTTTATCTATCCATCAATTATCCTATTGGCTGCCATCGGATTCTCTTCGTTATTCAAATACCTTAAAAGCAAGTACCTTATTATAGCGGCAGTTCTTATTACGTTGATATTAGCGATCCATCCGGCGAAATTCATGATCCGGAACTACCCTTATTACTATCTATATTACAATCAAATGGTAGGTGGCCTCAACGGAGCTTACGGAAATTACGAAACCGATTACTACTATCACTCAATTCGTGAAGGTTCAGAATGGCTGGAGAAGTATCTTGCAACCAATAAACAGAAAGATTCGATCAAAATCGCTACCAATTTCTCGGTTAACTGGTACTTTCGCAATCATCCTACGATCGAAACTTTCTATTGCCAATATGACGAAAGAAGCCAACGCGATTGGGACTACATGATTGTTGCAAACAGTTATATCCCGGTGAATAAAATCAAGGACAAAACATGGCCTCCAAAGAATGCCATACATGTGATTTACGCCGATGAAGTTCCCATATGTGCTGTTCTGAAACGCGGGACAAAACTCGATCTTCAAGGATATGAGGCACTAAAAAGGGGGGATAACGCTGAAGCAATCCGATTTTTTGAAGATGTAGTGAAATTTAATACACAGGATGAATTAATCTTTTATAATTTTGCCGCGGCGCTGGCGAAGGAGGGGAAAATGGACAGTGCAAAGACAATGCTTCATGCCGCGTTGAAAATCAATCCGTGTTACGAGCCTGTTTTAATGTACCTTGGAAATATCGCTATCAGTCAAAATAATCCCGGCGATGCCATCAGGTACTACGAAACATTAATTGGTTGTAACCGGAAATATTTTGAAGCCTATATCGGATTGTCGAAGTTACTGATGGTTAAAGACATCGCTAAAGCAAGAGAGCTATTAAAAACGTGTTTAATCCTGAATCCCCGTTACAAGCCGGCTATTCTGGCCCTTGCGGATTCGTACCGGAAAACAGATCCCGAAGTGGCCAGGAAATATGATGAATTAGCAAATACGTATAAATAATAGATTTTAATATTTGAAAGATGAAAAGAACAATTTTAATGATTTCGATGGCAGGAATGTTGTTCCTGAGTGGTTTAAGTTTGGCAGTTGCGCAGGATCAGCCATCTGCAACAAAAGATTCAGTGAATGCCGATAAAGCAGCTAAACCAGTATTCTATGATGCAGCCGCTACCGAAGAAGCACCTAAAAACTCAACCACAACCTATGTTTTGGTGATTGGTGCCGTTGTGTTAGTTGGTGTTGGTGGTTATTTTATGATGAAGAAAAAGAAAAACTAAGAAGAATTTCTTTGAAACAAATAGATAAGCGGTTGTTCTTTGCAAAGAATCAACCGCTTTTTATTTGGGTTAAATTGTCTTGTCTAGTTATTTACCACACCTCCAGTAACCCCGGATGATTACCCGTGATATTCCGGCCTCCGTTGGAGGTAACGATAAATGTGTTTTCGATGCCGACCATTCCGATTTTAGGAATTCCCTTTTTAGGTTCAACGGCAAAGACCATCCCGTCTTGTATGGGCTCATCGAAACCATTGGCAATCACAGGCAATTCATCGATCGTCAACCCGATGCCATGACCGAGGAACTTAACTTTGCGAGCGCCAAATCCCATAAAGTTTTCAAGGAATGCGGGATCCAATTCGTCCAGGATTTCATTGTAGATCACAGAAGGGATTGCACCCGGTTTCAACATCAAAGCGATCCTGTTTTGAATATCCACACACTGCAAATGGATTTTTATCGCTTCATCCGGAAGTGATTTCCCGAACATATAAGTCATCGTCTTATCCGTATGATAACCATCTACGCCGCAACCCACATCCACAAAAACAAGATCTCCCTTATGCAATTTACGGCTTCGGCTTCCATGGATAGGAACTGCAGGACTCATCCCATAAGCGCCACCCGGGCCATTAAATGAAGTCGGATAAATAGAGCTCTCGCCAAAAGCGATCTGCCCGAGTATCGACTCGGTATCGAACATACCAAACCTTGCCACGCCGTGGTGTCCTTCACGGATCAGTGCTGTATAGAGATCGCAAAAGAACTCTGACTCGCTCATCCCCTCGTGCAACATCGCCGGCACAAGCTCTTCGGTGACCCGTTGGTGGATTTTCCCGGATTGCTCCATCAACGCCAGTTCATATTTGCTTTTAATGGAACGAACAGCACCTATCTGAAGATCGGCTGATTCGATCACCGAAAATGGGAAGTATTTCTGAAAACGCTGCAACATCGCAACGGGAACAATCTCCTTCTCGGTATATACCGTATCGGGCAGGTTTTTCATCTCCACAGCAGCATCTCGGTAGCTCTCCATCGGCTTAATCAACGGGAACAGTGACTCCTCAACAGCCCGTTCGTAACTGCGCCGCACCCATAAAACAGCTTCATCATTCCTGGGAATAAACAATACCCCTTCCTGCATCGTCCCCGTAAAATAGTAAAGGTTTATCTTGCTGAATACAACCGTGATTTCCCAGCCGGGACTGCTCTGATCCATCTGTTTTCTGAAACGCTCAAGGCGCGAATTCAATTCTTTTAGGGGTACTTTTACCTGCATCGTTGACTATTTTGAGTTGCAAAAGTAAAAATTAATCAAAGGATCAGGTTCATCCATGGTTTAAGAGAATATTATATTGGTCAGACTGATGCGCTATATTTCTGAATCTGAAATTCCATTCCTATTTTGCAATAGCAAACCAACTAAACGATATAGCTATAAATCAATTACTTCAGGATATAATACGTATACCCCTTTGCGGGGATCGTTACATTCAGTGTGATCTCATATTCACGGTTGACCGAAGCCGGTTTCACCTTTCCTTCAGCGTCTTCAACCTGGGTCTTGTTGCTTAAACCCGTGTAATAGACCGGAACCAGGATGTTCCGTGTGATGGGTACATTCAACGGATTATACAGCATCAGCAACCCCTTTTCGTTACCGGAAGGATTCACGTGCAGGATCCCGTCCCAGTCCCGGCCATCCGCACGCCGCAGGTGAATAATATCAGAGTTCAGAATTTCCCTGTATTTCTTGTACCACGATATCGTTTGAATGACCAGCTGCTTTGTTTTGTCGGTATCGTACAAACGGGGACCGCGGTAACATGCCTGGATACCCGATCCATAATATTGCATCATCAGTTGCTCGTAATCCTTCAGATGGTCTGCAAGCGGCTCCAGCACCGCCTCTTCTCCCCCGCCCTGGTAACGCGTGAGTGGAACAAATCCCCATCCCATCGAAGGCGTTTTCTCCCACGTACCGTCAAAAATATTCTGACGGTTCAGTATCATTTGCTGATCGCGCGGAAGCGAGAAATTCACCTCGCGGTAGCCGAGTCCTGTTTTGTTGGTCCCGTCAAGGAAATACCAGTCGGGCGCATTCACATAGATGCCATGCTCGTTGCACCAGCGGTACAACCCTTTTTGCAATTCCATCTGGCGCCACTGCGAATCCGCCAAACCTGTATGGCCCGGATGCAGGGTTGATGCGCAAAGATCGCCCGGGTACGGACCATCATTTTCGAAGATATCGAAACCCGTCTTTGACATGAAATATTTCAGCTGGCTGATATAAGCGAGGCCCCATTTGCTTCCCATGCAAGGCGCATGTCCAAAAAAAGCAGCGGCATCGGGTTTCCCTGTAATGGGATCAATCACATCATCTTCGTCGCTGATGCGGCGGGAACTGAACAGCGAATAGCTCCCGATCTTAAGCCCTTTTTGATGTGCCAGATCTGCCAGGTGTTTCCATTTTTCGACATTCGCTGCCGTTGTATCTTCCATATTGCAATGACTTCCAAAGCTAAGAATCAACGCTTCGTAACCCGTTGCCACGCATTGCTCAATCGCATTTTTCACCTGCTCATCAGTACTGCTGACAAGGTGCATAAAGATCGGGTTCTCAGCGGTCCATGGCGCCGAAATTGTGTACATTTTCCGGATCGCCAGCCCTCTCCTTTCACGGTCGTAACTGTCCTGAAGAAGTTCATGCGTACGAACCGAGTTATAAACTTCAGCAGGTTGCAGTTTGACCGCTGTCACGTTTTCAGGGTAAACTTCAAGTAAAGCAGGGGTCTGGTAATTATAGTTGACCTGTGAGGTGTATGCCGAATCAGTTTTCCAATGGGTGGTCTGGTCGCTGATATCGTACCGCATCGCGTTGTTAAAAGCATAGTTTGTTTCGACATAAATGCCGTGCTGTTTTTTCATTTGCTCCGGAGTTCCCACAACGGCACTCTCCTCCTCAACCAGCGCCAGTATTTCGTTGACGACCCTGTTCAGAACGATGAGGCCGTCGCTGTTATTAGTCACCGAAAGCCACTTAACAATCAGCGGAATATCATCATACAATTCGTAATGAACGCTCACATCGACACCTTTCAACTGATCGGACCGGAACTTAAGCGTGAGCGCCTTTCCCTTCGCTTTTTTGATAGTACGCGCCCAGTTTGTTTGCTTCCAGTTGATGAACGGAGTTATTTCCGCGACAGTATATGAATCGAACTGAAAATCATTTTTATTGGCGGTAAAAGCGTCTATCCATTCGGGCATCAGGTAGCCATTTTCCTTTTGCCCGTGCAATCCGCCAATGTTGAATTTCTTTCCGTCGATCGTTAATACGGCTTCGGGTTTTACGGCACGCAGCAGTTGCTGTCCGTTGCTTAAATTTTCGTACCCGGTACATGCCAGGTTTGGTTTGGTCCGAAAGACACGTTTCACCAATTCGTTTGTAAGAACAAGGTCTTTCCCATTTTCAGACAGTTGGATATTGGCGGTATATCCTTTGCCATTCACGAGCCAGTCATTCGACTGGTGATCCTTAACTGTTTGACCATTAACGAACGATGGAAAAAAGACCAGGGCAGATAAAAGTGACAAAATTGCCTTATTCATATTGATTCGTTTTTCGGTTACAACTCAAAAATACGAAAAATATCAACCAAAATAAGTTGTTAATACTCAGCAAACAGACCTGTCAGGTTTCGGAAACCTGACAGGTCTTAGCTCATAAAAAAAGTGCCCCATTACTGGAACACCTCTTTTTAATGTGACCGGCTGACTTCTCTAAAACGGAACCAATACTGCAAAATTTTCAGCGTAGCTCCGAAAAGTCAGCCGGTCATTCATTAAACAACTATTTCACTTTGATTTTGAATGACCATGCATAACTGCACGAAGTTGGCCGTGCTTTCTGTTTCGGATAGGTGATGGTCAGGCCGTTGGTTTCGTCCCACGTCCAGGCGAGATCGCCCGGAACACCCAGCATCGTAATTTTTGAACCCTCAACAGGTTTTACCGATTTCGTTTTGAATTGATCACCCTGCCATTTCAGGAAGATCGCATAGGCATAATCACCTTTCGATGTAAATCGTGCATCTCCTTCGACCTGAGTTTTCCATACCCGTGTTCCATAAATTGCTTCACCGTTAACCTTTAGCCATCCACCCAATTTTAGCAAAGGATGTTGTTCATATTCCGGAATTATACCTGCCGCTGTCGGACCAACATTGATATCAAAATTACCATTGCGGCTCACTCCGTCCACCACTTTATCAATGAATTCCTTGGGACTCATGCAATCTTCCATATCGGTATCCTGATTATAGCCGAATGTTTTCGCAATTCCTTGCCAGAAAGACCATTTGTGCGTCAGAATTCCCAGGCTTCCATCGTTATAACTGTATTCCACATTGTACAGATCGCCGTGTTTGCCCCGGTCTTCCTTACCAAAGCGGTCGTTCACAAACACTTCCTGGTTGCGTTTGGCCGCTTGGTTATAATAGTAGGCAACCACCTCTTTCATTTTCCAGAACTCTTCGGGGTGATCCCACTCACCGTCGAAATAGAAGAAGTCGGGGTGATACAATTCAATCAGTTCCTTGATCTGTGGAATCATATAATCGTCAACATAGTTATTCACCTTTTTCAATCCCGCATAAGGGATCTCTTTGCCGGTGTATAAAGGATTATACCACTCATAAAGTGAATAATACAATCCGACTTTCAGGTTTTCCTTTCGTCCCGCTGCGAAAAATTGTCCGAGCAAATCTTTTTTCGGACCCATCTTCATCGCGTTACGATCGGTATATTTGGTGGGCCACAAACAGAATCCGTCGTGGTGTTTCGAGGTGATGAAAATATAATTCGCCCCCATCTTTTTGGCAAATTTTGCCCATTCGGTTGGGTTGTAGTTTTCCGCTTTCCATTTTGGGATAAAGTCATCATAGGTGAAATTCTCTCCATAGTTCTCCTTGTGGTAAGCAACAGTAGGATTCCCGACTTCTTTCATTCGGTTACCATACCATTCGGCATACGAAATTCCCTTTTCGCGGGGGGCCCAGGCCGGAACGGAATAAACGCCCCAGTGCATACTCAGGCCAATTTTTGCATCATCGTACCATTGCGGCATTTTATGACTG
>JBBRZE010000044.1:0-42993 GCA_038236995.1 Bacteroidales bacterium | reverse complement strand
TACTGCGTAAAGTGGGAGAGTAGGCCGCCGCCAACTTAAACCAGGCCCGGATTCTTTATTGAGTCCGGGCCTTTTTAATTTATAACAGATTACACAGATTAGAACGGATTACACGGATTTTACGCTATCCCTTCAAGCGGTAGCAAACCTTTGAAGAGGCGGTTAGAAGTTAATAAAGCTGCCAGAAGCATAGAAAATGATTGTGTGTAAATAGGCTATTAGTTCGGCTTTAACTTGGCAATTAAGCGTATTTAGCACGAAATGAAAGCATTTAATAAAATAATGATCTGCTTATCTGGCGTAAATTACTGAATTATCAAATTGTTCAATTTCCAATTTGTAGAATTGTCTATCTTTGCAACGTATGAGTATTCAGTTAAAAATTCTTTTTCTTATTGCCATTTGCTTTTCATCTGGTAAAACCTATTCTCAAAGTAGGACTCTCGGCGATAACAACTCCGGGCAGAGTCGTGGACAGGAAAAATATAGTCCTGGTAAAAAGAATTCAAAGGAAAAAAAAGACACTGTTGTTTTTAAAATGAAGGCTTTTCAATTTCAGGACGGATATTCCCGCTTGAAGGAAACGCGACTTGATACTGTGTTTGCAGATTATCAAACCTATAATCCTGTTTTGAAAAAGTCGATATCTGCCCAAACGCTGGGAAATTTTGGTGCTTCAACTCAAAGTAACGACTATTTTCAACGGTCGTTCGATGCAAACGAGTTTTTGTTTATTCGGAACTATAAAGATTACGGGAAATGGCCCTCTGATATCCATTTTTACAATACAACAAAACCTTTTACACTGCTCGAATACGGTCAGTGGTTCGTTAATAAGCCAAAAGGGGAGTCATGGATTAAAGTTTTTCATACACAGAATGTTAACCCATCATTGAATTGGGGGTTTTCGTATAATTCCATCACTTCGCAGGGAAAATACCTGAATCAGGAGGCCAAGGACAACAGTCTTAATCTGTTTGCCAGTTATAATATCGACAGATACGATTTATGGTTTACAATCGGGAAAAACAAATTCGCAAATAAGGAAAACGGAGGACTACTCTTTCCTACCGATATTGAAAATCCTGATCTTAAACCGGAAAATTTACCTGTATGGCTGGATGGAACATCTGCTGAAACGAAGAACTCATTTGGTGTAATTGCACATCAGTATAAATTTGGGAAATGGATCAAGCAGCAGGATTCAGCAGAGGTATTCCAGAAATTTGTAACCCGTTTTGCGCTGATGCATACGCTTGAGTATACCGACAATTCGCGTTATTTTGAGGAGGTTGAGCCCAATCCTTTCTTCGATTATTCCAGTTCATCCGATAAAGTTTATTCAGCACGCGGTAAAGTTTATTTCTATGGGAATGATCATATTCCTAATATAAAGGGAATTACCGGAACTACCACGTTGCCTTCTACCCAGGATAATTCAGGAATGAGGCGTATTACTAATATGTTCTATCTTAAAGCGGTAGAAGCTACTGATCGTAAATATACTTTTGGAAAACAGGCATATATCGGTAATGATTTGATTAAGGTTAAATATCCGCGCGAGAAACTGATTTATACGCCTGGGCTTCGGATGCCTCCCCTCGGACTTACTCAAACTGATAAAATGACCAATACATTCGTTGGCGGTTCGATCTTCAGAACTGAGGGAAAATTTTGGAACTGGAATGCTACAGGACGATATTACATCCAGGGTTATCGGTTTGGCGATTTTGACATTTCCGGTCAAATAGAAAAACCTATCAGAACCTCAAAGGATACTTCGTTTATTAAGATTAACGCAGGTATGGCGAACAACACTCCGGACTATTTTTATAACCATTTCTACTCCAATCATTTTAAGTGGGAGAATAATTTTAAAAAGACATATGAGTTAAAAGTGGGAGCTGTTTATGACAATCCTTTCCGAAGGTTTAAGGCAGGAATCAAATACTCAATCGTTACCAATTTTATGTACTGGAATGAATTATCACTTCCAGCACAGGCAGGTTCGGAATTTTCAGTGGCTCAGGTTTTTCTGAGAAAGGATTTTAAATTAGGCGTGTTAAATATCCAGAATTCAGTCTTATATCAGAAATCGACAACCGATAAGTATATGCATGTTCCGGAGGTTTCAACACGAAATACAATTTTTATCGAGGGTATATATGCAAAGGTTCTAACTTTTCAACTTGGAGGAGATCTTCGTTATGACACAGAATATTATGCAGATTATTACAGCCCTGCACTTGGAATGTTTTATGTGCAGAAAAATGAAAAGATTGGAAATTACCCATGGCTTGATGCATTTGTTAATTTGAAAATTAAAAGGACTCGATTCTATGTGAAATACTCAAACATGGGTACAATGATGATTCGCGGTAAATCCTATACAACCCCAGGATATGCTGCTCAGGTTTCTAACCTTTCTTTCGGACTATCCTGGACGTTTTACGACTAGTTGTACTGGAATATTTCATTGAATTCCGAAATGATCATTGCCGTTGCGCCCCAAACAAATAGTTGATCAATATAAAATCCTGGGACTTTAAAAGTGCCGTTAATTGTCGTAACCTCCCTGGATTGAAATGCAGTGTGATGGAGAAAATTCTCTATCGGAATTATGAATATTTCGTCAACTTCCTGGCTGTCAATTTTAAATTGAGGCAGGTTTTCGCTCCATCCGATAAATGGATTAATCGTAAAATTGCTCACCTGAACATATAGCGGGGAAAGTTTTCCAAGAATCGATATCTGATTCCTGTCTGTTCCAATCTCCTCAAATGATTCCCGCAATGCAGTATCAATTAGATCCTTATCAGTAGGTTCATTTCTTCCTCCCGGAAAGGCAATCTGTCCTCCATGGGTTCTCATTGCCGAAGGACGTCGGATCAGACAAGTATGAATCTCTTCTTTAAAGGGGAAAAGCAACATCAGAACACTACTTTGTATTGTGCTGTTATTGTCTGAAGCAGGGCGTAATTCACGACCATGAGGTAACATCAGTTGATGTGCCCTTTCTCCGGGTAGTTCGCGCTTTAGTGTTTTTATTAAGCGCGTTTTAATATTATTTATTTCAGATTGTAACACGTAATTTGGGTTTGCCCCGGTAATTCTTGTTTTAAAATTGAATTTCAAGCAACAAAATTCATGTTACTTTTCATTCTCATCATGTCGGGATTTAATATCTCTAACGTTGAGTTGCATATAGGTTTTACTGCGATATTCGTTTTCAGTAACTGTGTAACAGATATCGAAAGGTTCTGACTTTTTAATCATCTCCATATGATCTGATTGTGAAAATGCAATTCCTGAAAATACTGCAGATGAACGGTTGGCTTCCATCAGATCAAGCTTTAGATGCTCGTTATTCTTTCCAACCAGTCGGCTGCTTCCTGAATCAAAAACGTTTTCAGTCAGAAAGGTTGGCATCATATTGTGCGGGCCATAAGGCTCAAACTGATTGAGCAATCTTAAAAATTTAGGTGAAAGATCCGATAAAGAGATCCTTGCATCAATTTCAATCGTCTGTTTAAGTTGCTCTTCTGTTATTGAGTTTCTTACAACCTGTTCGAAACGGCGCGAAAACTCGGCTACATTTTCCAGTTTCATTGAAAGACCCGCAGCATACATGTGTCCACCATATGATTCAAGCAAATCGGCGCATGCGCCAATGGCTTCATAAAGATCAAACTCACCCACTGATCTGGCAGATCCCGTCGCCAGTCCGTTCGACTCGGTTAGAACTACTGTTGGCCGGTAGTAGTATTCCGTCAATCGTGAAGCCACAATTCCTACGACCCCTTTGTGCCAGTCGCGGTTATATATAACTGTTGATACCCGTCCTTTGTAGAATTGGCTCTTTTCGATGATTTCCAAAGCCTCCTGTGTAATGTCACGATCAAGCGTCTTCCTGATCTCGTTATACGAGTTGATTTCAAGGCCAAGATCATCCAACTCTTTCGCATCCTCGGCAAGAAGAATGGCTACCGATTTTTTACCGTGCTCAATCCTTCCTGAGGCATTTAACCGTGGACCAATTTTAAATACAATATCGTTGATCTTAATTTCACCAACCAATCCGGCATATTTAATAATTGTTTTAAGCCCTGTTGATGGCTTTGAGTTGAGTTTCTGTAAACCGTAATATGCCAACACCCGGTTTTCTCCAATTACAGGAACAATATCAGAGGCAATGCTAACTACTACAAGATCAAGTAACTCAAATGCAACTTCTTCAGGAATTCCCTGACTCATACAAAAAGCATGAATGAGTTTGAACCCAACACCACAACCTGAAAGTTCTTTGAATGGATAAGGACAATCGGGCTGCTTTGGATCGAGTACCGCAACCGCATCAGGTATAATTTCGTCGGGATTGTGGTGGTCACAGATAATGAAATCAATCCCCAGCTCTTTGGCATATGCAATCTTATCGATAGCTTTAATTCCGCAATCGAGGACTATAACCAAAGATATTTTATTTTCAGATGCATAATCGATACTAAGGTGCGAAATTCCATAGCCCTCCATGTATCGATCGGGGATATAATATTCAATATTAGTAAGTCTGCTTTTTAGAAATGAATACATCAATGCAACCGATGTCGTGCCGTCAACATCATAATCGCCATATATCATTACTCTTTCATTGTTGTCGATTGCTTTTTTGACCCGGGCTACAGCTTTATCCATATCTTTCATCAGAAAGGGATTATGGAGATCTGTGAGCTTTGGTCTGAAGAACGAACGAGCTTCGGAAAACGTTTTTATCCCCCGCTGTATAAGTAAGTTGGCTATTGCCATATCGACATTTAAAGCTGCTGATAAGTGCTTTAGATCGTTAATATCAGCCGGCTTTTTTATTCTCCACGATTTTTGCATATGAACTTCTTAATTCAGCTTCGGTATTCAATAATTCCTCAAATATACTAAAAAGTAAACATTCCCAAAAGGATAACTTTTTGTACCTTTGCAAATATTTTTCGAAAAACAGAAGGTAAACATTTGAAATGAGCAATATAGATTTAAGTGAGCAGGAATTGATTCGCCGGACTTCGTTACAGAAGCTTCGGGATCTTGGAATCAATCCATATCCGGCTAATGAATTCAAAATCAATGTCACAGCGAAAGAGATATTAACTACTTTCAACGCTGAAATCCCCAATCTTCAGGAAGTTATATTTGCAGGAAGACTTATGAGTCAGCGCATTATGGGCAAGGCATCATTCGGCGAATTGCAGGACGAAACCGGAAGAATCCAGATTTATGTCAATCGTGATGAAGTATGTCCTGGAGAGGATAAAACCCTTTATAATGAGGTGTTTAAAAAACTGCTCGACATTGGAGATATCGTAGGTGTAATGGGATATGTTTTTATTACTCAGATGGGAGAAACAACAATCCATGTGAAAGAGTTTGTACTGCTTAGCAAATCAATAAGACCTTTACCTGTTGTCAAGGAAAAGGAAGGTAAAACATTTGATGCTTTTACCGATCCGGAACAACGTTATCGTCAACGGTATCTTGATCTGATTGTTAATCCTCATGTAAAAGAGGTGTTCCTTAAACGGACAAAGATAATCAATCAGATGCGCGAGATGTTTAACGATCGCGGTTACATAGAGGTTGAAACCCCAATTTTGCAGCCGATTCCGGGAGGTGCCGCTGCTCGTCCATTCATTACACATCACAACGCACTCAATATGCCACTTTACCTTCGTGTGGCGAACGAATTGTATCTGAAACGGTTAATCGTAGGTGGTTTCGAAGGTGTTTATGAATTCTCGAAAGATTTCCGTAACGAGGGGATGGATCGTACGCACAATCCGGAGTTCACAGTGATGGAAATCTATGTGGCATACAAGGACTACAATTGGATGATGGATTTTACAGAAGAGATGATCGAGCGTGTAGCCGTTGCTCTTCACGGCAAAACTTCCATTCCTATAGGAGATAAAGAGATTGATTTCAAACGCCCGTATAAACGGATTACCATGTTCGATTCAATCAAGGAACATACTGGTTTTGATATTTCGGAGATGGACGAAAGTGCTCTTCGCGATGTGTGTCAAAAGATTGGTGTTGACTTTGACAATACGATGGGGAAAGGAAAATTAATCGACGAAATATTTGGTGCTAAATGTGAAGGGAATTACATTCAACCCACATTTATAACCGATTACCCTGTTGAAATGTCGCCGCTTTGCAAAAAACACCGCAGCAATCCTGAATTAACTGAGCGATTCGAGTTAATGGTGAACGGAAAGGAACTTTGTAATGCATATTCCGAATTGAACGATCCGATTGACCAGCTTGACCGGTTTCAGGAACAACTCCGTTTGTCGGAAAAAGGTGATAATGAAGCAATGTTTATCGATATGGATTTTGTTCGTGCCCTTGAATATGGTATGCCGCCAACTTCAGGAATGGGAATCGGAATTGACCGTCTTACTATGTTGATGACCAATTCTATATCTATTCAGGACGTTCTTCTGTTTCCTCAGATGAAACCTGAAAAAAGAGCGGAAGAAGATTCTGCAGATAAATATATCGAGTTAGGAATTCCAGCCGAATGGGTCGAAGTTCTAATGAAAATGGGATACAAAAAAGTATCTCAGCTAAAAGAGGTGAAACCAGGTAAATTATTCAATGATTTATGCGGTTTCAACAAAAAAAATCAGCTTGGGTTAACAAACCCTGCTGCAAACGAAGTTACAAATTGGTTAAATTAATTTGTCAGTAAAATGACTGAAATTAACGAGAAAAGCCGGGTAGCTATTATAGGAAGTGGAAGTTGGGCCACAGCGCTTGCCAAAATATTGATCTATAATCTACCTGAGTTAAATTGGTTCATCCGCAAGGAGGAGAATATCGAGCTTTTCAAGAAGTTCCGGCATAATCCCAACTATCTGCGATCGGTGGAGTTTGATATGTCGCGGATTAATTTCTATACCGATATCAATAAAGTTGTTGAAGATTCTGATATCCTGGTTTTTGTGACACCTTCGGCTTTTCTGAAGGATACATTAAAACACCTTACTGTAGATATTGGCGAACGGTATGTAATATCAGCAATTAAAGGAATTATTCCTGATGATAATCTTGTTGTTGGCGAGTTCTTTCACGAGTTTTACGACGTTCCGTTCGATCAGTTCGGCGTTATTGCCGGACCCTGTCATGCTGAAGAGGTGGCACGCGACTTATTGTCCTACCTTACGATCGCAAGTCCGGATGTAAAGCGTGCAAGGCAATTTGCCATGCTGCTTGAAAGTCCTTCCATTCGCACCCATATTTCGGACGACATTTGGGGAACAGAGTATTCAGCGGTCTTGAAAAACATCATGGCCATTGCTGCCGGGATTTCGCACAGCCTTCGATACGGCGATAACTTTCAGGCAGTTCTGATGTCTAATGCTATTCAGGAGATAAAAAGGTTTGTCGATACTGTTCATCCCATCACGCGTGATATCAAATCATCTGCTTACCTGGGCGACCTGCTGGTAACCGGTTATTCGCAGTTTTCTCGCAATCGTGCGTTTGGAACGATGATAGGAAAGGGCTATACTGTCCGGTCAGCAATGCTGGAAATGGACATGATTGCCGAGGGTTATTACGCCACAAAATGTATAAAAGAGCTTAATTTACAGCATCATATCAATATGCCGATCACTGATTCGGTTTATAATATTATCTACGAAAATATCTCACCAGCTATTGAGATCCGATTATTAACAGAACATTTGCGTTAAATTATATTTTTTCTTTATGACAAATATTTCTTTGCACCTGGAGAAAGTATACGATTTTGTTTCGAATGACGAAATCGTATCCTACAAGAAAGCAGCTGAACAACAAAATGTTGCACTGCGTGAAAAAACCGGAAAAGGGAACGATTTTTTAGGTTGGGTCGACCTTCCCTCTTCAATTTCGGAAGCCACTCTCGACGAAGTAGAAAAAGTGGCATTGAAGCTGCAATCAAAACATCTCGAAGTATTCGTAGTGATTGGCATTGGTGGCTCTTACCTTGGTAGTAAGGCTGTTATCGATGCCCTTTCTGATTCGTTTTCACATATTAAGGGGAGTTTCGAGTCACCAATCGTATTATTTGCCGGACAGAATATCAGCGAGGATTATCTTTTCGAATTGCGTGATTTGCTCGATTCGAAAGAATGGGCTTGTGCGATTATTTCAAAATCAGGAACAACGACCGAGCCTGCGCTTGCTTTCAGATTGCTGAAACAAGACCTTGAAGATAAGTATGGTGTTGAAGAAGCACGCAAACGGATTATCGCTATTACGGATGCTGAGCGTGGTGCATTGTGCACACTAGCAAAAGAGGAAGGATATAAATCTTTTGTGATCCCTGACGATATTGGCGGTCGTTATTCCGTATTAACACCTGTTGGTCTGATTGCCATTGCTATTGCCGGCTTTAATGTTCGTGAACTGGTCAGCGGTGCAAAATCTATGGAGGTTGCCTGCGGAGTGGATGTTCCGTTCGAAGAAAATATTGCTGCTCAATATGCTGCAGCCCGGAATGCTCTTTACAAAACGGGTAAGAAAGTTGAGATTATGGTGAACTTTAATCCTAAATTGCACTTCTTTGCCGAATGGTGGAAACAGCTTTACGGTGAAAGTGAAGGGAAAGAGTCTAAGGGAATTTTCCCGGCCAGTGTTGACTTTTCAAGCGATTTGCATTCGATGGGTCAATACATCCAGGAAGGTGAACGTATTTTATTCGAAACCGTTCTTTCGGTTGAAAATGTAGACAACGAAGTGCTTGTCCCTGAAGATAAGGCCGATCTTGATAAACTCAATTTCCTCGCCGGAAAAAGGGTTGACTACATCAACAAAATGGCTGAACTTGGTACTTCGATTGCCCATGTTGACGGAGGCGTTCCTAATATCAGAATTAACATTCCGCAGTTGAATGAATTTTATCTTGGACAGTTGATCTATTTCTTCGAGATTGCCTGTGGCATTAGTGGATATATTCTGAATGTCAATCCGTTCGATCAGCCTGGTGTTGAAGCATACAAAAAGAACATGTTTGCCCTGCTCGAAAAGCCGGGTTTTGAAAAGGAGACTGCTGCAATTAAAGCTCGCTTATAATTGCGGATTTCCAATATCTGAATTTATACTAGAGGCTGTTCCGATTATGATTGGGATGGCCTCTTGTTCTTTTTGTTGGTGTTGGAATAAAATTGATGTTCGCACGTCAATTCGCACTGAATCAACAGATGATTCCGTATCTTAGTGTCCTCGGAAATTCGAATGTTATATTTGACCTCGAAGTCTGATTGTCAAAATATTCTATTAATACATTTGCGATGCGTACAATTTTTATCTTGTTAATAAGTAGCTTTTTAATTTCCTGTGGTATAAATCAGACAAAAAGTTCTGATACTAGTTCTTTGACCAAAGACGACTCGGCAATTGATTTGGAGAAGGTTATGCAGATGAAATTGACTAATCCTGACGAATATCTTAAAGTGCTCGATAAGCTTGATCCGGGAGAGCTGGCCTCACTTGATGCTGCCAGTACACTCTTTAAAAATTGTGTGGCGGATTCAGTTACCCGCGATTCAATGTTTGTCGTTTTCAACGATTTCTATAATAGAGTGGCAGGAAGTTATCTCGAAAACAATGAAAATATCAATACGCAACTCGAAAAATCACCATCCTCTGAGGCAGTAAAACAGTTAAAAATTTCCCTTGCATCTTACGGAATTTTGCTTAGCTCATCTGAGGGTACTTTTTACCTCGAACCGCAAACCGAATATTTATTGACGAATTTTGGGTCGTTACTTTCACCTGCATATCGCGAATACCTCACAATTGGAAGTAAAGAACAGAAAACCCGATTTGCAGAAGATGGTACGATTCTTATTCCTTCCGATTCGCTCACTTCACGCATTGTTACGTGGGAGAATTTCATGGCAAAATACCCCGATTTTATTTCAATCAAGATGGCACAGGATCAATATGCACAATACCTGGGAGCTTTCTTAGCAGGGATGGACAATTCCCGGGTATTTGATTCAGTAACCAATCGCCTGGATGATAGCTCAAGAGTCGCTTTTGAGTCTTTTATTTTAAAAAATCCGGCAAGCAATAGTACCGAAGTTGTAAAAGCTTACCTTGATTTGTTGAAATCAACCAACTTTAACTATACCGATCGCGTGGATTCGTTTCTGCTTGAAAAAATTTATCATTAAAATTAAATATCAAAATATTATGGAACAAGTACCATCAACTCCCGAAAAAGCTGCACCTAAACAGATGATGTTGGATGTAACTAAAAACTCGGAATTGCTGAAATTTCTGATTGCGCAGCTAAAAGGCAAAAGCAGGACTACCGTTAAAGCATTACTGGCACACCGACAAGTATCGGTCGATTCACATACAATTACCCAATTTGATTACCCTGTTTTAACCGGACAAACGGTGACCATTACAATGGGCAAGATTCCTGAGGAGATTAAATACAAGGGATTGAGAATCCTCTTTGAAGATCCTTATCTGATTGTTATTGAGAAGGAAGCAGGTATGCTTTCAATTGCCACAGCAAAAGAAAAACTGCTTACAACCTATAGTATCTTGAGCGGACATGTGAAGCGCGAGAATCCGAATAACCGAATTTTTGTTGTTCACCGGCTCGACCGCGACACATCAGGTATTATGATGTTTGCCAAAAGCGAAGAGGTGCAATCGAAGATGCAGCGCGCATGGCATGATACTGTGATAGAACGGACCTACGTGGCAGTTGTCGAGGGTGTTGTTGAGAACGACGAGGGAACAATCCGTTCGTTTTTGAAAGAGAACAAGGTTCTGATCATGTATTCCACAAAGGTGCCTGGAGAAGGTGATGAAGCGATTACCCATTATAAAGTACTTCGGCGTGGTGATGCAATAACATTGGTAGAGGTGAAGCTCGAGACCGGACGGAAAAACCAGATCAGGGTTCATATGAAAGAACTTGGTCACCCTGTTGTTGGCGATAAGAAATACGGTGCCAAGACCAATCTTATTGGAAGGACGTGCCTTCATGCAAGGGTTTTGGCCTTTACCCATCCGGTGAATGGCACAGAGGTACGCTATGAGACACCTGTTCCCGGGCGGTTTATGTCGGTTTTTGCAAGACATGCAAAAATTGAGAATGAGGGAGACGAAAGATAACGGAGGTTTTAATCCAGATAGATTCTCTACAACTACGTCATGCGCTTTCTGAAAACTTATTTGACTTTTGTAATATCTTCCTTTTCTATCCTCTGCTTTTCGCAAAGTTTAGATTCTGTTTGGGTTGAGAAAAAATCTTCAAATTTGTCGTTGTCGTATATTAGTGCCCTGATTTATCCCGGTGCCAGGTTCGGAGTTGAACTTCCGGTGAACACAATTTACATCTCTAAAAAAAGAAAATCGGGTAAGACAAGGGATTTTACCAAAGACCGTTTTGTAACGGTAAATTTGAGTTGGTATCATCATCCGGCATTTCATGATAATGTTTACGCTTCGGCAGGTTGGACGTTGCGCAGGACAAAATCAAATGGATTCCTGACTGAATTTTCACCAGAAATAGGTTTGAGCCGGACATTTCTGGGGGGAACGACCTACCAGGTTGATGACAATGGGAATGTCTCCATTAAGAAACGGGCGGGCTATTATTACGCATTATTCTCCGTTGGAGGTGGAATTGGATATGATTTTTCAAATACAAAGCGGAAACCTTTTTCGATTTTCTCCAAATTCAACGTGTTGATGATGCTCCCCTATAACAGTACAATTTATTTGCGGCCTGTTGTGGAAATTGGCTTGATATATAAGCCATTCGATTTTCTGTCTTTAAATGTGAAATCAAAAAGCAGAAAAAAATGAAACATATCATCCCAGTCATTATTTTGTTTTTTGTCCTGGTTTCATGCCAAAAGGAAAAGATAACGGGCGGAACAAATGTTTCCGAAACATTTTACCTCGATAATAACGGAGCTTCGATGCGGTTGCTGGTTGAAGGAAATACTGCAAGCAAGACGTTTCTTATTTTTGTTCATGGCGGTCCCGGCACAAGCTCCTATTTTTACAATACAGATTACATCAGCCAGAATATTGAAAATAAATTCGCTTCCGTTTACTGGGATCAGCGAAATGCAGGAGGTTCACAAGGAAATTCAAATGGTGATCACCTGAATCTGCCTCAAATGACGGAAGATCTTAAAAAGGTGATTCAGCTGATAAAACACAGATATGGCCAGGATTCCGGCATTTTTTTGCTGGGACATAGTTTCGGCGGTCTCTTATCCGCTTCGTTTTTGACGAAAGATGACAATCAATCAATGGTCAAAGGTTGGATTTTTGCGGATGGCAGCCATAATTATCCGCTGAATGATACGTTGACACGACAAATGTTACTGACCGTTGGCTTGCAACAAATTGCGCTGAATAGAAACACAGATGGCTGGAAAACTATCATTGATTATTGCAACAACCATACAGGTAATTTCACTTTTGAAGAATCTGTTCAGCTGACATCCTATGCTGAAGATGCGGAGACTTATTTTGAAAAGGTGAAAGAAATTAATCTCGCAGCGCTAATCGATTATGATCCGGTACAATATGGCTGGCCGGTTACTTCAATTTTGTTCAACCTGAGCTATTCATCGAATGCAGGTTTTAACCGGAATCTGGCGATCACGGAATTTTCATCTAAGCTGGGAATAATAACAACTCCGACCTTGTTGCTTTACGGAAAATATGATTTTATATGCCCGGGGGGACTGGAGGAAGATGTTTTTAATCGCATCAATACCCAGGATAAAAAAATCGCTATTTCGCCAATCAGCGGACATAACATCATGTTACAGGATGCCTCCTTTTTCTGTAAGGAAGTGAATGCGTTTATTGAAAGGCATCAATAGAATACCAAATCATTCCCAAAAAAGCCTGATTGATAAGGAATATTGATGTGTCAATGTTTTGGTTAGATATAGTATGAAGCGTCGTTTCCCGTTGCAAGCCCGTGTAGCCATTTGATTCATGCTGCTACAATGTTGTGATATTTTTAGTTGGCTTGTTTTAATTTTTTTTGCAACTTTGAGCTTCTAAGAAACGATTAGCAGTTGTCTGTAATGATCCTTTTGTTTAACCTAATAAACAAGATATCGATGTCTTCAACTTCCGATTACAATGAGCTGTTGCCACAAATTCAGTCTATTCCATCCGTTAAAGCATTGAGACCTACCATGCCTGTTGATGTATATTTACAGGAGGCCGAAGATTTATACTTGTGGTGTCTCGCTGATCAGGATGCCCTTGTTGGTGCCGGACTTGATGTGACGCTGATCAATGAACTTCCTGTCCGCGCCGGTGCCTGTCGTGAAGCGCAGTCGCTGTGGGTCATAAACCGAAGAATGCGCAATCATACTTCGGTAGACTGGAAATTGTGCTTGTCGGAGGCTACTGATTTAAGGAGCCGGTTACTTCACGCTTTTCGGTATGCATTTCGGACTCATGATGATCTGCTCGCAGGGATCGGTGAAATTGCAAAAAGTAATTCCCGTTCGGCAATAGTGCAGGATTTAAATGACCTTTCAGTTCTTGGGAATAGCAATCTGGATCTGTTGAAAGCCATCAGGATGGATATTGATTTGCTGGAAACTGCGTCATTTAAGTCCTGCCAGATGGGTGATATGGCTGGATTTATTAATTCAGTGAGGCGACGCAAAAGTGAAGCAAAATTGATCCGAAACAAAGCATTCGCGCACCTCAAAGAGGCAATGGACAAAATTCGCCACTGTGGAAAATATGTTTTCTGGCAGAACACCGACCGCATGAACGGCTACACCAGCAATTACTGGAAACACAAAAACAGTTTATTCAGGAGATCAAAAGCAGAAGAAGAGGTCTCAAAATAGGAGAGTAGCCTACTATTCCCATTCTATCGTATTTGCCAAAAGTCGTATTCAAAAGATATGACAGCGGTAAACTTATGACATTGATCCGGGTAAAATTTCATGGTAAGGCGACATTCAATTGTGTGCCTGTTTGAAAGAATCGTAATGGAGTTGATCCGCATAGTCTGAATACTGATCCGCATAACTTAAAACCTGATCCGCATAACTTGAAAACTGATCTGTTTAATCTGAAACTTAATTCCGGGAATAAAAAACCTTACCAGAATCGGAAATAATAATTCTTTAATAACTTTTTAGTCAGTTATTTGTTCTTATTTCCAGCTTAATGTAAATAATTTAAAACTTTAGATTATGAAGAAGAACATGGGGTCTGCCGACAAAACTATCCGCGTTTTTATTGCCGCAATCGTAGCATTGCTTTATTTTACCGGGGTTATTTCCGGGACACTGGCAATTGTTCTGATGATTTTAGCGCTTGTTTTTATCCTTACAAGTCTAATCAGCTTCTGTCCGCTCTATACGCTTTTTGGGATAAACACCACTAAAAAGAAATGAGTCAGTAAAAAAGGTTAAAGTTGAAAGTGAAAAGGTTATATTAAGAACATCGTCTATTGCGCTTTACCCTTTACTCTTTAAACAGTTATCTTTAGATTACTGGTATTTCATTTTCAGGTAATCTTTCAAGCAGCACCACATTTTCAACATGGTGGGTATGTGGAAACATATCGACAGGTTGTACTTTGGTCACCTGGTAATTGTGGCTCATTAAACCGATGTCGCGTGCCTGCGTTGCCGGATTACAGCTTACATATACGATCTTTTCAGGTGCTGCAAACAGAATCGCACTGATCACATCCTCGTGCATCCCGGCCCTTGGCGGATCGGTGATGATCACATTGGGATGGCCATTTTCGGCAATGAAATCCTTCGTAAGAATATCTTTCATATCGCCTGCAAAGAAACTGGTATTGGCAATGCCATTGTTTGTCGCGTTGATATTCGCATCCAGTATTGCTTCAGGAACATATTCAATGCCAATTACTTTGCTGGCTTTCGAGGCTACGAAGCAGGCAATCGTACCTGTTCCCGTATAAAGGTCGTAAACTACCTCTTTTCCCGAGAGGGCGGCAAAATCTCGTGCAATCTTGTAAAGCTCGTATGCCTGCAGTGAATTGGTTTGATAGAAAGACTTGGGTCCAATGATAAATTTAAGACCTTCCATTTCTTCAATAATATGGTCGCGTCCTTTAAAGATGTGGATATTCTGATCGGTGATTGTGTCGTTTCCTTTTTCGTTGATCACATAAAGTAAGGAGGTTATTTCGGAAAATTTGTCGGCAACGAAATTAAGCAGCGCCTCCCTCTTTTCAACATCTTCGCTGAAAAAGTTTACAATCACCATCAATTCACCTGTACTTGTTGAACGTATAATTAAATTTCGCAGAAAACCCGCCTTGTTGCGCAGATCATAAAATTCGAGGTTGTTGTCAATCGCATAATCCTTTACTGAATTACGTATGGCATTCGACGGATCAGGCTGTAACCAACATTTGTTTACATTGAGGACTTTGTCGAACATTCCCTGTACGTGAAACCCCAACACGTTCATGTCATCGAACTGATCTCCTGTGCGAACTTCATCGGTCGTAAGCCATCGCCGGTTCGAAAATGTAAATTCAAGTTTATTCCGATAAAAGGTCGAATTGGCCGATCCTTTAATCGGGATGAATTCCGGTAAAGTTACTTTCCCAATTCTTTTGAGCTGGTCGTAAACCTGTTTCTGTTTGTAAAATAGCTGCTTATCGTAAGGAAGGTATTGCCATTTACAACCGCCACAGACCTCAAAATGCTCGCAAAAAGCGGGAATGCGGTCGGGTGAGTTGGTTTGGATTTTTACCACTTTTGCTTCCTGGTATTTCTCTCTCTTTTTTATCACCTGAAGATCAACGATGTCTCCCGGAATTACATGTGTGGTAAACACCACAATTCCGTCAACTTTGGCGATTGCCTTTCCTTCAGATCCGATATCAATGATTTCTACTTTTTCGTAAAACGGTAGTGGTTTATTTCCTCTGCTCAAAACTTTAAATTTGAAATTTTTGCAAAGATATAAATGTTTTACTGACTGTTTTCTGTCCGAAAATAAATCCCCGCCACGCGGCAAAATCTTGTATCTTTGCGGCAACTTTTAAAATGCTTTTGAAGTGCGACCGATTGTATTGTCCGATCGGTGATTCAAAAGGGTATTTATTTTTGTATGTGATTGTGAATAATGAGTGTTTCAGTAGAAGAATTGTACGTCGAATTTGGCGGTTTTGAGCTTTTTAAGCATGTAAATTTTATTGTGAATCCGCGCGACCGAATTGGTTTGGCGGGAAGAAATGGTGCCGGGAAATCCACTTTATTAAAAATATTTGCCGGCATACAAACCCCGACTTCGGGACGAGTTGTTATTCCGCGTGATATTACCGTCGGATACCTTCCGCAGCAAATGGAACTTTCCGATTCGAGATCACTTATGGAAGAGGCTGTTACAGCATTCGCTGAAATTCAGCAGCTTGAGAAACATATCGAGTTTTTGAATACTGAGCTTTCAGTTCGTGAAGATTATGAATCAATTGAATATGATCGTATCATTAATGATATGCACGAATCCAATGAACGCTTTCATATGATGGGTGGAAATAATTTCCACGTAAATATTGAACAAACGTTGATTGGTTTGGGTTTCGAACGTTCAGATTTCGATCGACAGACCTCTGAATTCTCGGGTGGATGGCGTATGCGTGTCGAATTGGCAAAAATTTTGTTGAAAAAACCCGATGTTTTTCTGCTGGATGAGCCAACAAACCACCTTGATATTGAATCTATTGAATGGCTTGAAAGCTTTCTGAAGGATTATCAGGGGGCGGTTGTCCTCGTTTCGCATGACCGGGCCTTTCTTGATAATGTAACAAATCGTACTGTAGAGATCAGCCTTGGAAAGATCTACGACTACAAGGTCAATTACAGCAAATATTTGGTGCTTCGTAAGGAAAGGCGCGAACAACAAATGGCCGCATTTGTAAATCAGCAAAAAATGATTCAGGGTACTGAGGATTTTATTGCGAGATTCAGGTATAAGGCTACCAAATCGGTACAGGTACAGTCGCGTATCAAACAACTGGATAAAGTTGATCGAATTGAAATTGACGAAGAGGATAACCGCTCATTAAATATTAAATTTCCACCTTCACCCCGTTCCGGAAATATTGTTTTTGAGGGGAAAGGGGTGTGTAAAAGTTATGGAGATAACCTCGTACTCAATGATGTTGATCTCACCCTTGAAAGGGGAGACCGCATTGCTTTTGTCGGCAAAAACGGTGAAGGAAAAAGTACAATGGCCAGAATCATTATGCAGGACCTTGAATGCACAGGAGAACAAAAGCTGGGTTACAACGTAAAAATAGGATATTTCGCACAAAATCAGGCGGCAGCCTTAAATGAAGAACTTACCGCCTTTGAGACGATTGACGAGATGGCTGTAGGTGATATCAGGACCAGGATCAGGGATATTCTCGGTGCATTTATGTTCTCGGGACAAGATGCCGATAAAAAAGTAAAAGTTCTTTCAGGTGGTGAACGCTCGCGTCTGGCCATGATCAGATTGTTGCTCGAACCGGTCAATTTTCTGGTTCTGGATGAGCCAACGAACCATTTGGATATTCATTCCAAAGGGTTGTTGAAACAGGCGTTGCTCGATTTTGACGGTACATTGCTTGTTGTTTCGCATGATCGCGAGTTTCTGGATGGTTTGGTTGATACTGTGTATGAATTCAGGCATCATAAAACCCGTCAGCATCTGGGTGGGGTCTATGCATTCCTGCAGAATCGGAAACTGGAATCGTTACGCGAACTGGAGATCTCTACACCTCAGAAAAAGGAGAAAAAAGAGGTAGTTGTGAAGGAAGTCGTTGCCGTTAGTTTCGATGAACGAAAAGAGATTAACCGGATGATAAGTCGGGTTGAAAAGCAGATTAGTGAAGCCGAATACCAGATTTCGAAGATGGAGGAGGAAATTGCCGTTATGGATAAAAAGCTTGCTGATCCGTCGACAATTGATAATGGTTCACTTTTCGATCAATACGGCAAAAGTAAAAAGAAGGTAGAGGAGGAGATGAAGAACTGGGAATCGCTCAACGACGAACTGAAAGAGTGGGAGAATAAAAGAACCTGGTAGGCAATGAGCGTGAGTGAAGATGAGAGGGAGAAAAGGGGAGAAGTTAGTGTTTTACCCTGAAGGCGTTATATCAGAATAACCTTGGGTAAGGAGGAACAAAGCAACCCGGGGTAAAGGAAAAAATAGCATCAGAAGGCGCATCTGCAAAGGCAAATTGTAATATATCCGCTATATGCGCCTAAAATCGAAACTTCAGTCGTGTTCGGAAACCAAATTGGTTAAAGACGAAGGTAGGAGTCAAATATTAAAAGAAGTAAAGAGAGAACATCATGGAAAAGACAGATTATATTTTCGGAATGCGGACCATTATCGAAGCAATCAATTCCGGTAAGGAGATTGAAAAGATATTGATAAAAAAAGGATTACAGGGTGAGCTTTACCATGAGCTGATGGATCTTGTTCACCAGATGCAGATTCCTGTTCAGTTAGTTCCCATCGAGAAGATTGACCGTGTCACACGTAAAAATCACCAGGGCATCCTGGCATTTATCTCTCCGATTATTTACCAGAACATTGAGGAGATCATCCCCCGTTTATACGAAGAGGGAAAAACTGCGTTGATTCTGATTCTTGATGAACTGACCGATGTGCGAAATTTTGGCGCTATCGCCAGATCAGCAGAGGTAGCTGGTGTTCATGCCATTGTTATACCCGAAAAGGGTTCTGCACAAATCAATGCTGATGCTATTAAAACTTCGGCCGGAGCGTTGCATTTGATTCCTGTGTGCCGCACAAAAAGTCTGTCAGGAGTTGTGAAGTATTTGAAAAATAGTGGACTGAAAATCATATCCGCGACAGATAAAGGGGAGAAATTCTATTATGATGTCGATATGAAAGATCCACTGGCAATTATTCTTGGTTCAGAAGATTTGGGCATCGAGGCAGGGTTGCTGAAGGTTTCGGATGATTGGGCTAAGATTCCCCAGATTGGTCAGATTCAGTCTTTGAACGTTTCGGTAGCAGCGGGTATCATCATTTTCGAAGCCATCCGACAACGTGCTTTACCCGTTTTATGAGAAAATAGGAACCTCACGATTAAATGTCTCTTCCAGGGAAATAAAAGTTTCGGTGCTCGATATTCCCGGAATCTTTTGAATCTTTTCACTCAGGATCTCTTTCAGGTGCTCGTTGTCGCGTGCATACACTTTAATAAAAATAGCATACTGACCAGTCGTGTAATGACACTCAACAACCTCATTGATCGCTTGAAGGAGTTCAGCAGCTTCGTGATATAAGCTTCCTTTCTCGAGGAAAATTCCAACATACGTACACGTGCGATAATCGATTTTTTTCGGATCGATGTAATATCCCGAACCTGTAATTACACCCATTTCAACCATCCTGTTCACTCTTTGGTGAACAGCAGCCCTCGAAATGTTGCAATCGGTAGCTACATCTTTGAAAGGAATCCGGGCATTTTTAGTGATAATGTCAAGAATATGAAGATCGGTGTCGTCAAGTTGATTTCGAAGCGTCATTTTAATTTATATTACTTTATTCAAATATAAGCTTCTTTCGCATTCTTTCAGAAGTATCTTGACAAATAATTCAAAAATGGGGGCTTATCTCTGATTTATATATGTTTTTTAACTAAAAAACTTGCAGAATGATTATTTGTTCCGGATGGCTGGAGGCTTGTCTACTCAATATCAAAAATATATCCATTAAATAATTGTATCATTATCCAATAATATTCCGTATTAATATTCTTAGGCAAAGAGGTTTTAATACGTACTAACAGAGAGGAATAATCATATGTGTTTTTCAGCCGAAGCAAGTTTTGCAGGAGGTGTTATCATTTCTGCCATTGGTGTTGCAACCATAAAGAAAGTGCATAAGCCTTCGCAGCTTATTTTTGCCAGTATCCCGTTGTTTTTTGGGATTCAGCAATTTGCCGAAGGATTAGTATGGATTACAATCCCAAATCCTGATTACGCGAATGTCCTTAAGATTGCCACTTACGTGTTTTTAATAATGGCCGATTTCCTTTGGCCGATGATGATCCCACTGGCAGTTTTATTTATGGAAAAGAATAAGAAAAAGAAAAGAATTCTCCAGGGATTTGCCATTGCAGGTATTTTACTGTCACTTTATTACGCTTTTTGTTTGCTCACTTATAATATCTATCCCCAAATCAGTGGTTATCATATCCAATATAAGACTGATTTCCCCAAGACTTTAGGTTTGATTGCATTTGCCATCTACTTAATTGTCACAATTACCCCTCTTTTTGTTTCGAGTATCCAAAGGACTCACCTGTTAGGGACACTGATGTTCTTATCCTGTCTGGTAACTGCAATATTTTTCAGACAATACCTCACTTCAGTCTGGTGCTTTTTTGCTGCTATCATTAGCGGCGTGATCTTCTGGATCCTTAGCGATTCAAAAAAGAAATTCGCTTTTGACAAACTGAATCTATTAAAAGTAGTACTAATCAAATAGCCATAAAATCCATTTTAATTTTAGAGTTTGCAAATTATGCATGGTCAGATGTGAATGAATGGTTAATTATTCCGGGTTTCGCCGCTTTTGTATCATTAATTTGGAAAATTGGTGATAATTTTGGGGTGTCTTGTGATATTAATTCTATTTCAGATTCCGAATTTTAATGAGTCTTTGAAAATTGAAATGTCAGGGCAAATATTTTTACTCAAAAGGCAAACATAAATGAAAAAAAGCTGGATCGTCGTAATTATTATGTGCTTATTGGTTTCATTAATTGGTATTTATATTTCAGGAATCAACTTAACTGAGATTGATCCAAAGATTGTTCCAGGAGATGTTGCGTGGATGCTTACTTCTACGGCGCTTGTGTTATTAATGACACCTGGCCTGGCGTTCTTTTATGGCGGGATGATTCAGCCTAAGAACATTATATCTACCATGTTGCAAAGCTTCATTGCCATGGGAATTGTTAGTGTTATATGGGTATTTGTTGGATTTAGTCTTGCATTTGGCGATAGTATCGGGCCAGAAAAATTTGGCTTAATTGGTAATCCATTAACTTTTTTCATGTTTAAGGGTGTGAATGGATTTACACACCCACTGTTGGCACCAACGATTCCACTTGCCCTTTTTGCAATGTTCCAGTTAAAGTTTGCCATAATTACACCAGCATTGATTACTGGTTCGTTTGCCGGGAGAGTGCGTTTTAGTGCTTATATCTTGTTTATGTGTTTGTTTGTGATTTTTATCTATTGTCCATTGGCGCATTGGACTTGGCATCCAAATGGATTTTTACGTAATTGGGGCGTGCTCGATTTTGCCGGAGGTACAGTTGTTCATATGTCTGCAGGTTTTGCAGCTTTGGCAGGGGCAATGTTTTTGGGCCCACGACGTGATTATTCCCAATCGTTTCATCCGGCAAATATTCCATTTGTCCTTTTGGGAGCTGGGATGTTGTGGTTTGGGTGGTTTGGTTTTAATGCCGGTTCTGCATTAGCTGCAAATTCTGTTGCAACGATCGCTCTGGTAAATACAAATACTGCTTCGGCTGCTGCAATGCTAGGCTATTTGATGATGGATGCTGCAATGGGAAGAAAACCATCTGCAATGGGAGCTGCAATCGGTTTGGTAGTGGGATTGGTTGCTATCACGCCAGCTGCCGGATTTGTAAACGTAGGAGCCAGTATATTTATCGGATTGGCTGCATCAATTATCTGCAATATAGCAGTCCATTATCGGTCATCGACCTCTGTTGATGATACGCTTGATGTATTTCCGGCGCATGGTATGGGTGGTATTTCCGGAATGTTCTTTACCGGAATCTTTGCTCAGGGTGTTGGGCTTTTTTATGGCGAATACCGTACCTTCTTATATCATTTACTTGCATTACTGGTAGTTGGAGTATTTTCGTTTGGAGGTTCTTACCTGCTTTATCGCCTTACTAATCTGATTATTCCGATGCGTGTTGAACCAAAATCAGAGCGGCTGGGGCTGGATATTACTCAACATGATGAATCTTATGCGTTTGAATATAAATCAGAGTAACCTTGGTTTCTTATTCGTCACATTCTTTTGGAATCCTAAAATCTGATTGATCCTTGTACTTGTTTATGGAAACTTTATCCCAAAGTATATCGCAGTCTGAAAGCGGAGGTCGTTCAACTGCCTTATAACCGATTCCTACTATTGAAAGCACTTCTAATTTATCCGGGATACTAAAATGTTCGTGGATATATTCATTTGATGTAATATCGTCACTGTAATACCGACGGTTGATTTGCACCCAACAAGAACCCAATCCGAGCGCTTCTGCTTCAAGTTGGACTAATATTGAAGCAATAGAACAATCTTCGACCCAAACGTCGCTTTTAGTTCTATCTCCGGTTATGATTATTGCCAATGGTGCGTGCTTCAACAAAGACGCCCCGTGTGGTTTTGATGTGGCAAGTATTGCAAGTAATGTCGGATCGTCGACAATAATAAATTCCCAGGGACGACTTCCTTTCGACGAAGGTGCAAGGAGAGCAGCAGTGAGAAGATTTTTGATTTTTGTTTCCTCAATTTTCTTGTCCAGAAATTTGCGGGTGCTTCGACGGTTGTATAGGATATCTAGCATAATAATTCAGGTTTGGTGCAAATTTAAAGATCTTAGACGAACTTATGCAAAAAAAAGCCACCCTTTTTTAGGATGGCTATATCATTTTTTAAAGAGTAATTACTATTGCACCAAATATTTGTAGTTATCGTTTATTAAATCAGGCAGATAGCTTGCAATTAGGTTAAGCGCCATTGCGTTATCGATTTGCCCGTCACTAATTATTTTTTGGTTGTTCAGAGCATTCTGATTAATTATTTGATCGAGTATCAGGCCGGGGATTTGTGCTTTACTGGCTTTAACCATCCTGGCGCCAAATCCATTTTTGTTTACGACATAAGCTACTTCAAAAAATTTGCTCCTTACGGTATACTCTTTTTCACCGTTTTTCTCATACATGGTGATAGTAATAGCATTCTCTGATCCTGAATATTTCAGATTCCATGCTGATGTGTTAACGGCGTTTTCAGCTGAAGTAATCGTAAAACTATCGTTTAGTGCAGCGATTGCACTTACTGGACTAGCAGATAAGCAGATTACGATAAAAAACGCAACAACCAGAATTACTCTTCCTAAAACACAATTTATAGATTTCATTTTCTTAGTATTAATTATTTACTTTCAATTTGTAATTAAAATGCAAAGTAACTGGTTTTTTAGGCTATGCGTAAGCTTAAAATAAAAAAACATTTGAAGTTGAGCTGGGTTGAAATAATTCACTAAACTACTTTTAAATAAAGTGATTACAATAAATGTGCCCTTGTTTAATTTTTGAAGAGATTACTTATGATCTATATGTTAAAATCAATTTAAACTTTCAAATTGAAAGTTGCATGTTGTGCAACATGTTTTTTAAATGAATTGATTTAATAATCAATATATGAGTATATTGATATTGAGTTTACAATTACTTAACATGGATATATCGTTCGTTTTTTAAGATATATTTCTAAAAATACAGTTGAGTATTGAATTGTTATAAAAATGACTTTTAATTGTAAGTGGTTTTAAACAAATGCAAGGAGGGAATATTTCTAAAATATTCCCTCTTTGATTATATGCTTGGTAATAAGAGTAATACGATAAAACTATCTTCTGACAGTTTTAACAAAAAGCTGGTCGAAAAACCATAGTGCAATAATTGCAAGCGCCCCGATTGCTACAGCTGGCG
The DNA here is from genome assembly GCA_038236995.1 of Bacteroidales bacterium. Taxonomy (GTDB): domain Bacteria; phylum Bacteroidota; class Bacteroidia; order Bacteroidales; family Prolixibacteraceae; genus JAAFHB01. The sequence goes on along the minus strand of JBBRZE010000044.1, from coordinate 19,156 downwards.
AGATATTATTTAGTTTTTTAAAAAGAGTACCAACTGGAGCGAAAAGCTGAGCCAGATCTATTCCATAAAAACTATTTGTCTGGGATATTGCATCTGATTCAGCTGGTAATGAGGAATGTAGCATGAACAGAATACTTGTCAGCAGAAAAGCGATAAACCCAATTGTCCACCAGCCTTTTTTGCTAATTATTGGCTGGTACTTTATTGGATTCAATGTCCATTCCGACATCACACGTTGCATTACCTTTATTGCAAAATCGGGTGACGGTTGTTCTGAAGGTAACTCTTTGAGCCATTCCTTCATTAAATCTTTTTGACTCATAATATTGAAATTATTTCATCTTTTAAAACAAACCTTAGTTCCTGCAAAAGCTTTTTACGACTTCTGTGAATTTTTACTTTTACGTTTGAAACAGTGAGACCAGTAATAATGCTTATTTCATCCATCGAAAAATCATCGTAGTAATACATTTTCAAAAGTGCCCGTTCGTCAGGCTCGAGTCTGTCGAGTCCAATTTGAAGGTATTTTTGCCTGTCATTGGTATTTAAATGTCCAATTGCACTTTCAGTGGCCTCGATTTCCACATCTGAAATTTTAATGTCATCAATTTTTACCTCAATGTTTTTTCGTGATCTAAGTCTTGATATCGAAGTGTTGTATACAATGCGGAAAAACCATGTCTTAAAGGTGGAACTACTCTGAAAAGAACTTAATGAATTGTATGCCTTAATAAATGCATCCTGAGCAACCTCCTCTGCGTCCTCTCTTTGATTGAGAATTTTCATCGAAAGCGAGAATGCAAGATGACTATACTTTTCAACCAATTGTGAAAAAGAACCTGAATCACCTTTCAGAATTTCCCTGATATAATATTCATCTGTTTTCTTCTCCATTTGCCAATTAGACGAAGCTCGTCGGGATAAGGTTACAAAACAACAACTGATAAAATTACTATAAAGATGATCGAAAATAAAAAAAGTTGCATTTTTTTTAAAAATTGTCTGCATTAATATCAGGTGGATTCTATTTTTATAATGAATTCTTTTCAAAAAAATATATGATTTCATTCTTTTTCGCTGGATTTTGTAACCGCGTTAATATTATCAGCGTCAAATGGGCAAATGTTAAACTTTTAAAACGAATATTATGAACCCAATTTTAGTAGGAGTACTAGTTCCCCTCGGAGCATTTGCAATGATCTTCGGCATTGTATACATGGGAATTACTTCCCGGAATCGTGAACGGATGGCGTTAATTGAAAGAGGTGCAGATCCGACGTTATTTGAGACAAAGAAAAGAGCGACAAGTGGAACGATGAAAGCAGGCTTGTTCCTATTAGGTATTGGCTTGGGCATAGTTGTCGCCTATCTGCTTACTTCGGGTGGAGGAATGGACGAAGAAGCTGCTTACCCGGCAATGATATTCTTTTTTGGAGGACTCGCTTTAGTTGTGTCCCATTTATGGCAACGCAAACAGGAAAAAGAAGATGAGTTAAAAGGTTGATTTCTAATTTAATTCAAAAAAAGCCCGGGAACGGGCTTTTTTATTTTGTATTTTCAATGATCACTTCACGGATTGCTTTCTGGCAAACAGGGCAAAATTCCGGTGCTTCATTCGATTTCATCCGGCAGTTCTCCATTGGACTATAGATCCCTTTTGTGATATAACCTCCACCTTCAAAAGCTCCGACTTTTGAAACATATTTTCCGTTTCTGGGAGTTGGAACAGGTGTTTTAACGTCCACCATCGCTTTCCATTTCGATGAGAAATCGACCATTGTTGTGAGATTCGGCTCCCACGGTTCGACGTTTAGGTTGTAATAATCGTTGTAGGCAACCTCAGAAGTGTAATATTCGTCACCCAACCCCCCAAAGCCGTGTCCAAACTCATGAATGAAGACTTTCGGAGACAGGTTATGATCAGAGGTGCATACATTGACATAGTTGTAAAATCCGCCACCTCCATACCGTGTAGAATTTACCAAAATAATGATATGATCGTAAGGTAAAACTGCTGCCATATCGTGGATATTTTTCATGTCGGAAGTTGTGAGATATCTCGAAATATCAAAAGTGTAAAATGTGCTGTTATACAATGTATTCCGAAAAATATGCTCGCCTGGAATATCCGTTCCAGATTCCACGGAAGGTGTTTTTAATGCGTAAACATTAAAATACTCCTTCATTTGTGAAAACGGAACAACTGCAAAAAGCGAATCTGTCAGCCTTCGTGCATCCTTCACAAATTTCCCCATTTCCTCTTCAGTATAACCTTCGGCAAGTATAGCAATATCTATTTTATGGGTCGGTTCACCAGAATGTTGAATTTCTTCGACAGGAATATTTTTTGGATTTTCATCAATTATAAAATAATTATCCGGATTTATTGTTGTGGAATAGATCTCAGAGAATTGACCATTGTAATTTCTTTTCTCAATCTTAAGCCTAACACTTGCTTTCGGGTAAGGAAATCTTATTACCTGATAAAATGCTTTGCTGATTGATTTTGCCTCAGCTGTTGATTGCCACTCCTGAAAAAGAGGGGAGAAACCTTTCGAAAAAATAAGTTCACTGCTTTTATCATCATAAACTTTAAAACGGTAGGTGCCGTAATTTATATTGTCAATCAGAGCATTGTGTGATCCACTCCACAATTTCTCTTTTTTTATTTCGCATTGCAAGACATTTGCTGATATATGGTTTCCTGAAAGGAGATAATCAAAACGTAATACATCACCCGTAAAAAAATTATCAAAAACGGGAGTTCCCAAAACTGACATTGGACTCAAAAGAATGATAATCCTGAGTATAATTTTCTTCATCATGTACTTCTTTCGTTACTTTTGCAACGAAGATTCAAAACTAACAAATTTTGATATATAAATTTTTCGGGTCATGTCTGTATTTTACGATTATTTGAAGGAGTTTTTACTGAGCAATGGATTAATAACACGAATGGCAATTATGGGCGCTGCTTTGGGAACCTTTCTGTTACTGGTTATCGTTGCTTCATTTGTTTTTCTGATCGTCAGGATGATCGTTGTAAAAATACTCGGGCGAATTGTCTTGCGAACAAGTGGGATATGGGATAATACCCTCTTTGAGCATAAAGTTTTTCATGTTCTGACACATTTTATTCCTGCAATAATTATTTACAGTTCTTCGGGCTTTAGTGGCGAAGACCTTGTTTGGCTTCCGACTTTAATCAAGGGAGTAGCTCAGATCTATCTTTCGGTTGCGATTGTGACCGCGCTGATCCGCTTTTTTAATGCAGGACAAGACATTTACAATACCTACCCGAATGCGAAAGACCATCCAATAAAAGGCTATATCCAATTAATGAAGATTTTAGTTTACTTCTTTTGGGCGATTTTTGTGGTTGCAGTTCTTGTTGATAAAAATCCGGCAAGTTTATTTGCGGGATTAGGAGCTTTGGCGGCCGTACTAATGTTTGTGTTTAAGGATCCAATTCTGGGATTTGTGGCAAGTATTCAGTTAGCTGCTAATAGTATGGTGAAACCAGGTGACTGGATTACCGTGCCAAAATTTGATGTTGACGGAACTGTATTTGATATCTCACTTACTACTGTCAAGATCCAGAACTGGGATAAAACGATTACCACTATTCCTACTTATGCATTGGTTTCGGAGTCGGTAACAAACTGGATCGGAATGATCGAATCTGGCGGACGCAGAATACAGCGCTCGGTAAATATAGATATTACCAGCATCCATTTTTGCAATCAAGATTTGATGGATCGGCTGAATAAATTACCCAGGTTTAAAGAATTTGTCACACTGGAGGAGTATCCAGAAGATGATTTTCAGCCTGATATTATGTTGAAACCGATTAAATTGACTGGTTTTGACTTTCCGACAAACCTTGCATTGTTTAAGAAATATTTGGAAGGCTATTGCCATTCGCATCCTGGAATTCATCAGCATATGACGCAAATAGTCAGATTTTTGCAGTCAACCGAAAAAGGACTACCGATTGAAGTGAATGTATTTTGCAAGGCGCAGCAGTCCGAATTTTATGAAGCATTGCAGGCCGAAATTTTCAATCATATTTTTGCCGTCATTCCCGAATTTGGGTTGAGGGTTTTTCAAAATCCATCTGGATGTAGTCTAATTTCGTCCGACATTTAAATGAGTTTTTTAAGTTTGCGATCACTTTATTTTCTGACACTTATTTGGATAAACTTAAGTTTTGGAAAGCTTGTTTGTCAAATTTAGCTCAAAATGTTAGAAATGTGAAAATAAATAGTCATTTTTGTATCAAATTGAAAGTATAGTGAAAAAGAACAATATTGAATTAGAAGAAGATTTCAAGGAACAAAGTGTTCATATTGATGATCTTGACCGAAAGATTCTTAAGCTGATAACTGCAAATGCCAGAATCCCTTTTCTGGAAGTTGCAAGGGAATGTGGAGTCTCAGGAGCTGCCATTCATCAGCGCGTTCAACGATTAGTGTCAATGGGTGTTATTGTTGGTTCTGAGTTTTTGGTGAGTCCTCAGAAACTAGGTTATAATACAACGGCATATATGGGGATCTATCTCGAAAAGGCCAGCTACGACAAAAAAGTATTGAAACAATTGCGCGAGATTCTGGAAATAGTCGAATGTCACCATACAACTGGTGCCTATGCTATTTTTATCAAGATTCAAACTAAAACGAATAAGCATCTAATGAAAATTATTGACACCGATCTTCAGGCAATTGATGGAATCGCACGGACTGAAACTTTTATTTCGCTGGAAGAGGACTTTAAACGGCAAATACCGATCAGGTGATTTTTTTCAGAGAATTCTTTAAACAACAAAGCCTCCCTAATCAGGAGGCTTTGTTGTTTAATTGGTGAATCTTTAGAATGGTAAATCATCCTTGTCGCCTGAATCTCCCATTGGTGGGATATCGGATGCAGAATAGGGTGGGGGATTATTACCTGCCCCGCTGTTTGGCTGTACCAGATCGACGCGAAATGCATTGATGTTGCTGAACCATTTCTCGTTGTATTCACGTGATTCGACACTAAATGATACTTCAACTTCTGAACCCTCTTTAACCTTGCTGAACGTGTCGTTTTTATCGTTGAATAAAGTGAAACAGATTTTCTTTGGATATTGTCCGTCTGGTTCTTCGATTACGAAATCTTGTTTCTTCCATTCGCCGCGTGCGCTGGTTCCTTTTATCTCGGGAAGAACCTGCAACACTTTTCCTGTTGTTTTAAAGCTCATATAATTTTCTATTTAAGTTACTTATAAAAAAGAATCCGGAATTGAATATCCCGGATTCCGCAAACGGGGTATATTCCCCAAAAGTAATTTAAAAAATCAATTTATTTTTTGATTTCGAGAAGTTCAACTGTGAAAACAAGAACTGCATTAGGTTTGATATCTGCTCCTGCACCACGTTCGCCATAGGCAAGTGCGGAAGGGATAACAAGTCTCCATTTCGAACCTACAGGCATCAACTGAAGGGCTTCTGTCCATCCTGGAATAACCTGATTAACAGGGAATGTAGAAGGTTCTTTGCGGTCAACAGAACTGTCGAAAACTTTGCCTTCAATGGTTGTTCCATGATAATGAACAACCACAGTATCAGTAGCTAAAGGTTTTGGTCCTGTACCTTCTTTGATGATTTCATATTGAAGTCCGCTTGCAGTAGTTTTAACTTCTGCACGTTTGCCATTGTCTGCAAGGAATTTAACCCCAGCTTCAGCAGCTTTTCCAGCTTCAGCTTGTTGTGCCTTCATAAAGTAGCTTTGTGTTGTTGTGGTAATCTTTAATGAATCGATTTGTGAAGGATTACCATTGAGTGCATTGGTAAATGCAGCAAGAATAATTTTTTGATCAAGTTCTTTTCCGCCCGGAGCGGTAGGAAGATTCTTCTTGATGTTGTTACCTATATCAATTCCAATTGCATAGGCTGCCGAATCTGCAAGAGTTTTCAGCTCAACTTTTGAACTTTTGAATGTGTTGCATGATCCCAGTATAAATGTACCAGCAACTAATGTAACAACCAGAGATTTAATTTGCATAACCGTTTTCTTATAAATTTTAAATGTATGTTCTAAAAGGTGCGAAGATAGAAATTTAATTGTGAAAAATGCATTCTATTATTTGTTTAAATAGTTTACAAATAACATTTATTTTGGGTGATGTTACTCCAGGGTACCCCTCAACATCTCCCTTTTACCGAGTGGGCCAGGTATCCTTTCAACAGTAAATCCTGCTGTAATAAGAGAGCGACGTACTATGCCTTTTGCACAATAAGTTACCAGTTTCGCCTGATGAGAACAGTGACGTGCAAGCTCAAGAAAAATACAGGTCTCCCAAAGTTCAGGCTGTTTCTCAGGCGAGAATGCATCAAAGTAGACCAGGTCAAACAAGGGAAATGACGAATAATCGACATCGGTCAAATCTGCCGATCGTTTAAGTATCGAGAATCGGTCCGTAATTTTCACCTTTTCATTCCATGCTGCATTGTGAATCATTTGGAACAATAAAGGATTGCCTTCCGGAACAATTTCAGAATAATTCAGCGAATTCCAGATGGACGATGGCAAAGGAAATTTCTCAATGGTAATGTACAGAATCGACTGATTCGTTTTAATACATTCCAGCGCAGTTAGATATGCGTTAAGTCCTGTCCCAAATCCCACCTCAAATATATTGACAGATGCCTGGTCAAATTGATGCAACCCAGCTTCGATAAATATATGCATCGATTCCTGAACGGCACCAAATGTAGAGTGATAGTGTTCATCGATTTCCCTGACAAATAGAGTGTCAGATCCATCAGCTGTTTTAACTAATTCAGGTATATTCATTTATTCGATTCTTGATTAGTGGTTAATTCTCTTTTTTGATTTGTGATATTTCTTTGTGTAAGATGATTGGAAGCGGAGACAACAGTATATCTGGGGATAGAGGTATGCCTTTTTTCCCGGGATGGCGTCGGATCAAAATGATGAACCAACTGAAAAGAACAATTCCCTTTAAAACTGATGTAATTGAAATGCTCCACCATACGCCTGACATTCCAAGTAGAAAGGGCTGTGATAAAAACAGAGCGAGCGGAATTCGTGCAGCGGTGAGTGATATGCCAACGATCGAAGGGGGATACGTTCTTCCTATTCCGTTGAACGCGCCGCCTGTCGTAATTTCGATACACATAAAAAATTGAGAAACACCTAATATTTTAAGGTATCGTATTCCTAGTGCAATTGCATCAGGCTCTGAGAGAAACACAGAGAAAATAGTTCTACCGAAAAATAGAAAACAGAAAGTCACCAATATTCCGATTGTCCCGCTAATTGCGATGGTTATCCAGAAACCTTTGAAGATTCGGTTCCAGTTGCCGGCGCCGAAATTCTGACCTGTAAATACACCCAGGGCAGTAGAAAATCCTCCTGCCGTCATCCAGCTTAATGCTTCTATCTGTGCTCCAATACTTTGAACTGCTATTGGTAAAGCCCCATATTTACCGATGATACGGGTAAGTACCATTGCAAACAAGGCAAAAAGAATGCTGTGTATCGCCACGGGTGTACCCAGGCTAAATATCTTGCGTATATATTGCCAGCAAGGTTTTCCAATGATCCATTTTTGCTCCAACAGACCATTGTTCTTTTTGAATTTAATAACAAAGAGAAGAAATACAATACCTTGCGAAACGATGGTTGCAATTCCTGCACCGTCAGATCCCATTTTTTGAAAGGGCCCAATTCCAAAAATAAGGATCGGATCAAGAACCAGATTGAAAATTAGTCCGGTTGCATTTAATCGAAAAGGTAATTTAGAGATTCCTGCTCCATTGAAAATACCCGAAAATGTTGGATTTGAATAATAAAGGATTGCTCCAATAGCTATAATCCTAAGGTAGGAGGTTGCTGCACCTGAAACATCCCGATTTTCGATATTGAAAAAGGAGATCAGGTGAGGAGCTAACAGGTAGGTAAGAAATCCATAAGCAATGGACAGTAAAATGACCAGCGTTACTGCATTCCCGGCAAATTTCCGGGCCTTCACACGATCATTCGAACCTAACGACTGTGATACACCTATTTCGGCACCAATTCTGGCAATCAGCATGATTGATACTCCAAACCAGGTAAAGAAAGATGCAACTCCAACTGCTGCAACAGAATCGCTTCCAACTTTCCCCAACCAGATCATATCGGTTAGGTTGTAAGCCATTTGAACAAACGAAGTCCCCATAATAGGTAACGAAAGCCGGATAAGTTGCCCGGGAATCGATCCTTTCGTTAAATTTTTGGTCTCTATCAAATCAATTACTTTTATTATCGAAATATTTGGCAAAAATACCATGAAATATTCATACTTTCGCCTGATTATTAAACGAGTTGCGATTATTCGGGACTCGTTACATCCGATGTTAAGTATCAAAATATTCGCGGATGATCAAAATGTCTAATTGTAAGCGCTCACAACAATGATTATTCGGTTATACGACGAAAATACAAATCTTAAAGATCTGCTGAAGGTGGTTGAAATTCTGCGTGAAGGAGGCGTAGTTATTTACCCAACTGATACGATTTATGGTATCGGATGCGATATCACCAAACCTAAAGCGGTTGAACGTATAGCTCGGATTAAGAATGTAAAACCTGAAAAGGCAGATTTTTCTTTTATTTTTTATGATTTAAGCAATATTTCCGATTACTGTAAACCGATTCCTAACAGTATTTTCAAGTTGATGAAAAAAAATCTTCCGGGGCCATTTACCTTTATTTTAAATGCTAACAACAATATCCCCAAACTATTCAGAAGCACCAAAAAGAGCATCGGAATCCGTGTTCCGCAAAATAACATCATCCGCGAGATTGTGAGAGAACTTGGAAATCCAATTCTTTCCACCTCCGTTCGCGACGGTGATGCAATCATTGAATATACTACCGATCCTGAGTTGATCCATGAAAAATATGGCGATCTTGTTGATCTTGTAATTGATGGCGGATTTGGTGGAAATGTCGCATCAACGGTGGTCGATTGTTTAGGCAATGAACCGATTGTTACCAGACTCGGAAAAGGGGAGCTGATTGATTATTAAGCTATTTCTCTTTTTCACAATTGGAACCGATGCATTTTAATAGCAAGTCTAGTCGAAATCAGATTGCATTCTTTTTCAGTTAATCCTTGAGATTGCTTGATACATGCTTTAGAATGTCAAATATTCTATTTTATCCGATGAAATCGATTTTTATTTTCATCAAACATCTCTTTGTTAACTAAATCTTAACCTTTTTGAAGATAAATTGTTGTAAAAATGATTTAAATTTGTGAATCAAAATTTAATAATTGAACTATGGACAAAATTTCAGATGTAGTAAAGCCTGGTGTAGTAACAGGTAACGACTTACAGTATATCTTTAAAGTGGCAAAAGCCAATGGATTTGCAATTCCTGCTGTCAATGTAGTAGGATCTTCAACTGTGAATGCTGTTATGGAAGCTGCAAAAAATGCGAATGCTCCCGTAATGATTCAGTTTTCGAATGGTGGCGCTGCCTTTAATGCAGGTAAAGGATTAAAAATGGATGGTCAACAAGCTGCTGTTCTTGGCGCTATTGCAGGTGCAAAGCACATTCACACTTTAGCTGAAGCTTACGGTGTACGTGTAATTCTTCATACTGACCATGCAGCAAAAAAATTACTTCCATGGATTGATGGACTTTTAGATGCTGGCGAAAAGAATTTTGCTGAAACAGGCAAACCACTTTTCAGCTCTCATATGCTTGATCTTTCCGAAGAGCCAATCGAAGAAAATATTGCAATCAGCAAACGTTACCTCGAACGGATGAGCAAAATAGGAATGACGCTCGAAATCGAACTTGGAATCACCGGTGGTGAAGAAGATGGTGTTGATAACAGTGGATTGGATAACAGTCTTCTTTATACTCAACCAGCCCATGTTTTTTACGCTTACCAGGAATTGAGCAAAGTTTCGCCTAACTTCACCATTGCAGCTTCTTTTGGAAACGTTCATGGTGTTTACAAACCAGGAAACGTGAAGTTGATGCCAATTATTCTGAAAAATTCTCAGGATTATATCAAAGAAAAATTAGGTATTTCTGACGCACATCCTGTTAATTTTGTATTCCACGGAGGTTCGGGTTCAACACATGCCGAAATCAGGGAAGCCATCGGTTATGGTGTGATCAAAATGAACATCGATACTGATACACAATGGGCTTTCTGGGATGGTATCCGCATATTCGAGGCTGCCAATCATGGTTACTTACAGAGCCAGATCGGAAATCCTGAAGGTGCAGACAAACCAAACAAAAAATTCTATGATCCTCGTGTATGGTTACGCAAGGGTGAAGAAACACTTATTGCCAGGCTAAAAGTTGCATTCGAAGATTTGAATGCCATTAACAGCATTTAATACGATAAAATAAAGCAATTGCTGCCGCTTCGGTTAATTCCGAAGCGGCTTTTTTTGATTCAGCAATTAATAAAACTAACTTTGAGAAGTATTATAAAGATATGTTGGAAGTGCTAAAACTTACATTATGAGGAGGTTGTTTTTTGGGATCATTTTTTTTGCCACTGCACTTAATTGCGTATCGCAAAACAACAATGCATCGAATAAAAAAGTTGAGTCGCTTTACAATGAAGCTAAAACGAATGCACAGGCAGGAGACAAGGTCAAAGCCATTGCATTGCTCAACCAGGTATTAAAAAATGATCCTCAATATTACATGGCATTCTTCGGACTGGCAGATATTTACCATGAAACGAAGGAGCACCAACTTGAGAAGGAAGCGCTTGTAAACGGTTTGCGCATCGGTCTTGATCGGTTTCCGAGCGGGTATAAGTTCCTGGCTGAACTTTTATATGCCGAGGCTGCCTATGCTGAAGCACTTAAAAATATTGAACAATACAATCGTTTGAAAAAACCACTAACGATTGAGGAAATTCGTCTTCTTGAATCATGTCGTTTTGCTGTGAAGGCGGTTGAGTCACCTGTCGCTTTTCATCCGGAGAATGCAGGCGCAGCTATCAATACATCTGAAGATGAATATTGGCCAAGTTTAAATGGCGAATCAAATGCCCTTGTATTTACACGATTGATCACAAAAGATACGGAAGGGAAGAAGATAGCTTATCCCCAGGAAGATTTCTATGTTTCCTATAAGGATTCTGCAGGTTGGCAAAAAGCCCTTGCGCTGGGGCCACCTGTTAATACAGGTGAGAACGAAGGTGCACAATGTATTTCGGCGGATGGCCGCCTCCTCTTTTTTACGGGTTGCGGTCGTTCCGACGGATTGGGTAGTTGTGATATCTATATGTCGGTGAGGCAAAAGGGCAAATGGTCGGCGCCTGTGAATCTGGGAAATCCGGTTAATACTGGCTCATGGGAATCGCAACCCTCTGTTTCAGCTGATGGCCGGCTACTCTATTTTACGAGTAACCGCAAAGGCGGCAAAGGAAAGATGGACATCTGGCGGGCTGAGGAGCTGGGTGTTTCACCCGAAGGTTTTCCCGTTTACGGCAAGGTTGTCAATATGGAAAGTGTGAATACTTCAGGAAACGAACTTTCACCTTTTATCCATGCGGATGGTAAAACGCTCTATTTTGCTTCCGATTTTTGGCCAGGAATGGGAGGGAAAGATCTGTTCTTTGTCACGATAGACAGCGCAAAAACTTCACTTCCTAAAAACCTGGGCTATCCGGTGAATACTTCTGCCAACGAAGAGGGGCTTGTGGTTGAGGTCTCGGGCGATCGGGCATGGTATACAGCGAATAATACAGGATTTGGCGGTCGCGATATCTTTACCTTTCAGCTTCCGGAGGCACTAAAACCGCGGCCCGTTTCGTGGGTGAAGGGGAAGGTGATCAACCGAAAAACCGGTCAGTTAATTCTTTCTGAAATTGAATTAAATGATTTGGTCGGTAATAAATTAATACAGCATTTATATCCGTTTGAAAATGAGGGCGAATTTCTCTTTTGTCTTCCTTCGGGTCATAATTATGGTTTAAATATTTCAAAACCTGGTTACCTGTTTCATTCTGAAAACTTTAATCTTTTGGAGACCAACAACCGGCATCAGCCTTTGAATCTTACAATTGCGCTCGATCCGATCGAAACGGGTATAACAACCATTCTGAAAAATATCTTCTTCGAGACAGATTCGTTTAGCCTAAAGCCTGAATCAAAGGGGCAACTGACGGAAATTGTCGGTTTCATGAAAACCAATCCGGGATTGGTAATCGAGATTGGCGGACACACCGACAACCAGGGAACCGAAAATTACAACCTTGTTCTTTCCGGTAAGCGGGCAAAAGCGGTCGTTCAATCTTTGGTTGAAATGGGGGTTCAATCAGTAAGACTCAGATGCAATGGCTACGGATTCTCAATCCCTGTTGCTGATAATTCGACAGAAGAGGGCAGGGCATTAAACCGGCGAACCGAATTCAAAATCATTGAAAGTAAGTCAGGGAAGTAATAACTATATGAATAATCTGAATAGCAATATTGTCAAAATGAACAAACAACACGAAATTATTCTGCTGAATATATACGGTAATGATAAGCCTGGGTTAACCTCATCGCTGACCCAAATTCTTGCGAATTACAAGGTTAATATTCTAGATATTGGACAGGCAGTGATCCATAATAATCTGGATCTTGGAATTCTATTTGAAGTCCCGACCGAATCTGAATCGTCGCCAATATTGAAAGACCTATTGTTTAAAGGATACGAGTTGGGGATCCGGGTGAAATTTACCCCCATTAGCGAAAAGGAATATAATTTTTGGGTAACAAAGCAAGGCAAGGGACGTTACATTATCACACTTGTTGGCCGTATTATTTCTGCAAAACATATTGCTGAAGTTACGGGGATTGTATTCAAACAGCAACTCAATATCGATAAGATTACCCGTGTGTCTGGACGAATAAAGCTTTCCGACCGGACACAAGGTACAAAGGCTTGTGTGGAATTACTGGTACGAGGTACGCCACTAAATATTGTGGAAATGAAAAGCAACTTCCTTACTATTGCTCATGATTTGGGTGTCGATATTGCATTTCAGGAGGACAATATTTATCGCCGTACCCGAAGGCTGGTATGTTTCGATATGGACTCTACCCTGGTACAAACAGAAGTTATTGACGAATTGGCTTATAAGGCCGGAGTTGGCGACGCTGTGAGTAAGATAACCGAGTCGGCGATGCGTGGCGAAATAGATTTTGCCGAAAGCTTCAAACAGCGTATTGCACTGCTAAAAGGCCTCGATGAAAAGGTAATGATTCAAATTGCTGAGAATCTTCCGCTCACCGAAGGTACAGAACGTCTTTTCCGTACCCTTAAGAAGTATGGATTTAAAACGGCTATTCTTTCGGGAGGTTTTACCTATTTTGGAAAATATCTTCAGAATAAGCTGGATATCGATTATGTATTTGCGAACCAACTGGAAATTGTAGATGGTAAACTTACCGGGAATTACCTGGGTGATATTGTAGACGGAGCCAAGAAGGCTGAATTACTGCGCAATATCGCATTTAAAGAAGATATCCATTTGGAACAAACTGTGGCAGTTGGCGATGGTTCAAATGATTTACCCATGCTCAATATAGCTGGTCTCGGTATTGCTTTCCATGCAAAGCCATTGGTGAAGAAGAACGCGCAGCACGCTATTTCCACTACAGGACTCGATGTTATCCTTTATTTAATGGGTTTCCGCGAAAGGGACATTGAATAAAGCTGCTACTTCACCGAACCTGCGTTATATCCCGGGGTATGGAATTGTTGAAAAGCATATTATTCCAGTACAATCTCCACCATGTAATCAAAATGGGCACCCGCGATTTTGTCTTTGACCGTGAAACCACACAATCTGGCAATATCGGAGAAGTTATCCGGATCGACAAACAGCCATGGAAAAGGTTTTCCTTTGATTGTTTTATAACTAAGCTGATATTCCATCTCTCCATAATATGCGTCGGAGGCGATGTCGACCCACATTTCGCCGTTTTCGTCGGTGAACAGATAGAGTAAATCTGATGAGTCAGCAAGAACCTTGCCTCCGGGATTGAGAAGCTTCTTAAGGTGCAGCAATAGAATTTCTAAACCCGGTAATGTCTGGGCAACGCCTGCGCCATTCATTAATAAAAGGATGGTGTCGTATTTTTGGTCTTTGAGTGCATAAACATCTTTAAGGATGACATTCTTTATCCCTCGTTTACGCATTGTATCGCACGAAAGCGGAGAAATGTCAAGCGAATCGACATCAAATCCCTGGTTCTGAAGCCACAGGGAATGAACTCCGGCACCAGCTCCAATATCGAGAATTTTACCAGAACAAAGTTTTAGCGCCTCCTGCTCCTGGATTGGCATCTCTTCGTACGTTCTGAAAAAATAGGATGGTGAAAGCACTTCATCTTCGGCAATATCAGTTTTTACAACAATCGATTCGCCTGTGATTCCGTTCTGGTAGTCCCATACTGCCTGACCAATCGGATCATGATGTTTCTTCAGAACTGGCATTTTATATTTCTGGTTTAATAATTAGTAAAGAAAGCTAATGAATAGAGCGATATTTAACGCCGTTACAATTCCCCCAATTGAATAGAGCAGTACATTGTCTAATAGGGTGTTTTTGTATTTGCCCATCACCTTTTCTGAAGAGGTGAGCCATACCTGTACAAAGATAGTAATAGGAAGTTGGATGCTCAATATCATCTGGGAGTAAATCAGGCCGCTGAATGGGTTTGAGATCACAAAAATAATCAACAATGCCACAATAAACGAAATGGTGATTCCGAGTCGTGAGTGGTTGTCTTTAATATCGTAAGGTTCGCTGAAGATTCCTGAAAAAATCGACCCGGCTGCCATTCCTGACGTGATTGTAGAAGCAATACCGGAGAAAAGCAAAGCGACAGCGAAAACAATCCCTGCATGAATTCCCAGTAAGGGATCGAGCAGACTCTTAGCTTGTTGTAATTCTGTGACCATTGTACCCGCCTGAAAAAACGTGGCAGCAGCCAGCAAAATCATCGCACTGTTGATCGCCCAACCGATGAGCATTGAAATCAGTGTATCCAAAAACTCATAATTCAGTCTTTTCTTAATCGTTTTTTCATCCTGCAGATTCCACTGCCGGCTTTGAATGATCTCGGAGTGCAGGAAAAGATTATGGGGCATAACCACTGCTCCTAATACGCTCATAATTATAATCATAGATCCTTTCGGAAAACTTGGCGTTACCCACGATTTGATGGCTGTATCCCAATCGATATTTACAAGTGAAAGCTCATACAAAAACGAAAGCCCGATGACTGATACAAAGGCGATAATCCATTTTTCAATCATCTGGTAGCCATTTGTAAACAGCATAATGAGTACAAAAACAACCACAAGGATTGCACCTGCCCGTATTGGAATATTAAACAGCATTTGCAGTGCAATTGCACCACCAAGAATTTCAGCAAGTGAAGTTGAAATAGAAGCCAGGATTGCTGTAACAAGCACTGAAATAGAATAACGGGGCTTCATATATTTGGTGGTCGCCTCCGAGAGGCAAAGTCCGGTAGCAATCCCAAGATGCGCTACATTGTGCTGAAGCATGATCAGCATGATCGTCGATAAGGTGACCATCCACAGTAGTGTGTAACCAAATTGAGCGCCTGCACCCAGATTTGATGCCCAATTTCCGGGATCAATAAACCCTACAGTGACAAGAAGACCAGGCCCAAGAAACTTGAGAATTTCGAGTCCTCCAAACTTGGGCCGGTAATCCTTCCGGTCAATATTATTGATAAAGTGAGATAATCGTTTGAACATCGTACAAAGTTAACTTATTTTGAATTTTTGCTTTTATTAAACAAACAGTTTACTTTTCATTTTGTTATTGGCCAATGTCATTCAAAAGCGGTAAATTTGCACCCGAATGATAAAAGAGAAAGTTGTTATAGGCCTTTCAGGCGGCGTCGACTCCAGTGTGGCTGCCTATCTTCTTAAAGAAGAGGGGTATGATGTAATTGGGGTGTTTATGATTAACTGGAAGGAAAACACCGGAACGCTCACAGCGGGATGCTCATGGGAAGACGATGTAACATTTGCCGAAATGATTGCAAAAAAACTCGATATTCCATTTCATGTAATTGATCTCTCCGATTTTTATCGTAAACGAGTGGTTGATTATATGTTTACGGAATATGAAAAAGGGCGTACTCCCAACCCGGATGTACTATGCAACCGTGAAATAAAGTTCGATCTCTTTATGGATAAAGCGATGGAGCTGGGGGCGAAGTATGTTGCGACCGGCCATTATTGCAGAAGGGAAGCTATTGATATTGATGGAAGAAGTTATTATCGTTTGCTTGCAGGTACCGATCCGAATAAGGATCAGAGCTATTTTTTGTGCCAACTCAATCAGCAGCAACTATCTAAATCTCTATTTCCTGTGGGACACCTGCTCAAACCAGAAGTGCGCGAGATTGCTCGTCAACAGGGATTGATTACTGCTGAAAGAAAAGATTCGCAGGGTATTTGCTTTGTGGGTAAAGTCGATCTTCCTGTTTTTCTTCAGCAAAAACTCGCTGCGAAAAAGGGAAATGTGATTGAAATCTCTGCAGATTTCATGTTAAAAAGGAAGACATTTCCGAAAGAACCAGCGTTTTTCAATAAACTTTGTTCACCTTTTCCTTATAAACCATGGAATGGAAAAGTGATTGGGGAGCACAATGGTGCGCACTTTTATACGATTGGTCAGCGGAAGGGATTAAATATTGGCGGGTTCGAAAAACCGCTTTTTGTATTGGCAACTGATGTTGTCCGCAATATTATCTATGTTGGTGAAGGAAAAGAGCATCCCGGGCTATATCGTCATGGCTTGTTTGTACCGAAAGATGATATTCATTGGATACGCCCCGATATGGCAATGAATGATAGTGATGAACGGGATTTCCAATTCCGGATACGTTATCGGCAACCACTTGAGAAAGGGCGGTTTTATATGAAGAGTGATGGCGCCTATGTTTTATTTGATGAAGAACAACGTGGAATTACCTCCGGTCAGTTTGCTGCGTGGTATATTGAGGATGAATTGATAGGTTCGGGTGTAATTGCCTGAATAATCCTGAATTCCCATAGGATAATTCTAATTTTTGGATTTCTGCTTGTTGGATAGTTTTTTAGTGACCTATACTAAATTATTAAATAATTTTTCAATGTATTGTAAATAAGCGATTAATATGTTTTTCTAATTGCTATAATTTGTTTTTTATATATTATATATTCTAAATAACACATGATGTTATAAATGTAATATGCAGATATAGTTACAAATAGACAATTTTGCTATTTATAAAAAAAAAACTATCGTATTTCTTGCATTCACATGATTTTGACATTACATTTGTTCTTTATTCAGTCTAAATAAGAATAATAGCTGAAAGTAAAATTGTTCTATAAACACCTCTTTCCTTGTATTGGGCTTTAAATCCAGCCCCAAATACGAACTAAGTTTTATTCATCTTATTGAGGATAGCAAACATTCTACCCCTTTAAGAATCCTATTGTTCTGTTTTGTTAAAAAATCTAATACCGAGTTATCTATTTTGATGGAATTACATTGGATTAACATAGCAAAGAATGGTTAAGACACTATTTCCATTACTGCATAATTGAGTACGGATGCATTCTAATAAACACATAGTCAGTGCGTAAATTGTAAGAAATTTTAGGTCACCTCCCCGGTTCGTGCTCACATGGACTTTAGCTCAAATTAGATAATTTTTTAAATTAGAAGCTGCTAATACGAATGTGCTATTCATGTCTATAAGTTTAAATGATTATCCTCCATGTATTGGGCTTTAAATGCGGCTCCAAATACGCTCTAAGTTTCTGTTTAATAAATTGATTACTGATTACAAAAATCTGTTCTATTATGAAAATTCGATTAGTTTTTTTTAGCTTATTATTGCTATGTTCTGGCAATTTGTGGTCTCAGAAAAAGGGTGCTAATATCCCGATGATTGGCGATGAGGCTCCTTCATTTACTGCCGAAACAACTTCAGGAACGTTAAATTTTCCTGATGATTACGGTAGAAAGTGGAAAATTATTTTTAGTCATCCCCGCGATTTTACTCCTGTATGTTCTTCCGAAATTTTGACATTGGCTCAAATGCAAGATGATTTTGAAAGTCTCAATGCAAAGTTGGTAGTTATTTCGACTGACACGTTAGTAAAGCATTTTATGTGGAAAAAAGTACTGGAAGAAACTTCATACAAAGACAAAATGCCTGTTAAGATCAAGTTTCCATTGGTTGATGACAATCGTTTGACTATTTCGAAGGAATATGGTATGTTGCATCTGCCAATTAGTACAACCAAAGATGTACGCGGTGTTTTTATAATAAATCCTCAAAACAAGATTGAAGCAATCTATTTTTATCCCATGAGCATCGGGCGGAATATGGAGGAAATTAAACGAACGCTTATTGCACTTCAAACAGCAGGCAAAGGAAAGGATCATGTACTTACTCCTGCAAACTGGCAGTTAGGTGATGATGTTATGGTTCCTCAATTCCCTTATACGGAGAAGGAGTTAAAAGAAAATCCTAATCTGAAAGATAGCTATTATAATGTGGGCTCGTTTATGTGGTTTAAGAAGTCAGGACTTGCCTCTAAATGATTCGGTAAACTTTTGCGGGTCAAGAATTCTCAGATACTTATTAATTTAATTGTTTGATAGTTGTGTAACCACTAATTCAGTGGTTACACATTTATTTTTTAAAATTGAGGAAATAATTAACTTAATTTCATTCCGTATCAACTGGTTTTTTTGAAAAATTGATAATGGCATGCACATTTATATTTTGAAAGAAAGCCATACATTCAAATCATAAAGTATAGATAATTAACTTAAATTTTTAATAATATTAGTCATGGCAAAGAAAATAAGAACAAACAAAAATGTAACTTTTCCACTGGACATGATGCCAGTAGTAAATGAAAAATTACAGCTTTTCAAATTAGGCGAATATTTTATGCCTTCAACCGATTTTATTTTTGAAATTGCAAAAAATATTGCTCCAAATGCTCGTTTTGAGGCTGGTGACGCTCAAGATTCCTTCTTTGAAGGTGAACGGCTTGTTGCATTTATTAACAAAAAAACAGG
>JBBRZE010000043.1:0-43034 GCA_038236995.1 Bacteroidales bacterium | reverse complement strand
TTCCACGGTTGTACAGACGCCCGAAGAAAATATGCTCCGGCTGGTGCCGTTTGGACATTGTTAACTCCGTTATCTACACCCGAAATATAAACTTTTGATGAATCGTACCAAGCCAAATACATTTGACTACTTAAATAATACGAGGTTCCTGCGTTGACAGGAATATAACCCGTTGCATTATATCCGGCATTTGCAGCCAGATTGCCATTTGAAAAATTTACAAACTTCCCTAACTGATCATCTGGATCATTAGGATTAAAAAGATTTTTACCAATTACAGGAATAGTGCTTGCTTTGTTTGCTATTATCGCATCAAACTCCCCCTTCCTCACCGGCTCAGTCGCACTCAACGGAACCGGCAGGTTCGTTATCCTTTTACCATTCGCGTCAATATCAAATTGTAGTTTCGAAAGCCATCCCTTTACAGTGTCCAGGATATCCAGCATCAATTGGAAAACACGGCCTTTGGTATTCTTACCAACCCCGGTTTCTGACTTTCCAGCATTGATCCGGGATTGCAGGTTAGTTAATGTATCTTCTGACATATCAGTGTTTTTTATCGAAAAGTTAAATCAAATGTGTTGTCAAACGTGTTGCGATCCTTCTTTACATCGGTTTCGCTTGCAGGTGTTATATCCAGTTCAGAGAAGTAGTTGACGATGCCTTTATACTTCACATCAGGGGGCTGAACGGTGTGTCCAGGGAGTAATAGATCGGTGATGCAAATGACATTCCGCTGAGCAAAATCAAAGACTGACTCCACCGATCCACACGCCTGGATAGCGAGATCAAAAAGGGATTGTCCCTCTAAAACTTTAACTTCCATTTCAGTAACATGAAAAGTCCAAATGCCAGGACAATAAAGAACAATATCCGACCAGCCTTAATCTGTGTTGATTGCCACCAGGTCAACTCATTTATATATACCGTTGGACCAGCAACCTCTACCCTAATCGGCACTTCGCGGTCAACAATTGAGTCCTTTCCAGGTACATAGACGGTATCTGGCTTAGTTGTGGCGTTATACATTAATTGCCCCGAACTGAAGGTGAAATTACTCTGAACACGCTTGCTTTTCGCCTCATTAAGCGCCTTCATGATCACCTGATTTAGCTCATTGCATTCAAACAGTGCAGCGATGTTCACACTATCTCCAGGCAATTGCACCGGTTTAAGATGTTCTGTCACCCGGACTTTCATATTTATCGGTACGGCGAGGATCGGCGGTTTTGTTGTTTTGCAGGCGACAAAAGCGAGCGAGCAGATAACCAGTATGCTAAATATCTTTTTCATTGAGTTCTGACTTTATTTGTTCAACAATTTTTTCAATGTTCTCAACCGTTATTCGGTCCAGCAACTTGAGTATTTTATTACTTGTACAGTTTACACGTGCTACCTCTCTGCGTAATCCTTCCACCTGAAGGGCAACCTCTGCGTAGCGTTCGCGGGAATCAAGCAACTCCTTTTTTAAGCTTTCAGCCATTTCGCGCCAGATTTTGATTGCTTTTTCAACATTATCAAGTTCGATCGATTCAGATGTTGCGCTCGCAGTATCAGCCTCTGCCGCTGCCTTATCTCTTAATGACTTGAGGGTGAAAAACTGTAAAGCAAAACCGCCGCCGAGCACGGCATTGATAATTATCGATAAACCTCCAATCCATTCCATTACAGTGTCTGTTTAATTCCGATCTGCATGAGCCAAAGTGCAACATCGAACGATGGACAGGCTTTAAGCGGATCAAAATAGTGATGACCGACGATCTTGACTGCCGGAGATTTTTTGTGAAATGCGAGTACGTCACGTGCCATTGCTGCTTTTTGCATGTAATTGCGTGAGTCGAAAGGCCTCAGGTTATCAGCAGTCATGCCACCGGCATAAACGATGTGCCTGCAAATGCTGTTTTTGCCTCCAACACCATTGGTGATTTCCCAGGGATCAACATTTTCATCTTCATTGTTGGCGACCATGCGTTCAACGCCACCATTTACATGATAAATATCCGTGTACCCAACCTGGTTCCATCCATTGCCTTTAGGCGGAGGGTCGCAGTGCCAGTGACGGATATCCGACGAAGTCACTTCGCGGCCAGCAGGTGTTGCAGTGCAATGAATCACTAAATACTCTAACTTTTTCATAACTCAATTTCAAATTTAGACAGGTCATCACCAACGATCACTTTTACCGTTGACATCCCGTCTGATTTAAGTTCTTTGGTCAGCTCAGTTATAAATTGCTGACGCTTTTGTGTTGTAATTGACTTCAGGTAATTGTCGATGCCAAAACCCAGCGTTGGAAATTCTTTGAACTCTCCTTTTTGCGACTCGATAATCAGTTTACAACGCTGATAGTCGATGTTGTCAACTACCAATCCAGAAGTGATAAGCCCATCGGATGAGCGTACCGGTTCGATCTTCAGGTCATAATTATCATCAAGCAATATTCCATTCATATCAATCAGCTTATAGTTCCTGTGCCGGTAGTGGTCGTTTTCCCTGTTTGCGCTGCCGCAGTTCCGGTAGTGCTTACCGGGATATCTTTAGCTACTGTAACCGTACCGGTCTTAATAAAAGCATCAATGGCATCGGCCATTTCATTTGCCACTTTCAGTCGAAGTTTATCCGGATCAGACTCACCACCGGCTTCCGGTGAAACTCCGTCGAATATCGTCTTGAGCTGTTGTGCCAATGTTGCTTTGTTCAATGCCATTACTTGAGTATTTTTTTCACTCTATTTTTGATCGCCTCCAGGGCAGGAACATTCGGACTGGTACCTGTCACCACAATAATCTTTTGCACTTCAGCGATCAGGTCAGTCATTACCGTCTGAAGGTTTTCACTTTCCCTGTCGAACCGGAAGCCGTTAGCATCAAGCTCCAGCTCTGTGGTACCGATCTTTGCCTTAACCATTTGAACTTCAGAACAGCGAATTACCACCGCTTCAGTCTTCATATTCTCAATGATGGCGACCAGTACCTCACTCCCTTCAACAGGATAAACAGTAAAATAACTGTCCAGGTCATCATCAATCGCATTCAGCCGGACATCATAAAGAGCGGGGGCATTCAGCCGCTCAACCGTACAGGTCAATTCTCCTACATCTTTGGCTACCCCGGATAAGACCTGCTTAACTTGTAACTTCCCGGCGTGCTTCAAAATTGCCTGTTGAATTGCTTGCTCAAGTGCACCCATGCTCTAAACTTACTTTAAACCCACTTTAAAATTCCGCACAATCGATTATAATCGACTAACCGACTAACTCACCGGCTTCAACACACTATTCGTTAAAACGGCACGTTTACGCCTGAAACTATATTTTGTAACTAAGGGTGTTTTGTCTCGAAAACCCGGACGATTCGTCGTAGGTGATCACTACTTTTTCGATCATGTATTTTCCACCGCGACCCGGTTCTGCTTTGTCTTCGATCACCAGGGCATCACCCGCATGCGTTCGTGGTGATCCAAACCCGGTAATTGAACCCGTATAACCGTCGTAACATCGCAGGTTATAGATATTACTCGCATAGGTTTTCAACTGTGCTTCGGTGTATTTCCCTGGATAAGTAATCTGGATAACCGATGCATCCTTTTCCTTATTCCCAACCTCCACAGTGGTCTTTTTTCCACTTGTCAGCATTGAGGTGACTTTAACCTGTAGTTTGTAATCCTCTTTTCGCTTAAACTTCAGCTCGTTTTTTTTCACCAGGCTACATTCAGAAGTGACCGGATTTATCGTGTAGGTATGTATCTCTTTAATATCCCCGCCGCCGACGATGTCCCTCAGGTTAACTTTTAAAACTCCGTTTTGCAACCGGCTATACAATCCATAATCAGTTTTGATGCGCTGAAGTACCTGGAATGAACTTTCATTGTCGAGCTGGAACCTCCCAAGGTTAACGTCAGGACATTCAAAAACCATCGGCTTGGTAATAATGTCAGTCAGTACCTGCTTTAGCGTGACCTCACCAGGATAACTCTTTATGTTGTTATTTTGTCGCAACGGATAGGTTTCATCATCGCAATGGATAACCAATGGGATATCGCTTTCTATCTCCCTGATAAAACCGGTGAACTCACGTTGTACGTCAAAAACGTCATCACGGTAATAGCCGATATCAATAGTTACAGGCTCACGAACTGCAAAATATTCAAGGATGGATTTCTGATCAAGCTTACTGAAGCCTTTCGGGATGGTAATCTTCGCCGTATTGCTCATCTCAAGAATGCTTTCGTTAATCTCAATCTGCGATACATTTTTCAACAGCACCTTGCCCAGCGTCGCCTTTGCTGTCATGTTAAGGTATAGCATCATAATACAGACAATTAAAATGTTTCTCATAATCATTAAATGTTAATTGAGTAATTTAACCTCCAGTGATCTGATCGCCCTGGTGGTCATTGTGTATGAAATTGTATCTTCAAAACCTTCGACAAAGTCGAAACTGATATCTTTGATGTAAATCGAATCCACCCCGACTTTACGAAGTATCTCACTTGCAACTGTCCATTCACGGTTTGCCTCAAAGATTTTGTTTAAGGCCTCCATTTTGTCAATCGGAAATTCATGATTCTCCATGTCGATCAAGAGTCCTCTCCAGGCAATTTCCCAGGGTTCGGTACCGTAACGCTCCACCACTTCAATATCGCTGTTGTCAATGGGAGTGATAACGAGTTTTTTGGCTCTTTTCAGGCTCAGCATTGGCGGTGTGGCAAATACATTGCTGTATTGATCGGCAAACGAGCGGTAAGCAAAATGGTACTGTTCAGAACCGTATGAAAGAATTACTTCATCGAATGTTGCTTCTTTTCCTGACAGATAAACATCCACATTGATGTTGCTCTCTTTGATCACTTCACCAAAGAGCTTATCGTAAAGTGTCCTGCTTGCCGCAGCCGTCACAAAACCAAAAGCTGCTTGTATCCTGCCTGAAAAATCAAAAATCATATCGAACTTATAATGTAATACCTTTTAAAAATCCTTCATCAGCCAACCATCGCAGCTCTTTAATCCGCCGTACGAAATCGTCATCGGAGAGTGTGTCAGGATCTTCTTTGAAAAAGAACCTGATCATCGCATCGTACATCTCACACAGTTCATCAACATCGCAGCTATCCGCATCCTTTAAGGACTTAATTTGCGGAAGCTGCTCTATAAGTTTTTTACGATGGCCTTCCTGACTGGAATCAATTCAGCGATTCCGGAGAGTGCACCATAAAACAGCCCGTCATCCGCCAGGACTTCATCTTTATGCGAAAGCAAACACGCTTTCACAATGATCTCATCCGCTTTCTTTGGATCGGTTTCAGCCCACCGGCGATACTGGCCAACTACGGTTCTGGAAGGGACAACGGCCAAAACAGTTTTATAACCGGTTGTTTCTTCATCAACAGGGAGGTCGATCAGCTTTACTTTATCCGCGCCATATTTGGTCTTCGCTTCGGTAACCATTGCTTCGGAAATTCCTTCAGGTAATTTGTTCATTTTAAAATTTGTTTAAAGAGGGTTTAAATTGTAACGTTGAACCGTAGAGACGCACAACCATGCGTCTCTACGATTTTATTATAATCCTGTGTGCAGTTTGATGTCCAGTACAAAAAGCTCAAGTTCCTTTTCCAATTCTCCATCACTGGTAACATTGCGGCCATTGCCGGTGAACTTTGCCATTATGACATCATTGATCATCACATTTTCAGTATTGGCAAATGTGACGTTGATCGGAAATGGCCTGATCATCGCGATATCTCCTTTCGGAGCTGCCGATTCGATAGTAGCAATCACATCCAGCGGAAGGGTAATCTTTCCGTCCATCTCTTTAGCGCCCATACGCCAGCCGCGTGGAGCGCGTTTGATGCCACGCTGGTATTCATGTGCATACTTGACATTGTACTCCAAAGCACTTGGGTTTACATCGTAAAGACCGGCAATCGTTACAACTACATCACCGGCTGAATAAACCTCTCCCATTCTCCTTAACATGCTCATAGCTTACTGATTTTTGAGGTTAATAGTCCCGACAATTTCATTGATACAGCCAGTTGGCACAACAGCGAATTGAATTACCAGAATCTTTGTGATCAAAAGATCACTGTCCGGATCGGTTGTTGTTTTGCCATCACTGATCAGCTCACGACCGGCCATTCTTTCAAATACACCATCGCCAACAGCATCATAGTACCCGACCATAGTGGCCGGAAGTTTTCCTTCATCAAGCATCACCGACCTTTTCACCTCAGGCAGATAGGCAAATCGCAGTGCACGTTTAGCCTGATCAATCGTATGAGAATAATAGATCATATGCTGATTCATGTTCCCGGTATTGTCCAGGATAATAGGAGCGCAAACATGCCCGTCATTCCACCAGTAACCAGATAAGCCCTGGTATTTGAGCGGGAAGACATAACCCTTATCATTGAGCGTTTCAAGATCAGCAAATACTTCACTGTACTTTTTGTGATTACTCAATCCTCCGGTGATCCAAACACCCAGTGTAGCATTGGTAAGATTTTGAGTCAGCACTTCACCGGGATTCCGGTTCCAGGGCTGTGAAGCCACAACGCCCAGGAAGGTACCCACATCAGCAAACTTCTTACCCAACGTCCATAGTTTATCTGCATAGTCCCAATCCTGGCCAATCACCAGTGTAACTTTATCGGCTTCCAAATCAGGAATAGCGCGAAGATCAGCCAAAGCGGAGAGCGTGTCACCAAGTCCCCGGCCTTCGAGGATTGTGTGAAGCGGCATATCGTTTTCATCAGCCCATACTGCAAATGCCTGAAGCGCCGTTATCGCTGCATATACATCAGCATTGATCCCGTTAAGCGGGGTCTCGACGTAAGCAATCGCAGGGTTAAAACAGAAAACCATATCTGAAATATTGCCTTCAGCAGCCATGACCAGGGTTTTTGCCGGATCGGTCATGTCATCGACAATCACAGTCTGTGCAACAAGCATCAAGTGTAATATCCTGCCTTCACCGGCACGCCGGTAAAACTCGCTGATATGACGGTAAATGTTGACGCTGTTGGTAGTATCATATGCGGCATCAATACCCAATGCCACAGCATCGGAGGGACGGCGTAAGGCATAGGCTGTCGCTAAGGCAGCTTTCCCGGTACCTATAACAGCAACACCGTTACCGATGAGGCCGAATTCACGGCCATCACCGGCAACATTTGCCCCAATTCTACCCTCATTAATTTTTATACCTCGCAGACTCATTATTGAGCGTTTTTAGAGAGTGATTCAATTTTCTTTGCACCAGCATCGATCACCGATTTGCGGTTCTTACCTTCGGCTTCAGCGATCAATATCGCTTCGATGGCTTCAACGTCGGTAGCCGCTTCGATCTCTAAGATCACATCGGCTGCTTTTCCGAGGTCGTTGGTCGATTTCTCTGCATTCACTTCAATGCCGATAGAAAGCTTTAGATACTTTTCTTTATCGTTGCTGACCGACATAGCAGCGTAGTTCTCAGAAGTGAAGAATTCACCTTTGTCATTCAGATAAAGTTCCTTGCAACCATGCTTTTCAGCCAGTTCGCGGGCTTGTTTTTGTTGTGATTCTGTAATCTTCATATCAAATCAGATTGAAAACCTTGAAGGCTTACATAACCTTCAAGGTTTGATGATTAATTGATTATACCTTGGCGGATACGATCGCGCCAATGGCCTCGTTTACGCTTGGAAGGCAGATGAAATAGTTACGGAAGTTGATCAGATTGCGCTGGTTCAACGGATCAGTTTTGGCATCGCTGAAGTACATCTGTGTTTTTCCAGTTGCTTTCCTGGCGCGCTTTACATTGAATACAACAGAAGCCTGACGGTCATCAACACCCGGAACTGCACCAAATGATAGTTTCGCTTTCGAAGTGGTGGTGTAATAAGGATTAGAACTATACTCGCGGATTTCAAAACCCAACTGTGAGGTAATAATACCGGCCTCACGATTTACATAGAGCTTTTGAAAAGCCTGATCAGCCAGCAAAAGGTCATTGACGTGATCGGCACAAAGTACCAGGCGCAGGTCATCTAATGGCATTCCGGCAGCAGTAAATGCTTCACGCATTGAAATCACATTTTCCCATGTCAACCTTCTTCTGGAAAGGTCAGTGGTAAATGCTCCGGTTGTAAGTAAAACAGGCGTCTTGGCAGCATTGGAGGCAGGAGCTAACGCATGGATCGCTTTTTTCAGGCGATTGGCAACAATTGCATCGACGTGGGCATCTTTGACCGAAGCCATTTTGTCGTAACCCAATGCATAAAGTTCATCTTCGGTTACAGGAGTTGCTTTGGTCTGATATTTATCCAGGGATATTGCAACATCAGAACCATCTAAAGCTTGTACCGGAATTGGATAAGTGGTATTATTGATCAGAACATCAGGTGCGACGCCAAAGTAGACAGAATGAATAACCTGCGCTTCATCATCGCCTGTTACGTACTGACTTTTATCCGGAATACCATCCAGAAAAGTATCTTTCACAGCACTATTAAACCCTTTGATCACCTCTTTGGTCCACACTTCGCGGTAAACAGTTGCAAGGGAAATTCCACCCATCGTAGGCATAGGGATCAGCGAAATCCCCATTAAAACCCCGGACACCTCCATCGCGGGCAACCCTGTCGCCATGGAGACGCCAGTCCCTGCAAGAACGCTGATCAGCAGCGAACACAAAACACTAAAAATCATTTTTGTTTTCATCTCACTTATAAATTATTAATTATTAATCGATTACACTGGATAGGTTTCGTATTCAGCCTTGTTTAGTTAATTCTTAATTGATTACACCGGATAGCATCCGTATTCAGCTTTGTACAGTTCCTTGAATGTGTCAGGATCAGTCAGCGGCATTGCTTCGAGCGCTTTGGCATCGTGTTCCTGGTACCAGGCAAACGTTTTTTCACCTATTACACCACCTTTACTCTCCGCAATCAGCCGGTTTACAATAGGGGTCTTCACACCCATCCCGGATAAAACAGTTGTCAAAGCTTCGATGCCACTTGTTTGGCCAATTGCTTCGAATGTTGGACGTGCCTCAGCGGTGATCTTACCTTCTTTTGTGGCACCGTCGAGCATTGCCTTGATGGCAGTCTCTTTTTTGGTTTTCGCTTCAGCTTCCAATGCAACCAAACGATCTTCGCTTGTCTTGAATTTTGCCTGCAAAGCTGCAAGCACGGCTGTATCTGAGCTTTCAGCCGTAACGCCCATCAATTGAAAGGCCTCGATCAATTCTTTCTTCATTTTTACATCTGATTTATTGTTATTGGGAAATCCCTGACCATCGACAAGGGATGCGGCATAGTGGCCGTAAACACCCTCTTCGGTCATATTTTCAACACGTTGTTTGTCAAGCATGGCAATGCTGGCTGTGCTTTTAACCTTCGATCCGGCCAGATGATATTGCACCATTTCATCGGCATTCAGCCAGTGATCGTTACCGTCAAACCATTTTGTTTTGATCTCTTCAGCAGTAAGACCGGTACGCTGTGAAAGGGTTTTGATAAAATTACCTTCCATATCCCGGAGCAATTTAGCGGCTGCAAGATGCACATCAGCATCTCCGCCACTGGCCGACGATGGTCTATGAATCATGCCAAAAGCATTCTCTGCGATCTGGATATTCTCAGCCGGGACGTAAGGTAAAACCATACAAGCCATTGAAGCTGCGATTCCATCAATGATGATATTGATTTTAATTTTTGACCGGCTGAAGGCGTTGCCTATTACGCTACCTTCAAAAACGCTTCCGCCATAACAGTGCATCCGAAAGGTTGCCTCAGTGATTCCCTGCGCTTCAAACTCATCAAGGATGGATGTAAAATTGAAACCATCAACGAACCAGCCGCCGATACCTCCATACATCTTTACTTCCATGTGCGTTTTGTCGATCTTCTTAATCAGCATCTTTCTTTGTTTTAATCAAGGTCACCGTATCCTGGCTTCAGGAAGGACTTCAACTGGATATTTACCCCTTTGTCTTTTCCGGCGACCTCTGTTCACGTAATTAAAGTTTGTTGCAGGAACCAGTTTCGAGCCGGTCTGGGTAATCCACCCAATGAGCTACCAGGTGCTCTATCCTGCAATTTTTCTGCTAAGTTATCCTGACATCATATAGTCTGTATACACTGTACTATAAGGGCTTTATTAAACTATAAAAGGGCTTTAGTGAATCATAAAAGGGCTTTAGTGCTGATCATCCAAGCGCGCGTTACAGGACTAACTTTGAAGGTAAAAACTTACGCGAGATGACAAAAAAGACGCCGGTTAAGGCTGTGAAAAAGGATGTAAGCCAGACGGAGATAAAGTATGCAGAAACCCTTTATGTAGAGAAGGGGATCGCTCCACAGGCTATTGCTGACGAACTTAGCCGGAATATCAAAACGATATACGCCTGGCGGGATAAGTTCAACTGGGAAGAAACCAAGAACCTTTTCGAGTGTGGACCAATTGAGCTTAAGAAGAAAATACTCCAGGAGGCAATCAGTTTGTCAAAGGGTGAAAAGTCCAAAATTGATGCCGATTCGTTCAGTAAGGTAATGAAGGCCTACGATTATATGAGTAAACGCACCTCTCCTGAAGTGATACGGGATGTATTTGTTGAGTTCGACAACTTCATGGTCACTGTTGATCCGAAAGCTGCCAACGAGTTCACCAAATACCACAAAATGTTTCTTCAACACCGCATTAGCATCGAATCATAATGGTAATTGTACGTTACGATAAAATTATAGCTGATTACGACAAACACTGTTTGCGTGTAGCTCAGGCCACATCCATTAATATCAATGAGAGCCCAGGGGATAAGCTTAAGCGAATCGAAAAACTTGAAAAGGATTATATCGGTTGGTTCGAGTATTACTTTCCAAACTATGCTAAAAAGAAGAGCGCCTGGTTTCATAAGAAGCTGGCGAATGCCATTATCAAAAACAAACAAATAAAGGCACTTGCTGAATTATTCCGGTCAGCCGGGAAGTCGGTTCATATCGACATGGGTATACCGTTGCATCTGTACCTTGTAAAAAAAGATTTGTTTTTCATGTTGTTGATTGGCGAAAACGAGCAAAAGGCTAAAAAGCTCATTTCCGGTATACAGGCACAGCTGCAATTCAATCAGCGGATCATTAACGACTACGGTCGCAAATTTCAGCAGGGCGATTGGTCTGATGGTGATTTTACGACTACCGATGGGGTTCGCTTTATGGCACTTGGTTTTCTTCAAAATCCACGAGGTGCACGCGAACAAGCCGAACGACCCGACTATATTGTAGTTGATGATGTTGACAACAAACGCCATGTCAATAATGACCGGCTCATGCGTGAGGCTATTGATTTTATCACTGAAGATATCTGGGGTTGTTTCGATGCTGAAGATAACGGAACTGAACGTTTTGTTTATGCCAATAACAACTTCAATAAGAAATCAATCACCAACAGGCTCAAAGAGTTCTTTACCTCCAAGATAAAAGAGGCAAAAGCCAACGATGAAAGCCATGATTTCTATATCCTTCGCGTTGATGCCGTAAAGGATATAAACACCTTTGAACCAAACTGGCCTGAAAAAACCAGTGCAGAATACTGGAAGAAGAAGTTTAATTCGATGCCGTTCCGCTCGTTCATGCGGGAGTACATGAACACCCATGTTGAAGAGGGGAAGGTTTTTAAATTCAATCAAATCCAGTTCACCAAAATTCTGCCCTACCGGAAGTATGATGCCATTGTTTTTTATGGTGACTTGTCATTCTCCGATGAAGCCTGTCACAAATCAATTGTTGCCCTGGGAAGGATCGGACGCAAATACCATATCCTGCATATTTTCTTCAGGCAAACTTCAAGAACGCAGGTTGCAGCATGGCTATATGACATATTTGAAGACAAAAAGCTCAATGGAGAATCCATGCAATACATCATTGAAGGATTGTTCGCGATGAGTGAATTTGTGAATGACTTTGATGAAGAGGGTGACAGCCGGGGTTATTACATTCCCGTTGTGGCAAGCAAAAGGGCGAAGGCCAACAAATTTGATCGTATTGAAGGAATGTCGGGCTACTTTGAACGGATGAATACCTTTTTCAACATCGACGAAAAGGACAATGCAGATTCCATTTTAGCACGCGATACTTTACTGGCATTCGAAAAAGGAGCGTCGGTACCCTTGGACTTTCTTGATGCCCTTCAGGGAGCATTTACCGAAGTGAACGCGATCACATTTGTCGAGAAATTTGAAGTACGAACCGTCTCCAGAGATTCAACTAAAACCAGATATTTCTAAAAGGTGAGATTTATTTGAAAAATTAAAAGAGGGGATGGCGAAAACCTTTAAAAGAGTAGCCAATATACAAATACATACAGACATGTTTATTTTAAGAAGGATTACAAAAACGAAAGTTGAAATTAACACGGACTTAGGTATTGAATACGTGTTAGTGCTAAAAGAAAAAAACAAAGAAGAATTCAGCGAGCGTACAAAGCAATGGCAAGAAGAAGATTTAAATAACCTTTACGGCCTGGTGTGCTTCGATGATTCAGAGGCAATCATGCCACTTTACTCCGATTCGTCATACTATATCATGGTGAACGACGGAAAAACATTTGCAAACATTTCAAATAAATAGAAATGTAACAAACACGGTAGGCAAGTGTAGGGGTTTCCTCTACACTTGCTTATAACTAATTTAAATTTATGGCACGATTTATTACAGAACCCGATTACGCGATGCAGATAAAACAGGAGATCATCAGACTCCTGACATCACCAACCGATTGGTACCTGTCAGCCAAATTAGTAAGGGCTGAGCAAACCGCAATTGCACAGATCAAGAACAGGATCGGAAAACGGTACGACTGCGCTCAAATCTTTGCGCCGTTGCTTCCTCCTGTTGGCGGTGAGAATCCGGGAGAGCAGATTGACATCCGCGATGCCTGGATAGTGACGATCACCATCGACATCGCACTATATCATTTGTATAGCCAAACCGGAATGAAGGATATTCCCGAACACCGGGCGCAGCGGTACCAGGATGCGGTTGATTGGTTAAAGGATGTTGGCAATGGTACCACACCAACTGATCTTCCGGTTGTCATTGATACCGATGGTAATGAATACGCAGAGACAAGGATATGGAGCCGGGCTCCTGAAAATCATAAATGGTAAAATTATGGCAAAACTATTAAAAGTTGAACAGGAAGAAGGCCTTTCCCCGGATATGTGGAAGTCACCAGATTGGAGCTTTATGTGTCCTGG
The DNA here is from genome assembly GCA_038236995.1 of Bacteroidales bacterium. Lineage (GTDB taxonomy): Bacteria > Bacteroidota > Bacteroidia > Bacteroidales > Prolixibacteraceae > JAAFHB01. The sequence continues at coordinate 29,796 of JBBRZE010000043.1, read as the reverse complement.
CTGCAATTGTGATCACGGCGTTTGGACAACAGCGCGTAATGCTCACAACTCAGTATGGGGCTTCAATAATGATGTAGATAAACCAACGTTTACACCCTCACTTTTAATTCGGGGAGGCAACGCCAGTGGTGATTATGTCTGTCATTCATTTATTAATAACGGAATGATTCAATTCCTTTCTGATTGTACCCATAAACTTGCAGGCCAAACTGTTGAAATACCTGATGTTGAAACATATCAAATAGATTAAAAAATGAGCTTTAAAGATAGATTCAGTTGGAAAAATCCAGTTTCAGCAGTAACCGGAAAACCGCAAACAAATGCGAACGACATCACAATCAAATTACTCCAGGAGTGGACAGATCGCAGCCGAAAAGACATCAAGAAATGGCGTGATGCAATCACCATCGCTGAAAACCCTGAGAACCCACGTTGGTATTTACTCCAGGACTTGTTAAGTGATCTGGTATTGGATGCTCATCTGGCCTCAATGATGGATATCCGAAAGGCGGCAACAATGAACCATCGCTTTTACATTACCGATAAAAAAGGTGAGATAATGGAAGAGCAGACCGCTTTTCTTAACAAAAAATGGTTCTTTGAATTCCTTGACCTGGCACTTGATGCCAATTTTTACAGGTATTCAGTACTTCAGTTCTTTCGTGACCAGGATAATCCGGTGTTCACAATGATCCCACGCAGGAACTGCTGTCCACAATTTGGCAGGGTTTATCTCGAAATAGGAGGTGATAAGTTTATTGAATACCGTGCAGAAACCGGTGTAATTGAAATCCTTCATAATTCACCATTCGGAATTCTCAATGATGTTGTCCCGAACGTGATCTGGAAGAGAAACGCACTGCAATCTTATGCTGAGTTCAGCGAAAAGTATGGTCAACCATTGATCACGGCCACAACTCAGAATAAATCTGAAGTTGGTCGAATTGAAAAGATGCTCAGGCAACTTGGTGAAGCCGCTCAGGCAGTACTGCCAACTGGTACCACTGTCGAAATCCATGACATGGCTCATGCCGGAGACCCTGACAAGTGCTACCTGATGCAAGCAAGGTTCCAGGATGAACAATCCAGCAAGCGTATCATTGGTTCAACCACAATGGCCGATACCGGGGCAAACCGGAGCCAGACAGAAGTACATGAACGAACACTGAATGACAAAATTGCAGGCTCCGATAAACGGTCTGTGTCATTCGTTATTAATGATCAGCTGATGCCTATACTTCAAAGCCTGGGATTCCCGTTTGATAATACAAAAATGAACTTCCAGTTCGATGAAACAGAAGAATTGAACCTGACCCAACATTGGAAGATCGTTAAGGAAGCTTTGGTGGAGTATGAGATTGATGAGGAATGGGTAAGTAAAACCTTCAATATCCCGATCTTAAAAAAGAAGGATAAAACAGCAATCGCTCCCAAAGCAAATTTTAATGCCGCCACATCCATGAGGGCAATGGCTGTGGCATGCGGTGTGGCATTGCCCGAATACCCGGAGCGGAAGCATCCGGTTGCGGCAGGTTCCAATAAATCACTGGCTGATCAATTGACCGGTTATGATGAACAGATCGCAAAATTTCTTTACAGCGGCAACATTACCAATGCCGAAATGGAGAGACTTTTAAAGGGGAAACGGATAGCGGAGGAATTGCGAGACGGATTGTTCAGCGGTTGGGGAAACCGGCGTACTGAAGTTGACTGGAATGCGCCTGATCATCGCGCACTGTCCATGATGGAAATGAACCTTTTCCAGTTCAGCGAATCAAAAGGCAGGGCTGAAGTATTACTGCTAAATAGGCTGCTGATTGATAAAGACAAGAACGAAATCAGGTCTGAAGCTGACTTTATTGCGCAGGCAAAGAAGATCAATGCGACATTCAATGAAACTTACCTGGTAACTGAACGTGACTTTACAATTGCAACCGGTCAAAACTCAGCCAGGTACTTGGAGTTTATGGCTGAAAAGAATCAGATCGGCCATTGGGAATACCAGACTGTTGGCGATGATCACGTGCGTGATGAACACGCGACACTCGATGGAAGAGTATTCTCTTTTGATGATGTTGCAGCGCGAAGCCTATGGCCTCCTAACGGTTGGAAATGCAGGTGTGAAGGATTGCAATCGCCAGGAAAACCCGGTGACAAACTGATGCGAGGTAAAGATGCGCTGCCGATTGCGTTTACTACGACCAAGCAAATGGAGCAATTCGGAATTAACAGGGCAGATACCGGAATTGTTTTCAGTAAAAATCAGATGTATCTGGGAACATTGAAGGATGCTGAAGGTAAGAATTCAGTTGGCAAACAGATCAATGACTACACATTTGCAGACTACGGCCTTAAAAAGCGGAAGGATTTGCGCGACTCATTAAAGCTGCTAAAACTGGATGCAACCATTACTCCGGAGAATGTGAAGGAGTTGTTTAAAGAGAATGCGGGTAAAGGTATGATGGGGTTTACTGACTACTTAAAACGCAAACCGATCATGACTCTTGATACATTTGAAAAGCATATAACGGGTGATGTCTACATTCAACAAAATCGGCATCAGATATTTGCGCATGTATCAGATATCCTTGAAAATCCGAGTGAGGTTTATATGAGGATCAATCCAAAAACCAAGGCTGAACAGCTCAGATACATCAGGTTTTATGGAGATAAAACCATTATTGTCGATGCGGATATTACCAATGCAGGATTGGAAATAAAAACATGGTATGAAAACAGGTTGGATGATCAAATCAGGGAGGGACTTCTGATTAAATAGAAAAAACGTTTGAAAGTGGCGTACCCATTAGGTAACGCGCTCGGCTCCACGGTTGCCAAAGCATTAACCCAGATCCTCTATTCTCTCAAACGTTTTCAATACAAATATACAACAATTTTAATTCAAAAGATATGGCCAACGGGGTATCAAAATTACAGTTACTGATTGACCTGAGAAACAGATTAGGCGCAGGACTTAATTCAGCAAGGCAGCAAATTGAACGTGCAACGGGAGGAATGCAAAGAAGGCTGGATGCATTCTCAAGCAGCAATAGCAGACTATTTAGCGCAATTGAAGATCGGGTTCCCGGAGTGGGATCGGCATTGGGGATGCTTGCTAATCCGTACGTTTTGATTACAGCCGCTGTGATGGCCGCAGGTCTGGCTATTGTGAAATTTACGGGCATGGCCAATGATTGGAGGGTAGGGTTGGCAGAGGTCAACGTTACAGCTGGTATGACACAAACGGAACTTGACGGGCTTTCTACAAAGCTCTTGGAGATCGGCGGGCGAAATGTCGCCCCACTGGAGGAGGTTCCAAAAGCTTTTAACAGGATCATTTCTGCTGGCCTTGATGTTAACACATCACTCCAGGCACTTGAGCCTACGCTCCGGGCTGCTAAGGCTGGGTTTACAGATGTAGAAACAACAGCTTCAGCTGCCGTATCGGTTATGAATTCATCCGGGCGTGGAGTCAATGAGGTATATGATGTACTTTTCCAAACCGTCAAGGATGGTAATGCGAATTTCAGGGAGATTGCACAGTATCTACCCAATATTATTCCAATGGCCAGAAATGCCGGTTTTGCATTGGGTGAAACTGCCGGTGCATTTGCTTTTCTTACAGCACAAGGTCAAAAATCGGAACGTGCAACCACATTGGCACAAAATGCATTTAAAGCGTTGGCTGATCCAACAAAAATCAAAGCGTTTAAACAGATGGGGATTGCGCTTTATGATGCCCAGGGAAAGATCAAACCTCTGACGAGTATTATCGACCAGTTAAACAAAAAGACAGCGGGGTTGAGTGATCTTTCGCGTGCCAACTTCTATGGCAAAATTGGACTTGATTCGGAGGCAGCATCATTTTTCGCATTAGCTACTCAGGACACAGAAAAGTTAAGGAAGATCATTAATAATGTCACTAATAGTCAGGGCGCTCTTGGTCAGGCGTACAAGGATTCACTTTCTCCAATGGATAGCTGGAAAGTTGTACAGAACGCCTTGAAAGTTGAAATGATCGGTATCGGAAATATCTTTTTACCTATCGTTTCCAAAATAGGGGATGCAGTGCTTGGAATGATCACGTGGTGGAAGGAATTGTATAAAAATAGTACACTATTCCGGGACAGTTTAGTTGTATTAGGTGCCGTTTTCAGCACTGTTTTTAAGGTTGCATTGTATCCGATAACGCTGTTATGGAATAGTTTAAAAAATCTGTGGAGTATCGTCAACTGGATTATTGGTGGATTTAGCAGCATGATAGGCAGTATTACCGGTGTTGAAGGTACTTTTTCCGGCCTGTATAACAGTATTCGACCATATCTGATATGGATCAGCGAGATGATATCACAGATCGGAGGCCTGATGTATAACATGGCCACATTAAACTTCAAAGGGTTGAAGGATGGGTTATCCAGCTTTAAGATGCCTGATCTAAATGATATCAGGAAGAATATAAAGACAGAGACCGATACATCCGGTGATTTTGCAGGGGTTAACGCTGATGGTACTCCGGCTAAACCGAAAAACGCAATAGCCCCAGGGGCAGTTGATGCAAAAGCGATAGGGAGCGGTAGTCAGACAAAAAGTATCACCATCAATATCGACAGTTTTGTTAAAGGTTTTAATCCAACATCTCAATCAATTAATGGTATGAATAAAGATGAGCTGGAGAGATGGATGACAGAAATGTTTATGCGGGTAATCCGTTCAGCCGAGACGGCCATGTAATATATAAGGTATGAGTGAAGTATTAGGATTAAGAGATTTAATGCGCAGGATGGATGCAGTAGCAAAGACATGGGATCGTATGCCAAATGAGATAGCAGCTATAGCCGTTAAATTTACTAAAGAGCGCTTTCGGGATCAGGCTTGGCTGGATACTACACGTCAATCCTGGAAACCACGTTCAAGAGATCGTGCAGGTAAAAAACGAAGTCAAACGCTGTTGGTCGATAAAGGCCGGTTGAAAAGGAGTATCCGGAAGATTTATGCAAGTCAGACCCGTGTTATTATTGGTACCGATGTTCCCTACGCACAAATTCACAACGAAGGGTTTAAAGGAGCAGTAAGGCAACACGTGAAAAGTCACACCAGGGCATTGACAAAATTTGGAGTAACAAGCCGAAGACAATTAAAGCGAAGTACGCGGATTGAATTTGGCCGGGTGAGACGGGGCGAAACAACAGTAAGAGCCTATGATCGTACCATTCAGCAAAACATACCTGCCAGGCCATTTATCGGGCAGAGTGAAGCCTTGGAGAGGCAATTATTAAACCACATTCAAACCAGCTTCGATGAAGCATTAAATAGTTAGTCATGTTGCAACCACTACTTGAATTATACCACTGCTTTGAAAACAACAGTCTAAAGTTTACTGAGAAAGGATTGAGCCCGATATCATTTCTGGATGTTTACCGTTCCCAGCCTCTTGAACCTGAGCTTTACGAATACTTTCCGGTACCGGCAGTATTCATTGACTATGTAATGGCAGGACAAGGAATAAAGCAACCCCGACGCATCACAATGACGCTGCATATTGTTACAGATGAGATGCCCGACGCATCCAACATTTCTGAGCAAAAGAGTGAAGGACTTAAGCGGTTCTTATATCTTTTATTGATTCAGCAGGCACTGGAAGGAAGTACACTTGGTAATACATCGGCTTTAAAGTTCTTGTCTGAGAATATTGTTGACGTGCCAGTTGCCAATTATCATACTCAGACTTACGAATTCGAAGCTTTTCCAGCGGATATGATAGGGGATATCACCTCAATTATGGGCGAATTTGAGCGGTTAAACATCTACGAAAGCCTGCGAAATAATCTTTAATAATGGCAATTCAATCTATGCACTTTTGTTATCATTGTTTTGGTGGGGAAAGTGCTTGGATTGATGATAACACTCAGTTATCTTTGGCACTTCAATACAGGCACATTTGTTATCATTGAATTTGCCACCAGTCAGAATCCGGTAAAAGCCAACATTCATAAAGGTTTAGCTGATTTTTTCGCCAGCGTTTTACCAGCATTTATCCGATTCAAAAAAAAATTCCCGGTGTACAAATAACGCTCTATCAAGGTTTTACAGTATCATTAGTGAGTGTCTCTTTTGAACTGCCCTTCAATGATTCCACGGGGCACAATTACCTTTCCGCCACCTTTCTTCGACAGGGCATCAATGGCTTGGGCAAATGCCTGCGTGCATAGTACCTGTCCACCGTTTATCGCGCCAAAATCGGTAATCGAAACAGCATTGGACGGAATAGTTGGTTCCTGAACACGGAGCATCTGAAATTCTATATTTTTGTATAATTCGTTCGTCTGCTTACTTTTGGCATCAATCTGAGAAAAGGCGGCAGAAGAAAATAAGGCGACTGACAAAAATAGGAAAGCTGATTTACGAATGATCATATCTGTAAGAATAGTAGATTACGAATTACTTGAATTTTGTGATCCAATCACCAAGTATTTTTTCCGGGGCAAATGCTGAAGCCTCAGCATCGGATAATTGATGAGACCAGCCTACCCGTTTACTTAGCAAAGCTCCGGGTCCTGTATTTTTATATTCGGCAAAAAAGGTTGTTTTTTCTGCATCTGGTTTATCCCAGTTGTGCCATCCTTTCTGGCAAACAAAAGAACCCATTTCGCAGTTCAGAAAAGCAGTTTTGGCATAAATACGCCACGGACGGCCCAGGTAAATTTTTTTCACGCCATCAGCTGCGGTGAGTTTGCAATTCAGAAAAACAAAACCAAAAGGTCTTCCTTCGGGAGTGCTGGCTGCAGTAATGTATGAATCAGATTTACAGCAGATGGTGCATTGTTCAAATAACGCTGTTGCTTCACCAAAAATAAAATCGGTTGTTCCTTCGATGTAACAATTCGTGAAAAATATCCGGCTGAATCTTCCTGCCGCATAAAGTGTATCCTGGAATCCTAAAAACCTGCAATTGCGAAATACACACTGATCACCTTCAACATGAAGTGCAACCGCTTGACCGACTGGTCCGGATGTATTTTCAACTGTAATATTTTCAAGGATGAAGTCATTGGCTTGCACCAGCAACGTTGAAGTATAGAAAGTACTGTTTCGTCCCCGGTTGATTTTATCGAAATAGTCGTCAAACGTAATAATTGTTTTTTCGGCACTTTCACCTATAATCGATAGCCGGGTGTTACACGACGGAACCTGAAGTTTTTCCTTATAGATCCCGTTTTTGATAAAGATGATGATGCGTGAATCGGGAAATGCTTTACAGGCATCAATGGCTTTCTGAATGGATGTGAAGTTGCCACTTGCATCCTGTGCAACCACAAAATCGTAGTTTTCAGCAATTAATGATTTGCCTGAAAATAATAGAAACAATAAAAGGAACAGGCGGCCAATTGAAGTAAGCATCATTAATGGTTTAAAAATGAATGAAGACCTGTCAGATTTTTTAAAACTGACAGGTCTTGTTGGATTGTGCAATTATATCATTAATATCCGGGATTTTGCCAGAAACCTTTTGGATCTACACCACTCGTTTTATTGGTAATAGCATCCATTTGTGCCTGCGGAATCGGACGTAACATATGAAAATCCTGAATACTTGCCGCACCTTGCGCATTGTAGGATTTTACGCGGCTAACCAATGTTTTGGTCCGTTTAAGGTCGAACCAGCGTTGTTGTTCTCCGCAAAGTTCAAGTGCACGTTCATCCAGAATTGTGTTGATGTCAACGGTACCTGTCAGCAAATTGTCCTTTCCGGCAATGGCACGTTTAGCGCGCAGAATGTTTAACGTAGTAAGTGCTGCATCGCTTCCTGTTGTTTTCAGCTCGGCTTCAGCTTTGATCAAGTACATTTCGGAAAGTCGGAGTACCATCACGTCGCGGTCATAAATCTCAGGAGTCACTTTATCGTTATCTGAACGGGTATAAACGTCTGTATCAAATTTCTTAATAGCGATAAATGACTGGTCGCCGCAATAAGCAACATTCTTATACCTGCCATCGGCATATGGATCAAGTGTAGGCATTGTAGTCGTTGGAAGTGCTGTGGCAGGATCCAAGGAGGTGTACAAAGGAAGAGCTCCACCAACCAGGGAGTGGATTCTGTAACGTTTATTTGCCCGGGCAATCATGGCTTGTCCTTTGGCTGAAGAAGCATCAGCAGACATAAAATAGAGCGCTGTGTCTGTCATCAAAGGATATTTCTTTGACGAGAGTTCCAGTCCGGGAGCAATCGTATAGGCATCGCGGATAGTCGCGTCATAGCGCTGGTCGGTTGCTTTGTTTTTGTTGAACAAGTTAACCAAATAAAGCGTTGGAACATAGCGGGTAAATCCACGACCATATTTCGAATAAGTAGGTCCACAGGTAACAACCGCTTTGGTCACGCTATTTGTCAGGGTTTGCGTTATGCTTGTACAACGTACAAACACATCGGTTAAATCACTGCCGGCATTACTCCATTTTGGAATAAACATCAGAAGCATTGCGTTCCCGCCACCTGTACTGCGCCCTGTCCGGGATATGATGTTGTTATAATCCAGATAGTTTCCGCTTGCGTCTGTTTTGATACGGTAAGGCAACACATTGAGAGAGAAAGTAGGACTATAAGATACACCCCAGATAGACTCGCTATTTTTTGTGACATCTTCATTTGTCATTGTCCAGACATCGGAGTACTTGTTGTAGAAGGTCGCAATTCCACTTCCAATTACAGCGTCAGCTTCAGTCTTTGCAAGTGTATAAAGATTCTGACCTGCATATGCAGTATTACTTGTGAGACTTGTCTCTCCTAACCAGGATGCAGCATAAAGAAGAACACGAGCCTTGAATGCACGAACGGCCCACAAGTTTACACTAGATGTTTTTGTTGTGACACTTGCCAATTCTTTTGCAGCATCGTCGAGGTCAGCAAGTATATTGCTATAAACAGATTCTTCAGAATCGCGGAAAGCCTCGGTAGAAATTGTTTTAACAGATTCTTTATAATAATGAACCGGACCCCAAATATTTACCATATGCCAATAATAGAAAGCACGAAGGAAATGAGCTTCACCCATATGCTGTGTTTTCTTCGCTGCTGAAAGAAGGGTATTTTGGGGGACATACTCCAGTGTGGTATTACAAACATTCACGGCAGTAAAGAATGCTTCCCAATATTGATCTAAGCAAGGATTGTCAGAAACATTGGCATCTAAGCTTTCGGCCGTAATCTTATACGAATTCAAACTCTTCTGTTTGTTGTCAAAACCGTAATAAAACAGGTCGGTACCCATTTCGGAAAGCCCCAAAGCGGCCTCTTTTCCATACCAGGTGCGGGAGTAGGTGTAGCATGATGCAACCAGGCTTTCAACACCTGTTTCTGTTGCGTAAAGTAAATCAGCAGTTTGCCCGACTTTGTTTTCCTCTTTAAGGAAATCGCTGCAAGATGTGGTTGTACCAAGCATTAATGCTGTAGCCACCAGCGTTATATAAATTTTATTTTTCATTTCTAAATTCTTTTAAAATTCAACATTTACACCAAATATTACCTGTTTTGCCAACGGGAAGGTAACAGCACCACCGCGTTCAGAGTCATAATTGTCAATTTTACTAAAAGTGAAATAATTTTTCAATGACCCGTAAAGCTTGACATTTCCGATACCAACTTTTGCGATAAGTTTCTTTGGCAGGTTGTAAGAAAGCGTAATATCTTTCACTTTCACATATGATGCATTCTCGTACTGTGCGGCGCTTCCATAGGTACTCCAATTGGAATTGTTCCCTGGCGTTGGGAATTTCGCTGTCTGATTTTCGGGTGTCCAGTAATCAACATCGCCCCAGTTAGAGCCATCGTAAGTGACTAAGCTATTGAAATTGTAATCAAGATATCCACCAAGACGTGCATAGACAAGCACCGACAATGATAAATTCTTATAGCTAATCGTATTATTCATACCCAAAACTGCTTTTGGACTACGATTGTAAACACGTTTGTCTGCATCGGTAAGTTTGCCATCATCGTCAACATCCAAAATTTTAATCGTTCCGGGATCACCAGTCATCGTCATTGTTCCACCAGGATGACGCGCCAGCCATTCAGCTTTGTAGGTAGTAAATTCACCGGCACCCCAGCAACCTTCAGCCTGATAATCGTAGTAAATGCTTACCGGCTCGCCAATAATCTGACCTGTACGTCCGGTAATATTTTTTGTGATACCTCCTGAAAGGCTGGTGATTTCATCTTTGTAGAATGCGGCTGTCCAGTTTACATCCCATTTGAAATCTCTGGAATCAACAATCAATGTATTTAATCCAAGTTCAATACCTGATCCTTTGGTTTTGCCAATGTTGTCGAGCACATTAGGAAATACATTCGATGCAGGAAGGCTCCTCATATAAAGTAAATCGTAGGTATTGCTGAAATAAACATCGACACTACCCGAAATCCTATTCTTCAGGATTCCAAAGTCCAAACCGAAATTTAATGCGGCTGTCTTTTCCCATGTCAGATTTTCATTACCGAATGTATTGGGAATATTACCCGAATATTCTTTTCCGTTCAGGTTATAGTAAACAGGAAAAGTACTGCTGTTACTCACTGTTGTAAGTGTTCCGTAAGGATCAACGGCGGCATTACCTGATAAACCCCAAGAAGCACGAAGCTTCAGATTATCCAGCCATCCGGCACTTTTAAGGAACGATTCTTCGTTCATTCGCCATGCAACTGCAACGGAAGGGAAATAGCCCCATTGATGTCCTTTTGCCAATACCGACGAACCATCTGCACGAACTGATGCAGTTAAGAGATATTTATCCATGAATCTGTAGTTCGCACGACCGAAGAATGAAAGCATTGAACTCTTGGTATATCCGTTTGTAAGAACAGGTACTGTAATTTTGGATAAATCGTAGAACGAACTTTGATAATAGTGCTCTGCTGCGGTATTCCCGTTAATACCCCGATATTCGGTAACTCCCTGGGTACTGCTGTGGCCTAACAAACCTGAAATATTGTGATTTGACCCGCCAAAATTGGTGTTGTAATTCAATGTGTTTTCCCATGTATACCCGGTATGAACCCTGTTTTCTACAGAAATGTAACTGCCGGCAGCACCTTGAAGTCTCCCTACACTTTGATAGTCCTGGTAAAGGCCGTCACGGGAGTCGGTTCTGTCTAAAGCCAGCATCGACTTGAATGATAAGTTCTTCATTGGAGTAATTTCCATGTAGGCATTTCCGAAGAAACGGGTAGATTCTATATTGTGTTGAAAGTTGCCGTCAACTTCGTCTAACAATGGGTTAGCATGAGCTTCATAAGTGGGTGATGGTTTGAAGATGATATTTCCATCGGCATCATATGGATGTGCAATGGAGGTCATTTTTAATGCCTGACCAAAAACGTTGGTACGTTGGTCCTGATTTTTATAGGTGTACAACAAACTTGTACCCACTTTAAAAATACTGCTGATTTTATGGTCAATGTTTGTCTTTACATTATAACGATCCATTTGGTCTTTACGGAGCAAACCTGCTTCATACATTGTTCCCAAAGAGAGGTTGAAATTGGTTTTCTCATTACCACCCGATACCGCAGCTTCATAGTTTTGAGTTAAACCATTCTGGAGAATGATATCTGCCCAATTGGTATATGATCCATCGTTATAAATATCCATTTCGGTATATGGCAGACTATTGGCAGCCGAACTGCCGAGAACGTCAGATGCTACTACTTTAGAATCGCCCCAGGTACCAGTTCCTGCTGTAACAAGCAATTGGTCTCTTTTATATCGTTCTGCATTGATCCGACGGTTTACTTCAGTCAGACCAAACATCACTTGAGGTACGTTGGCCGGCTGGTTAGATGATAAGTAAGCATTAAGGCTTACCTTGGTTTTACCTGCTTTGCCGCGTTTAGTAGTGATGATAATTACGCCGTTTGCACCTTTTGTTCCGTAAATAGCAGTAGACGATGCGTCTTTTAATACTTCCATAGATTCGATATCGGAAGGATTAATGTCGAGTGTAGAGCCATAATCCACACCATCAACCATAATCAACGGACTGTTAGTTGCAGTAATCGAACGCGAACCGCGAAGATTGATATTAAGTCCTGCGCCAGCCTGTCCGCTTGATTGCTGAATGTCGAGTCCTGGAACGCGTCCTTGCATGGCTTGCATTGCATTACTCGATGCGGTCTTCGAAATTACATCCGCCTTTACTGAAGATACAGAACCTGTCAAATCTCTCTTTTTGATCACACCGTAACCGATCGCCACTACTTCTTCAACTTCAAGGGTGCCGGTTTTTAACTGTACATTAATTACTTTTTGTCCATTAATCTTTATTTCGTTTGTTTCAAAACCAATAAAAGAAAAAGAGAGAACGTCTTTTAGGGCATTGGCAGGAGTGATAGAATAAGTCCCGTCATTATTGGTAGTTACACCATTTGTTGTCCCTATTACAACAACATTTACGCCCGGTATCGGAGTGTTTGATTCATCAACCACCACACCTGTAACTTTCTGGGCAAACAGTTGTGCGCCCGTAAAAATTACAAACAGTACTAACAGGCAAACCTTTCCAGGAAAACTTTGCTTCATTTTCATCATAGATAATTTTTAAGTTTGATTTTTGAATTAAAAAAATTAGTTAATATTAAATTCGAGCGAGGCCATGATAAATGGCCCAACTCCTTTGGCATCATTGTCACGAACTGGTTCTTTGATATAGTATTCATAAGAACCATCACGATAAGGATTTCCACCAAGACCGGCAACCGAACAGCATTTGGTTAGACTGATGGTTCCATCTCCGTTATCCCGGATTAAATTATCCAGTATCCCTCTATAAGCTTTAATGGCAATTTCCTTGTAGTCAGCACTTATGTATCCTTTACGTGAAGCTTTTAACAGGGCATAGGTAAACATCGACGAGGCGGTCGCTTCGAGGTAATTACCTTCATGATTGCCCTGATCGAGCACCTGGTACCAAAGTCCGGTTTTCGGATCCTGGTATTTTTTGACACCCGCAACAACCTGATTCAGTATTTCCAAAATCTTAACCCTGCCCGGATGTTCAAGCGGTAAATAGTCGAGTACATCGACAAGTGCCATTGCATACCATCCCATTGCTCTTCCCCAATAATTCGGCGAACAACCGGTTTTCGGATCAGCCCATTTTTGCAGCTTGCTTTCGTCCCAGCCGTGATAATTAAGCCCGGTTTTCGGATTAAAGGTGTGCTTGTGAACAATCAGAAATTGATTTACAACATCCTCGAAAATGGCAGGTTCATTCATTAAAGAAGCGTATTGTGCAAGAAAAGGTGCGCCCATGTACAAGCCATCGAGCCACATCTGATGCGGATACCGCTGTTTATGCCAAAATCCGCCTTCCGAAGTGCGTGGCTGGGTTTTTAGCTGATCGCGTAATTGATTGATTGCTTTAAGGTATCGGTCATCTTTTGTTTTTGCATAAACATCAAAAAGAAATTTTCCTGAATTAACACAGTCGATATTGTACTCATCAACCTTATAACCCCAAATATTACCGTTTGCATCAATGAACTTATCAGCATAGGTCTTGGCATAATTGTAAAAAGTTTCATTGCCGTTTTCTTTCCATACCTTGATCATCGCATGGGCAACCAGGCCCTGTGTATAGTTCCAAACAGGTTTGGGATTAAAGTCGACAGTCCAGGGCTCGGGAAAATGCCTGATTTCCGAATCAGCCATTTTCGCAGCGATCACCAACCCATTGGGTACATTTTTTTGCGACTGGGCCAGGCACGTTTGGGAAATAATCAGAAATCCGGTAAGGATGGTCCAAAATCTTTTCATTTGTTTGTATTGGTTACTATCGTCAGTTAAACACCTTTCAATTTTTCAAATAGTTTCAACATTAAAGGCTTATGGCAATCAAAAAATACAGAATGATAGCAAGGATGATTGTGAGCAAGACAATAATCGATGAAACCCGTCTCATTTTTTTTATGATGCTTTCCATTAATAAGAAATTGTTGATTGGCCATGTAAATCTACCATAATGAAAAACAGGGAGGTGTTTAATGTGTATCAGGAAGGATGGCAAGAATTCCCAACAGGTGGTCAGAATTCCCAAAATGCGGGTTTGAAAATAACATCGCGATAAGCGATATTTTACAATACGCAGGTAATCAATTAATAAATTGCGAAAATCGGAAAGTGGAAATTGTTACAGGATGCTGTTTTTTTCAACATATTCCGAAGCGCTCATTCCAAACTCAAGTTTAAAACATTTACGGAAATGCGACAGATCTTTAAAGCCTACGGCATAGGCAATCTCTGAGATATTTAGTTTTTTCTGAACCAATAGTTGGGCTGCTCTTTTCAAACGGATGTTCCGGACAAATTCCTTCACCGTCATTTCAGTTAAGGCATCAAGTTTACGGTACAATTGCATCCGGCTTACACCAATTTCAGTTGCAAAGTGCTCGATGTCGAGATCGGGATCCGAAATATTGTTCTCAACCACTTCGATCGCTTTCTGAAGAAACCGCTCATCGGGGGAACTAAGGATGACATTTCGGGGCTGTAGCAACATTTCTGAAGTATATTTTTGTTTCAGGGATTGCCGGACCGATAGAATATTTTCAATTTTAGTCTGTAAAATACCCAGATCAAATGGTTTGGTAATGTAATCATCTGCGCCTGAGCTTAATCCTTCAATTTCGTGTTCGCGCGATCCGAGCGCTGTTACCAGAATAATCGGAATATGAGATGTTCTCTCATCTTTTCTGATCTTCCGGCAGAGTTCAAAACCATCAATATCGGGCATCATCACATCGCATATGATTATATCGGGAATTGTTTTCAGCGCAATTGTCCATCCTTCCAACCCATTTTCAGCTTGTAATACCTGGTAATTTGAGATAAAATGTGACTTAATGAAATACCTGACATCCGAATTGTCGTCGACTAAAAGCATGATTTTTCTTCCTGTAGGCATTGTTTCTGCCGTAAGTTCCTCAATGTGACTAATTCCTGAAGGTTCAATGAGGTCTTCAATATTGGCAGTTTCAGTAAGATGATGGTTATTAACCTCGTCGTACGGCAGGTGAATGGTAAACTTCGAACCCTTACCCTCTTTACTCTGTACCGAAATATTTCCTTTGTGTAGTTTTACAAGTTCTTTGGTTAATGCCAGCCCTATTCCGGTTCCGGTTTGTTTGGAATTGTCATCAACCTGGAAAAAACGGACAAATATTTTCTCCAGATTTGTCTCTGCGATCCCGATTCCTGTGTCTTTCACAGTAATCTCGATGATCCTCTTTTCTGTTGAATCGCCCGCCTGATCACCTTCATCTGAATCAAAAACCAACGAAAGGTTAACTGATATTTTACCGCCCCTCCCCGTAAATTTGAATGCATTCGACAGAAGGTTGTTCATGATTTTCCCTAGCTTATCGGCATCGAAGTTAGTGATAATCTCTTTTTTGAGTGAATTGAATTTCAGGTTTATCTCTTTTTCGTCTGCATATTTATCAAACGATCCTACAATTTCTGCGAGAAACGAAACCATATCACCACAGGTCAACACAAGCTTCAGGTTGCCGCTTTCAAGTTTTCTGAAATCGAGTAACTGGTTGATTAATTGATGCAATTGAGTAGCATTTCGGTGCATCACTTCAACATGTCCTTTTATCTCATTTTCAGGAAGGGTATTGGTTAGCATTTTTTCCAGTGGTCCGAGGATCAAGGTCAAAGGAGTACGAATCTCGTGGGATATATTTGTATAAAATCTTAATTTCATCATATCGAGTTCATGAAGCTTTTTGGCATTCAAACGCTCAAGGTTCAGATCGGTCTTTAGTTTCTCCTTGTATAGAAGAAAGGTAATCAACAAGTAAAAAAGTCCGGTAATAGCAAGAAAAATAAGGCTTCTAAACCACCAGGTTTCCCAGTAAGGAGCATGGACGACGATTTTTAATATCGGTCCTAAATTGCTCTCTTTACGGTCGATTGAAACCGTCTTAACCTGGAATGAATATTCTCCTGGATCAAGATTTGTATAGGTTGCCGATCGGTTCACCGAAGGTTCGTTCCAATCATTGTCGAAGTTTTCCAGAAAATAAGAATACTGAATTCCAAGACTATTTGCATAGTCAAATGAGGCAAAGTCAATTGTGATTGAATTTTGGTCGTGTTTGAGCTCTATTATATCATTTTCAGAAATGCTTTTTGTTAGAACATCGTTTTTCAGATCCCCGATTTTTACCGATTTATTGAAAATCTTTAGATCGGTCAATATGATTTGAGGGAAATAGTCACCCGATTTAATTTTTGTGGGATTGAAAATATTAAACCCCGAAATACCTCCAAAAAGCAACTCTCCTTGCGTTGTTTTAAATGCTGCCCCATAAGTAAACTGGTTGTTTTGAAAGCCGTTTTTCAATGAAAAATTATGAAATCGTTCACTTGCAGGATCGAATTTCGAAAGACCGTTCGTCGTACTGATCCATAGAAAATGCTCATTGTCTTCAAGTATGGCGAGCGTCTGGTTATTTGCCAGACCGTTTTTTTCGGAGTAATACTTTAGGACACCTTTCTCTTTGGAGAACAATGCAATTCCACGATTTGGTGTAGCAAGCCAAAATCTGTCCTTCGAATCATGAAGCATACATCGGGTTGTTTCCTGAATGCGTGTTATTTTCTGATCTTTTGGATTATAAAGTGTAAGGTTGTCAGCACCAATCCATATTGTATGATCGGAGTCTTCAACTAACCAGTTAACCTGTTGTCCATCGACAAGATTTCGGAAATGGGTAAACGAACCGGTTGCCGGATTAAACTTATCAAGTCCAACACTTGTGCCTACCCAGATATCATTGTTACTGTCGCGCAAAAATGACCAGATACGATTATCTGACAGGCTCGAAGGGTCAGAAGGATTGTTTGTATAATGTTTGAACGCACCCGTTTTCAGGTTCAGTACATCAATGCCGCCCAGGAATGTGCCGATCCAGAGGTTGTTTTTACCATCATCGAGCAAAGCTTTTATGCAATTGGTTGATAAAGAGTTTTGGTTTCCCTTTTGCGGAAGCATATACCTGAAACGTCCGGTTTTCCGATCCAGGATATTGATTCCGCCACTTTCTGTACCTGTCCAAATATCTCCTTCCGGATCAACCCAGAACGCATAGATTTCGCTGCTGTTCAAATAACGGTTGTCTCCGGGCATCGATTTATATCCCTGAATGTTCTGCCTTTCCTCTATCAGAAAATTAATCCCATTGCGTGTTCCAATCCATACATCCCCTTTCAAGTCGTGAAAAATGCTCTGGATCGAATTGTTAACCAGACTTTTCGGTTCCCGCTCGTCGTGGTAATAAAATGCGGTTGCACCCTTATTTTTCTCATAAACATACAAGCCACCCCGTGTTCCGATCCAGTATTTCCCGTTCCGGTCTTTTGAAATCGCCCTTACAGTTTGATTTCGGTCATTATCGGAATCCAAAGTCAATTTTTTTACTTCGAAGGTGATTGGATTGACGGTTAAGAGGCCGCTTGCATAGGTACCAATCCATAAAGTCCCATCTTCATCGGGAAATATTTCCCAGATTTCCTGGTTGGAAGATTGATTTTGAGCAAGGTTTATTTTTTGGATCTGATTGTTCTTCGGATCATAAAGGTATAGCCCATTATTGGTTCCGAGCCAGATTTTTCCTGATCTGTCGGATTTAATCACCCTAAAATATTCCGATAAACCGCTATGATTCTCAGGTTTAATCTCCGACAATTTGTTTTCATTTTCAATACGGTAAAGTAGTGTACTTGTCCCTACCCATAAATTTCCAATTGAATCTTCGTTAATTGAAGTAACAGTGGCGTCTTTCAATAACGGGTTATCACCTGTATAAAACAATTGCTGAAAATTCTCTTTTTCGCGATTGAATTTGTTGAGACCGCCATTTTCAGTTCCAATCCACAGTTGCCCTTTACGGTCTTCGAAAATTGTTCGCACAAGATTTCCTTTCAAACTCGTTGAGTCTTCCGGATCATTCTTGAATACTGTAAATTTATATCCATCGAACCGACAGACACCTTGTGAGGTGCCAAACCACATCCAACCTTTTTTATCCTGATGGATGCAATGGATCTGATTGTTTGAGAGTCCATTTTCCTGAGAATAGAAATCAAAATTCAGGTTGTTGATTACTTCAGCGGCATTTGATCTTGATCCAGGGAGAAAGGGCAAGAGTCCGATCAACAGAAAAAGTATTATCCAGTTCCTATTGATTGTCATTGGTCTGCAATTCTTTAACATGGGTTTTTCAAAAATCATAGTCGGTCATATAGCAGGTAGCTAAATTACAATCATTTTGCTGATTCTTTGGAAAATTGATCAAAATAGTAATGGTTATCAAAAGCTAAAGCCTGGAAAATCCCAGGCTTTAGCTTTTATAATGTTCTGTATTTCAAACCTTCTTTTTCAGATAGAAGAATCTACCTTCTGTAGAGTTAAAAGTAAAACTATTCTTTTTTCTCTTTTTTAATTGGCTTTTTAGATGCAGCTTTTTTCGGGACACCTTTGCCAGATGGTTTCTCAGGTTCAACTTTTGCTGCGACCGCTATTTTGTCCTGAGTCAGTTTGGCTGCGGAAACCTCTTTTTTGACTTTTTTTAGTTCTATCTCTATCAGTTCAAGCTTCTTTGTTTTTTCGTCAACAAGGTTCTTTAAATTGGCTATTTCCTGATCTTTAGCACTTTTAGGAACCACTGCATTTAGCCGAATTTTGAAATCGCTCAACACATTCATATAGTTAATAAATGCCTCATATGGAGTGCTGTAAGGATTAAAATATTTATGAACTTCTCCGTCGGAAAAGAATTTGGTACACATGTAATAAAAATGATCGTTGGTCTGGAGGTAATCCCAATCTTTGAGTATTGTAGCGTCTGTACAATTTCTCATTCGATCCTTTAACTGATAAAGCTTATCAAAAGCTTCCTTCTGAAGTTCGTTTCCTAACCATGCCGAAAGATCACGCTCTTCGTCGGCCCATGAAATTGGATAAGGAACATGAACAGCTGAAACAGGTTGTAATTCATTGATAACCTCTGACGGGGTCGAAAATGAAAGTTTTCCGGATTTTAAGATTGCTTCCGGAAGTTTCTTTAAGAAATCAAATATCCCTGAACTCTTAGGCTGAAGCTGACCAAATGTTTCGTAATTGATGAAGATGGTTACCACCTCTTCATCTTTTGGAAGGCTGTTTATCCATCCGGCATATTTTTCAGCAGTTAATGGAAATTCATTCCATGCTTTATTCGAAAATCGAAATGAGAGATCGTCACTGAATCGGTAATTGCGCATCAAAACTTTTAGCCTTGGATTTAATGCATTGCAGTATAAATAATTGGGGCTTTTCCATCCCAGTATATGTTTTGCTCCTTCAGTTATCATTGCCTCAAAACCCATCCGTTGAACAAGATCGCCAATTTCGTCAGAATAAATTAATTCTGTATTTCTAAATACTTTCGGGCGTCGTCCGAACAGTTCTTCGATCAGGTCATCATGTGCTTTGACCTGTGATTCGAAAAAACTCCCGTCCGCCATCGATACAAGCGAATTGGCATAGGTCTCAGATAAAAACTCAACACATCCTGTGTCCGCAAGCTTGGCGAACGACTCGATTACTTCGGGTGCATACAATTTGAATTGGTCGAGTACAACGCCAGATAATGAATAAGATACCTTAAATTTGCCTTTGTATTTTAATATCTGTTCAAGAATAATTTTATTGGCAGGTAAATACGAATGATCGGCTGCCTTTCGCAGGGTAGTTTCATTTGCAAAATCATCATAGTAATAAGCATCGTTTCCAATATCGAAAAAGCGATATTTCCTGTATCGGAAAGGCTGATGTATTTGAAAGTTGAGGCAAACTGTTTTCATATCTCTTTGGTATTGGGTTTTTTTAATGCGGACTTATAGACTTTAAGAACGTGTTCGGCGGACTGTTTCCATTGCAGGCTGTCTACCTCTACTCTTCCGAATTTTCTGAACATGGTTGACAAGGAAGGATATTTTAGGATTCCGTAGATGGCATCGGCCATCGCATTAATGTCCCAAAAGTCTACCTTAATTGCGTGCGTCAGAATTTCAGCTACGCCTGATTGTTTCGAAATAATTGTTGGAACATCCGACATCATTGCTTCGAGCGGTGAAATTCCAAAAGGTTCAGAAACGGAAGGCATTACGTATACATCGCTCATGCGGAACATATCGAAGACATCGTCACCGTGAAGGAAACCTGTAAAATGAAATCTGTCTGCAATTCCCAGACGTGCCGCTCGCCGGATCATCTTTTCCATTAAATCGCCGCTTCCGGCCATTACGAAATGGACATTGTCTGTTCTGCGCAAAACCTGGTATGCAGCCTCAATAAAATATTCAGGTCCTTTCTGCATCGTGATCCTTCCAAGGAATGTTACGATTTTTTCATTGATGCCTTTTGAATAGCCCTTGTTCTCAGCTTTTTCAACAGGTTCAACGGCATTATAAACAGTCGTAACTTTGGAAGGGTTTATCCCGTATTTCTCTATTACGATATTGCGGGTGAGATTACTAACAGTAATAATCTGATCGGCAACTTCCATTCCTTCGCGTTCTATTGAATATACCCTGGGGTTGACACTTCCGCCGCTCCGGTCAAAATCGGTAGCGTGTACATGAATAACCAATGGTTTTCCACTTACTCTTTTAGCTGCGATCCCTGCGGGATAAGCCAGCCAATCGTGTGCATGAATGACATCAAAATCGTATTCTTTACCAATTGACTCAGCTACAATAGCATAATTTGCGATCTCTTCCAAAAGGTTCGTACCATATTTACCGGTAAAAGGTAGCTTTCCCTCCGAATCGGTCTGGATAAACCGCGTTTGAGAAGAGACACGCTGTTCTGTTAGTTTCCAAAATTCCTCAGGTGTAGAATAGGGAACAAGGTTAGATTCGACTTCGAGGTAATCGAAGTTCCGCTCAGAAGTGTGATAGAAGATTTTTTTCTGGGTAATCGACACATCACTAGCCCCGATAATCTGCTTTACGGCTGAATTATCTTCGTCTCCATATGCTTTTGGAACAACAAAAAGCACCTCAACATCATCTAATTGTGCCAATCCTTTGGTTAATCCGTAACTGGCTGTACCGAGACCCCCGCTAATGTGCGGGGGAAACTCCCATCCAAACATTAAAACTTTCATCCTTTAGTAGCTGAGTTGAGAAAAAATCTTTATACTCTTTATTTTTTTCCGGAATTGTTGGTAAACGCTCCGGAATTATATTTGAAAGACCTGATAAACTGATAATTCAGCAAGGTCTCTGATTGCTATTTTGATTCAACGAATTTTTCAAGAACAGATGTAGCGCTGAGAACACCTCCTACATTCCAGGCTTGCGAGATTGCGCCCCGCGCTGTATGAGGTGGATTCCCTTCATATACTTCGGAGAGTGTTCCCAAACAATGTTCAGACATCTCCTCTTCGAATCCCGACATGATTTGTTTAACAAATGCTAAACCTCCTGCTTTGTGGATATCAAGATATGCTTTAACGAATGGGTAAATCAGAAATGGATAAACACTTCCCATATGTACCGCCGCTGATCGTTTGTTAGCATTTCCAACGCACGATCCCTTATAATGAAAATCTTTGGGCGCCAGGGATCGTAGTCCGCGAGGTGTCAGAAGTTCATTTCGTACTGTACTGACTATTAATTTTTTCTGTTCGCGTGTCATTGGTGAATATTCTAAACTTGCCGCGAAAATCATATTTGGTCTAACGGACCAGTCAATATAATCACCGTCTACATAATCAGCCAGATAACCCTTTTCATCATTCCAGAAAGTATCTAAGAAAGATTGTGCAATTAGTTCAGGATATGATGACCATTCGTTGATAAATGCTTTATCCTTTGAGAATTCGGCAAGTTCGAGCGCAAAACAGACAGCATTATACCATGCAGCATTGATTTCGACTGCAAAGCCGCCTCGGGGAGTAACCGGATTTCCGTCTATGTAGGCATCCATCCAGGTAAGTGCCACCCCTTTTTGCTTTGCGTAGATCAGACCATTTGGTTCCATATGAATATTAAAACGGGTTCCCTGTTTGTAATTGGTCAGGATTTCCTTCATAGCAGAACCATAGCTTTTCCAAAGTTCTTTTTTATCTAAAAATGGCGTTAGTTCCTGGATAGCCTGAAAAGCAAAAAGAGGTGCATCCGCAGAATCGTAGTCACCAGGATTCCCTACGTATTTAGGTAATAATCCATCTTTCAATCGGTTGAGGTTGGTTTTTAATATCTCCTCGTATGTGGAAACTTCCGATTGGGTCAATAGCAATCCTGGCAATGCGTGAAATGTCTGCAATGGAATTGATTCATACCAGGGAAATCCGGCGATAATATCTTTACCATCTTTTCTTTCCCAAATAAATTGCTGAGCGGAGTTGATCAGGCAGTTAATGAAACTGTCGCGCGGAATACGCTTTTCTTTTTCAATCGAATAAAGTTTTTTTAAATCTACAGGATCGCAGCCTTCAGTTGATGCTGAGAAAAACACCGATTCTCCTTTCTTAATGGGTAACTCAAAATAACCGGGAACATAAAGGTCTTCCTGAAACTCATAACCTCTTGATTGTTCTTTTATATATTCAATATTTCGGGACCAATCTGGTATAGGTACAAAATCAACATCTTTTGAGAATTGCATGTGTAACTCGGGATATCCTTCGTAAAGGCTCATTTTAATCCCGTTTTTTACCTTGCTATATTTCCCGTTGGCAACCATGTTGGCCCTGGTCAGCTGATGGACATTTCTAAACGCCAAAAATGGCTTAAACCTTAGGATTGTCGGGCTACTGGCCTCCTCGAGGGTGTATTTAACGATTATTTGATTTTCGTGTTCTACAAGCATTCGGGTTTTAGTGAGAACTACTCCACCTACCCGAAAGGTAACTTTGGGAATTGTGTCAATCTCAAAATTCCGGATATACTTGTGCCCTTTGGGTTCATAAAATTCACCTGGATATTTGTGGATTCCGAGATTGAATTGGGCATCGTGTTGAATAATCGTTTCGTCAAGCGACGAAAGTAGTACATGTTTGCCTCCATCAAGCTCATCTAGCTGCACAATCAGCATACCGTGGTATTTCCGGGTATTGCATCCTGCAAGAGTTGAGGATGAATAGGCTCCTGAACGGTTAGTGCGCAGAAATTCGCGTTGTAATGAGTATTCCAGATTAACCAGTTCCTCTTTGTCGAATTTTAGGTAGCTCATACGAACTTCATTATTAATATTATTCTTTTTATGGATAAGGATTCTCCCCATCTTCAGGAAAATGTCCTACGGCTAAAAATATGAAAAGCTTTTGTCAACTGAAAATTTAATCGTCTATTTTTTCACGTAACTTTTTCTTAACTTTTTCAAGGTCAGTAAAAGGGTATTTGATTTGAAGCTGGTTAATTTTTTCAATTTGATTTTCAATATATGATTTGTAATTGTTGTCATTACTATTCAGTGATTTATGCTTTAGAGCCGGAAGAATTTTATCCAGTTCTGCTGAAACAGCTAATGCTTCTTTATCCAGAATTGTAGCAGCAAATTTTTCCTGAAGAAAACGAATAGCTACTTCGCTTGGATGGGTCATATCGGAAGCATAAAACCGGTAGTCTCGCAACTCATCAAGCACAAGTTCGTACGACGGGAAGTAAGAGATTATCTCAGGCCCAAAATGGGTTGTCAATTCATCAATTGCCAAAAGAAGTGTCGATTTGCTCATCTGATTTTCATGCGCTCCGTCTTTCAAATGCCTGATTGGGCTAACAGTGAAAATAAGGTGAAGATCTGAATTGTTGCTTCTTATTTGATCAATCAACGGAATCCAGGTTTCAGTTATTTGCGAAACAGACAATCGATATCGGTCGAATGTTGCTGCAGGAAGTTTGTGACAATTTGAAACAACAACTTTCTTTACCTTGTGTTCAAATACCCATGAGGTGCCAAATGTGATAAATAGGTGATGGCAGTTTTTCAGAATTCCGGAAGCTTCATCCGTTTGTGTATTAATCCTTGATAAAGTACTATGCGGGTCAGTACCGGAAAAACGGCTGTGATGCGAAAAACTGTTGTATAATCCGTTGGAATAGAATAAATCCTGTTCAGCAAATTTTTTACCTGAAAGGAGAAAATTGAGACTGTTCGCTATTGAAATTGGATTATAAAGAATTCCGAAAGGGTTAACCATGATGGGAAAACAAAATTCCTGGAGATAAGTTCCAATATTTTCGGCAAAGCACGATCCGATCATCATTGATTGATGACGGTAACCCATCTTTTTTTTGAATTCGGGTAGTTCAACCTCTGTTCTAAATTTTATCATATTCCTTCTTTTATCCAGTCGATCATAAAATCCATCACTTCACTACTTCTTTCGGAATTGTGCAATTGATGTCCGGCATATTCCCATTCGCGGTAGTTAATCTGCCCAGGCGATCCATCATATAATTTGCGGGTAGCTGTGGCATCCATTATCATGTCGTCTCTACCTTGCATCAACAAAAGGGGTGTCTCGATTTCGGTAAAATGAGCCATTATCCATTGCGCTTCCTTTTCTGCTTCTGAAAAAAGCCTGGAGGATATTCTGTTATGAACAAACTCGTCTTTTACTCTTTTTTCGCAAAAACCTTCCAATGTTGAAAAATCGGATGAACGGAGGCCGGTTTTAAATGTGAGAAATGGCGTAACTAAATTTCCAGTTTTAATGATTGTTGAAAACAGCTTACCCGGTGGTTTGATCAATTGAAGCCAGGGCGAAGATGCAATAGCCAGGTCAGGGAGATTGGATGATTTGAGCAAATAACTTAAAACGATTGTTGCCCCTAAACTATGTCCGTAAAGAACAACGGGAATCCCGGGGAAAAGCGTTTTTGCCTTTTCGTGCAATAATGCTACATCCTTTAGAAGATCTTCAAATCGTCTGATAACTCCTCGTTGGCCTTGCGACCGGCCATGCCCGCGGTAATCGACGGCTAGAACTGCTATATTCCGGCTGGTTAGTTTCGGGAACCATTCATCATACCTTCTACTATGATCACCGTGCCCATGAACAAAGGCAATGACTGCTTCCGGCCGTTCATTAGAAGGCCATAACAGGGCATAAAGGTCAAGCCCGTCGAACGATTTCCATTGGTATTCTGTTATTGGCATGATGAGCGATCCTAGAAAAATTATCGATACAAAGATATGATCAAAATCATTCTTTCAGATAACCGATGTTCCGTTTGATCTGCTCATAACCTGCTCTTTCAAAAGCTGTGTGCTTGAATATTTGGTTGTAGGATTCATGACTTAGCTCCGTCCAGTCTTTCTTTTTCATTTCCAATAAACCTTCAATAGACATAAAATCAGGGCTTTGATTGGGTGCCGCTTTTTTATTCCATGGACAAACGTCCTGACAAATATCGCATCCATATACCTGATTATGTAGATTTTCACGGATGGACTCCGGAATCTCACCTTTATTTTCGATGGTGTGATACGAAATACATTTTCGGGCATCTATCGTTCGTGGAAAAACAATCGCACCGGTTGGACAGGCGTCGATACAGCGGGTGCAATTCCCGCAATGATCAGTTTTAAAGGGAGCATCGTATTTTAATTCCAGATCAACAATCAATTCACCAATAAATACATACGATCCAAACGCTTTTGAAATAAGGAGTGAGTGTTTGCCTATCCATCCCAATCCTGCTGCTTTTGCGAGAGGACGTTCAAGCACCGGAGCCGAATCGACAAATGCTCTTCCGCGACAGGGAGAAATCGACGATTGAATGAATATTAAGAGATTATTAAGCTTTTCTTTTACAACTAAATGGTAGTCTTTTCCGTAGGCGTATTTCGAGATTTTGGGTGCTTCCGGATCTGTTTGTTTTAGGCTGGGATAGTAATTGATCAGAACGGAAATTACAGATTTCGCACCCTCCTCTATTTTACCGGGATCGAGCCGCATTTCAAAATGGTTGGCCATATAAGCCATTGAAGCGTTCATTCCATTCGATAGCCAGCTTTGGAGTCGGTCTCGTTCTTCGTCGAGGCAACGAACCGCCGAAATTCCACAGGCCGAAAAACCAAGCTCAAGAGCTTTTTCCTTGATCTGACGGCTGTATGTTTCAGGAAGGTTTTCCATTGAAGAATATTGGGGAATAAGATTGGGCTAAAGCCCTATATGATAGCAATTTGAATTACCACGGCCTTAAGGCCGCGGTAATTGATAATCAAATAAATACAGGGCTTTAGTCCAATTTTATAATTTGGAGTAACCTTAATATTGGTATTTTTGCTAATCCTTTATAACAAAAATGATATTCCCTTTAACCACTTGATGTTACATAAACCCCAGCTCCAGGCGTGCCTCTTCCGACATCATTGACTTTTCCCATGCCGGCTCGAAAGTGATTTCAACTTTGCAGGATTCTATCCCTTCCACCTTTTTCGACATGTATTCGACATCAGCCAGAATCATATCGGCAGCAGGACAATTAGGTGCAGTAAGTGTCATAAGAACTTTTGCTTCATCGCCTTCTACATCAACACTGTATACAAGTCCTAAGTCATATATATTCACCGGAATTTCAGGATCATAAACTTCCTTCAATTGTTCTATGATTAAATCTATTCTTGCGTCCATCTTTTATTTTTTTGCTGAAATTTTCTCGTATGCCAACGCATACAATTTCATTTGTTTAACCATGGCAAGGAGACCATTTGAACGGGTTGGCGAAAGATGCTGCCTTAAACCGATCTCATCGATAAACCTTGGTTCCGATTCGAGGATCTCTTTTGGTGTACGATCGGAATAAATTCGGAGCAATAATGCTACCAAACCTTTAACAATCAATGCATCGCTCTCAGCTTCGAATATAATCTTACCATCTGTAAATTCCTGGTGCAACCAAACTCTTGACTGACATCCGCGAATCAGGTTACTTTCTATCTTGTACTTCGCATCCATAGGGGTCATTTCATTTCCTATTTCGATAAGGTAGGCATACTTGTCCATCCAATCCTCAAATCCTGAAAACTCTTCAACTATCTCTTGCTGTATTTCGTCTATCGTCATCTAGCGTTTCTTTTTACTTTTCAAAAGTAGCGAATTTTAAAACATCGCTTTCAACCTGATCAAAGCCTTGTAAAAAGCATTAATCTCCTCGAATGTATTGTAGAAGGCGAATGAAGCCCGTACCATATTTTCGACACCATAATGATCCATCACAGGGTCTGCGCACAAGCGGCCGGTTCTGACTGCTATTCCCATTTGATCAAGCAATGTTCCCAGGTCAAAAGGGTGAATACCAACTATATTGAAACAGATCACTCCGGCCTTAGATGATGCTTCACCGTAAATTTTCAACCCTTCAATCTGTTGCAGTTTTTCAGATGCCACCGTAAGAAGATCGTGTTCGTATGCATTCAGGGCCTGGTTATCCTGACTTTGAATATATTGTATCGCAGCCGCAAATCCAATTGCCCCCACATAATTAGGGGTACCTGCTTCGAATTTATATGGGAGCTGATTATAAGTCGTTTTGGCAAAGGTCACGCGGTCAATCATTTCACCACCGCCCATAAATGGGGGCATTTTATCGAGCCATTTCCGTTTCCCATAAAGGGCTCCAATACCTGTTGGGCCATAAATTTTGTGTCCCGAAAAGGCATAAAAATCACATCCGAGCTCTTGAACATCAATTTTGAAGTGTGCTGCCGCCTGGGCTCCATCGATTAAAACCGGCACATTTTTCAGGTGTGCTTTGAGGATGATCTCCCTGATCGGATTGATGGTTCCTAAAGTATTTGAGACATGCGCGACAGCCAGAATTCTGGTATTATTGGTTATAAGGCTGTCTAACAGTTCAATTTGTAATTCTCCGTTGTCATTAAACGGAAGTACTTTGAGGATGGCGCCACGTCGTTCGCACATCAATTGCCATGGAACAATATTGGCATGATGCTCCATTTCTGTAACGATCACCTCATCACCTGCATTGATAAAAGCTTCTCCAAACGAAAAAGCAACAAGATTGATCGATTCGGTCGTTCCTTGCGTAAATATAATCTCTGCCACTTCTGCAGCATTAATGTATTGACGGACAGTTTCCCTGCTTGCTTCGAATGCCTCGGTCGTTTTGTTTGCCAAATAGTGGGTGGCCCGGTGGATATTGGCATTGGTCCGAAGTGAAAATTCATCGACGCGTTCAATCACCTGAATGGGACGCTGACTCGTCGCTGCATTATCGAAATAAATTAAAGGCTTCCCATTGACTTTTTGGTCAAGAATCGGAAAATCTTTACGTATTTTAGAAATATCGGGAATCATTTTATATGTATAAGATATCTAGTATTATAAGGTTAAAATCAGCGAATACAGTCCAAGGCACACGAGTGGCATTTCGATACTTCGCCCCTTAATCTTTTATTCACCAGTTTGTCAATCACGTCACGTAACTTATCTACTTTTATTTCGGCAAGTACTTCATGAGCAAAGGCGAACATCAGCATCAGTCGTGCCTCTTTTTCATTGATTCCTCTTGACTGAAGGTAGAAAAGGGCCTCTTCATTGATTCTACCTACCGTTGCACCGTGTGAACATTTTACATCGTCATTATCAATCACCAATTGCGGTTTGGTATTCATTTTGGCCGCATTGGTAAGCAGAACATTGTTATTCCGTTGGTATGCTTGTGTCTTAACCGCATGTGGCGCAACATGTATCCTCCCGGTAAATCCGCCCGTAGAGCTGTCGTCGAGAATATTTTTATACAGCTGATTGCTCTGGCAATTGGGTTTCGCATGTTCGATAAACGTATAATTATCGACATGCTGATTCTTGTCTGACAATGCAAGACCACAGATTTTAGCATCCGCATGTTCACCGTCGAGCAATACATTGAGGTTATTACGGATAATACCGCCGTGAAGAGTAACTGCATTCGTTACTAAATGCGAATTTTGCTGCTGACGGATATACAGACCCGTTAGATTAGCTGTCTTATTATGCTGATTTTGAATACTGTAAATATCAATTACTGCATCTTCACCAATTTCAAATTCGGTAACATTGTTGATAATGAAATTTTGAGGCAGCAATGTATGATCGCAGAACATGATTTTTGCCTGACTGTTTTTACCGGCAATAATCAGGTTACGTTGCGTTACATAAAGGTCATCTTCGCTTCTCAAAATATTAATGAGCTGCAAGGGTTTGGTAATAAGGGTATTGTCCGGAATATAGATAAACAATCCATCCTGAGCGAAAGTGGTGTTCAAGGCTGTCAAAGGATCAGCTTCGGCTTTCGCTAATTTACCATAGTATTTTTCAACCAGTTCGCGGTTTTCGACGACAGCCTTTTTAAAGCTCTTTATAATGACTCCTTCGGGATACGAATCGCCCGGGTTGTTGGATTCGTCATACCAGCCGTTGACAACAAGTATCAGGTGTGTATCGAATTCGGGAACGTCGCAACTGAAAACATCCTTCAGATCAACATCAAACTCATCCGTTTTGAATGCCCGCCTGAAATTTTCATTTTCAAAAAGACGCGTGAGATCGGTATATTTATAATTTTCGTTCTTGAAACCCGGAATTCCCATTCTTTGAAAGGCTTCAAGTGCCGGACGACGGGAAATGTTGAACCAATCGGGCAATCCACCGGAGATTTTCGAAAGATTCTCTTCGTAGATATCCCGAATCCGCCGGACAGCTGTTGTTTTATCAAGTACTTCTGCCATAGCTAT
>JBBRZE010000042.1:0-43088 GCA_038236995.1 Bacteroidales bacterium | reverse complement strand
TTCTTTCCTTCTCAAATATCTTCAATGAACTTCTCTGTTCGTATGCTCAATTTTATTCGCTCTCAAACCCGTTTTTTCTGGTGAAAGTTCGGCAAAGGTAATCCTTTATTCTGTTTCTCCAAAACTTTTTTTTCGTTTTTTTAAAACCCCTTTTCTTCCCTCTCAATCCCCTTAAACATGCCCTGAACGACGATCCAAATCCACTAAAACAGTTCCCTTAAATCGTGGTGCAAATGTAAACGGTTTTGCTTTTGTCCCGCCAATGCGCCCTAAAAAAATGACCTATTTAATGCTTTATTTTCGCTTCAAAATGTATATGCTATATTTTCAAGACAATAGATGTGTTAACTAAATGTTAAGACCGGTAAAACTGAGCGAAAGTCCACTTAGTTTTAATGAAAACGACCTGATAACAGGCCATCAGACGAGTGTTGAACCGAAGACTTCGGCAAATTTTTCCAAAACTAACCTCTTCGCCCGCTCAAAATCCTGTGTTGAACCCAACTCTTTTTCAAGCGAAGTGACGCCTTTGTCTGAAAAACCGCATGGATTGATATGCTTAAAGTATTCCAAATCGGTATTAATATTCAAAGCGAACCCGTGCATGGTCACAAAACGGGAGCTTTTTACCCCAATAGCGCAGATTTTTCTTGCTGAAGGTTTGCCAACATCAATCCAAACACCGGTTGCTTGAGGATCGCGCGTTGCCTCAATGCCATATAAAGCAACAACCCGAATTATTGCCTCCTCCATACTATATATATACTGTCGCAAACCCATCCCGAAATTTTCGAGATCAAGAATAGGATAACCCACGATTTGCCCCGGGCCATGATAAGTTATATCCCCGCCGCGATCGGTTTTAAAGAAAACGGCATCTTTGGCTTGTAACTGAATGTAATTCAAGAGGAGATTGTGCTCATCCCCACTTTTACCAAGCGTGTAAACATGTGGATGCTCTACAAATATCAGGTAATTGGGAGTTATAACCGCCGCTTCCTCTCCTAAAGTGCTGTTAACCTTTTTTATTTCGACGATCTGGCTTAATAATTCTTCCTGTTTTTCCCAGGTAAGTTTATATTCGCTTCTACCCAGATCGAGGAATTTAATTTCTGTACTTTTCATTTTTAATCAACGGATATGTTTTTCAGCATGATAGGACGAACGGACCAGCGGAGCACTTTCAACGATCCGGAAACCTCGATGAAGTCCTTCTGTTTTTAACCGTGCAAATTCATCAGGATGCACATATTCGGCAACCTCAAGATGGGCTCTTGTTGGTTGCAAGTATTGACCCATCGTAAATATTTCGCATCCGGCACCAACCAGGTCATCCATTGTCTGGCGGATTTCGTCCCGTGTTTCACCCAATCCCAACATAATGCCTGACTTAGAAACACTTTTAGTACCTGAAATTTTTCGTATAACATCGAGACTTGTTCGGTAACTGGCACGACTCCGAACTAAACGAGTTAGTCTTTCGACAGTTTCAAGATTATGTGAAATGATATCGGGACCGGCATTTGCTACCAACTGTATCAATTCAAGCCGATTGTCAAAATCAGGAATTAATACTTCGATTGTTATTCCCGGATTGACGCTTTTTACTGTCTTTATGGTTGACGCCCAATGTGCAGCACCCCCATCAGGAAGATCATCCCGATCAACAGATGTAATAACAGCATGTTTAAGGCCCATCAGTTTGATGGAATCAGCCAATTTGAATGGTTCCTCCGGATCAAGCGGGAGCGGTTTGCCTGTTCGGGTTGCACAAAATTTGCAGGAACGGGTACATATTTCGCCTAATATCATAAATGTTGCAGTTCCGGCACCCCAGCATTCTCCCATGTTGGGACACTTTCCACTTGAACAAATCGTATGCAGCCCATGCCCGTTAACAATTTGTTTCACTTGCCGGTAATTTGCCCCCAATGGCAACTTGATTTTAAGCCAATCAGGCTTCCTTTTTATTTCCATTTTAATCCCCGATTTTTCAGTGCGCCAAGATAATCATTTTAAAGACCAGCTAAACTGCTGTATATTTTCCAATTTTAATACTTTTGGACTCTTTCAAATTCAAAAACAGATGAGCTTAATAAGTGTCTTAAAAAAATATCCTGTCAATTTTTGGGTAGCCAACGCGATGGAGTTGTTTGAACGGTGGGCGTGGTACGGTTTCTATATCGTATTTGCTTTGTACCTGACCAATTCGACAGACACTGGAGCACTGGGATTCTCCCAAAGCCAAAAAGGGTTGATCATGGGAATCGGTACAGCTTTTCTCTATCTTCTGCCCATACTTACCGGAACACTTGCAGACCGGTTTGGCTACCGTAAAACACTTTTTATCGCATATGCTATATATACTATAGTATTCCTTCTGATTCCTATTTTCAAATCATACGCATCAGTTTTTGTAATTTATTTGCTCCTGGCAGTAGGAGCAGCTCTTTTCAAACCTATCATATCTGCAACTGTTGCCAAAACGACTGATAAGGAGACGTCTTCGATCGGATTTGGCATTTTTTATCTGATGGTAAATATTGGAGCATTCATTGGTCCGTTCGTCACCGGATTTGTCAGAAAATTTTCCTGGGATTACGTATTCTATTCTTCAGCAGCAGTCATAGCGGTGAATTTTATCCTGGTAACTTTTTTTTACAAAGAACCTGTACAGAATAGTAATGCCAATGAGCATAAATCCACTTTTTTACAACAACTTAAGCTTGCTTTTGGCAATATTTTACAAGCATTATTAGATTGGAGATTTAGTTTATTCCTTTTGATCATCTCCGTTTTCTGGACCATGTTTTACCAGTTTTACATGAGTTTGCCGGTTTTTATCGACCAATGGGTGAATACCTCCGTCGTTTTTGACGCCCTGATTCGATTCTGGCCTTGGTTAGCTCACCAACTTGGAACACCCCAGGGGACAATTCCGGCTGAATACATTATGAATGTCGACGCTGGCGCGATCATTCTGTTTCAAATCTTAATATCATATGTTGCAATGCGATATAAGCCACTTAGTGCAATGGTAGTTGGAATTCTGATTGCATCAATCGGGTTAGGACTAAGTCTGGCAACGCAAAACGGGCTCTTCGTTGTTGTTGCATTAATGATTTTCTCTGTTGGTGAGATGTCGAGCTCACCAAAAATCACCGAATACATAGGTCGCATTGCCCCTCTGGATAAAACTGCACTTTACATGGGTTGTTCTTTTATTCCGGTAGCAATTGGGAGTTTTATGGCAGGAATTGTGTCTGGAAATGTCTACCAAAACATTTCTGACAAGATTATGCTTACCCAAAAAGAGATTGCTTCCCGTGGAATTGATCTGCCGGCAATCGAAGGGCATTTCACTAAAAACGATTATTTCAGTAGTGCAGCTTCTAAGATGAATATGAACCCGGATCAGCTAACCCAGTTTTTATGGGACAAATACGAACCATCTTCCTTCTGGTTCGTTGTGCTTGGAATTGGAGTAACGGCATCAACGTTATTATTTTTATACGACCAGTTTATTATTAAAAAGAGATAATTTTGTCATTGCAAATCAATTAATTGCTTAAAAATGATAATAATTCCGAAAGCCCATAAATATAGCCTGTTAAAAATCCGGGACCGGATTATAATTGGACTGCTGCTTTTAATTAGTTACCAGTCTTTTGGGCAGAACGATTATAAGATATTTAAGTATTACGAACCCTTCAGCCCAGATAGTACAGGAAATTTCTATTTCGCCCTGGACAATGTAAATTTCTTCAAAAACAATGAGTATAAAGGAGATATAGCAACCGGTTATACCTTGACTGGAGCATGGCTCCGTCCGAAAGTAGTATTTTATCCAGATGCCAAACTAAGAATGGAGTTGGGCGGAAATGTACTTAAGTATAATGGAAGAGATGAATATTACCACCTTTTACCTTGGTTTAATGTTCACTATCAACCTACTGAAAAAATATCATTAATTCTCGGAAATCTAAATTCAGACCGAAATCACAATCTGCCGGAATTTCTTGCTGATCCTGAAATGTTTCTCACATCAAAGCCGGAAGCCGGACTTCAGGCCAAATACAATTCAAAACACTTTTCAACAGATCTCTGGATCGACTGGCAGCAATTCATCGTCGAAGGCGATCCTTTTAAGGAGCGATTTGCTTTTGGAGCGGTATCCAACTTGAAAATATTTGAAAATGACAATGCAAGCCTTTCTTTCCCGCTGGCTTTTTACGGTTTGCATCAGGGAGGTGAAATCGATAACGCACCCGGATTGGCAAAATCTTATATAACCGTAACCCCCGGACTTTCATTTAAAAAGAAGATCTCAAACAATATCTTTAAAGAATACAGCCTGAATGCAAATTATTCACTTTCAACCTATCCCAAAGAAAATTTCGATCCTGAGGAATCTAAAGGCTGGGGAGTTTATGCGACCAGTAATATTGATACGCGACTCGGCGGATTGACGTTGGCGTACTGGCATGGCCACAATTACTATACACCGCAAGGAGGGATCTTATATCAAAATGCATCTCATACAGGAAGTACAATGATACCCGAAATCAAATTGATCAATCTGAAATACCATTACTTCCACGAGATCATACCCAATACATTTTTTGGCTTTGTGTTTGACTACTATTACGACACAATTAATAAGCAAACCATGAACACCGAAGGATTATACCTGATTGTCAATTTTGGAGTCCTAACCAGACGAGCAAAATAAGGTCCCTGAAGTAAGCCAACAGCTCAACGTCATCAGAATTGCTTTTCACTGATTCATTAGAAGTTATTTTCATTCAAGCGTTGTAAATTCAAAAATATTAAATACTTTTGCAGTCCCGATTTTATCCTTATTTGCTGAAGTATTAGTCGGGTGTTGTAGCAACCTTAGCAAAACGTTATTAACAATTAATTGTTAATAAACCTGTTACAACTCCTGTTAATCGTGTGAATCAGCAAGAATGGATTGTGTCACATTTAAAAATTTGAAACGAAAGTGGATACTTTAAGTTACAAAACAGTATCGTTGAACAAAGCAACGGTAAACAAAGAGTGGGTCATCGTAGATGCCACTGACCAGATTCTAGGTCGTTTGGCCAGCAAAGTGGCCCTTGTCCTTCGAGGCAAACATAAACCAGGTTATACGCCTCACGTTGATTGTGGTGATAACGTGATAGTTATAAATGCCGAAAAAGTTCGATTAACCGGGAATAAATGGAAAGGCAAAGAGTACATCCGTCATACGGGTTATCCAGGAGGTCAGCGAGTACAAACTGCTGCCGACATTCTGAAGAAATATCCTGAAAGACTGATGGAAAAATCAGTAAAAGGGATGCTCCCAAAGAACAGCCTTGGAGCCAGACTTTTTACCAATCTGCATGTATTTGTAGGCGCAAATCATGACAAAGAAGCACAGAAGCCAAAATTTATTAACCTGGACAATATTAGGTAAGTATCATGGAAATCATTAACACTATTGGCAGAAGAAAAACTGCTGTTGCCCGTGTATATCTTTCTGAAGGAAAAGGTAACATTACCATCAATAAACGGGAATTGAACGAATATTTTCCTGTTGGAACTTTACAATACATTGTACTTCAGCCTTTCAATCTTTGCGAGGTTGCTGGTCAATACGATGTTAAAGTCAATCTCGACGGAGGTGGATTAAATGGTCAGGCTGAAGCTCTTCGCCTGGGTATTTCTCGCGCCCTTCTCAAAATCAACGAAGCAGAATATCGTCCGAAACTGAAAGCTGCCGGTTTTCTAACACGTGATCCCCGCGAGGTTGAACGTAAGAAACCAGGTCGTCCAAAAGCACGCAAACGCTTCCAGTTCTCGAAACGTTAATCTACAGATTGCAATTTTTTTTAATAAATATTGTTTAGCATCTAAATTACCCGGACTCCAATTTATTTTGGACTACCGGGTAATTGACTGAACAGAACGTAAACAAATCATTATTATGCCAAGAACAGAATTTAAACAATTGCTCGACGCAGGTGTACACTTTGGTCACCTCAAACGTAAATGGAACCCGGCTATGGCCCCATACATCTTTATGGAAAAGAACGGGATTCACATTATCGACCTTCAAAAAACGATCGTTAAAATTGATGAAGCTGCTGAAGCGCTGAAACAAATTTCAAGGTCGGGCAGAAAAGTACTTTTCGTAGCCACAAAAAAACAAGCCAAACTAATTGTTGCAGAAAAAGTTAGCGCTGTTAATATGCCATATGTTGCAGAACGTTGGCCTGGTGGTATGCTTACGAACTTCCCAACAATTCGTAAAGCAGTTAAGAAAATGTCTTCGATCGACAAACTGATAAAAGACGCTGCATGGGACAATTTATCAAAACGCGAAAAATTACAGATCACACGTCAAAGAGCCAAACTTGAAAAAGTATTGGGATCGATTGTTGATCTTACCCGTCTTCCTGCGGCCCTGTTTATTGTTGACGTTTTAAAAGAGAAAATCGCAGTTCGCGAAGCACAACGCCTTAGCATCCCGATTTTTGCAATGGTTGATACCAACTCTAACCCGGAAGGAATCGATTTCATTATCCCTTCAAACGATGATGCATCTCAGTCTATCGAATTAA
The DNA here is from genome assembly GCA_038236995.1 of Bacteroidales bacterium. Taxonomy (GTDB): domain Bacteria; phylum Bacteroidota; class Bacteroidia; order Bacteroidales; family Prolixibacteraceae; genus JAAFHB01. The sequence continues at coordinate 36,480 of JBBRZE010000042.1, read as the reverse complement.
TTATCACCACGATGTGCGATGCTATTAAAGATGGCCTTTCTGATCGTAAGGTTGAGCGTGAAAAAGATGAGACTTCAGATGAAAAACCATTTACCTTAAAGAAAAGTGGTCGCAAAGCTGTTGTAAAAATCATTGTTGAAGACGATATCGAAGAAGCTGATGAAAAAGAAGATTTTTCGGATGACAAAATCGCTGACTTATTAGCAGATGATGATGTTCTAGACGAAGAAGTTGCTGAAGATGACGTTGTTGAAGATGACGTTGTTGAAGAAGCGGTTACTGAAGATAAAATTGTTGAAGATAAGGTTATCGACAAAGACGTTGCCGACGAAGACGTTGTTGATGTAAAGTAAATTCATTTTAAACTGCATATAAAAATTCTTAATAATGAATATTTCTGCTGCTGATGTTGCAAAGTTGCGTAAAGCAACTGGTGCCGGTATGATGGATTGCAAAAATGCGCTTACAGACGCTGAAGGCAATTTTGGCCGTGCGATCGAAATCATCCGCGAAAAAGGTAAATTAGTTGCCAGCAAACGTGCTGACAGAGAATCATCCGAAGGAGTTGTTCTTTCGAAAGTATCTGAAGATAAAAACTTTGGTGCTGTTATTTCATTAAATAGCGAAACAGATTTCGTTGCTAAAAATGAAAATTTCATCGCTCTCACTGAAAAAATCCTCGATAGTGCTATAGCCAACAAATGTGCCAATATTGATGAAGTAAAAGCGCTTATGATGGATGGCAGAACAATCGGAGAGCAAGTTCTTGAACAAACTGGTATCATCGGAGAAAAAATAGAGTTGTCCTACTATGCCTGCATTGCTGCGGCAAATGTTGTCCCGTATATTCACCCGGGCAATAAACTTGCTACACTTGTTGGTTTTAGTAAAACAATCGAATACCAGGCAGGTAGGGATGTTGCAATGCAAATTGCCGCGATGAACCCTGTTGCTATTGATAATACTGATGTTGCCCCCGAAATCATTGAGCAGGAATTAAAGATTGCCAAGGAAAAATTCCGTCTGGAAGGCAAACCTGAAGCAATGCTCGATAAAATTGCTCAGGGAGCATTAAATAAATTCTTCAAAGATAGTACGCTGTTGAATCAGGATTTTGTAAAAGACAACAAAACCACTATTCGTCAGTATCTTACAGGAGTTGATAAAGACGTTAAAGTGACTGGATTTATCCGTTTCACCTTGAATGTTTAGTACCATAGATTTCGTACAAATGAAAAGAGCCTCAAAATTGAGGCTCTTTTTTTAGGATATAATCAAATCTTCCCTCCATCTCTACAGTACCAGTATCTAATAATCGTTCAGTCCTCACTTTGTTTAAACCCTTTTTTGACGTAAATTTGTCATACAAAACTAAAATGATGGTAAAATATAAACGTGTCTTACTGAAACTTTCCGGAGAATCCCTTATGGGAGATCAACAATATGGAATTGATCCGGTCAGATTATCGGACTATGCCTCACAGATAAAAGAGGCTGTCGATCTTGGTGTCCAGGTAGGCATTGTTATTGGCGGCGGTAATATATTCAGAGGATTGAGCGGCTCATCAAAAGGATTCGACAGGGTCAAGGGAGATCAGATGGGAATGTTGGCCACAGTTATTAATAGTTTGGCGCTTAATTCAGCTCTTACAGTTGCTGGCGTCAAATCAAGGGTGCTAACAGCAATCAGGATGGAACCGATTGGTGAGTTTTATTCGAAAGATAAAGCAATCGAAACCCTTGAACATGGCGAGGTGGCCATTTTCTCAGGCGGTACAGGGAATCCTTATTTTACAACTGACACAGGTTCTTCATTACGTGGAATTGAGATCGAAGCCGATGCGATGTTAAAAGGGACACGCGTAGATGGTGTTTATACTGCCGATCCGTTAAAAGATCCTAATGCAACAAAATTCGCCGAAATCACTTTTGATGAAATCTATATTAGAGGCTTGAAGATCATGGATCTGACTGCAACCACCATGTGCAAAGAGAACAATTTACCAATCGTCGTTTTCGATATGGATACTGTCGGGAACCTGATCAGAGTATTAAAAGGTGAACCTATTGGGACAATCATCCATAATTAGGAAGAAAAATCCAGGTAACTTTTTTGTAGTTTTATATTTTATTAATTTTGTTTTGAACTATAAGTTTTAATCCAATCACCTATGAACGACGAAATACAAATGCTTATTGATGAGACCTCCGAAAGGATGGATCTTGCTATTTCTCATCTTGATCACGAATTGGCACACATCCGTGCAGGTAAGGCTAATCCCCGGATGATTGAGAGCGTGGTGGTCGATTACTACGGAGTACCCTCTCCGATTATGCAGGTATCCAACGTAAGTACGCCCGATGCCAGAACAATAGCAATACAGCCGTGGGATAAGAAAATGATCCAGCCAATAGAAAGAGCAATCATCAATTCAAATCTTGGGTTCAATCCAGAAAATAATGGAGAATTCATCCGTATAAATGTCCCGGTACCAACCGAAGAACGTCGCCGGAATCTTGTCAAAGATGCTCACAAAGAAGGCGAAATTGCCAAAGTGAGCATTCGTTCAGCAAGAAAAGATGCAAATGATTATCTCAAGAAATTACTCAAGTCAAAAGAGATTTCTGAAGATGAAGAAGCAACTACTTCTGAAAAAATTCAGATTTTCACGGATAAGTTTGGCAAAAAAGTTGATGAATTAATTGCGGCAAAAGAAAAAGAGATTCTCACCGTTTAGTCGAAATCTCTAAATTATTAACAAAGGCTGCTTATTTTTGCAGCTTTTTGTTTTAATCAAAGTTTATATTGATTTTTACAACTGTAAATTACATCCTATGAAACTTGTTTTAACCTTTGTCTTTTATTTTATTTTGAGTAGCAGTTATGCTCAAACTGCAAAACTGTACAATCCGGAGGCAGATGTTTCAGCAGCCATCGCGCAAGGAATTACCAAGGCAAAAGCCGAGAACAAGCACCTGCTACTTCAAATTGGCGGGAACTGGTGTCCCTGGTGTATCAAATTCCATCAATTCTGCATAGACGATCAGGATATCAGTACTTTAATAAGTAAAAACTATGTAACAATCAAGGTAAATTACAGCAAGGAAAACCGAAATATGGCAGAATTAAAAAAACTTGAATATCCTCAGAGATTCGGATTTCCAGTTTTTGTGATACTCGACAGCAATGGCAAACGAATTCATACCCAGAATTCGGCCTACCTTGAAGAAGATAAGGGTTATTCCAAGAAAAAGGTTCTTGAATTTCTGAATCATTGGTCTCCCGAAGCTTTAAATGCAAATCTCTATATCGACAAATAAAATCAGGTAAGGTTGGAAATTATCAATATAAGTGTGCTCCTTCACTATTTGTTACAACATTAGAGGAACTTAGATGTTAATGACTTGACTTCTAGAACCATTTCCAGGGGCGGATCTCAATATCTCTTTTTAGACTAAGTTGGTAAGATATATTGAACCGTAAATTTCCAGTCTGCCACCGGATATATGTTTGCTTGACAGGAGTTGGCGTAAAGTACTGAAAATTAGCAAGCGACATCCCAACAAAAATTTTATCGAAATGGTAACCGATTCCCAGCTTTTGATTAATACTAAAATTGGGATAAATACGTCTCATATTTGCTCCGTCAACAGGAGTTAGTTGATATTCACCAATACCCAAACTTGCATTGATACCTGCCGTCACAAAGAACCTCTTTTCGATGACAAAAGTATAAGCATAGCCTCCGGTAAGATTCAGAGAGTAAAAACGCCATTTATTAAAATCAATTCCATCGAAAAAGGTTTTATTCACCAAATTTGAAGGAATGAATGAAGAATCTGCTGCAGAACTAACCCAATACAATTCAAAACCCAATGTTGGCTGTCCGGCGCTTTTCTTTTGCCATTCATTTTGAAGGAAAGGCGCCCGAACCGAAAATTTTGTAGGATTAAGATTCGCATAAACACCAAATCCGCCGGAATAAGTCGCAATATCTCCCCTGGTGTAAAAGTCTGATCCTGTAGGCGCCGGATTCAATACCGACGTCGAATTAGACAGGTATTGACCTTTATAATATCCTGTGTAAAAATCGATTGTAAAGATTCTAAGATATAGATGTGATTGTAGATCCAGGTATTTGGTTTTCCCGTATCGATTAATATCTGGCTGAGCAAAAGGGAAAACGGTCCCTACGTTAATACCAAGAAACTTGTAATTAAATCCTAGTCCAACAACATAGCCATTTGAAGGACGATAAGCAAGGCTGGTTTTAGCCCCGCGGTCAATAATTGTCTGATTTGAGTATTTTTGAGAGGCATAAACCCGCAGAATCAGATCCTGCTGGTTGTTCTGAACATACAACGAATCAGGTTTTGATTTAAGCCATTTGTTGAAAGCATCTTGTCCATGACAGTTAAAAATTTCAAAACTGAACAGAAACATCAACAAGAAAGTTCTATTTAAATGCATAGTCTATTCTTATGCCGGAAAAGAATTGCGCACTTTTCGAAAGTAAGAAAAGAAGGTTAAACCCTCTTTTCGACTTTATTATTGCTTCTTAATTAATAACCATAAGTCGCTATATTTCGGAAATTTTTGCCGGATTTCGCCAACTCTGGCCCGTGCAACTCCTTCATCATCATAACTATTAACACTTACACGATATAAGCCAGCTTCATTAATAAGAATTCCCGGGAAAAAATCCTCAGCCATTAGTTGCTTTTTAAATTTCTGTGCGTTTTCGTAAACGCCAAAACTTCCAAGAATGATATAAAATCTTTTCGATCCGAAATCACTTGCTTCACCTTTTGCAGCAGTAATGCGCTCCTCTTTCGATTTAATCGCCGATGATTCGCTATCAGTAGGTTTAACAGTTTCCGACTTCATTGGCACCGGTTTAGGTGCAATCTTTTGAGTTTTGCACCCTACAGCCATTAGGACAACTAGCAAAAGAACAATATTAAGAACTTTCATTTTATTGATTTTTGATAAATTGATTATGCGAAGATATAAAAAAACATCATGGAAATGCATTGCCTATAAAACTCGCACCCGACATTTATATTTCAGACAGCAAAATCGCTCAGGCCAACGCCCCATTTTGCGTAAAAACGATTTAAAAGTTAAAACAAAAATTACTTAAACGCTGTTTTATTTAAAAAAATAAAGGCTCATAAATTAATTTTAAAATATCAAATTGATTTCTTAGATTTACATCACTCAATCGAAAACTACCAACACTCCGAAAATACTGGGATTGCAATATTAAAAATACAGAAATAATCACTTATGGAAAATCAAAAATATCCGCTGATCTTCATTGTTGAAGACAATTCGGTTTATAATAAGCTGATTGTAAACCATTTGCGCTCACATAAACTGATCCGGACAGAAAGCTTTCTAAGTGGCGAAGAATGCCTGAAAAATATCGACCGAAAACCCGATATTATTATTCAGGATTATCTTCTTGACGGGATAAATGGAATCGAAGTTTTAAAAGCTACACGAAAGAAATACCCTGAAACCGAATTTATTTTTCTTTCGGGGCAGAATGATATTGAGGTTGCCATTAATTCAATGAAATATGGTGCTTACGATTACATTATCAAGGACCAGTATTCGTTGAAAAAGCTTACTGATAAAATTAACAGGATAATGATCAATCATGAATTAATAAATAGTAATAAGCGATACAAACTTGGGATCACACTCTTCTTCATTGCACTTGCTATAATAATTCTGATCTTTGCAAGCCTTACAATCTTTTTCCCGGATACATTTTCAATTTTGGGCAATTAATAAAGAAAACAATCAATCCCCTTTTTACAACAATTAATTTATTGTTGATCATTTTATTATAAATACCCCACAATCTTAATAAATTAAGATTCACAAGTTTATTGCTGGTAGTCCAATCTCCAGTGATTCTCCAAAATCCAAATAACAGATATCCTTATATTCGAAAACTATAAGATAATTATTCGAGATCGGCCAAGATCTAAATGATTTCTCACCAAACATTCAATCACAGTAATTAGTGCAACCTTTTTTCTCGCCAGAAATACCAAAATAGAAGCTGGAACAAGTACTTATGTCAATAAATGAAAAAATTTGATCACGATTTACAGATCAAACGAAACACTTTTTCAATTATGGAGTATACTTCTTATACAATTCAAGAAAATTTAAATGCCAATTCTTAAAAGTCATTTACTATGCAAAACCAAGACTATCCCCTGATTTTTATTGTAGAGGATAATTCTATCTACAATAAGTTCATTACCAATCATCTCAAGGCTAAAAAATTTAGTAGAATCGAAAGCTTTCTTAGCGGGGAAGAGTGTTTGCAGAACCTTCACAAAAAACCTAATATCGTAATTCAAGACTACTTGTTGAATGGTATAAGTGGCATCGAAGTCCTAAAGACATCCAAGCAAACGAATCCAGACTCAGAATTTATTTTCCTTTCGGGACAAGACAATTTAAATATTGCCGTCAGCACCATCAAATTGGGGGCTTTCGACTACGTTGTAAAAGACCGTTTTGCATTGGAAAAACTGGTTTCCAATATCGAAAAAATCATGAAAATTCAGAGCGAAAAGTTTAAGAATAAAAAAGGCAAAATCAGCCTCTCTTTTCTATTTATCGCATTGGCATTCCTTATTATGAGCCTCGTCGGCTTAGCAATAATTTTCCCAAAAACATTTTCCTTTTAGCAACTAAATCCAATTATTTAAGGACATTAAAATCCCCGAATGGTTAGCTAAGGAATAAGTAAATGAAACTATTTCTTTTTTAGGATCTCCAAATAGATGGATTGACAATTGGAATATCGTGCTGATCATTAAAAAACCGAATCAAATTCTCAGATGCCTCGCGTGCAGTTGCAATCCTGGTATCAATCGTCCCGGTTGCATTATGCGGAGTAAGGACTACATTATCCATTAAATATAACTCACGGCTGATGGTAGGTTCCTCTTCGAAAACATCAAGACCAACACCACCAATTTTCCTATTCGAAAGATAGCGCACAAGCGCGCGTTCATCAATTACTGCTCCCCGAGAAGTATTAATAATATAAACGGTATCTTTCATTTGCGAAAATTCATTTTCCCCAATTAAATGATGCGTATCATCTGTCAAGGGGCAGTGCAACGAGATAACATCGGATTGTTGAATCAGATTATTAAAAGAGACAAAAGTGGCGCCATATTGCAGCTCAGTGGCGACATCCAATCTCGTCCGGTTATAATAGTTCACTTTCATTCCGGAAGCTACGGCTCTTCGCGCTAATGCACGTCCGATTCTTCCCATCCCGATTATGCCCAGCGTTTTCCCCCATAGAGAACTTCCCAGATTTTCCATCATCCCCCATTTCAAACCTGATGATCCTCGCAATTTACGATCCGTCTCGCTAATCCTACGCATCACAGCGATCATAAGCCCCATCGCCATTTCGGCGGTCGGTTCCGTGACAGAATCCGGCGTGTTGCAAACTGCAATCCCTCTCGCCGTTGCATAATCAAGGTCAATGTTATTATAACCAACACCAAAGTTGGAAATAATCCGAAGTTGCTGGGCCAATTGAAGCAATTCGGATCGCAAAGGAAACGTAAAAACCGATAGAATTCCGTCCACATCAACAATGTACTTTTGAAGATCAGCATCACTAAAATAAAAATGCTCCGGGTAAATAATATCAAATTGCTCCTGAAGTTCTGTCAAACCGGACAACGGAACCTGGGCCATTACAAGTATTTTCTTCTTCATAATAAGACAATCAACATTCTATTTTTACCAACAAACTTTACAAAACAAAGGTCATAAAAGAGAAGAATTTTCTCATTTATGACCTTTGTTTTGTTAACGTCAGTTTTTCGTTCCCATTATTTACGATTACTTCAGGGCTGTTGCACCAGCAACAGGAATCAATAACCGTGAATATTCTGCAGGATTATTAAATAGCGACAAAACGCTCTTTATCTCTTTATCACTACCCAAAGCTGCAATAATGGCTCCCTTTTGATAATAATAACGCGACACAATTTCATCTTTAAGCAGGTCACGAATTTCTTCGCTGTTCTTATCGAGATCCTGATTCAGATCTAAGGTTAACCCTTTTTCAAGAGCTGCAAATTCATTTTTGGTGCCATCAAAATAACGTTCCTTCTTTGCTGTTTCAATCAATACCTTTAATGTTTGTTCACTCCTCGATTCGTATGAGAATTTCTTTTCAGTCAGATATTTGTGAAATTCACCGTAAATATCATCGCCGATTTCAAACTTGTCAGGTGTAGCAATGGTTTTATGCTTCGAAGCATATTCAGTGGCGAAGTCAAATATCATATAGTCCTGAACAAGCTTAAATGACAATGCACTTAGCGTGTCCTGAACATTTCGGATATCAGGTGTAACTCCTCCGCCATCTTTAACGAGACGTCCGCTTTTAGTTTTAAACGCAGTAATGAGCGAATCAGGTATGTTTCCAACGCTTCCATCAGAATTCCGATGCGTATAATCAAGCGCCTGAATGCATCGGCCGCTTGGGATATAGTATTTTGCAGTTGTAACTTTAAGTTTTGTGTTATAACTAAGATCACGGGTCGTTTGAACAAGGCCCTTTCCGAAAGTACGGTTACCCATAATTACAGCACGGTCGAGATCCTGAAGTGCACCGGCAACAATTTCAGATGCCGAGGCTGATCCGCTGTTTACCAACACTATTAGTGGCATTACCGAATCTACCGGTTGTTCTGTTGCCCGGTAAGTTTTATCCCATTGCGATACTTTTCCTTTGGTGCTGACTATTTCTTGTCCGTGATTAACGAACAAATTGGTAACCTTAACTGCTTCACCAAGGAGTCCACCAGGATTTGAACGGAGATCCAGAACAAGCGTTTTAGCCCCTTTTTTATCCCTTAAATCAATAATTGCATCTCGTACACTTTCGGCGCAGCCATCGGTAAAGCTTGAAAGCCGTACATAACCCGTTTTGGCGTCAATCATTCCATAATATGTGACCGGATCGATCTGAATTTCTTCGCGGACGATGTCAAGTGTAAAAGGTTTTTTCTCGCCGGGACGTTGCATTTTTACTTTTATCACTTTCTTGGCAGGCCCTTTCAGAATTTCTGAAACATCAGAAACCACCATTTTATCAACTGGTTTACCATCAACTTCAATGAAAATATCGCCTGCCCTTAAGCCGCTTACCTGAGCCGGGAAACCTTCATATGGTTCAGCTACAATAATCTGATTACCCCGTTTACTAATCATGGCCCCAATTCCGGCATATTCTCCGGTTGTCATGAACTTAAAATCATCCATTTCCGATTCAGGAATATAAACAGTATAAGGGTCAAGGGTTTCGAGCATATCATCGATCCCTTTTTTAATCAACTTATCGGGTTTAACTTCATCAACATAAAAAAGATTCAATTCCCGAACCAGTGAATAAAAGATGTCCAGGTTTTTTGAAATCTCGAAATTCTTTTGATCGCTTTTAAATCCCCAGAATGAGAGTCCGATAATAACGACGAAAGACACTGCTAGTGCAGCCTTCAATATTTTGTTACTCATACGAAAAAACTCCTTTATTAATTATAAATCTTCGTTTCAACCATACAAAAGTAATAATTCAGGAGTTACTACGTTACAAATTAAAGGCTGTTTCAGTTCTCCTGCTCTATTATCTTTATCACGCAAACTTAAATAAATTCGCATAGTTAAAAGCACAACAACAGAAAGTCCTTAACTGTTGCGCCGGTTCAAACCTTTTACGTATTTTTAACGCGTTAAAATCTATCGTATTGAGCAAAGGTTTAGTAATTCGATCAACAGGAAGCTGGTATTCGGTAAAAGCCGATACAGGTGAGACTTTTGATTGCCGCATAAAAGGAAAACTTCGGATGAAAGAGGTTCGGACGACCAATCCGGTTTCGGTAGGTGACCGTGTTGAATTTGAGCTTCAGCATGATGAAACAACAAAAGAGGGCGTTGCCGGGATTATCTCTGCTGTTGAACCACGCAGAAATTACATTATCCGTAAAGCATCCAACCTGTCGAAAGAGAGTCAGATCATCGCAGCTAATATAGACCAGGCATTTATCGTTGTGACAGTTAACTACCCTGTTACCCTTCCGGGATTTATTGACCGCTACCTGGTTTCAGCGATGGCTTACCGGATTCCGGCATGTCTTGTTTTTAATAAACTCGATTTATACAACGCGAAGGATTACGAAAAACTTGAAGAATATCTGCAGACTTACGAATCGATCGGCTATAAGTGTTTCCAGGTATCTGCAGAGAAAAACTTCAATATTGATATACTCGCTAATGAACTTAAAGGAAAGATCAGCCTCTTTTCCGGGCTTTCGGGCGTTGGAAAATCATCTATCCTCAACCGGATTGACCCAACTTTGACGCTCAAAACCGGAGTAATTTCAGATCATCACCAGCAAGGAAAGCACACTACCACATTTGCCGAAATGTTTGAGGTAGAAGGTGGAGGATACCTGATCGACACACCGGGCATCAGAGGTTTTGGCGTGATCGATATGGCCAAGGAGGAAATTGCCCACTATTTCCCCGAAATGTTTGGTTTACTCGATCAGTGCCGGTTTTTTAATTGCACCCATACGCACGAACCGGGCTGTGCGGTAAAAACTGCGGCTGAAAAAGGTGAAATACCTGCCACCAGGTATGAGTCATACCTATCGTTAATGGCCGAAGATAATTCCAGGTATAGAAGTAATACTTGATTTCTGTAATTCAAGATTACCAAAAATGTTTTCATTTCAATGCAGTCAGGTGTGCCGCCAGTCCACTGTTCAGATGGATTCAGCGCAACTACATCCCAGCCCTTATATTTCCGGTTGAGATCGTCAATACCAAATTACCAACCATTATTTTTCAGTTGGCCCCATTCAGTGGTGCGAACAAGTATTAATAATACTATTTCTGATATAAATGATGACATGGACGACCCATATCTGCAGGACAAGCGAAATAAGACCAACTGTACTCTAACCCGATCATCGATGATACCCCTATATGAAACTGGTTATCTCTTTTGTCAATATATCCTTACAAAATGAACAATTTCATGCCTACAACCGTTTTATCTTAAAATTTTATATAAATTTGCCACGAATAAAAACAGATTGACACAATGAATAGCAGTACTTTTTACTTTTGGTTTGGTTATCTTGGCCTTCGCACGGGGACTAAACGGTAAGGTATTGTCAAAAACACAATATTAAATCATTAAAAGGTCTCCAAATAGGAGGCCTTTTTTTTTACAATTAAAACTGAATAAATGAAGCTTGCGGTAATTGGACTTGGGTTAATCGGTGGTTCGATGGCAAAAGATTTACGAAGAACCAAATTTGCAACTGAGATCATTGGGGTTGACAACAATCCCGAGAATGCCCGGATAGCACTAGAAGTTGGTATTGCTGACAGAATTGAAAACCTTGACATTGCAGTGAAAGAGGCAGATATCGTAATTGTAGCAATACCTGTAGACATGATTGTTCTGTTACTTCCCTACATTTTGGATCACATCTCATCCTCAACAACGGTTATCGATGTCGGGTCAACAAAGCGCGAAATTGCCGAAGTTGTGAAAGACCATCCTTTGCGTGGAAATTTTATACCCTCGCATCCGATGTCGGGTACCGAAAACAGTGGCCCGTCTGCTGCTGTTGAGCATCTTTTCGATGGTAAAATCTGTATTATCTGCGATCAGGAAAAGTGCAGACCTCAACATCTGGCACTTGCCGAAAAAATGTACCAATCTATTGGAATGCCCACCGCTTACATGACAAGTGATGAGCAAGACCACACAACAGCTTTCATTTCGCATCTGCCGCATGCTACCTCATTTGCGCTTGCCAACGCCGTATTGGCGATCGAAGACCGGAACATCATCTTTGATCTTGCTTCGGGAGGTTTTCAGTCCACTGTTCGTCTTGCAAAGAGTTCTCCAGAGATGTGGTCACCTATTTTCTGGCAAAATCGCGACTACATCTATGAAGCGCTCGAAGTTTATATCCATCACCTTGAAGAGTTGAAAGAAAGTCTCAAAAACGACGATCACAAGCGATTGTCAGAAATAATAGTAAATGCCAACAAGATCCGTGGCGTCCTCGATGGTGAAAATTTATCACTGACAAAAAACGAAGAAACAATTATTAAACTTTATACAAAATAAATTATAATGGGAACACAATTAGACATTCAACCGATCAGCCACTGGTTGCCAAATATAGATAATCCACTATTGATCAGTGGACCTTGCAGCCTCGAATCGGAAGAACAAACAATGGCAACCGCCAGGGAACTAGCAAAAGATAAACGGGTTTTTGTATATCGTGGTGGAATATGGAAGCCCCGTACGCGCCCGGGTTCGTTCGAAGGAATGGGTAGCATTGCACTTGAATGGCTGAAACGCGTTAAAGAAGAGACCGGTTTACTCATCGGTACTGAAGTCGCAAATGCACAACATGTCGAAGAGTGCCTTAAAGCCGGCGTAGATGTAATGTGGATCGGCGCCCGATCAACGGCATCGCCATTTGTTGTACAGGAAATTGCAGATGTATTGAAAGGTACTGACCAGATCATCATGGTTAAAAACCCGGTAAATCCCGATGTACAATTATGGATTGGCGCATTGGAAAGACTTAGCCAGGCCGGGTTAAAAAACCTTGTTGCTATTCATCGTGGTTTCACCCCTTTCGGCGAATCGAAATACCGTAATTACCCTAACTGGAAAACAGTTATCGAGCTTAGGCAGTTAATGCCCAATTTGCCGATCATCTGTGATCCTAGTCACATATCCGGGAAACGTGAGTACTTGTTCGAGATCTCACAGAAAGCCTTTGACCTTGGGCTCGATGGCTTAATGCTTGAATCGCATATCGATCCGTCATGCGCCCTTAGCGATAAAGATCAACAGGTGACGCCTTTCGAATTGGGTAAAATCCTTGATAAACTCGTGATCCGATATTCGAGTTCGAATGATCCGCTTTTCGAAAATATGCTCGATACACTTCGTTCGAGGATTGACGGCATCGACCATGAAATCATTGAGATCCTTGCTTCGCGCATGGAGATTGTGAAACAGATTGCGAACTATAAAAAGCAAAACAAGGTTACTGCTCTCCAGATTAACCGCTGGACACAGTTATTGGAGGACCGCATTGCAACTGCCCATAAACTTAATTTGGACGAAACATTTATAAAAATAATCTTCCAGTTGATCCACGAAGATTCGGTTCGTCAGCAGACCGAAATCATGGACAGCGATTTGTAAGATATAAGTGAAAATTGAATAACAAAAGGAGGTCGTAAATGATCTCCTTTCACTTTTGTATAATTTGATGGATCAGAGGTAAAGTTATATGGATAATATTCCGGAAGCGAAAGAAGAAATCCAGACTAAATCATTTCGATTCCACTCATTTTCAAATTGTCAACTTCACTAATTGCCAAATTGAAAAATTAAAACTTTGGCAGTGGCTCCAGCTTCTTTTTCAGCTTTGCAACAACTTTCGTCATTGCACCCTCAATCTGACCAAATTCAAGTTTTTCCTTTGCGATGTAGACAATCATTACCGCTATTTTCCGGTTATTCAATTCAAGTGATTGATACAATTCTTGTTTTTGATTGCGGTAAACCTCACGCAATAGTCTTTTAAGTAAATTACGGTCGTGTGCCCTTTTGAAAAGCCGTTTTGGAACACTAAACACAATCTGAGCTGGAAACGAAGTAAACAACTCTTCGTATTTCCAAACTACTTTCAGCGGATAACATAGGAAAGAGGTGCCCGACTGAAAGATCTCACCGATGATTTTCTGGCTGCATAATTTCTCCTCTTTTCGAAATGTATAGGCTGTCATAAGTTGAAAATACAAAAAAAAGGGGAAATCGCTTTCCCCTTTAAGTTGAAAATATAAATTTCTTCTATTTATTGTTTTTATTGAATTCAGAAATAAACCTTTCGAGTGCCGCAGTCATCGAAGGAGCTTCGGGGACCGGGGCTTCCACATCAAGTCGTAATCCTGCATCCCTCACGGCCTGTGCAGTAGCAGGACCAAAAGTTGCAATTTTCGTTTCTTTTTGCTCAAAACCAGGGAAATTCTGCATCAGTGATTTGATACCGCTCGGACTAAAAAAGACTAGGATATCGTAATTGACATCTTTTAAATCGGACAAATCACTGCTAACAGTACGATACATGATCGCCTCTGTTACAGGCAATTTAGCCTTTTCTAACAAAATCGGAATTTCATCCTTGTGAATGTCAGATAACGGAATCAGAAACTTTTCCTCCTTATGTTTCAGAAGAACATCTACAAGATCGGTGAACTTGCCATTTGCATAGAATATCTTCCGCTTCCTGTAAACAATGTATTTCTGTAAATAAAAAGCAGTAGCTTCCGAAATACAGAAATACTTCATTGCATCCGGAATCGTTAAACGTAATTCCCCCGCGATTCTATAAAAATGATCAATGGCCGTCCTGCTTGTAAAAATAACTGCAGTATGCTCCAGAATCTGTATTCGGTCCTTGCGAAAATCCTTGGCAGGAACACCCTCAACCTGAATAAACTGACGAAAGTCAATTTTCAGATTGTGTTTGACCGCCAAATCGTTATAAGGCGAATTCCCTGTACTCGGCTCTGGTTGCGATACTAATATTTTTCTGATTTTCAACTTATTAACTTTTAAAAAATTTAATACTTTTCTAAACTCGTCTATTCTCTACTTATGAGTTTAAAAACCAAAAGCAACGGTAGAATTTCAAGGGTACAAAGGTACAAAATCAAATAGAAAATTGATATGTCTTTTCGAATTCCTAAATAAATAGTTCTGACCACATTGGCAACATACATAATAACAATGAGACCTGCCATTACCCAAATAGTGATAAAATTAGTCTCTGCAAGGACCGCATGGATGGTAACTATAGGAAGTAAAATTAAACCTAATGCCTTATAATACAATCTAATATTAAACACGGATTCTTCTGTTTGCTCTTTCAGCATAACGATCGAACCTGCAAGTTGATAAAGCAATATTTTTGTAAATAAATATCCGTTAATTACCAATAATAATGCTAAAAAAAAGAGAATTGAAGGGTAACCGGGGATGTCCATTTTGTAAAATGTTGCGATCTGGTAGACTGAAAGCGGAAGAATTAAATGGAAAATAAAGTCAAGTCGTACAGCTCCATACATCGTTTTGTAGCCACGTTGCTGGAACAACCTTGTAGCGGCACTAAAGTTGACGAGGCCCGCAAAAAGCTGTCCAAGGTATTTAAGAAATCCGACTCTTACGGATGCAAATATCATCCAAAATATCAGGATGACCCCTAAAACCCAATCCTGATTTGGAACAATCAGCTCTTTACCAACAAAACCATATGGTTTAGTTGATTTTGGGACAACTGCATTATGCACTTTAAGAAAAACAGAATCAGGCAGTGTAGTAACATTTCCAAAATTTACAGTGTCGCCCGCGGTAATGTACAACCCGGGATTACCTGTATAAATATTGAAGGATGCATCTTTTACGATTGGTTCCTCGGTATATGAATTCTTCTGCGAAAATTCTTTTTTAAACTGATTACTAACTGGTTTGACTTTGGTAATGGTCTTTGTGGTATTCGGAACCTCGATTTTCGCCTTCACGCCTGTCTGTTTTTGCGGTGCTGCCTTCCCGACAGGCTGCTGACCAGTCTTTACCGTTGTCTTGGCAACAAACGCTTCAGATATCTCTTTTTCAACCAAATTTAAAACAAACATAAAACATACTTTTCGGCGCTGCAAAGATAAATAATAAAGGGATGATACTTGTTATCGAAAAAGAGGTGGTTCGCGATAAGATTTAGATTAAATGGCCGGAGTTCACTATTTTTGCAGATATGCAGAAAGAATCAGGCTTCAAAATCTACTTTGCTCCACTTCAGGAGTCAACCGACCACATCTACAGGAGTGCCCACGCGAAATTTTTCGGCGGAGTGGATAAATACTTTGCGCCCTACATTGTGCGTCAAAACGACGGGACGGTTAAAACTTCGCACCTTCGTGATATAAAACCGGAAAACAACCAGGAATATCCTCTTGTTCCGCAAATACTTGCCGGAAATTCTGCTGACTTTACCTTCCTTGCCCGGCTATTACAGGACAACGGATATGACGAGGTCAACTGGAACCTCGGCTGCCCATATCCCATGGTAACAAATAAGGGGCTTGGTTCGGGGTTACTTCCACATCCTGACCGGATAAAATCGATACTTGAATCCTCTTTGCCCCAGGTGAACTGCAAGATTTCGGTAAAAATGCGGACCGGATTGCAATCGCACGACGAGATCTTTCAGATTATTGATGCGTTGAATGAGTTTCCGCTGAGTGAAATCATTCTTCATCCACGGTTTGGCAAACAACTTTACCGCGGAGAGGCCGATGAAAATGTCTTTACCGAAGTGCATAAAAAGTTGAACCATTCACTCGTCTATAACGGAGATATTGAGTCATCCGAAAATCTCAATCGCCTCAACATCTTATTTGGCGATATCACAACCTGGATGATTGGCCGTGGCATTCTGAAAAATCCGTTCCTTCCGCTTCTACTTAATGGTGGTTGTTTACCTGATGTTGAGGCGCGTGCGATCGTCATGCGGAATTTCCACAATGAAATATTCCTCAAATATTCGAATTTTCTGAATGGCAGCAGCCATATCCTTATGCGAATGGAAAAATTCTGGAGCTATTTTAGTTTCGCTTTCCCCGATCAGCACAAAACTTTCAAAAGGATTAAAAAAGCATCCAATCTTGTCAAATATGAGGCAGCCGTTAATGAGAACTTTCAAAGACTAAGAGAATATGAAGAAGACGAACGCAGCCCGAATTCTTGACCGGCTTAAAATCAGTTACGAATTAGTTGAATACGAGGTCGACGAAGCGGACTTAAGCGCAGTTCACCTTGCTGTAACGGTGGGTGTTCCCATCGAGAAGGTTTTTAAAACGCTCGTTTTGGAAGGTGATAAAACCGGTCATTTTGTGTGCGTTGTTCCGGGAGGCGATGAGATCGATCTGAAAAAGGCAGCATTTGCCAGTTCCAACAAAAAGGTAGCGATGATTCCGATGAAAGAGCTTGAGCCTTTAACCGGCTACATCAGGGGTGGTTGTTCACCTTTGGGGATGAAGAAAAGCTTCCCCGTTTACATTGATACATCTGCATTTGAGCAACCCACTATCTATATCAGCGCCGGCGTAAGGGGGATGCAAATCAAACTGACGCCTGATGATTTGGTACTGGCATGTAAAGCCAGTAAGGCCACCATCACAGTAGAAAACAGATGAAGCAAATAGAAAGAATTTTAATCGTTACTCTACCCTTAACCGTGCTTTTTGCACAAATCAATAAACAACATCACCCGTTCGGGAGAGACATCTGCCTGAATGATATGTGCCGGTGAAATCATATAGCCCCCACCTTTCCCCAGGATGGTGATCTTTTCGGTAATGTCGCGTTCGAGTTCCTCGTCGGATCCGTTCGGCAATAAATCCTGTTGGTCGATGGCACCCCAAAAGGCAAATTTATCGCCAAAGTTGGTTTTCATATCTTGCGGCAAATGCCCCGGGACACCCGGCTGAACTGGATTAAATACCTCAAATCCAATCTCCCGGATATCATCAAGCAAATCAGCGACCGCACCGTCGCAATGTAATATGGGGATGATATCGGGCTTTGCGGCTTTAAACCGATCGATCATTCGTTTATAAACCGGCTTCAACTGGTCTCTGAATGTTTCAGGCGGGATGAGCAGGCTGACCTGTGTACCGAAATCGTCGCCAAACCAGAGGGCATCCACCCCTGTTTCGATGAGTCTCAAACCAATTTGGGTCTGGAATTCGGCGCAGGCCTCGAACAACGGAACCACGTATTCCGTTTCCATCATCATATCGATCAATAGTTTTTCCATCCCGGCCAGCTGATGCGCCAGCGAGAAAACGGTGACTTCAATGTCGCCGATCACCACGTAATCATTTTTGTATTTCTTCACGAGTGCCGCCGCATCCCTGTAACGACCGGGAGCATCGGGATCGGGAAACCGGTAAGCATCAATATCGGCTTTGGTTTCGGCCCGGGCCAGCGGATAGTCAACCACCTCGACATAAATATCGCCCTGTCGCATCCGCATCCGGTATTCGTTCAGCCAGGTACCATCGGCATCTTTCTCAATTTTGAAATTATCCGAAACCGAAGCGCCAGTAATCACGACATCACTCCCCATTGCAATACGCAGCTCGTTCGCGCTGATGCGATAGGTGACATCCTCGTAAAGATTTTCGGTGTAATGCACCGGAATATTCAGTGCCTTACCAAAATGATCTGCCAGACTCCGGCACAGATCAAACTGAATCGGAACCCTGTCGGGCTCGCCAGGCAACCGTTTGAAGGCTGTCAGTACACGTTCTCTTGAATTCATTAATGACAGTATTATGCTAATTTACAACTATTCTTGTCGTTACAATTCCTAATCCGGAAGCTTTCGCAGTAAGTGTTATCTCGCCTGTTCTTCCTGTCGGACGTAAGATGACGAGGCAACGTCCACGGAAAGTTGAACAGACAGGTGACTTAAAGCTTCGCATATCCGATGGATTGGCACTTCCAATTGCCGCTGTTTCACCGGCTCCGATAACCTCAAAAGTCACGGGCAGATCACCATCGGGAACGAGATTCCCGGCATCATCAGTCAGTTCAACCATTACATAGGATAGATCGTTCCGGTTCGAATTGATCCTTGCCCGGTCAGGCGTTAAACGTATTTTCGATGCAACACCGGTTGTTTTCAATGTTTTTGAGCCGACTACAACGCTATCTTTCAGACCGATTGCTTTCAATTCACCAGCCTCATAAGGGACTTCGAAGGTTGCCGTTAATTTGGTTTCCGGTGAAAAAGATTTTGTACCGATCGCCTTACCATTCAGCTCGAGGCGCACGGACGGATAATTTGAATACACCGAAACAGATAACTTTTTGCCTTCAGCTCCTTTCCAGTTCCACGACTGCCTTTCGTCGGGCCAGCCCCACATGCTGACGGTTTCAATCTCACCCGTTGGGACGGGGGAATGAACGGCCATCTCCAGATCGCTGATTGCCCAAACCACATCACGGTAGTACGACTGATCTTTTTTGAAACCGCAAATATCAATATCACCACAATAGGCATTGAACCAAGGCCATGGTAGCGTAAATGCGTTCGATACTGCCGGACCCGTTACGGTATGACCAATCGCCGACTCACCCAGGTAATCAAAGGCTGTCCACACAAAATCGCCAATCACATAGGGCTCATCCTTCACCTTCTGCCAGTTCTCGAAAGCCTCTTTCGGAAACGATTCGGTTCCGGCCATTATCCTATCAGGATAAAGCTCATGATCGGATTCATACATTTTCCACTGGTAGTTGTATCCCCCGATGTCAAGCCCTGCAAACGCAGGTGCCGAATCTTTCCAGTTCCTATCCTTGTTATCCCAGAAAGCACAAATGGCCTCCGTTACCGGACGTGTCGTATCAAGGTTTTTAACGATTTTTACAAGACGCGACCTGATTTCAAGTCCGGATGAATCAGCCCTTTCGGGGATTTCATTTCCAATGCTCCACATGATAACGGCCGGATGGTTCCGGTCACGAAGGATCATCGACTCAAGATCTTTGGCATGCCACTCTTTGAAAAAGCGGTGATAATCCTGCGGATTCTTGGGCCTTTCCCACATATCGAAGGCCTCGTCAATCACAAATACGCCCAGCCGGTCGCAGGCCTCAAGAAACTGGCGTGATGGTGGATTGTGACTAGTACGAATCGCGTTGTAGCCAAATTTTTTCATCAGTTCCACACGGCGTTCTTCGGCACGGTCGATCGTAGCAGCACCCAATATTCCATTGTCATGATGCATACAACCTCCTTTAAGCAGCATGTTTTCCCCATTCAGCAGAAATCCTCTCTTCGCATCAAAACTGATGGATCGGATTCCGAAAGTCGTTGTCGTCTGATCGAAAGTAGCATCGCGGAATTTTACTGTAACGACAGCACTGTAAAGAGAAGGAGATTCTGGCGACCATAACAGGGGCATTGCCACCGAGAGATTCTGCGTTATAATTTTCTTCTCCCCCGAAACAATCCGTTCGAGTTTTTCATCTGTAGCCACCGTTTCTCCGTTGGAATTCAGAAGCGTGGTCACCACATTTACCTGCTGGTCTTTCCCTGAATTGTTTTCAATGGCTGACTCCATTTTTACAGTAGCCTTCTCCTTCGAAACTTCAGGTGTTGTTACAAAAGTGCCCCACTGCGAAATATGTACAAGGTTGGTAGTAATCAGTTCTACATGGCGATAAATACCCGAACCACTGTACCATCTGCTGTTCTTACCCTGATTCATTACCTTCACGGCAATCAGGTTTTTCTGGCCTGCAGGATTCAGAAACGGGGTAATATCATAACTAAACGGGGTATATCCGTACGGATGAAAACCAGCATGTTTTCCGTTGATCCATACTTCGCTTTCCATATAGACGCCATCAAAAAGGATGGAGATCCTTTTATCTTTTGAATCTAAACCGAGCGTAAACGATTTCCGGTACCAACCGATTCCTCCCATTACGTGTCCGGTTGCACCACCGCCCTGACTTTCGGATGAAAAGGGGCCGATTTGCAAAACACTATCTTTGGGCGCCCGGTCTTCGATGCTCCAGTCGTGCGGAAGATCGAGTGAACGCCATTGTGAATCATCGAAAACGGGAGTAGCTGATCCAGGAATATCTCCCAGATTGAATTTCCAATCCACGTCGAAAAGTTGTGAACGAACGGCTGGATCAAACGTAGGAACCGAACAGGCCATCACCAGGGATGAGAGGATGAATCCGGAAAAAAGAAAGATCGTGTTCAGGAAAAAATTTCCAACTGATTTGCAAATACTTAATTTCATAATTTAGCCTATTTAGTTTTGTTAATATCCGGATGCCTGTCCGTCTTTTCTCGATTCGGAGGCACCGAAGTAAACCTTATTCTTTGCATCGTACATAATGGCCTGATATCCGCCGTAGCCGCCAAGATCGTACTGAATAGTATGACCTTTTTGCATCAGTGCCCGGATGGTTTCATAACTGATTCCGCTTTCAAGACAAACAATTCCGGCATCCATCATCTTCTCTCCTGTGGGTTCCGAAGATCCGAAATGCTGAATACGCGGGGCGTCGCCCGCCTCCTGCAAACTCATTCCAAAATCAATCAGGTTTACCACAATCTGCACATGTCCCTGTGGCTGCATGGCACCTCCCATCACGCCAAAACTCACCCATGGCTGACCGTCTTTCGTAATAAATGCAGGAATGATGGTCTGGAAGGGCCGCTTGCCAGGTTCGTACGTATTCACATGGTTCTCCTCCAATGTAAACATCTCACCACGATCCTGAAGAACGAAACCCAACTTATCAGGCGTCATACCACTTCCCATGCCACGATAATTGCTCTGAATTAAAGAGATCATATTGCCAGCCTCATCGGCAACAGTGAGGTAAATTGTATTTCCATGTTCAGGGTTTCCAGGCAGTTGCCTTCTTGAGGACCGGTTCATGTCGATTAGTTTTCTTCGTTCATCCGCATACGGTTTCGAGATCAGTTGTTTTATCGGAAGCTGATTAAAGGCTGGATCGGCATAGAACTTCGCCCTGTCTTCGAATGCCAGTTTCTTCGCCTCAACAAACAGGTGGATGTATTCAGCGCTTCCGAATCCCATCGATTTCACATCGTAGCCTTCCAGGATATTCAGCATTTGCAACGCAGCAATACCCTGACTATTCGGTGGGAGTTCCCATACATCATAACCCCTGTAATTGGAGGAGACAGGTTCAACCCACTCCGAATGATGAGTGGCCATGTCTTCATAAGAAAGGTATCCGCTATTCTTTTTCATATAGGCATCGATCGTTTTGGCAATATCACCTTTGTAAAATGCATCTCTTCCGCCATCTGATATTTTTTGAAGTGTATTTGCGAGATAGGGGTTCTTAAAGATTTCCCCTTTCTTAGGAGATTTGCCATCGGGCATATAGGTCTCTTTAAAGTTTGGGAATTGCTGGAGAGATCTTGAATTTGAGGACATGTAATAGGCGATCACCTCACTAACCGGAAATCCGTCACGGGCATAGTTGATGGCTCCCGACAGAATTTGTTTCATCGGCAGTTTTCCAAACTTTTTGTGCAGTTCAAACCAGCCATCCACACAGCCCGGAACCGAAACAGGCAGCGGTCCAAGCGAAGGGATCTTTTTTAATCCCTTGCTCAACAGTATTTCCCGTGTTAAAGACTTCGGCGACCGTCCGCTCGCATTCAATCCGTATAATTTCTTTGTTTGTGCATCCCAAATGATCGCAAACAGGTCGCCACCCATACCAGAGCCGGTAGGTTCCATCAGCCCAAGCACTGCATCAGCAGCAATTGCTGCATCAATGGCACTGCCTCCGGCTTTTAATACGTCGATGGCCGTTTGGGTTGCCAAAGGTTGACTTGTGCAAGCCATTCCGTGTTGTGCAATCACTTCAGAACGTGTCGCAAATGCACGGCCGGTTATCCGATCTTGTGCAAAAAGAAAATTTGTTATAAAAAGAGAAAGAAGTATGGTTGTAAGTGTTTTCATCTGTAGTTTTTCTTTAAATTCAAAAATACGTTTAAAATCCAACTATTCCCCAATCAGCCATTTGTTTTTGCCGAAGTAAACCATATATTTGTTGGTATTAATCGCATATCATTTAATTATTAACAAAATATCAATACCTTAGAATTATGACAACATCGCGTCGGACATTTCTTAAAAACAGCGCTGTTCTGCTTGCCGGAACAGCTCTTTTGTCGAAAACTTCGTTTGCAGCGCCTAAACCCAACGAAATTCTGGGCCTTCAACTCTATTCGGTTCGGGATGATATGAAAAAAGATCCGATCGGGACGCTGACCCAGCTGGCCAAAATGGGATATAAGAATGTTGAACATGCCAACTACATCAACCGCAAGTTCTATGGCTATACTGCGGCTGAGTTTAAAAAAATTCTGGATGATCTGGGATTGAAAATGCCAAGTGGGCATACCGTCATGGGTAAGAATCATTGGGATGCAGAAAAGAAAGTATTTTCTGATTCATGGAAATATACCATTGAAGATGCCGGTTACATGGGTCAAAAGTATGTGATCAGTCCTTCTATGGAAGAGAGTATGCGCACGACCTATGACGACATGCTGCGTTACATGGAAGTGTTCAACAAATGTGGTGAACTCTGTCAAAAAATGGGAATGAAATTTGGCTATCACAACCACTCTTTCGAATTCAGCGAAAAACTGAACGACATCAAAGTGTTCGATATCATGATGAAGAACATGGATCCTAAACTCGTTATCATGCAGCTGGATATTGGTAATATGTACATTGCCGGAGCCAAAGCGCTTGACATTTTAGGTCAATATCCAGGAAGGTTCGAAATGCTGCATGTTAAAGACGAAATAGCAGTAAATACACCTGAGAAATATGAGAGTGCAATTCTGGGCAAAGGAATCATTCCTACAAAAGAGGCCATCGATCTCGGACGGAAGATAGGTGGCACAACTGTCTTTATCATTGAACAGGAGTCGTATCAAAATGCGACTGCTATTGAATCTGTTAAGGAAGATTTAGAGGTAATGAAAAAATGGGGGTATTAAGTCGCAATCATTCAATATAAAGAAAGAAATGGCATCCTGTCAGGGATGCCATTTCTATTAATGAAGTTATGATCGGGAAGGGAAAAGCACAGCGATATGAGGATTGCGAAGGGCGACTGACTGTTAGCTTATCCTTTCATCAATATTTAGTAAAAAACAGTATATTTGGATAAATTTATTGATCGATGAGCGAGGGTAATTCAAATTTCGACGTTGATAAAATAGTTGAACATTGGATTGATACGTCAGAAGATGATTTTAAAACAATGCTTAGTTTGTATGATTCAAAATCATATAGCTGGTCTTTGTTTTTGGGGCATATTTCGACTGAGAAATTGCTAAAGGCTTATTTTGTCAGAATAAATAAGAAGCATGCCCCTTACACTCATAATTTATACAGATTAGCAGAACTCAATGAGTTCGAATTGACAGATGAATATGCTGACTGGCTTGATATGATAACTTCATTTAATCTAAATGCCAGATATGATGATTACAAAAGGGAGTTTCACTCTTTATGTACCGTTGATTTCACCAAAGAATGGATTGAAAAAATTAAAATTTTAAGATTGTGGATAAAACAGAAGCTATAAAAATTGCCCAAAGGTATGCAAGTGCTGTAAAATCGAAATTCAATTATATCAACATTATTCTTTTTGGTTCCTACGCAAAGGGTAATTTCAATGAAGATAGCGATATTGATATTGCAATTGTATTCAAAGATTATAGCAACCTGATGGATATGCAGCTTGAATTAATGAGATTACGAAGAAAAATTGATAGCCGGATTGAACCGCACCCCTTTAGGGAAAGTGAATTTGAATTGTCAAATCCTATTGTTAATGAGATTATTAAATACGGACAGGAGATAAAAATCAACGTGGCTTAATAGCTGAAACTCATTCTTTACTTAAAAACAAATTTAAAATAATGAAGACATTACTTTTAGTTTTATTGGTTGCCTTAACCCTAAGCGGGTTTTCGCAGAAAAAGGAATTTTTGTTTAATGGCAAGAATCTTAATGGTTGGTCAACCTATGTTTCCGATTCAACAATCAATCCGGCAAAGTTTTTCTATGTAAAGGATGGTGTAATCGAAACACCCGGAGTACCAACCGGCTATCTCCGCACCAAAAAGGAATATGCGAACTATCGTCTGCATGTTGAGTGGCGTTATCCGGAAAAGCCCACCAACAGCGGTGTATTCATTCATACTGTAGGTCCTGACAAAATTTGGCCAAGGCATTACCAAGTTCAGTTAAAACACCTCTTTGCCGGAGATTTTATTATACAGGATGTCGACTTAAAAGCAACGGTCAGGGATACAGTCTACGTTTCGACTGAAAAAGTTAAACCAATCGCCGCCAAAATGAAGCCTTCGAGCGAGAACAAACCCGGCGAATGGAATAGTTTTGATATTGTTTGTAAAGGCAATACCGTTGAGGTAAAAGTCAATGGCGTACTTCAAAACTACGCTACCAATTGCAGCGAATCAAAAGGTGGAATCGGACTACAAGCCGAAGGATCAAAAATTCAGTTCCGCAATATCTGGATCGAAAAGATCAAATAAAGAGAATTCGGAATATTCATAAAAACAGTTAGGCCTCCGGTTTCGGGGGCTTTCTGTTTTTATTTCAGTAAACCTTTACTGTTTGGCATCTGTTATTCATTAAAAAACGCTACAATGCTTATTGTCATTTCTCCTTCCAAAACACTCGACTTCGAAAAACCAATTACCAATCAGTCGCATACACAACCCGAATTTGTAAAGGAAGCTTCCGTCCTGATCAAACCTCTCCGGAAATTAAGTGTGGATCGGATAATGAAATTGATGGACATCAGTCCTAAACTTGCACAATTAAACCAGGAACGGTACTTCTTGTGGCGGCCAGAATTCACCCCCGAAACGGCACGCCAGGCACTTTATGCTTTTAGAGGTGATGTCTATTTAGGTCTTGATGCCGATACGCTTTTACCTTCCGACATCGAAGCGGCCCAAAATCAACTAAGGATTCTATCGGGATTGTATGGAGTGTTACGGCCACTTGATCTGATTAGACCATACCGACTTGAAATGGGAATTCCATTAGAAGTAGGAAAACAGCGAAATTTATACCAATTCTGGCAGAAAAAGATAACCGCAAAAATTCGTAAAGATCTTGATATTAGCAGTTCAAATCTGCTGATCAACCTTGCTTCCGTTGAGTATTTCAAGGCAATTGATCCAAAGAAGTTAAAGGCAAAAATTGTTACTCCCGAATTCCGGGAAGCGAAAGAAGGTACCTACAAAATGGTCTCCTTTTTTGCCAAGAAAGCCCGTGGAATGATGACCCGTTTTATTCTGCAAAACGGAATTGATTCGGAAGAGCAGTTGCATGCATTCGACAGCGATGGTTATTGTTTCAATACCCGGCTCTCGGAAAAGAGAAGGCCCGTGTTTACAAGGGGGTAATTTCCCCACTCGGTTTTTCAACGAACTTATTCCTGACCGGTCGCTTTCTTCCACAGAAATGGTCCTGCATTAAAGCTATCTTGCACAACATATCTGACATTTAGAATATTGAAGCCTGTATCTCTGTTGTAAACAACTCCAGAAACTTCATCCCCATATTAGAGTTCCCTTTCTTGTTGAGCCGGGGACTCCAAACGGCAATACAATACTTATTCGGATGGATTGCAACGATTCCACCTCCAACTCCACTCTTACCTGGTAAACCTACTTTAAATGAAAACTCTCCGGCCTCGTCATAAAAACCGCACAATTGCATGATCGCATTCACCCGTTTTGATTTACTGACACTTATAATTGTTTCGTTTGTGTAAGGGCAGACGCCGTAGGCTGCCAGGAAAAGGAACGTACGCGAAAGTTCTTTACAGGACATTTCAATTGAGCAAAGATTAAAGTAGAAATCCAGCACAACATCGATGTCATTTTTAATATTGCCAAACGATTTAATAAGATTGATCAAAGCTGCATTTCTGTAGCCGGCTAATTTCTCCGAATTGGCAATTCTTGAACAATAATCAATGTCGGGATTATCGGATACCTTTCTTACAAATTGGATAAATTCATGTTTGGGATTTTCAAACTTACTAACAAGAATATCGCAAATTACCAAAGCACCGGCATTGATAAGCGGATTGCGAGGTATGCCCAAATCATATTCCAACTGAACAAGTGAATTAAACGGTGTGCCCGAAGGCTCAACGCCAACTCTTTCCCACAGTTTTTCATCTTCGAGCTTGTAAGCCAGCACTAACGCTAAAACTTTGGCAATACTTTGAATCGAAAATCTTTCCTCGGAATCACCAAAATCATAGTGATCATCGTCAATTGTAGTAAGGTGAACACCAAATTTATCGGGATTAATATCTCTGAGTTCAGGAATATACGAAGCGACTTTGCCGGGATCGTTTGATACTTCTAACTGATAGTAGATTTTAGAAAATACTTCTACGTAATTCATATATTTAGTTAAAGCCAAGTTGTTTGCAG
The DNA here is from genome assembly GCA_038236995.1 of Bacteroidales bacterium. Taxonomy (GTDB): domain Bacteria; phylum Bacteroidota; class Bacteroidia; order Bacteroidales; family Prolixibacteraceae; genus JAAFHB01. The sequence continues at coordinate 9,222 of JBBRZE010000042.1, read as the reverse complement.
CAACTCAAAGGTAACTAATTTAAGCTTATACAAAACAATTTCATCAAGAAGTACTCAAATAGAATCTTATCAAATCATGGCATTTACGACACAATTTATTTCAGTTTGAGTTTTATCTCGATCAGCTTTATCACGTTCTCAGCATCATCAGCATTAATCATTTTAATTGTAATACTTCGAAATTTATTACCAATGGTATTTAAAAATTCATTTTTTATTTTTTCAGACAGTTCGCTTTGCAGAATAAAAGGAGTTGCTTTATCTGCCAGGTAGAAACTTACCTGAAAAGCGCCGTCTACTATTCCGATCCAGAATATTGTTTTTTTCTTCTTTAAAGTCCGGAAAAGCCAGCACTTTCCATCATCATAAAACCGCCATACTTCTGAAATATCGGAATGATTATCATGCAAATAACTTACAATTCTTTGCCAGAAAATCTTTTTATCACCGATTATGGAGAAGATAAGTTCATCGGTGGGTGTTGTAAACCGGTCTGTTAATACAATTGCGTCCATACTCAGATTATCTAATCCTTGATTGATGTGATTGGATCACCTTCCAGTCATTTCCTTTCTTTTCGTAGACAAACGACCAGAAGAAATTTGCAGTAAAGGTATTGCCATCATTTACTTCAACTTTGGTATCTCCAAAAGCTGTTAACAACACAATACGGTCAGAGAGGACGGTGATTTTTTCTTTCTGAATGGTAATAAGCTGCTTCACGATCCTTTGGGACCTTGCCTTCAGGCTATTTATAAGCGAATCGTACTTCGCAAAATAAGTGCCATTCACAATAAATCCGGCTTCGTGTATATCATCAACACCCCGACTCAACCGATCATATTCGAGCCGCTCAGCAGCAACTATATTGTTATGAAAAAGCGAATCGACCTGTTGTTCGATCTTTGTTTTTTGCTGATCTGAAATAGTTTGGCCGTCCGAAGATTCAACAAGGCCAATGAGAAGGAAGCCAATCAATGCGCAGGAGAATATTCCGGTCATAATATTGAGTTTTAATAGTGTTTGTGTTGTCGTACGATCCGGATGATCTTTACTGATTTACAAACGCAAGTTAAATACTTTCAGATTACAAAACAAGATCCCGGGGTCCCAATTATTAGACGCTATTCATACGCGTCATCAACCTGTTTGAAATGACAAACGGTGCACTGTACACAAAGTACAATGCACCGTTTGAGGCTGTCCATATGCAAAACAATTATCCAATTTAAAAGCACCCGACCTATTAAACAGTGCGGAATTATTTTTTCAACCTATCAGTAAAACAGTTTGTCATTCCATAAAAAAAACTACCTGTCTTATGCTGCTGGCACCATTATCTGTCAGATCAGCTATTTCTTATCCCATTACATAAGGAGCTCTCATATCTCTGATATACAATTTATTCGCCTCCGTATCGCCAACTACTTCACCAGTTTTCGGATCCCAGTTCACTTTGCGTCCCGTCCGGATGGCTATATCCCCCATATGACTGATCGTATCTGAGATGATGGCTTCGTCAAGCGGACAAAGCTCACTTTCTTTTCCCCTGACAACTGAAAGGAAACGTTTTCCCATCGTATTGTTTTCACTGTTTATCAAATTATTTTTATCCTTTTGAAAATTATTCAGTTTTGCATTGATTTCAGGGATATCCGATTGGGCAGATGAACGGCTAAGCGAAATCCAACCCTTGGTTCCATAAAACGTTGTACCATTTTCCTCTTTAAATGAACGATATGCCAGCATTCCATTGTTAGCGACATCGGTACTTACGAAATGAACTTCGAGGCCATTCTGGTATTTGTTGATAACATCCCACGAAAGAATATTGTTGTACAAACCACCGGCAGGCCAGTATTGTCCCGTCCCCTCGCAGGTATAGTTCCCTTTCACCTGATCCTTTAAAATCCAGACTAATATATCTAAGGGATGGGCTCCCCAACCACCCAAAAATCCAATGCTGTAATCGTAATTGAACCAGGAACTGTTATTGGTTACCCGATCCGGACAATAGGGTCTCATTGGGGCAGGTCCTGTCCAGCGTTCAAAATCAAAATCGGAAGGAACGGGAACTTCGTTGCAGAGCGGCGATGGAACATCATTTTTGCCAGGCGCCCATACTTCAACCCGCCCGACTTCACCGATCAAACCGTCACGAATCATATTATAACCCAATTGCATATGCTCCATAGAACGCTGCTGGGTACCGTAATGAAACTTTACGTTATTATCTTTCAATGCCTTTGCCAGCACCAAATTTTGAGGATAACTCAAACCAAGCGGTTTGGCCAGCATAATGTGTTTCCCTGCCTTTGCCGCTTTAATCGCAGCCAGCACATGCCAATGATCGGGTGTAGTGATGTGAACGGCATCAATGTCTTTGTGGGCAAGCAGCTCATCCATATCAAGATAAGCTTTGCACTCGTCAGAAGTAAATTTATTCTCCTTGTAAAACTGGTTAATCTTGCCGGCCACACTCTCACGACGATCCTTAAATGTGTCGCAAACAGCAATATTCAAAGCATCACGCAATGGTAAAAAGTAAGACATTAACTCATCGGTTCCTCTTGACCCGACTCCAATGTGACCCACAACAATCCTGTCATTGGCTCCTTTCCAGTTTGAACATGAAGTGAGAACAGTTGGCAACAATGCTGCTCCTGCTATTCCGGTTGCCGAACGCCTGACGAAATCACGGCGGGATATTCCTTTGCTATTTACACTTTTGTTTTCCATATTGTACTGTTATTTAGTCATTTGATAATATATATATTATTACACTGCTCCCAGCTTTTTCAAAAATTCAAAACTTTTTAGAACTGCTTCATCACCGGCAATTTCAAGCGTAGAATACCCGTCAAAGCCTATTTTCACCAAAGCGTGATAAATTGCTGCGATATCGATCACTCCATCACCCAATGCTGTGGCTGACATTCCGCATCCGAATTGGGTACCGCGTTTTTCGACCATCTCCTGCGGAAGATCTTTCCAATGAACATGTTCTATTTTTGAACCGAACCTGGCAATCATCTCCAGCGAATCGCCCCCGCCTAACCATAAATTTCCGGTATCAAGGTTAATACCCAAAGCTTCAGAATTACAACGACCGAGCACCTCTCCCATCAGTTGGACTGAATCTGTAATATGGCCATGTGGTTCAATTAAGATTTTTACGCCATAATCTTCGGCAAATCTGAGCGGTTCATACAATTTTTCAGCAATTGAAAAGATTGCTTCCGAATCCGTCAGATTTTTTCCGAAAGGAGTTTTAGATTCGCCTTCGGCTGTAATCACGTGCTTAACACCTATTGCGGCTGCCATCTTTACTGCTTTAATAATTTGTGCTGTGCCATAACGAGCCGGAGAAGCCGGATCAAGCAGATTGGCATGGGCACAGATACTCGAAAGTTCAAGGCCTCTCGCTTCAAACATCCTTTTAATATCAAAAGGGTTCGCATCCAGACTGGCCAGGGCCGTGAATCCATATTCGACACCCAGGCAGGCACCATCCGAATTATCGGTTAAATCACCGCAACTGAACCCCCATTTTTTGATCAGGTCCAATTGATTTTCCAACGGACTGAATGGACTGATCAACGCAAAACAACCAACTTTTATTGCCATATCTTCAGGATTTAATAATGAATAAACTCCTTATACTTTTCCTCCAAATCTGTTTTGTTGCTGACACCGGGCAACACCCAAATCCGGTATTTCAGGTGCAGTGTCTCCCCCTTTCTCAGGATGATTTTTTTATCAAATAAAACGGCCGGACTGTAATAGTAAAACGGGACTTTCTGATCATTTATCACATACCATTCGGTTGAATTGGTTGTGAATTGCGGGTGCTGGAACATTGCCATTCCTGCTTTTCCACCTGTTAAAGTATTAAACTCCATATATCGCCAATTTCCTTTACCGTGGCCGGAAGTATCGGCTGGTATCACCACTTCAGGTGTGGTGAAATCCTGGTTAAATCGTATTGACAATCCGGCATAACCGCCCCATGATTGTCCGCCAGGTTCGCCGGTAAGTGGTGTGCGGTCAAGAACAACACTATCAGTTTCGGTCCTGATATCGTATTTCTCATCAATATAATAACTGCCATCCTTAAACGGCGGCGAAACATGTGAACTTCTTTCTTCGAACAGAACAGCTTTCCCGTTGATTGGATGATAGCTTAATTTCATCCGGATATCAGCTGAAAAATCAGGATTCGTGACAATCGATTTCTTTGTGATTTCAGTGACACCTTCTGACTGATAGCCCGTTTCCGGAGATTTAAAATCATTTGTATACTCCCAGTAATTCACACCATTGATATATTTCCACGAAAACCATAATCCCAGGTGCCACGGATGATCGGGAGGTGAAACGCAGGTGAGATTTGTGTTATTTACCGTTAGAGGATGAAAGTATGGTTTCCCGAAGCGGTTATTATAGTTGAATTGCCACACGATCCCAGAATGATTCCTCAACGTGAGCGAAGTATCTGTTTGATTCCAGATCAACTTTTTTGGCAAATTGGATTTCGCGCTTCTTAATTCAGAAGGGAGTTCAATTGTAACTTTACGACCGGCACACCACTGGGCAGCCCTCAGCAAAAGTGTTTGCATTCCGCTATTCAGCAATGCCCGCTCGTCATGTCCCAGCGTGGTAAAAAAACTTCTTCCCTTCCCTGTCTGGTTAACGAAAACAGCTGTTACATCAATGGCGTGACCATCTTTTTCATCTTTTGCCGATAACGAACCAATTACCTTTGCCCCTGAATAAATATCGGTATTCTCCCATATTTCATCCATGATATAAAAATCGCTGATTCCTTTGGTAATCGGGTGTCCCTGATCGAAACCAAAAACATGTCCTTTGGTAGGAGCGCCATGTCTGGTCTCTTTTCCCCACCTGCCGATTCCTATCTTGTGATAGTCTTCCCAACCATAGAATGATGATGCACCGGCATGAAAAAAGAGCGCTCCTCCGCCTTCCGTCACATACCTCAGAAAATCATGCTCCCATTCACTGCTCAATCTCATGTTGTTATCGGGCCATGAATTCCAATTGCTGATAACTAGGTTGTACTTTTTCAATGAAGTGTAGAACAAAGTATCGGGCCTTTCTGTTATGCTGACCGAAAAAAGTTTCGTATCCTTCAATATCCGGGCAAACAAAGGAGTCGTCTTTTGCCATTCATGATTATTCTTTCCGCTCATTATCAACACACGGATCAGATCCTCAGCCGGAGTCAAAGAGGAATTAGCCGGAGCAGCAACTGCGGATGAATAAATGAAAGTGACCAAAAGAAGGAGGAGTATCTTGTTCATTTTATAAATTTATAAAAGTTTGGACAGATGTTCAAAACTCCGTATCGCCTGGTCAATTGTTCCGCACTCCACACTGAAGACAATATCCCGGCCAGACGACTTTACAATTTCGATCACCCGCTTCCAGTCAACAACACCGTCACCACAGGCGCATCCAACCGGCGTTCCGCTGACTTTTCCACGTTCTGCATTGCTTTGCGAAAGGCTGATATCCTTGGCATGAAGATGAACGAGCCGGTCTTTCACCCTTTCGAGCCATTCGTAAACATCAGAACCTCCTGCAAGATAACTATTTCCTGTATCAAAATTAATTTCCAATGCCGGAGATGCAACCAGGCTATAAATACTGTCGAGTCCGTCCGGCGTTTTGCTGTATTGCTGATGTGGTTCAAGCCCGATTTTTATTCCGTGACGCTCAGCCACCATAGTAGCTTCGGTTAGTGTATAAGTCATCAGCTGATAATCCATTGCCTTAGTCGTCCAGAAAGGTTTCGGACCCTCATCGGTATTAACGACCGGCGCACCGGCATCGGCAGCCCACCGGATGGCCATTTTGAGGTATTCGACGCTGATCTCGGGTTTGCAAAGCGGCGTGTGGGATGATAATCCTGAAAGTTTAACGTTATACTTGTCGCACAACTCTTTTACAAACAACGGATCGTCAAAAAGAGAGACAGAATGAAAATAGCCGGCTTCACTTAACAACTCACGTCCAAGATGTACCATTGGTTCGATGTACTCGTAACCTATCCCGGCGGCTTTTTTCACACCGCTGGCAAATGACATATCGTGAGTTCGTACAAACTCCATATTGATTCCAAGTCTGACAACTCCGTTCATATTCAAATGTTTTAATTTAATTATATTTGTAAAAGCAGAGCGACAGGTCTGTTTAATTATTTAAAATCAGTTGGGTTCTTCCAACGCCGATAAATATAGGGCTGATTAAAACGCAGCTTGTTCAAAATCTTTCAGTGTAAAATTTTATTTCAGAAATGGAAAGACGCGCGAAATTCTATGATCCCAGCGGCAAATTGTCATTCAAGGCCGACAACTGCAGTCCTGTTAAGGGTGCTGCTGATAATGGTGATATAGAACTAACTACTCTTGCACGTGATGCTTACCCAGGGAAAAAACTTAGTAAACAGGAACTGTCCGGTGTTAAAAGTATCGGTTACTGGAATATTAAGAAACCTCAGAATTGGGGCCTGGATTGGCATACCAACGAGGGAATTGAAATCTGTTTGCTCGAGTCAGGCGATCTTACGTTCTTTCTGGGTGACGAAAAATACAATCTTGCGCCTAACCATTTTACGATCACACGCCCGTGGATAAGTCACAAACTAGGCAATCCGGAGGTAGAAATGAGTAAGTTGCACTGGATCATTCTCGACGTTGGTGTACGTCATCCGCACCAGGAATGGGTATGGCCCGACTGGGTGATTCTCAATCCAAAGGATCTTGAAAAACTGACGATCTATTTTCGGCAGAATGAACAACCGGTATGGAAAGCGACCCATGATATAAAGGATTGTTTTATCAGAATTGGTAAAGTGATAAAAGAAGGCGGCGAAAAAGATTATGAGTCAAAACTCAGGGTCTTAATCAATTCCTTGCTAATTGCATTGCTCGAACATTTCCAGGAGGGAAAGATTTTGCTCAATGAGGAGCTGATAGAGTCACGAAGAACGGTTCAGCTTTTCCTGAATTCCCTCGAAGACCGCCACTGTGAATCATGGACGTTGCCCGATATGGCAGCCTGGTGCAAGTTGGGAACTACGCGGTTTACCAAATATTGCGTCGAAATAAGTAATTGCACACCAATGGAATACATTAACAAAGTCAGGCTTATAAAAGCGGGACAGTTACTGCAGCAACAACCTGAAGTATCGGCCACTGATATTGCCTACCAATGTGGATTCTCATCCCCGCAATACTTCACCACCGTTTTCAAACGTCATTTCCGAAAAACTCCCCAGACTTTTAGAAATGAGTTTTCTGGCAGAGTAAAAGCCTGAAAGCCGCCATTTCATTCTTTTGACATTAACCTTTTGCGATTATCCTTTAGCCTTTAAGCTGCGTCATGTGTCTGATATTGTTTGTCTTTTCACCATAATCTCCGAAGGAAAAGCATACGAAAACTGCATTTAATGAAGGATTTTAAAGGACGCTGATCACCACAGCTGAAACAACAAACGGTGCACTGTACACAAAGTACAATGCACCGTTTGAGGCTGTCTGTTTGCAAAACAATTATTCAATTATTTCCTTTTATCCTTATCATTCCCCCGACCACGATCATTTTTCTCTTTTTTATCATTATTGCGTTTGGCATTGCTTTTCTCATCGCCTCGCCGGTTATAATTGTAATCACCACTTCTGTCATTTTTTTCAATTGCACTACCCCGTCCCTGGTTCGCCTGATTACTTTGGCGATACGTACGCTGATTTTCGTCTCCTCTTTTTGGTCGATCACCAATTGTTCTTTGAGATGGACCGCGGTATCGTTTTGGATACAAAGCTCTATACTCACGATGTTTATAATAAGGAGCTTCACCATGATAATCTTTCATAACGACTTTATATCCGTCGTACAAATCAAAGTTTTTGTACCGACTGGGGAGATACGATCTGCGAACCCATGACCGGCCTTCAAAATAAATAAACATGGATGTATGAACATCATAATAGGCATCCACATAAGGTAAGTAATAATACCTCACATCGGAATAACCGGCCGGACCCCATTGAGGAGGTGAACCTATGTTGACATGTACTGAAACTTGCGCTTGAGTTGCACTTGTAAAAAACAATATTAATCCGAAAACAACTAATTTTAAAAATTTCATCTTAGAATATTTACAGTTTGTAGTAATTCCCTAATGGCAAAAATACAATCTAATTTATTCAATACATTTATGAGAGCCATGATTTTCTCTTTCGAAATGGTATTTTTTTGCTGATTCGAAATGCTTTTACTGATTGAAAGTTCTGTGAAGCTGAATAATAAGCATTCTTATTGACGTCGAATAAATTGCTGAAGATAAGTTTCGAAATGATCAGCATCCGATTTTGCCGAGCGATAAGCAATGTAAAGATCAGGTCGTACAAGGTAGCATCCGTTATTGACAATCCCCAGTCGCTTATACAGATCGCCTGTTCCAGATGTATAAGGAATGGTTTCAACAGAAAGCAGTTGTGTGAATTTCACGGCAATCTTTTGAATGGCATCCACGGACGCGTCTTTCGAAAAGATAAAAAGGTGAAAGTCGCCACTTTTTACTTTATCCTGAATATTAATTATTTTACCATCCTCCTGATAATTAATATAGGGTAACCTTTCCCCCGGCTTGGGTGCAAAAGCTGGAAAATGACCCGCCGATGTATTTTCAGAAAAAGAACTTTTACGATACTGAATCCCAATTTCCGAAATTCGCCGGAAGAAGAAATGAAGAACAGCTTGTTGCTTTACAAGGTGAGGCAACATTAATTGCAGAAAAAAAGGCAGGACATGAACCCGAAATAATTTCGCAAAAATATTCTTGCTTGTGACGAATGTAAAAGCACGATCGGTGCCGCGCACAACATTTTTCGCAACCACTACTCTTTCGGATGAATAGGTATCCAGAAGTGATGCATTCGACTTTTCCTGAATGACCATTGCAAGCTTCCATGCCAGATTATAAGAATCCTGTAAACCTGTATTCATACCTTGTGCACCCACTGGGCTGTGAATATGTGCCGCATCGCCCACAAGGAAACACCTGTTTTGCTGAAATGACACTACATAGCGCTCGTTCACATGAAATACCGAAAACCAGTCGGGTTCCGTTATTTCCACATTCATGCGGGTCTTTTCTGCAAAACATTTACTGATATCCTTAAAAGTAAGCGGATC